>NZ_JAWRYI010001600.1:0-237 GCF_046534705.1 Pseudomonas sp. SIMBA_068
CGATTGGTACATAGCGCCTGCATCAGCAGGTGCCAGGCGGGGTGAAAACGCACATCGTCCAGACGGCGTCCTTGCGCATCGTAGCGCAATAATTCAGGCGGATTCACATTCGCCAGCCGCCCCAGTTCAAGGGATTCAGCCGTTCCTAACTGCTGACCAATACTGGCTAGAAAATCGCTATCCCAGCCAGCACCTTCACGCGTTACCGCTTCGCAGAGCGCGCCATCAGACAGGTAT
>NZ_JAWRYI010001601.1:0-237 GCF_046534705.1 Pseudomonas sp. SIMBA_068
CTGGGCGATGATGACGCCACATTAATCAGCGAGTTGCAACAAATGTTTCCCGCTGCCGACAACGCGCCTGCCGATCTGATGTTTCAGCAACATGTGCGTGAAGTGATCGCCAGCCTCAATCAACGCGATACGCCGCTGACGTTACCGCTGGACATTCGCGGCACTGCTTTTCAGCAACAAGTCTGGCAGGCACTGCGCACGATACCTTGCGGTGAAACCGTCAGTTATCAGCAACTG
>NZ_JAWRYI010001602.1:0-237 GCF_046534705.1 Pseudomonas sp. SIMBA_068
TTGTCTATCGCCAGCTACAACAAAGCGGTGGTTGAAGCGGTGAATGACGTGGCGCGGGCAGCCAGTCAGGTTCAGACACTGGCGGAGAAAAACCAGCATCAGGCGCAAATTGAGCGCGATGCCTTGCGTGTGGTAGGTCTTGCGCAGGCGCGCTTTAACGCGGGCATCATTGCTGGTTCCCGCGTCAGCGAAGCCAGAATCCCCGCGCTGCGTGAGCGGGCCAATGGCCTGTTATTG
>NZ_JAWRYI010000177.1:0-342 GCF_046534705.1 Pseudomonas sp. SIMBA_068
TCCGTGGCCGAGTACTATACAGAACGTGGCGCATGGGTTGCCGTCGTTAACCGCGTAGAAGGCATGTTGCGCGACTACCCGGATACCCAGGCTACGCGTGATGCGCTGCCGCTGATGGAAAATGCATACCGTCAGATGCAGATGAATGCGCAAGCTGAAAAAGTAGCGAAAATCATCGCCGCAAACAGCAGCAATACATAACAGAAACCTGAAACACAAAACGGCAGCCCTTGAGCTGCCGTTTTTTTATTCTGTCAGTTGTGAAACTGAAGCGATTTAGTCGCTATCGATCTCATCAAATATGGCTCGCTTTGAGATATTCCTCAAGTCAAAAAACCCCTC
>NZ_JAWRYI010001603.1:0-237 GCF_046534705.1 Pseudomonas sp. SIMBA_068
GCTTATTGATCTGCCAGGCACCCGATCGCTGACAACGCTATCTGCTGAAAGTTCGATAGATGAGAGCATCGCCTGCCAGTATCTCTATCAGGATCACGCCGATGTGGTGATTAACGTCGTCGATGCCTCCAGTCTGGAAAGTAATCTGTTCCTGACCTTTCAGCTGCTGGAACTGGGCGTACCCTGCATTGTCGCCCTGAACATGCAGGATATTGCCGCCAGCCAGAACATCACTAT
>NZ_JAWRYI010001604.1:0-237 GCF_046534705.1 Pseudomonas sp. SIMBA_068
GCATGACCTGATGGTGGCCTACGACCGGCTGCTGAGCCATCCAGCCGTGGACAGTAGCGCCATCGCCCTCATCGGCAGCAGTTATGGCGGCTACCTGGCAACGCTGCTGACCCGCGAACGGTCCGTCAAATGGCTGGCCCTGCGGGTACCCGCCATGTATTGGGACGACGAATGGAACACTCCCATGCAAACCCTCGACCGCCAACGCCTGAACGCCTACCGGCAGCAATCGCTTGG
>NZ_JAWRYI010001605.1:0-237 GCF_046534705.1 Pseudomonas sp. SIMBA_068
GGGCGTGACCGGTCGCTACGATTTCTGATACCCGGCTTTTCGCACCTTGCGCCGGGTTCTCCGGCGCCTTTCGACTTGAACAGGAGTGCTTGTCATGTTGCGCCTCACCACCGCTTTGCCCCTGCTGCTGTCCACCGCCCTGCTGGCCTCGGCGGTGCAGGCCGCGCCCAGCGTCTACCCCACCGGCGTCACTCGCTACGACCCGGCCAGGGCCTATAACCAGTACGTGATCTTCAG
>NZ_JAWRYI010001606.1:0-237 GCF_046534705.1 Pseudomonas sp. SIMBA_068
GCTTGGCGACCTGTGCAAGGGCCTTTTGCCGGTATTGCTTGCCCGCTTTGCCGGGCTGGACCTGCACGCGCAAGCCTGGGTAGGCGTATGTGCGGTGCTGGGCCACCTGTTCCCGCTGTATTTCTGCTTCCGCGGTGGCAAAGGCGTAGCCACCGCCGCCGGCATGCTCATGGGCCTGTACTTCCCGGCCGCGCTGCTGGCCATCGGCGCCTGGCTACTGACGTTTTACCTTACCCG
>NZ_JAWRYI010001607.1:0-237 GCF_046534705.1 Pseudomonas sp. SIMBA_068
GGCCGTTTCATGGGGAGTTCTTCAGTGAAACCGGTCAAAGTAGGCATCTGTGGGTTAGGGACCGTCGGTGGCGGTACCTTCAACGTACTTCAGCGTAACGCCGAAGAAATTTCCCGCCGCGCAGGGCGTGGGATTGAAGTGGCGCAAATTGCCACGCGTTCGCCAAAGCCTCAGTTCCAAACGACCGGTATCGCGATTACCAACGATGTCTTCGAAGTGGCCACCAACCCTGAAATC
>NZ_JAWRYI010001608.1:0-237 GCF_046534705.1 Pseudomonas sp. SIMBA_068
GGTCTATGAAAATGTTGCCTGGCCGCTGCGTGAACATACCCGTCTGCCTCCTCCGCTGCTGCACAGCACTGTGCTGATGAAGCTGGAAGCGGTGGGTCTGCGTGGCGCGGCCCAGCTGAAGCCCGCGGAGCTGTCGGGCGGAATGGCGCGTCGTGTGGCACTGGCGCGTGCTATTGCGCTGGAGCCGGAACTGATCATGTTTGATGAGCCTTTCGTCGGTCAGGATCCGATCACGAT
>NZ_JAWRYI010000178.1:0-341 GCF_046534705.1 Pseudomonas sp. SIMBA_068
CAAGCAACGTGTAGAAGAAAAGATGCTTTACCACGAAATGCTTGCAGAAGGGATAATTGCAATCAGCGATGGCCAAAGCCCAATGAACATTGAGCTAAAGTTAGAAGCTTATCGTGTTGAACGGCCAAGCCTAGTGGACGCATAAAAATGATGCGTCGACGATTTGGTCGCTCGGCCCATAAAAACCAGCATACAGAGCGCTGGTTAGTATCTTATGCGGATTATATGACCATTATGTTTGCCTTCTTTGTTGTAATGTATGCGATTGCGATTAACAAAGAAGAAAACTTCCAAATTTTATCCGATTCCCTAGAGCAAGTATTCGACAAGTCGGCTCGTGT
>NZ_JAWRYI010001609.1:0-237 GCF_046534705.1 Pseudomonas sp. SIMBA_068
GTTGAGGTCGACGCTCTCTGTCATAAGAAAATACTTTGTTCAGTAACAAATTAATTATTGTTCAGGTAAGTATTCCGGATCTAGTATCAAATTCAAGCACTATTTCATGCCCCGTCCCGACGGTGCAGCGTAAACGGAGAGATCATGGCAAGGCTACTCATCAGACTGGCGGTACGCGACTGGGACTACTTCACCCCGCTGGCGCTGGGCGATATCAGACCAGAAGGTTTTGAACTG
>NZ_JAWRYI010001610.1:0-237 GCF_046534705.1 Pseudomonas sp. SIMBA_068
CGTTCTACTGGCTGCATGGGCAGGCGGTACGCGCACCGGACGCGCCACAATTTGGCATGGTCCGGGTACAGGATCACAATGCGCGCTTCATCGGTATCGGTGAAGTGAGCGAAGACGGGCGCATTGCGCCGCGTCGGCTGATTCGGTCGGAATGACCGAAACCGGGGGGCCAGGCAGTAGCCGAACCCCACGGCATCAAGGGTGGCTGTCAGTAGGCACGGTCACACCTTTTTTATT
>NZ_JAWRYI010001611.1:0-237 GCF_046534705.1 Pseudomonas sp. SIMBA_068
CGTGATGATCGGTTATCGGGCGCTGCGTTCGTTGTGGCGGACATTGCGTCCGCGTCCGGCCCCGGTATTTCGCACCTTCAAACCTCACCATCAGCATGACGATCAGTGCGGATGCGGACACGCACATCTTCCGACACCGCAGCAGATGAGCGGCAATCTCAGTGTGAAAACCCAGCTGCTGGTGGTGGTGTCGATGGGATTACGTCCCTGTTCCGGCGCGATTATGATGCTGCTGTT
>NZ_JAWRYI010001612.1:0-237 GCF_046534705.1 Pseudomonas sp. SIMBA_068
GGGTCCAGGGCAACAGCTCCAGGCCTTTGCGCCGGACCAGATTGACCAGGGCCAGGGTGCGGGCGGACTCATCCAGCCCGCTCAGCGGTTCGCGACTGAGCACCAGTTCGCCGACCTTGCGCTGGCGTTCGGCCCGCAGCACGCCTTCGCGCTCGTCCCAATCCAGCTGATCGACTTGCCGCACCTGCTCCGCCAGTACCGAATCGAACAACATCGGATCGAAATCCGCCGCCAGGT
>NZ_JAWRYI010001613.1:0-237 GCF_046534705.1 Pseudomonas sp. SIMBA_068
CAGCAATCGGAATATTCGAAGCCTTTGGTGATTTCGCTTTTCAGCGGGCTGTCAGGGCCAAACTTGAGGCTTTTGGAGCCTGCAAGTTTTTCGCGCTTGCCCAGGTGGTCATACAGGAACAGGCCGGCGCGAATCATCCAGGCCGGGCGCAAGTGCGGGCGGTGCGGCAACACGAAACGCATGGGCTTGACGATGTGCGGCGCCTTGGCCAACAGCACTTCACGTTCAGCCAGGGCT
>NZ_JAWRYI010001614.1:0-237 GCF_046534705.1 Pseudomonas sp. SIMBA_068
GGAGATTTTCTCCACGCCTTTGCGTTATGAACAACTACTGGCAGCGCGCAAGGAAGGGGCAACCGTCCTCGACCATAGCGGTGCGCCACTGGATGAAAAACAGAAAATGGGCACCGTGGGGGCCGTGGCGTTGGATTTAGACGGCAATTTGGCGGCAGCCACGTCCACAGGCGGAATGACCAATAAATTACCCGGACGAGTTGGCGATAGTCCCTTAGTGGGTGCCGGATGCTACGC
>NZ_JAWRYI010001615.1:0-237 GCF_046534705.1 Pseudomonas sp. SIMBA_068
GGTAAACGCGCCGCGGCTGTGGCCGAACAGCTCGCTTTCCATCAACTCCGCTGTCAACGACGGGCAATTGATGGTGACGCAGGATTTTTTCGCGCGTTTGCTCCAACCATGAATGGCGCGGGCCAATTCACCTTTACCGGTACCGGACTCGCCCAGGATCAGGATATTGGCGTCGGTACCCGCCACCTGGCGTGCGGTTTCCAGCACCACCATCATGGAGGGGCTGTGGGAGTCGAG
>NZ_JAWRYI010001616.1:0-237 GCF_046534705.1 Pseudomonas sp. SIMBA_068
TTCTGCCGGCCTTTACTGTTGCGTGGGCTGTGGTTTTCCGACCTACCATGAGGCGCACGATTCGGTCGCATGTGAGCGCTGTGGCCATGTCGTTTGGTCCCCAGCGCTGGACACGCTACGCAATCGTTAGGCAGCGTGCTCAGCCTCGACCTTGGCCCGCCGCTATTGACTGCCGCCGAAGCCGGGCGGCGCGCGAAATGCATTGGGCGCCCGCCAGACCTAACCCACCTCAAGCTC
>NZ_JAWRYI010001617.1:0-237 GCF_046534705.1 Pseudomonas sp. SIMBA_068
TTGATCAGCACATCCCCAGTTACGCTGCCGATCGTGCTGCCGGTATTGAGCCCTCGCTTGGTATCCACCCAGTCCGTCGTCTGGCGCGATCCATAACTGATACCGCCCAATGCGCCAAAACCGGATTTCTTGATTTTTTCGTATTGGTGCTCGTTGGCCGTGTTCTGTTCCGCAACGATGTTGACGTTGCGGTCCGCGGACATGACCAAGTCCCTCTGTGCGGCCACGTTGGAACCG
>NZ_JAWRYI010001618.1:0-237 GCF_046534705.1 Pseudomonas sp. SIMBA_068
CCCTCATTTGTCAAAATATTTTTGACAAACTAGCAGGCAAACCGGTGTATTCCAAAGTGAACACCTGGCCTACCCTGCCCGCCTCACTCGCAGGATCACGTTCATGACCTACCGCTCGAAAGTCGCCTGGATCTTTTTGCTGGGCTTCGCCCTGGACCTGGTGAACATGTTTGTCGCCACCGTCGCCTACCCGGATATCGCCCGCCAGTTACAGGCTTCGGTGACGCAGCTGGCGTG
>NZ_JAWRYI010001619.1:0-237 GCF_046534705.1 Pseudomonas sp. SIMBA_068
ACTAAAATGCCAAAAATCAGCGATGATTTAATCCGCGAATTAGCTGAACAAGCACAGCTTGATACAGCCTTTAAAGCGCAAATAACGCATTTAGTTAAGCCTATTGAAGGCGACGGTCATCATATTAACGAGCAAGCTTATAAAGCTAAAATTGCATCACTAGCTGAACTTGCAAAAGTTAAAAAAGCATTACGTGCAAGAACCATCAAGCCAGGTGCTCGTTTTAGCATTACGCTT
>NZ_JAWRYI010001620.1:0-237 GCF_046534705.1 Pseudomonas sp. SIMBA_068
GTTGGCCGCCCATCAGCGTTGAGAAGCGCCAGCAGTGGCGCGACGCTTTTACCCGCACAGTGACGGCGAACAGCGATGCAACCGCTCGCAGCGGTTTGGCCGAACAACTTAGCCAGCGCTTGCGAGGCCTGAAGGAGGGCGAAGCTCTGCGGTTGGATGAGCAAGCCTATGTGGCGCCACCGGGTTCCTCCCTGGAGCGCAACAGCCAATTGCCACGCCACGCCTTTGTCGAGCTGC
>NZ_JAWRYI010001621.1:0-237 GCF_046534705.1 Pseudomonas sp. SIMBA_068
CCCGGGCCCAGTACCAGGGTTTCCAGGGCGGCTTGCTGTTCGGCGTTCTGCGGGAACAGCAGCTTCACATGGTCGTCGCTGCCCAGGCTGATGAACCCGGCCAGCTCAGGGCCGCCCAGGGTGATGCGGCGCATGCGCGGGGTCAGGTCGACTACGCGCAGCACCTCCAGGCGGCGGCGCTTGATCTCGTGCATGACCCGATGGATGGACAGTTCTGGGCTGGCAGTCATTGGCTTT
>NZ_JAWRYI010001622.1:0-237 GCF_046534705.1 Pseudomonas sp. SIMBA_068
GCGCGTGCGGGCTACTTGCCGTCCTTCCTGGCCAAACTGTCGCGTTTTCAGACACCGCACCGGGCGATCATCGCCGGTGGCGTGGTCGGCATCGCCGCCATCTACAGCGATGGCCTGATCAACCTGGGCGGCATGACACTGACAGCGGCCATGATCACCATGGCGGTGTTCGGTGCCATCGTGATGTACATCATGAGCATGCTCAGCCTGTTCAAGCTGCGCAAGACCGAGCCACTG
>NZ_JAWRYI010001623.1:0-237 GCF_046534705.1 Pseudomonas sp. SIMBA_068
CTAATGCTTCGCGAGTACCAGTAGATGCGCCAGAAGGTGCTGCCGCACGACCCCATGAGCCATCAGCTAAATGTACATCCGCTTCAACAGTTGGGTTACCACGCGAGTCCATGATTTCGCGACCAATTACTTTTACGATATTTGACATCTTGTTTCCTCTATATTCCCAAAATGGTGAGTTTTGTTAACTTTACTATGTTTGATATAGCTTAGTCAGTCTTAAAAACAAAAAAGCCG
>NZ_JAWRYI010000179.1:0-340 GCF_046534705.1 Pseudomonas sp. SIMBA_068
GGCCAATTGCATCGAAACTTTCAAGGTTATACAACGCATGGTAATTGTGATTTATTAGGGCTGGGTGCATCGTCTATTTCACAAATTGGCACCGCTATTTTACAAAATAAAAAAGAGCTAAAGCATTACTACCACAGCATTGAAACGCAAAGCGGCTGCGCACTTAGTAAAGGTATGCATTTAACCCATGATGATGTTATTCGAGCGGATGCTATTAAGCAGCTTATTTGTCAGTTTGAACTAAATATAGACGAGTTTGCTAAAAAGTATCATATTGAATTTGATACCTACTTTGCGGAGGCATTGGTTTCTCTTAAACCACTTATAGACGATAACATGG
>NZ_JAWRYI010001624.1:0-237 GCF_046534705.1 Pseudomonas sp. SIMBA_068
GCCACGGCAACCTCGACAGCGTTGATATCCACGTCGAGCTCAAGCCTGAGCACCAGCAACTGGGGGACGAGCAGCAGCGGGCCCTCTGCGGCGATCTCAGCCGCCACATAAAGACCCATATTGGCATCAGCTCACGTATCGTTTTGCAGCCGGCATTCAGCATCAAGCGCTCCGAAGGCAAGGCCTGCCGGGTAATCGATAAACGCAACCGCTAATCCATCCTTCCTGGAAGCCCCG
>NZ_JAWRYI010001625.1:0-237 GCF_046534705.1 Pseudomonas sp. SIMBA_068
GCCCCACCACCACAGCTGTCAGGCCAGTCAGGCCACCGGCGGCCACGCCTGCGGCACTTTCTACATAGCTGGTGACCGGCGGCACGCCGACCACCGCGCCGAATACGCTGGACGCACTGTCTGCTTTCAACGCCCGTGACAGGTTTTCGATACGCCCATCAGGCGCCACCAGGTTGGCCCGTTGTGCCACGCCCATCAGGGTGCCGGCGGTGTCGAACATGTGCACGAAGAGGAATG
>NZ_JAWRYI010001626.1:0-237 GCF_046534705.1 Pseudomonas sp. SIMBA_068
GTGTTGGCCACGCTGCCGTAGACGTCATCCACATAGAACGCGCCGCCACCGACGGTGAGCTTCGGCGTGATCGCGTAAGTGGTCCACAGGCTGGCGCTGTTGTTCGGCGTGTTCGGCAGCTGGTTGCCGTCGTTGGCCTTGCCCAGCGCGCCACCGTCGATCTGGCGGGCCTGCATGTAGGTATAACCGGCGAAAACCTGCCACTTGTCGGTCAGCTTGCCGCTGGCCGACAGCTCG
>NZ_JAWRYI010001627.1:0-237 GCF_046534705.1 Pseudomonas sp. SIMBA_068
GCCTTCAAGCAGCATGCGCGCGGCCACATAGGCGTCTTCGCTGCCGATCACGTCGTCGGGAAAACCGCCGACGGCCTGCAATGCGCTGCGTCGGTACACAGAAAACGAATCGGAGCTGAAGCAGGTCTTGATCCCCAGCTCCGGAGCATCGGCCAGGCTCTTGCTGCGGCTCTGGTCCGGGTAGTTGAAGTGCCGCGATTGCGCGCCCAGCACCCCGGCGTCCGGGTGCGGCAGTTG
>NZ_JAWRYI010001628.1:0-237 GCF_046534705.1 Pseudomonas sp. SIMBA_068
GTTTCGCCAATCCATAAATCTACATACTCGTTTTGTGCTTCATAAAGTGTATTTAAAATAGTAAAACCACGCTTACGTTCAAATAGCTCCGGGCGGTAAGAGCCAAATACCGGAGGCAGCGAACCTGCTACCAGTATATTTTTATTTGCACTTTGAGCCGCTTTTTTTGCAATGATTGCAGCTTGGTTCGCAAGCTCGGCACCCTGTGCATCATAAAGCGCTTCGCCTAAATGAAAC
>NZ_JAWRYI010001629.1:0-237 GCF_046534705.1 Pseudomonas sp. SIMBA_068
GAATACCAAATTTGGCCAGGTTATGGGTACCGCAGTTATGGGCGGTGCAGCAGCAACCGCAGCAAAAAAAGCAGATAAAGTTGCAGATGATCTGGATGCATTTAATGTTGATGATTTTAATACCAAAACCGAAGATGATTTTATGTCTTCAAGTAGCGGCTCTAGCTCAAGCGCAGATGATACCGATCCGGATGATCTGCTGAATGATCTGCTCGAGCACCACCACCACCACCACTG
>NZ_JAWRYI010000180.1:0-340 GCF_046534705.1 Pseudomonas sp. SIMBA_068
GAGCATACTATTGTGGTGACTGATAACGGCTGCGAAATTCTGACGCTACGCAAGGATGACACCATCCCGGCGATAATCTCGCACGACGAATAAGATGAAGCCGGCGAATGCCGGCTTTTTTAATGCGATAATTTAATCTTATGGGTGGCGCACAATGAATACCCTTCCAGAACAGTACGCAAACACCGCTCTCCCCACCCTGCCCGGTCAACCGCAAAATCCATGCGTCTGGCCCCGTGATGAATTAACCGTCGGTGGGATAAAAGCCCATATCGATACTTTCCAGCGTTGGCTGGGTGATGCCTTTGACAATGGGATCTCTGCAGAACAGTTGATTGAG
>NZ_JAWRYI010001630.1:0-237 GCF_046534705.1 Pseudomonas sp. SIMBA_068
GGTGTAGGGCTTTAACCACTCTGCTTTACCAAATCGGCTTTGGAAAGCGCTAATGACATTGTCTTTATCAAGGCCAAGCTTTTCAACAACAAGTCGCGTTGTTTGTAAACACAGGCAATGATATGGGTCGCCATTGTCTAAAAATAATTTTGACATACCGTGGTACGAAAAAACAATTTTTTGCGGCATCCCGTTGGCTGCTAGATCTTCGCTTATGCTATTAGCTAACGATTCAAT
>NZ_JAWRYI010001631.1:0-237 GCF_046534705.1 Pseudomonas sp. SIMBA_068
GTAAAATTTTAAATACGTGGGAAGTTGAGTCAGGGCAAATATTAGCATCGCAAGAGGTGCATGACATTTCGGTAGCTTTAGGGATCGATCCTGATTCAGCCGACATGAGCGGGCTACGCTATAATAAAATTTGTATATTGGCCGATGCTGACTCCGATGGTCTTCACATTGCCACACTGTTATGTGCTTTGTTTGTTCGACACTTTCCACAGTTAGTAAAAACAGGTCATGTATACG
>NZ_JAWRYI010001632.1:0-237 GCF_046534705.1 Pseudomonas sp. SIMBA_068
CGGCGCTGTACAAGAAAGTTTATCAACTTGCCGAAGCGAAAACGGGTAAATCACTACCCCGCGAAATGTTGCCTGGCATTCAACTGGAAAGCCCGAAAATCACCCGCAACCTGACTACGGCCTGGTTTGCGAAGCGCGTAGACGAACGGCGGGCGCGTTGTATGAAACAGTGATCAAACAGGAATGTCATGCCAGATAAGGCGTTTTAGGCCGTATCTGGCAACGTAAATCTTACTG
>NZ_JAWRYI010001633.1:0-237 GCF_046534705.1 Pseudomonas sp. SIMBA_068
CCAAGCACGCCGCTGTTGATCAGCATGAAGGCTGGGATAGCCAGCGCGAACAGGCCGACACTGCCGACCATGATGAAAGGCCGGCGCCCGAACTTGTCACTGAGCAGCCCGATGATCGGCTGCACGAACAGCATGCCGACCATGATCGCGATGATGATCAGCACCCCGTGGTCTTCGCTGTAGTGCAGGTTGTGCGACAGGTAGCTGGGCATGTAGGTGAGCAGCATGTAGTACGTG
>NZ_JAWRYI010001634.1:0-237 GCF_046534705.1 Pseudomonas sp. SIMBA_068
GGCCTCCCCTAACCGCTTCATCAGGTGAAGCGGATCTGACCTGTCATCAGAACGAGAGAATTATGTTTAAACCGGAACTCCTTTCCCCGGCGGGAACGCTGAAAAATATGCGTTACGCTTTCGCTTATGGCGCAGATGCTGTTTATGCGGGCCAGCCGCGTTACTCCCTGCGTGTGCGCAACAACGAATTCAACCACGAAAATCTTCAGCTCGGCATCAATGAAGCCCACGCGCTGG
>NZ_JAWRYI010001635.1:0-237 GCF_046534705.1 Pseudomonas sp. SIMBA_068
GATGTACCTGAGTAATGCCTTGCAGGTAGTCGTCACCCAGGTGCGGGCCAGTCACTTCGGCCGGGCGCAGGAAGGGCATGGCCAGGCACCAGGCGGCGACCTTGCCACGGCCATTGGTCAGTGGAATCAACAGGCGCTCGGCATCCAGCTGGCCTTCGTCCAGCCAATGCACACGGCCCAGCGCATGGGTACGCAGGCGGCGCATCAACGCGGCGGGCAACTCGATGCGCGAGCCCG
>NZ_JAWRYI010001636.1:0-237 GCF_046534705.1 Pseudomonas sp. SIMBA_068
GGAACCAGGCCCACGCGCTTGAGGTGTTGGTCCCACACGGCGGCGGGATCAATGTGCAGGGGCAAACGGCCAAGCAACTGAAAATCGACACCCTGTTGCCCCCCATCGCTGAGGGCTTTCCCTGGGCCGGGCATATCGGCCTGAAAATGCTCCCGCAAGTGGTCGCCGAAGTCGACGCCAGCAGCAGTTGCCTGGTGTTTACCAATACGCGTGCACAGTCGGAGATCTGGTATCAGG
>NZ_JAWRYI010000181.1:0-339 GCF_046534705.1 Pseudomonas sp. SIMBA_068
CGCGGCCTGCGCTTCGCGGCCTTCGGCCAGCAGCAGGGAGAGCCATTGGCACAGGGCGCTGACGGTGAGCATCATGCCGCCACTGGCCTGCCCGCGCTCGACCAGGCTGGCCAGGCGTTGCACGGCATCGTCGCCACGTAACTGGATGCGCTCGAGCAGCGCCTGCTGCAGCGCAATGTGCAACGGCAGCAGTGGGTGGAACTCCGGTGCTGCCGCTGGCTGCTCACCGCCGTAGGTCTGGCCCAGGCGCAGCAGCCAGGACTCGGCCAGGTCGGTGCGCCCCTGGGCCAGCCACAGTTCGCATTTGACCAGGGTAATCATGGCCAGGTAGTAGACCGG
>NZ_JAWRYI010000023.1:0-9080 GCF_046534705.1 Pseudomonas sp. SIMBA_068
GCCATGAAACCTGCAGACTGCTCGTGACGGGTCAGTACCAGCTTGATCTTCGACTTGCGCAGGGATTCGAGCAGGTCGAGGTTTTCCTCACCAGGAATGCCGAACACATACTCGACACCTTCGTTTTCCAGACATTGCACAACGACATCGGCGGCCTTGGCCATTTGGGGTACTACCTCAAAATCTTTGTGGGATTGCAGCATTATTACGCTGCGTGACTGAGATATTGCAGGATGTCTCAGTGGCGCGCATCGTAGGCCCTCTGGTTAATAATAATAAATATATTGTTATGATGCTTAGCATCACAGTTCGTTATGAATGGTAGAACACCTAATGAACCTCAAGGCATTGCGCTGCTGCGTCGAGATCGTGCGCCAAGGCAGCTTCACCAAGGCTGCCCAGCATTTGCACATCGCCCAGCCTGCGCTAAGCATGGCCGTAACCCGTCTGGAAGAAGAACTGGGCGTGACCCTGTTCAACCGCACCACGCGCAAAGTCATCCTTACCGCCGAGGGCGAACAGTTCCTGCCACGCATTGCGTCGGCGCTGCGCGAGATGGATGTTGCCCGACAAGAGCTGCGCGACATGGCCGACCTGAAACGCGGTGAAGTGCGCCTGGGCATCCCGCCCATGTTCGGCCTGCACTATGTACCGGGATTGATGAACGCCTTCCGCCAGCTGTATCCAGGCATTGCCATGACCGTGTTCGAAGGCAGTGCCGAGGACATTGGCCATCGCCTGGAACAACGGGAAATCGACCTGGCCCTGCTGGAGTCCAGGCGAGTGCCGCCCGACAAGGAATCGATCCTGCTGGGCAGTGACGAGATGCTGGCGTGCATGCACCCTGACCACGCTTATGCCGGCAAAGCCTTTCTCACGGCGCAAGACCTGCGCAATACCGACATGGTCGTGTTCGACCGCACGTTCGTTCAACGTCACCTTCTGGACGCGTTCTTCGCCGAGCATGGCATTACTTACCAGGTGGCGTTGCAGAGCAACTTCGTCTCGCTGGTGGTGCAGGCCGCGCTGGACAACATGGGCGTGGCGACCCTGCTGCGCTCGGTCCAGCAGCGCACGCCGGGCATCGTCGGGGTGCCGTTCCGGCCCGCGCAGCAGATGAGCTTCAGATTGTGCTGGCGCTCCGGGGAATACCTGTCGCTGGCCAGCAAGCGGTTCATCGACTTTGCTGCGCAGACGCATTACCTGGAGCGGTGAGGCTAGCCTGTTCCGGCCCTTTCGCGGCTAAAGCGGCTCCCACAGGTATGGCGCATGCTTTGAAGCCAGCGCGATCATCAATGTGGGAGCGGCTTCAGCCGCGAACACCGGCAACGCCGGTGCCAGACCACCCCAGCCGTTCTAGGGTAGCGCGGTTTTCAACGCCAGATGGGCGATCACCTGCTCGGCTGCGCGCCCCAGGCAACCCTTGAAAAAGTGGTTGGCACCGGCATAAACCGAAACCGCCCGTTGCCCCGGGCCTGCCCATTGCAACAGGTTGGCCAGCGGCGCCATGTCATCCTGTTCGCCATGCAGCAGCAGGCAATCCGCAGGCACCGGCAATGGCTCGTAATAGCGCCCGCCCGGTACATCACCCACCGGCAGCCCCAGCAACGCCACTGCCTGCAACTGCCCTTCAAGCGCACAGGCCACACGGGCGAACACATAGGCACCAAAAGAAAACCCTACCAAGGCTATTGGCAGCTCCGGCAACTCCCGGCTGAAGTGACGGATGACCGCGATGCAGTCTTGCGCTTCGCCGATGCCCTCGTCGTGCGCGCCTTGTGTCTGCCCTACCCCACGAAAACTCGGCCGCACCACCTGCCAACCGGCTGCGCACAGCTGACGCGCCAGGGTCAGCGGCACAATATGGCGCGGGCTCCCGCCCAGCAGCGGTTGTGGGTGACTGACCAGCACCACCCCCTTTGGCGGCCCGGCCGGGTGGTCGATCAGCAGTTCGATCTGGCCGGCCGGTCCATCGATAAGCAACTGGTTACGTAATGCATCTGACATCTTTATCGTCCTTGCTAGCCAAATGAGTAGCGCCTGATCACGCCGTTTGCCGCGGCAGGCCATGCATCACCAGCAACACCAGCACGACACTGGTCAATGCCAGCGCCGACAGCGTTGCCAGTACCCCCGTCGCGCCGAAGTGCTGGAACAGGTAGCCACCCACCAAAGGCGTCAGTGCCTGGCCAACCAACGAGGGGCGCGACATCTTGCCCATCAGCGCAACATACTGGGCTGGCGGCATCAGGGCCAGCGGCAGCAGCCCCCTGACAATGGCGCGCAGGCCATTGCCACAGCCATACAGCAACAGGCCCAGCGCGGTCACGCCGGGCGCCACGGCCACCAGCGTCAGGCCGACGGCGACCAGCACCGATGACACCAGTGCAGTCCAGATCGGGTGGCGCTTGCCGGCGATGATCTGCAGCACCCGCGATGCCACCTGGCTCGGCCCGAGCAAGGCACTCAGGCCAATGGCAGCCGCCAGCGAATGCCCCTGGCCCTGCAGTACTGCGACCAGCTGCACCGAAACGGCAGTCATGATGATCGCGCCAATGGCAAAGATTGCAGTCAGCAGCCAATAGAGGCGGCGGTCCACAGGCAGATTGCTCGTCGCCGTCACGCCCTGGGCCTTGTGTGCGGGCTGGCCTGCCGGCAACACCCAGAGGTACAACGGCGCCACGGCAACGATCAGCACCAGCGCATAAGCCGTACACGCCGTGCGCCAGCCCAGTTGCTCGATGGCCAGGGCCACCACCGGCCAGGTGATGGTGGTGGCAAACCCCGAAATCAGGGTGATACCGGTAATCGCCCGCCCTGCCCGTTCCGCATACAAGGCACCGAGGGTGGCGAACAGCGCTTCATACAGCCCCATTGCCATCCCCGCGGCAATGATCACCCAGGCCAGCAGGAACACCAGCAGGCTGTGGCAGTTGGCAACCACCAGCAAGCCCAGCCCTACTACCACACCGCTGGCGGCCAGTTGCGAGCGCCCGCCATAACGCGCCACCAGGCGGCTGGACAGCGGCGCCAGCAGCGCCGAAACCATCAGGCCCAGCGACAGCGCCCCATACACCCAGCTGCTGTCCCAGCCAGTCTCGCGCAGGATTGGCTTGCCCATCACCGCCAGCAGGAAGAACGAACCACCCCACACCAGGATTTGCAGCAGGCCCAGCCAGAAAATACCCAAAGGCCCGGGAAAACGTACGCCAGCATTCACTAAAGCAACCTTATCGACCAAGCGGGCCGGATGTCGGCGCACGCAGGCGGCAGTCTAAAAGAGCAGGCGTACGGCTTGCCATCACATCCCGGCATTTCAGTTATGCGCTCGCTGTTGTGTGCCGGAAATCCAAGCAGAGTACTTTTGTACTCCACCCGGTAGCCCAGTGATGAAACCGTCGAGCGGCCATTCAAGACCGCACGCAGAAAGGGCCAAAAGCCCCAGCCGGTCAGCTTCCTCGACGTTATCGGCAAATATTGACTATGATCCCGCCTTGAACGTTTCAGCATGTTTCAAAAGGGATACAGATGTCAGTCCAGGAAATACCCCCTCTCCCCAGTAAAAGCACCGTCGCGAAGATGGAAGCCGCCATGGCGCTGGGCAGCTTTGCCATCGGCACCGGCGAATTCGCCATCATGGGCCTGATGCCCGACATCGCCAGCAACCTGCAATTGAGTGAGCCCCAGGTGGGCCATGCCATCAGTGCCTACGCACTGGGGGTGATGGTTGGCGCCCCGACGCTAGCGATTCTGGGCGCCCGGCTGCTGCGCAAGCACATGCTATTGCTGCTGATGGCCTTGTACGCCGTTGGCAACCTGGCGACTGCCTTCGCCCCCTCATTCAGCAGCCTGGTTGCCTTCCGCTTCATCAGCGGCCTGCCACACGGCGCGTACTTCGGCATTGCCGCAGTGGTGGCATCGAGCATGGTGGCCAAGGACCAGCGAGCGGGTGCGGTTGCCCGGGTGATGATGGGCCTGACCTTGGCCATGCTGCTCGGCAACCCGGTGGCAACCTACCTGGGCCAGTTTTTCGGCTGGCGTTCGGCGTTCGTGCTGGTTGGCGCCATCGCGCTGTGCACCATCGCCCTGGTGTGGCGCTTTGTGCCGCAGCGCCACGACGAAGTGCGCAGCGACCCACGCAAGGAATTGCAAGCCTTCACGCTGCCGCAGGTGTGGATGGCGCTGGCCATCGCCTCGATCGGCTTCGCCGGCATGTTCACGGTGTTCAGCTACCTGGCGCCGACCATGCTGCAAGTGACCCAGGTATCGCCACAGTGGATTCCGTTCGGCCTGGCGGCGTTCGGGGTGGGCGGCATCGTCGGCAACATTGCCGGCGGTAAACTGTTCGACCGCCTGCAGTTCCGCGCCGTGGGGCTGGTGCTGGTGTGGTCGATCGCAGTGCTGCTGTTCTTCACCTTCGCCGCCCAGGCGCTGTGGAGCCTGCTGTTGGGTATCGGCCTGGTGGGGACCATGATTGCCCTGGCCGCGCCGCTACAGATCCGCCTGATGGACATTGCCCATGAAGCGCCGAGCCTGGCTGCAGCGTCCAACCATGCCGCATTCAACCTGGCGAATGCTCTGGGGCCATGGTTGGGTGGCATGGCGATTACTGCGGGCATGGGCTGGACCAGTACTGGCTATATCGGCGCCGCGACTGCGCTGGTTGGCCTGGGCATCTATCTGATGGCGCGACGGATGAAAGGCGGCCACTGAGGCCAGCCATGTGGGGCTGCAGCGCAGCCCCAAAATCTCCAACCCGCCGCAATCCACAGTGCCCCCCAGAAAACGCTACCCTACCCCCTTCCGCACAAGCCACTGCCGAGCCCTTCATGTTCGATTGGGAAGACCTGCGACATTTCTCTGCCTTCACCTCGGCCGGTTCGCTGTCCGCCGCCGCCAAGGCACTGGGCGTCGACCACGCCACCGTGGCCCGGCGCATCGCTTCGCTCGAAGCCTCGCTCAAGCTCAAGCTGGTCGACCGGCGTCCCCGCGCCTATGTGCTCACCGACGAAGGCCGACGCGTTGCCGAACTTGCCGAGCAAATGACCCTGTCCTCCTTCGCCCTTGAACATTTCGCCAGCGCCGGCCAACAGGCGGTAGAAGGCGAAGTGGTGCTGTCGGCACCACCGGCACTGCTCGGCAGCATCGTCGCCCGGCGCCTGGGCGAGCTGTACCAGCGCTACCCACAGTTGCGCCTGAAGCTGGTGGGCAGCAAATCAAAGGCATCCTTGGCCCGCCGCGAAGCCGACATCAGCATCGCCCTGGCCCGGCCCACAGAACCGACCCTGGTTGCCAGCCTTCTGGGCCACCTGGCCTACCGGCTGTACGCCTCGCCCGGCTACCTGGCCAGCGCGGCGGCCCGGCGCTACATCGGTTACGACGAGTCGCAGGCCAGTTCCCCTCAACAGCAATGGCTGAACCGGCAAGCCGGCCAGCAGCCCTTTGCGCTGCACAGCAATGACCTGCGCATCCAGGCTCAAGCCTGTGCCGGCGGCATCGGAATCGCCTGCCTGCCCGCGTTCATGGCGCAGGAGCACGGCCTGAAGGAAGCCGGCAGCGCCGAGCAGACCATGAGCATCGAAATCTGGCTCGCAGTGCATGAGGACGTGCGCGCCACCCCACGGATCAAGGCGGTTACCGACTTCCTCCAGCAACAGGTGCGGCCATTGCTGCGCTTGTGAATTTTTGCGGATGGGACCTGCATCAATACGGAATTTTCGCGCAAGGCTGCCCGCGTTAGGCTGACGCAATCACTAACGCCCTTGAAGGAGACGACAATGCAATACGTAAAGCTGGGTAACACCGGGCTGGACATCTCCAGGCTGTGCCTGGGCTGCATGACCTTCGGCGAACCCGACGCCGGCACTCATCCCTGGACGTTGGGCGAAGACGCCAGCCGACCTATCATTCGCCATGCCGTCGAGCAAGGCATCAACTTCTTCGACACCGCCAACAGCTATTCGGCCGGCACTTCGGAAATCATCCTCGGCAAACTGCTGAAGGAATTCACCCGCCGCGAAGAAACCGTGATCGCCACCAAGGTGTTCTTCCCGGCCAACATGTGGGAAGGCGCCAGCCGGCCCAACGAGCAAGGCTTGTCGCGCAAGGCGATCATGGCCAACATCGACGCCAGCCTCAGCCGCCTGGGTACCGACTACGTCGACCTGTACCAGATCCACCGCTGGGACTACCACACCCCCATCGAGGAGACCATGGAGGCCCTGCACGACGTGGTCAAGGCCGGCAAGGCCCGTTACATCGGTGCATCGTCGATGTACGCCTGGCAGTTCGCCAAGGCACAGCAGGTGGCGGCCAGCAACGGTTGGAGCCGTTTCGTGTCGATGCAGAATTACCTCAACCTGATTTACCGCGAAGAAGAACGCGAAATGATCCCGCTGTGCCTGGACCAAGGGGTCGGCCTGATGCCCTGGAGCCCGATGGCCCGCGGGCGCCTGACCCGGCCGCACGGGCAGCAGACCGCACGCACCCGCAGCGATGTATCCGGCCAGTCGTTCTATGAAAAGACCGAGGTGGAAGACGGCCGGGTGATCGATGTGGTCGAGCAGATCGCTGGCGAACGGGGCGTGCCGATGGCCCAGGTTGCGCTGGCCTGGGTACTGGGCAAGGCCGGCGTCAGCGCCCCTATCGTCGGCGCCTCGAAGCCCGCCCACCTGGACGATGCACTGGCCGCGTTGTCACTGCAGCTGAGCGAGGCCGAGGTGGCGCGCTTGCAGGCCCCTTACGTCCCCCATGCGGTAACCGGCTTCAAGTAGGGCGGGCTTGCGGCAGCTCGATGCGCACCCGCAGCCCGCCGCTGGTTGCGGCCAGCGCGGTGATGCAGCCGCCATGCAGGGCGATGGCCCGCTGGGCAATCGCCAGGCCCAGGCCAAAGCCATCGTCGCTGCTGTCGGTACCTCGGTCGAACGGCTCGAAGATGCGCTTCAGCCGCGCCGGGTCTACGCCCGGACCGTGGTCGCTGACACTGACCTGGAACCATTGCCCGCCCGGTGCCAGCGCAGCCTGCACCAACACTTCTGTGCCGGCGGCGGTGTAGCGCACGGCGTTGCGGATGATGTTCTCGAACGCCCGGTACAGCAACTCTTCATGCCCATGGATAAGAAACGCGCCTTGGGCTTGCAGGGACACCTGACACTGCTTCATGCCTGCCTCGAAACGGGCGTCTTCAACGATCTGCGCCAGCAGGTCTACCACATCCACACTGGCAAAGTCGCTGTCGCCCTGCCGAGCCTGGGCGCGGGCCAAGGTCAGTAGCTGCTCGATCAGGTCGTCCATGCGCCGTGACTCGCGCTCCACCCGCTCCAGCATGTCATGTCGGTCGGGTTGCTGACGCATCAGGCCGATGGCGGCATGCATGCGGGTCAGCGGTGAACGCAGTTCGTGGGAAATATCGTGCAGCAGGTTCTGCTGCGCCTGCACCAGCGCCTTTAGCTGGCCGGCCATGCGGTCGCAGTCCTCGGCCAGTTCAACAATCTCGTCGCGCCGCTTGCCCAGCCTGGGCTTCACGCGCACATCGAACCTACCCTGGGCCACCTGGGCCATGGCTTCGCGCAGCCAGGCCAACGGGCGAGTCAGGTAAAGGCTGCACAGGAAGGCAAACAGCGCACTCATCAGCGTGCCGGTGAACAGCGGGCCCATGCCCCGCGGGCGCGGCGGTTCGCCAAGCACCGTGGCCACCGACGCACGCAGCACCAGCGGGCGACCCTCGCGGTCGCTCAACGCCTGCTCGAAACGCGACACCGGCACCGCCCTGCCCGCCAGCAGTTGGCCTTTACTGTCATAAAGGCCCACTTGCACATCCGGCGGCTGCGGTGACACCTCCAGCAGTTGCCGGCCTGCCTGCTCACCGTAACGCTGCAGTAGCTGCAGTTCGGTGGCCAGCAGCGAACGCAGCGCCGGGGTATCGCCGCGCCAGTCATTGAGCATGAAGGCACCCGCACCCACCAGGAAAGTCAGGCAGTTGGCCAGCCAGAACGCCAGGAACAGCTTCCAGAACAGGCGCCGGCGCATCATTCGACTATCAGCATGTAGCCCATGCCACGCACGCTCTGGATCCAGCTGCTGCCATCGGCGCGCGGGCCGAGCTTTTGCCGGATGCTGCTGACGTGCACGTCGATGCGCCGGTCATAACGAGTCAGCGGCCGGCCCAAGGCATTGAGTGACAGGTCTTGCTTGCTGACCAGCTGGCCAGCCTGGCGGGCCAACGCTTCGAGCAGGCTGAACTCCGAGCCGGTCAGCTCCAGCGTGGCTTCGCCCCAATGCGCCTCACGACGGCCCGGCCACATTTTCAATGCGCCCGTGCGCACGTGTTCGGGCGCACTGCCCTCACCCGTGGGGTGCGGCTGCACCCGGCGCAGGATCGCCCGCAGGCGTGCGACCAGTTCACCCGGGGAGCTGGGCTTGGGCACGTAGTCATCGGCCCCCAGCTCAAGGCCGGCAATACGGTCGATGTTGTCGCCACGGGCAGTCAGCAGCAGCACCGGCACCTGGCTGCGCGCACGCACGCGCCGCAGCACTTCGATGCCAGAGATACCCGGCAGCATCACATCCAGCACAACCACCTGGAAGTGACCGGACAACGCCTGGGTCTCGCCTTCTTCACCCGTATTCACGGCAGTGGTCTGAAAGCCTTCGCGCGCCAGGTACAAAGAGAGCATTTCAGTCAGTTCGCGGTCGTCGTCGACCAGCAGCACAGGGATCATCGGGGCCAGACATCGCAATTGCAGGGGCTGTAATGATCGCCCCCCAGGCCGGCACTGTCACCGCCGGCCGGTCGGACTTTACACATCTTTACCCTCGGCTAACCGCGCCGTACACAGCCCGCCCGTATCCTCATCGCCCGCTGCTAGCGGGTTGCCCGCGCTTGCCCCCTTCGAATCCGCTTGTCTGGAACCCCCGATGAACTACCCGCGCCTGTTGCTCTCCATCCTGTTGCTGAAAGCCTCGCTGGCCCAGGCCTCCCCTTTCAGGATCGCCGACATCCGGGTCAACGGCCTGCAGCGGGTTTCCGCTGGCAGTGTCTTCGGTGCCTTGCCGCTGAACGTCGGCGATCAGGCCGATGA
>NZ_JAWRYI010001637.1:0-237 GCF_046534705.1 Pseudomonas sp. SIMBA_068
TTGCGTTTTTCTTTAATTGTTTTCATGGTGAGTTTGCCTGCCGATGGTGCCATAAACCGGCGCATTGTTGCTTCCACAGCAAAAGTGTTGTGATCAACCTCCCATTTTTCTGCGACCGTAGCGCGCGTAAGCTAAGCGCCATATTCAGGAAATGAGGCAAACTATTAATGAGCAAGATTTTAATTATCGATGGCGGCAAAACCTTTGCCCACTCTAAAGGCGAACTGAACCACACGC
>NZ_JAWRYI010001638.1:0-237 GCF_046534705.1 Pseudomonas sp. SIMBA_068
CGTGCGTTAAGTAACTGTATGCATAACTCCATAATTTTTGCGCCTTTTAAATACCTTTTTGTTTAGCTTAACCTATTATTGCCAAATGGTACAAAATACAAAAAATGTCGCATAAGCGACCTTTTAGTTAGCTTTATAAATTGGGATTAAGCTTTTTTGCTTGCTACCCATTCATTTACAAAGTTTTCTAGTACGTTAAGTGGTACTGGGCCATTTTTTAGCACTACATCGTGGAAT
>NZ_JAWRYI010001639.1:0-236 GCF_046534705.1 Pseudomonas sp. SIMBA_068
GGTGACTCTTGCAAATTCAAAATTCCACTTCTTAAATAGACGTCACTTTTTGATATAACTTCATCGTATCTTTTATTTGCTGCCTGTCTGGATGACGTATATCTTCTAGCGGAGCACCCATGACAACAGTAATATATTCACGATCATTGACTACCCCAAGAGACGCCCAGCATTGACCTGCTTCGGAAGTCGTCCCTGATTTACCGCCAATAATCTCAAATCCCTGTTTGTCTTCC
>NZ_JAWRYI010001640.1:0-236 GCF_046534705.1 Pseudomonas sp. SIMBA_068
CTGCATTAATTCTCCAACTGCATCAGCTTCTGATACGCTTTTTTCACTGCCTTGCAAACTTGTTTTCATTAACTCTACAGCCAAAGTTGACCCTTTTTGCAATTCTATGACTGTTTCTTCTATCTCTTGCGTTGATTCTTTGGTGCGATGAGCTAATTGTCGAACTTCATCTGCCACTACTGCAAAACCACGTCCGGCTTCACCTGCACGAGCTGCTTCAATAGCCGCATTCAATG
>NZ_JAWRYI010001641.1:0-236 GCF_046534705.1 Pseudomonas sp. SIMBA_068
TACGCCGGTCGTTACGTGGCCAAGAACATTGTCGCCGCCGGCCTGGCCGAGCGTTGCGAGATTCAAGTGTCCTACGCCATCGGTGTAGCGCAGCCTACGTCGATCTCGCTGAATACTTTCGGCACCGGCAAGATCAGCGACGACAAGATCATCAAGCTGGTACGCGAAATCTTCGACCTGTGCCCTTACGCGATCACCACCATGCTCGACCAGCTGCATCCGATGTACCAGGAAAC
>NZ_JAWRYI010001642.1:0-236 GCF_046534705.1 Pseudomonas sp. SIMBA_068
GGCGTTCTATTTCCTGCCCTCGGTGATTCGTCTGTACAACGAACGCTACCCAAAAATCCGCATCCGCCTGCTGGACTTGAGCGCCAACGAGGGGCTTGAAGCGGTCCTGCGTGGGGAAGCTGATTTCGGTATCAACATGATGAGTGGGCAGCACCCGGACATCGAGTTCGTGCCCCTGGTCAGCGAACCGTTTGTGTTGGCCTGCCGGCGTGATCATGAGTTGGCCAAGCGCAGTG
>NZ_JAWRYI010001643.1:0-236 GCF_046534705.1 Pseudomonas sp. SIMBA_068
GTTATACAATCATGAATACTTAAACAAATTTGCCTTAGTATAAAAAAAAGGGCCAAATGGCCCTTCAGTTGCAGCAAGTAACACATGTTTGTTTATAGGCTGAAGTCTACAGCGTAAGCAACGTAAACTTTTACATCTGACTCATCCATATCAGTGTCTGATACGCCAAATGTGAATCCATCTTTTGATACAGACACACCGTAATCAATGATGTCTTCGTCACCAATAAAATCGCC
>NZ_JAWRYI010001644.1:0-236 GCF_046534705.1 Pseudomonas sp. SIMBA_068
CGATCAGGCAGACGTGGCGGGTGTGATTCACCTGTGGCTGGCCTGGGGCCTGGTCATTTTTGCCGTGCTGCATGCCTTGGCAGCGCTCAAGCACCATTTCATCGACCGTGACGCGACCCTGACCCGCATGCTGGGCCGCAAAGCTTGACCCTCAACCTCAATTGCATAGGAAGGAACAGGATGTTGAAAAAGACTTTTGCCGCTCTGGCGCTCGGTACCGCACTGCTCTCCGCTGG
>NZ_JAWRYI010001645.1:0-236 GCF_046534705.1 Pseudomonas sp. SIMBA_068
GTTGCGGGTCGCACAGGCTCATGCCGACCAGGCCGATGACCACGAGCGCTTGCGACAACAGCAGCCACGAACGACGCCGACCCAGGCCACCCAACAGGGGCAGGCGCCATTGGTCGAGCAGCGGCGACCACACCCACTTGAAGGCGTAGGCCAGGCCGATCAGGCTGGCGTAGCCGATGGTCTCGCGGGCAACACCGGCTTCACGCAACCACACGGACAGGGTGGAGAACACCAGC
>NZ_JAWRYI010001646.1:0-236 GCF_046534705.1 Pseudomonas sp. SIMBA_068
CTGTTGATGGGCGTCTCCACCACCGCCATCGGCGTGCTGCCCGGCTATGACAGCATTGGCGTGTGGGCGCCGATCCTGCTTTGCCTGCTGCGCTTCGGCCAAGGCCTGGGCCTGGGTGGCGAATGGGGCGGCGCGGCGCTGCTGGCGACCGAAAACGCACCACCGGGCAAGCGTGCCTGGTTCGGCATGTTCCCGCAGCTGGGCCCTTCAATCGGCTTTTTGGCTGCCAACGGCTT
>NZ_JAWRYI010000182.1:0-339 GCF_046534705.1 Pseudomonas sp. SIMBA_068
GTGGTGAAGCTGGATAACGGTTCGACCATCACTATCGGTAATGGCAAGTCCAGCGGCGTCACTACCGCCACCGCGCCTAACGATGCGTACGTGGGCGCCAACGATGTCAGCAACAAGATCACCGGCGTGGTCAGCGGCGGTGACAAGTACGAACACCTGATCGTCGACGGCAGCACCGTAGTCACCAAAGTCACCGACGTGGTCAACAACACCACCATCAGCATCACTGGCGACACATCGGTGACCGAAGGCGCAACCGCGCACTACACCCTGACCCTGAGCAACCCGGCGCAAACCGATGTGACCGTGACGCTCAAATACAGCGGCACCGCCACCGAC
>NZ_JAWRYI010001647.1:0-236 GCF_046534705.1 Pseudomonas sp. SIMBA_068
GAGCCATCGCCCGAGACACAGATAACCGTATCTTCCGGGCGTGCAACCTGCGCACCGATGGCGGCGGGTAAACCAAAGCCCATGGTGCCTAAGCCGCTGGAGGTGATGAAGTTCTCTGGCGCACTGAATGCCATGTGTTGCGCCGTCCACATCTGGTGCTGACCGACGTCGGTGGTCACTACGGTATTGGCTGGTTTGCGATCGGAAAGCTGCTTCAGCAACAGCGGTGCATAGAT
>NZ_JAWRYI010001648.1:0-236 GCF_046534705.1 Pseudomonas sp. SIMBA_068
TAGCCATTAGGGTGGTAGTGAGTATTTAAGCTATTGCTAGCTAAATTGCTCAAAATAGCTACAGCCTAAGCAGGCTATACTGCATACGTATTCATCACAAAACATTCACCTTTTGGTTACAATTTGTTGGTTGTGTTTTTACTGCACTGACACACCACACAAAACAATAACCAAAAGGCACACACATGCAAAAGTTTAAATTAAATGCGCTCATGCTGGCATTATTTGCCGCCAAT
>NZ_JAWRYI010001649.1:0-236 GCF_046534705.1 Pseudomonas sp. SIMBA_068
TAGCACCATCAGGCTCATAAGACCAAATGCAGCGAAAAGCATCGTCAGGCCCAGCATCAGTAAAAGTTGAAAGAGATTAGCTTTTTCCTCTTCCAGCTCAACCACCGCCAGCCGCAGACGTGTTTCCACCATTTCAACCATGATGGAAACAATTCGCTGCCCGATGCCCAGAACGCTTTTACCGGGCCCTTGCGCGTGATGAGTGTCCGCCATAATTAACGACGCGACAGCAGAAC
>NZ_JAWRYI010001650.1:0-236 GCF_046534705.1 Pseudomonas sp. SIMBA_068
AGACGTTAAACCACCACATTTACCAAGTACACGTACTGGAACTACTTTTGCGTCATAAGCAACACCGGCAACGCCTTCACCATTATTTGTAACGGCTGCAACAGTACCCGCAACGTGCGTACCATGCCAGCTAGACCCTTGCGCACCATTATTACCACATTCGCCGGCTGCTACTGCATCGCCCGGATCACGTGCATCGCTATCACGGCCGCCGCCATCGTTAGCAACTGATAGGT
>NZ_JAWRYI010001651.1:0-236 GCF_046534705.1 Pseudomonas sp. SIMBA_068
CCTGCACTGCGTGTGGTTCCGTCTGCGGACGTGAACGTAACGCTGTCTATGGCACTGGGCGTATTTATCCTGATTCTGTTCTACAGCATCAAAATGAAAGGCATCGGCGGCTTCACGAAAGAGTTGACGCTGCAGCCGTTCAATCACTGGGCGTTCATTCCTGTCAACTTAATCCTTGAAGGGGTAAGCCTGCTGTCCAAACCAGTTTCACTCGGTTTGCGACTGTTCGGTAACAT
>NZ_JAWRYI010001652.1:0-236 GCF_046534705.1 Pseudomonas sp. SIMBA_068
GGTGCATCACGGGTATATCTGGAAGGGTGAGAACCCGTGCATCACCGGCATGAAGCAGCGCCGCCTGAAAACCCTGCTCAAACACGACATCAGCTTGCTGGCCTACCATCTGCCGCTGGACCTGCACCCGGATGTGGGCAACAACGTGCAGCTTGCCCGCCAGTTGGACATTACTGTTGAAGGCCCGCTGGACCCGAGCAACCCCAAGGTCGTCGGCCTGGTCGGTTCCCTCGTCG
>NZ_JAWRYI010001653.1:0-236 GCF_046534705.1 Pseudomonas sp. SIMBA_068
GACGCCGTCCACGCGGATCAGCTCCAGCGGCTTGATGGCGAGGATATTGGCCTGGGGATGGCGTACCGGGATGCTCAGGCGGTTGCCGTAGAACGAGGCGTTGGAGAAACCGATCAGCTCGCGGTAGGCCGAGCGGTAGTGGATCTGCAGGGTGGTGGAGGGTAGCGAGCTGCGAGCCAGTTGCAGCAGGTCCGGGCAGTCCTTGATTTCGCGGCGGTTCCAGGTGTCTTCGAAGG
>NZ_JAWRYI010001654.1:0-236 GCF_046534705.1 Pseudomonas sp. SIMBA_068
GGTGCTTCAGTCTCAACTGGCAGCGACTCGCGCGTGCCTTAATTATTTGCTGCAATGTCAGGCGCGAAGAAAGTCCCGAATCCGCTCTGCCGCCTCGATGCACTCGGCCAGCGGTGCAACCAGCGCCATGCGCACACGCCCGGCACCCGGGTTCACGCCGTCCACCTCACGCGACAGGTACGACCCCGGCACCACGGTCACATGCTGGGCTTCGAACAGGTCGCGGGTGAACTCGG
>NZ_JAWRYI010000183.1:0-338 GCF_046534705.1 Pseudomonas sp. SIMBA_068
CGCCAGATAGCCGGCGGCGAAGATGCCGAAGGTTTGCATCAGGCGCAGCCACTCGGGCATGTCGGCCGGGAAGAACAGCTTGCCGACCACTGTGGCGAAGAACACGAAGATGATGAAGTCGTAGAACTCCAGCGCACCGCCCAGGGCGGACAGTGAAAGGGTCTTGTAGTCACTGCGGGTCAGCGGCCGCGAGGGCTGCTCGATACTGCTGGGCACGGAAGTCATCGCTCGTTGTTCTCTTTGTAGGGCATGCAGGCCGCTTGGCACGCGGCTTCTGGATTAGGGGACACGCGAAGATAGCAAATCGCCGAGCTGCGCTGAAAGCGATACAAAATCCC
>NZ_JAWRYI010001655.1:0-236 GCF_046534705.1 Pseudomonas sp. SIMBA_068
TTCATCAACGAAGCTGCTCCGGTCAAGAAAGGCGGCGAGATCTCGCACGTAATCGCGGAAATCGAAGTTTCCTGCCTGCCCAAAGACCTGCCTGAATTCATCGAAGTCGACCTGGCTGACGCTGAAATCGGCACCATTGTTCACCTGTCCGACATCAAGGCCCCTAAAGGCGTTGAATTCGTGGCCCTGGCACACGGCAACGACCTGGCAGTAGCCAACGTTCACGCTCCACGTGT
>NZ_JAWRYI010001656.1:0-236 GCF_046534705.1 Pseudomonas sp. SIMBA_068
GACAGGTGGGACTCGTTGGTTTAGGTCTTCACAAAAACGAGTAGCCATCATGAAAAACAACCTGTTCGCCATGTTGCTGTTGACTGCCAGTTTCTCGCTGCTCGGAGGTTGCTTCGACCGCGATAGTGATCATCCAGCGAAGGATGCCGACCCAAGCAAACCGTCACTTCAGATGCAGCAACCCAGTGACCCTGTAACTAACCCTCCAGCTGACACCAAACCGCAGAATCAATGAG
>NZ_JAWRYI010001657.1:0-236 GCF_046534705.1 Pseudomonas sp. SIMBA_068
GGTGAGGCGGCAGCCCAGATGGTCACTGATGGCGGAATAATGTTTGGCCAGATACTGATGCCCAGCCCGGAGAAGCCCAGGAAGATCAGCGCCAGCGTCAGCAGGAACGGTGAATAGTGCGCCTCGCGCTTAATGGCGCGCACAATGCCCCACGAACAGAGCAGCACCAATACCGGAACCGGCAGGAACAGGAACAGGTTGGGTTTGCTGAACCAGCGATGCGCGATATCCGCATG
>NZ_JAWRYI010001658.1:0-236 GCF_046534705.1 Pseudomonas sp. SIMBA_068
GGGGTATTGCCGAATCAATGCACTGCGCTGGATCAAAAGTTTGAAGGCGTCGCTGCGCTGATCAACCGCGCGGGCTGGTCGAAGGGGTTGCGAAAACGGTGCGGGCGGGTGCTTTCGAAGTAATAGCTGTCGCCTTCTTCGAGGATGAAGATCTCGTTGCCGACCACCAGTTCCAGGCGGCCTTCCAACAAGATGCCGGTTTCCTCGCCGTCATGGGTGAGCATCTCGGCACCGGT
>NZ_JAWRYI010001659.1:0-236 GCF_046534705.1 Pseudomonas sp. SIMBA_068
ATCGAGATGGTGGTGGGCGACGATATCGTTGATACCTGCGTCGAGACCATTATGCGCACTGCGCAGACCGGCAAAATCGGTGATGGTAAAATCTTTGTCTTCGACGTGGCGCGCGTGGTGCGCATCCGTACTGGCGAAGAGGATGAAGAGGCGATCTGATTATATCTTTATCAGCTCTTTATCAGCATAAAGAAGCCCGCGCTGCGGGCTTTTTTTATTGCTCAATTACATCCCTT
>NZ_JAWRYI010001660.1:0-236 GCF_046534705.1 Pseudomonas sp. SIMBA_068
GTTGGTGGTGCCGTCCAGTGGGTCGATGATCCACAGGTAGTCTTCGCCTTCGCCGCTGCCGGCGTGCAGGCCGGTTTCTTCGCCGAGGATGGCGTGGGTCGGGTAGGCTTTGCGCAGCGCGTCGATGATCTTCTGCTCGGCAGCGCGATCAACTTCGGATACGTAGTCTTTGGCGTCTTTTTCGTCGACCTTGATGGTATCCAGGCGCTCGATGGAGCGGAAAATCAATTCACTGG
>NZ_JAWRYI010000184.1:0-338 GCF_046534705.1 Pseudomonas sp. SIMBA_068
TGAGTATTCAACATTTCCGTGTCGCCCTTATTCCCTTTTTTGCGGCATTTTGCCTTCCTGTTTTTGCTCACCCAGAAACGCTGGTGAAAGTAAAAGATGCTGAAGATCAGTTGGGTGCACGAGTGGGTTACATCGAACTGGATCTCAACAGCGGTAAGATCCTTGAGAGTTTTCGCCCCGAAGAACGTTTTCCAATGATGAGCACTTTTAAAGTTCTGCTATGTGGCGCGGTATTATCCCGTATTGACGCCGGGCAAGAGCAACTCGGTCGCCGCATACACTATTCTCAGAATGACTTGGTTGAGTACTCACCAGTCACAGAAAAGCATCTTACGGAT
>NZ_JAWRYI010001661.1:0-236 GCF_046534705.1 Pseudomonas sp. SIMBA_068
CGATACCCTGTATGGCTCGGGCCTGACCCGCGAAGGCGTGGCCGGCTGGAAGTTCGTCCGCGTGCAGGGCTGTGGCCAGTGCCGTGGCAGTGGCTACCGCGGCCGCAGCGCCATCGCCGAACTGCTGCACCTGGACGACGACCTGCGCCAGATGATCGTCGAGCGCCGCCCCCTGTCGCAAATCAAGACACTCGCCTGCCAGCGCGGCCTGCGCCTGCTGCGCGCTTCGGCCCTGG
>NZ_JAWRYI010001662.1:0-236 GCF_046534705.1 Pseudomonas sp. SIMBA_068
GTTTTACACGCTCATTTAACTTTGAAAACTTATCATCAGAAGGTGTAAGTTCACTTGAAGTAATGAAAACTGCACGCGCTGATTCACCAACCGGTGGATTGGGTGCAACTGTAAATATTGTTACCGCAAAACCATTACAAAAGCCTGGTGAGCGCTTTTCTTTTATGGCTAAAGGTATTCACGATACATCTGTAGAAGAAGGCGATAAAGTAACACCTGAAATTGCAGGTATCTAC
>NZ_JAWRYI010001663.1:0-236 GCF_046534705.1 Pseudomonas sp. SIMBA_068
CATCGCCGGCAAGTCCCTGGTCCTGCGCTCCGAGGGCAACCGCCCCCCGGAGCGCAACGGTTGCGACTACTTTTGTTGCACCGTAGGGCTGCGAGCGATGAGCGAAGTGATATAGCCGGAGTCGTCGAGCAGGACTGTGATCGGGCCGATAAGGTTCGCCAAGCTCAGGCTGAGTATTGGCATGAATATTTTCGTGGCCAGATCGGCGTTCGCGAAAAGATGATCTCCAAGACTGT
>NZ_JAWRYI010001664.1:0-236 GCF_046534705.1 Pseudomonas sp. SIMBA_068
GCTGCCAGGTTTGGTTGTTAATGTTTCTATCCCTACTGGATTACACGCAATGGCCCAGCCTGTTTCGGTTTGCCACCAATGATCGAGTACCGGAAGTTGAGTTTTCTCTTTTAGCCAATTGTATGTGGGCGGATCGAGGCGTTCGCCTGCTAAAAATAATCGTTTTAAACTAGAGGTATTGTATTTTTTAAAGCCTTCAGCAGTAGGATCTTCTTTTTTGATTGCTCTAAATGCTG
>NZ_JAWRYI010001665.1:0-236 GCF_046534705.1 Pseudomonas sp. SIMBA_068
TAGGCGCGGGCAAAACCACCCTGCTGCGCCTAAAAAACCGGTGAGTAGGGTAACTGCAATCGGGTTCATGCTCTCTCCATTAACAACAGCGCATACCGCCTTTACCATCGCCGCCGTAGCGCGCGTTCTGGCGTTCGCGGAAGAATTCTTCATAGCTCATGTACGGCTTGTCGGGATGGTTGGTCTTCATATGCTCGACGTAGTTGTCGTAGTCTGGAATGCCAATCAACATCTTC
>NZ_JAWRYI010001666.1:0-236 GCF_046534705.1 Pseudomonas sp. SIMBA_068
CAGCGTATAGTTGCTCATCATACGGGTTTCGACGTCATCACTATCAAGCGAAACAGCAAAGCCATGTGCACGGCGGAGGTAACTCAGTTTTTCGAGTGTGTTGAGATCCTGGCGAATGGTAACTTCAGAAACTCCAGTGGCTTTTGCCAGATCGGTTACGCTAACCTGACCCTGGTCAATGACCATCTGTAGAATAGTTTGTTGTCGGGAATTCATCGCTGTAATTCTTATAACGT
>NZ_JAWRYI010001667.1:0-236 GCF_046534705.1 Pseudomonas sp. SIMBA_068
GCTCTGTCTACGTTTATTACGTTCTCAGTATTTGCCAATACCGAAGACGACAGTATAACCAACATTAAAATCCATGCTTTAATCATATCAATAACCTCCTTCAAGCGTACTTAATGACGTTTGTATAGTCTACATAGTTAAGCATACCCTCAGCATTTACCTATTATGTAAACATACACAACAAATTCAATAATGCTCACTAAGCGCTCATTCAGTGTTGCTTGTGTAACCTCAGC
>NZ_JAWRYI010001668.1:0-236 GCF_046534705.1 Pseudomonas sp. SIMBA_068
TGGTTAACTAAATGTTATGTATTGGCAACATTGATGTGAGTTTTAATTGGGAAATTGTGAACCAGAGGTCAGATAAGCGAAGAATTGGTAGGGCCAATTCTTGTGGGGGGAGATGTCTGGTAAAGAAAAGGGCAATCCTCATCAGAGAATTGCCCTTAGGTTGTTGATCCAGAGCGCCTTATCTTGCCTGATGCGCGTAGCGCATCAGGCAATTTGGCGTTTGCCCTTAGTCACAC
>NZ_JAWRYI010001669.1:0-236 GCF_046534705.1 Pseudomonas sp. SIMBA_068
GTATGTGTTTGCGTGGTAAAGCCGGTTGGGGAGAAAATATTGCGCTTATTACATCAATGGCTAACTCATTCGGTGCACGTTGGTTTGACGAAAACTGGAAGCCTCAGTTTAATACACCTGAATGGGAAAAAACTCTTCAGTACTATGTTGATGTTATGAATGAATCAGGTCCTGCGGGTTAGTCAGCTAATGGCTTTAACGAAAATCTAGCATTATTTCAAACCGGTAAGTGTGGT
>NZ_JAWRYI010000185.1:0-338 GCF_046534705.1 Pseudomonas sp. SIMBA_068
GTATCGGTCGTAATAAAAGTTACAGGGATAAATACAACTATATAAACATGTTTATCCACAGAATCTGTGGAGAACAACACGTTTTCGATCTTGTATTGTGGATTTGTTTGCAAAATGAACGTGTTTTTTAAAAGTTATGCACAAACTGTGAGTAACTAGAGCAAAATAATAACTGCAATAGCTTTCATACATTTTTTTAAATCTTTTTACTCGTATCTCAGTATTTTCATCTCTGGGCTGGGTGTAAATTACACTTACCCAGTGGCTCGCTTATAATAGTGTTTGCCGTATTGCGGCTAATGTGGAACAATCATTAAAAATCGACTTACAAATGAGGC
>NZ_JAWRYI010001670.1:0-236 GCF_046534705.1 Pseudomonas sp. SIMBA_068
CGGATCATCCGCCACTTGGGCAAGCTCAAGAGCGTGCCGCGCAACGCGCAGATGATCCTCGATGTGCAAAAGCAGCACGGCAGCTTTGGCGCCTTCATCGCCGACTGGCCGGTGCAGGACATCACCGGGCTCTGGCAGTACCTGGCCAAACATGGCAACCAGATGGGCGGGCTGTCTGCCCCGCGCTTCCTGCGCATGGTGGGCAAGGACACCTTTATCCCCACCTGGGACGTGGT
>NZ_JAWRYI010001671.1:0-236 GCF_046534705.1 Pseudomonas sp. SIMBA_068
CTTGTTTGTCTGCATCTTCTACAAATTCGCCTAAGTGGGCGACTTGTGCGTCAACCTCTTCTGGCCAAACATGCGGAATGTCGTGATTACGAAGGGCAACTTCAATTTCCATACCTGGTGCTAAATGCTCACCTAGTACATCAACCACTTTACCTACTGCGTTCATATTGCGGCTAGGATTTTGAGTGATTTTAACCTGCACCATTTGGTTGTGGCGGGCACCGTTTTCGTTGCCT
>NZ_JAWRYI010001672.1:0-236 GCF_046534705.1 Pseudomonas sp. SIMBA_068
CGGGCCGTGTTGTCACAAAAGCTGGAAGTGGATAAACAGGAAGGACGCGTGGCGCTATTTGAATTGCTGATTAACACACCCGCGGTGGGGAATTTGATTCGCGAAGGGAAAACCCACCAGTTACCGCATGTTATTCAAACCGGGCAGCAGGTGGGGATGATAACGTTTCAGCAGAGTTATCAGCACCGGGTGGGGGAAGGGCGTTTGTGACGTTGCCATGCCCGATGCGCAAGCTT
>NZ_JAWRYI010001673.1:0-236 GCF_046534705.1 Pseudomonas sp. SIMBA_068
CTCTGGAAATCTGCTATCTCGGTAACGCCTTAGCGAATATCAGTTTTGCGTTACTGACCGACTTTACCGATAGCGCCGAACAGGACCATCATCATGACGCCGCGCTTATCCGTTACGCCGTGCTGAAAACGGAAGCGCTCAATCGGCGCTACAGCGGGGGTAAATCGGATATTGCGCTGTTCTCCCTGTTACACCGTGACCGCACCCATAATATTTCTCAGGGCGTCTGGATGGGG
>NZ_JAWRYI010001674.1:0-236 GCF_046534705.1 Pseudomonas sp. SIMBA_068
TGGTAATTTTCCCTCTGGCCGTTTCTGACCGGATGGTGTATTACCCACAGCCTGAATAAGAAAATGGAGAGATGTAATGAATCCACTGAAAGCCGGAGATACTGCACCCGCATTTAGCCTGCCCGATCAGGACGGCGAACACGTGAATCTGACCGACTTCCAGGGACAGCGCGTTCTGGTGTACTTTTACCCGAAAGCGATGACACCAGGCTGCACCGTGCAGGCGTGCGGTCTGC
>NZ_JAWRYI010001675.1:0-235 GCF_046534705.1 Pseudomonas sp. SIMBA_068
CAATCGGCACAGCATCTGAATGAAATAGCTTATCGGCATCGCGCACGTAGTCTGGTGAGCGGATACGAGCGATGCGATTAGGGGTGTTGAAAAGTGAGTAGGCTACCTGGCAGGCAACCATATTGGTTTCATCTGAACTGGTTACAGCAACCAGCATATCGGCGTCGTCGGCACCTGCCTCCCGCAATACGCGTGGATGAGAGCCATGCCCCTGCACGACCCGCAGGTCAAATTT
>NZ_JAWRYI010001676.1:0-235 GCF_046534705.1 Pseudomonas sp. SIMBA_068
GTAGAATTGCGCCTCCTCGCGACCTCCCCAGTGAATCTGTTGCCTCATTTTTTACATACTGCGTATTCGACTTCTCCACCTGTTGCGCAAGAGAAACTGGGTTTATTCATTTTTGCGAGGCCGACTTCTTTCTGGACAGGACTTTATGCAGCACAACACACTATCGAAACACAATCAGAAATTGCCGTTTACACGCTACGACTTCGGCTGGGTTTTATTATGCATAGGCATGGCG
>NZ_JAWRYI010001677.1:0-235 GCF_046534705.1 Pseudomonas sp. SIMBA_068
TAAAGAGATCGACCAAATCCTGAAACGCGCGCAGGTACGCCCGCTGGCGGTTGGCGTACATAACGATCGCCAGTTGCTGCAATTTTGCTACACCTCAGAAGTGGCCGACAGTGCGCTGAAAATCCTCGACGAAGCGGGATTACCTGGCGAACTGCGCCTGCGTCAGGGGCTGGCGCTGGTGGCGATGGTCGGTGCAGGCGTCACCCGTAACCCGCTGCATTGCCACCGCTTCTGG
>NZ_JAWRYI010001678.1:0-235 GCF_046534705.1 Pseudomonas sp. SIMBA_068
ACGTGATTCTGGTGAAGCGCGAAGATCGCCAGCCGGTGCACAGCTTTAAGCTGCGCGGTGCATACGCCATGATGGCGGGCCTGACGGAAGAACAAAAAGCGCACGGCGTGATCACCGCTTCTGCGGGTAACCACGCGCAGGGCGTCGCGTTTTCTTCCGCACGGTTAGGCGTGAAGGCACTGATCGTCATGCCAACCGCCACCGCCGATATCAAAGTTGATGCGGTGCGCGGCTT
>NZ_JAWRYI010001679.1:0-235 GCF_046534705.1 Pseudomonas sp. SIMBA_068
TAACTTTTCCTTTTATACGTGCAGGCTGGTGCTGCTCAGGGCTCCACTATAGAAAGCCCGCCGTCGTCGCTCTAACCTTTTAATGATGTGATCCCATCAACCCGATCGGCGCAGGATTTTTATCCGTTTTAGCAAATGGGCGTTTTAAAGAGAATGCAGAAAGAAATGAATGTTTCATTTTGCGAGGACGATCAAGATTAACGCTGACTTTCTATCAAATAAATGAGAGGAAATG
>NZ_JAWRYI010001680.1:0-235 GCF_046534705.1 Pseudomonas sp. SIMBA_068
TTGAACCTGGATGAGCTGTACGAGCGCGGCGATGCCCGCACCCACCTGCTGCATGCCCTGAGCGGCCTGCGACTGGCGCTGTTGCCGGGTGTGGAAGTGATGCTCGAACCCGCCGAACAACCGCAACTGCCCCCCGGCCTCGACGGAGCCCCTCTGTGATTGGTGAACTGGATATCAGCGGGGTGTTCCTGCCCACGCTGCTGGTGATGATGTTTGGCACCTACCTGTTGTTCCT
>NZ_JAWRYI010001681.1:0-235 GCF_046534705.1 Pseudomonas sp. SIMBA_068
CGGGTTGTAAGCATCGTGCTGAGCTTCGGCATAACGCTCATCATCAAATAGCGCAAAGCGCAGGTTGAAACGGCGCAGCATTTCTACCAGCCACTGATGCTGTAAGGTTTCCGGGACGATAATTAGCACACGTTCAGCAGCGCCAGAGAGCAGTTGCTGATGCAGGATCATCCCGGCTTCAATGGTTTTCCCTAAACCCACTTCGTCAGCCAGCAGGACGCGCGGCGCGTGGCGG
>NZ_JAWRYI010001682.1:0-235 GCF_046534705.1 Pseudomonas sp. SIMBA_068
GGATATTGCGCACTTTCATTTGTGCGCCCGAGGTGGCGTTGTTCATGGCAGGGCCTCATCGAAGAGATGGGGCCATGCTAGGAAGCCTGTGCGACGGTTCTGTGGCGTTCAGGCAAAAGCTGGCGATAGTGGTATAGGCAGATTTTGTATCTGCATCACTGACCTAGAACTGTGAACCGGCCACTTCTTGTGCAACCCCCAGAAACGCTGCAGGCAAACGCGCCTGGCGCCGCTC
>NZ_JAWRYI010001683.1:0-235 GCF_046534705.1 Pseudomonas sp. SIMBA_068
GACCAACGACCCTCATGGCAACGACCGGCCCTTATCGGTGGACCCGCAATCCCATGTATCTCGGCATGGCGCTTGTCTATGCCGGCATTGCGGTCGGCTTCGACGGAGCAATCGCCTTGGCTTTGCTTCCATTGGTGCTGATTGTGATCCAGAAACAGGTAATCGCCCGCGAGGAGCGCTATCTCGAATCCAAGTTCGGCGACGACTACCGCCGCTACAAGGCCGAGGTTCGCCG
>NZ_JAWRYI010001684.1:0-235 GCF_046534705.1 Pseudomonas sp. SIMBA_068
GCTCAATGCGCTGCATGACGGCGTCTACATCACCGATGGCCAGGGCCAGACCCTCAAGGTCAACCAGGCCTACGAGCGCCTCACCGGCCTGAACGGCGCCGAGCTGCTGGGGCGGCCGATGCAGGAGCTGGTGAAGAGCGGGGTGATTTCCCAGTCCGCTTCACTACGGGTACTGCAGGACGGTCGGCCGGTGTCGGTGATGCAGAGCCTCAGCCACGGCAAGAAGTTGCTGGTC
>NZ_JAWRYI010001685.1:0-235 GCF_046534705.1 Pseudomonas sp. SIMBA_068
GCAGGCCGCCTACAGCGCCGCCCAGGTCGCCCTCACGGCCCAGGCGGCAATCCAGCAGGGCGCCCATTCGGCCTTTGCCCTGTGCCGCCCACCGGGGCACCACGCCGCCGGCGAAGTCATGGGCGGTTATTGCTACCTGAACAACGCCGCCATCGCCGCCCAGGCCTTCCTGGACCAAGGCAAGCGCAAGGTCGCCATCCTCGACGTCGACTACCACCACGGCAACGGCACCCAG
>NZ_JAWRYI010001686.1:0-235 GCF_046534705.1 Pseudomonas sp. SIMBA_068
CAACTATTGAGCCTAATAGCGAAAGTGAAGAAACAGAGCAAACTCAAACAGCCTCAACAAACAACACCATTATAGAAGATGATAGCACAGCAGATGCATACTCAGAGCAGCAATTTCAGGCTGTAGATAATGCATCTTTAGTTGACCAAATAGCTCAGCGCCAAGGTATTTTTAACTACAACGCTTCTGATTTTAGTGTGGCTTCAAGTGCAGGAGGCGTTACCGACTTTTCTAT
>NZ_JAWRYI010001687.1:0-235 GCF_046534705.1 Pseudomonas sp. SIMBA_068
GTAACAATACCTTTTACTGCGTCGTCTTCAATAATAAGTGAATGTGCGCTAAAGCCTGGAAATATTTCTACGCCTAAACTTTCAGCTTGCTCTTCTAGCCAGCGGCATACGTTACCCATTGAAACAATGTAGTTACCATTATTATGAAATGTTTTAGGCGTAGCAAAGTGGGGGATTGATGTTGCTTTTTCTTCGTTATTAAACCAATAAATTTCATCATTTGTAACTTTTGTAG
>NZ_JAWRYI010001688.1:0-235 GCF_046534705.1 Pseudomonas sp. SIMBA_068
TTTGCAGCAAACACCCTCTAATCAAGTACTGTTGGGCATGTCTTTATTTTTAAGTATTTTTATCATGGCGCCTATTTATCAAAAGGTTAATGACGTAGCCATAGAGCCTTATTTAAATGAGCAAGTTACGTCTGTACAAGCGTTGGAGCTTGCAAAAGAGCCAATGAAAGCATTTATGCTCTCGCAGGTTCGTTTAAAAGACTTAGAAACATTTGCCAAAATAGCAGGCTACGAC
>NZ_JAWRYI010001689.1:0-235 GCF_046534705.1 Pseudomonas sp. SIMBA_068
TTCGCAATGCGATGCTGCTGGTGATCGCCAGCTTCCCCGCCACCTTCATCAGCATGTTCTTTACCAGTTCAGTGCTGATCGAGGTCATGTTCTCGCTCAACGGACTCGGGCTGCTCGGCTATGATGCGACTCTCCAACGCGACTATCCGGTGATGTTTGGCACGCTCTATATTTTTACGCTGATAGGTTTGCTGATGAATATTCTCAGTGATCTCACCTATACGCTGGTCGATCC
>NZ_JAWRYI010001690.1:0-235 GCF_046534705.1 Pseudomonas sp. SIMBA_068
TCATATCACGCCCTTCCGCATAGGCCTGCCAGGCTTCGGTTTGATCGGCGGTACGTGAGGTTAAGGTCAGGCGGGAGACAGAACTGATACTGGCGAGCGCTTCACCGCGAAAACCCAGGCTCATGATCGCTTCCAGGTCATCCAGTGAGGCGATTTTACTGGTGGCGTGTCGGGCCAGCGCCATCGACAGCTCGCTTTTCACGATGCCGCAGCCGTTGTCACGAATGCGGATAAG
>NZ_JAWRYI010001691.1:0-235 GCF_046534705.1 Pseudomonas sp. SIMBA_068
TTTCACAGCTCCCTGTTATTGGCGCACCTTTTGGGCGTTATCTGCGAAGTAAAGCGGCACATGTGCACGAAAAGCCCTCAACACCGCCTGGCAATATTACTGCACTGGTTATCTATCTGCTTTCCTGCTGGCGGGCGTACAAGTTTCGCAAAATGTTGTGTAAAAGCCAGCAAGGCTTTCTGCTCATCACCGACCGCTACCCGCAGGTTGAAGTGCCGGGGTTTCGCTTTGATGG
>NZ_JAWRYI010000186.1:0-337 GCF_046534705.1 Pseudomonas sp. SIMBA_068
GTAAACGGCTCTGGGTTATGGTTTGACTCATTGTTTATCTCCTCGTTTTCGCTTATTTCGCCAACACCGCTGCTGCCGCTTTCGCGACCTGCGCATCCTGTGCTCCGGTTAAACCAGAAACGCCCACGGCACCAATAATTTGCCCATCCACAACAACCGGTACGCCGCCTTCCAGCGACGTTAATAACGGCGCAGTCACGAACGCGGTACGTCCGTTGTTCACCATCTCTTCATAGCCCTTAGTTTCACGACGCCCCAGCGCGGCGGTACGCGCTTTCTCCTGGGAGATATAAGCCGCAATCGGCGCGCAATCGTCCATGCGACTTAACGCCAGCAG
>NZ_JAWRYI010001692.1:0-235 GCF_046534705.1 Pseudomonas sp. SIMBA_068
TGGCAGTACCAGGATGAAGCACGGGAATGCGATTTTTACGAGAATGAACTGGAAGATTTGTGGTTGCCGCTGCTCAATCGCTTGCGAGTGCCGATTGAACAGGCGTTGCGCGATGCGCGTCTGAAGCCGAGTCAAATCGACAGTCTGGTGCTGGTTGGCGGCGCGTCACAAATGCCGCTGGTGCAGCGAATCGCCGTGCGTCTGTTTGGCAAATTACCGTATCAAAGTTACGATC
>NZ_JAWRYI010001693.1:0-235 GCF_046534705.1 Pseudomonas sp. SIMBA_068
GAAGAAGTTCTGGTTGGCCATGGCCCGGGTGTGGTCGGCGGCCACGCCGGCCAAGGTGGTATTCCAGGTCAGCGCCGGTGCGCCAGCAAAGGGCTGGCCGCCGCACTGGCGCGGCAACTTGCGCGCAGCGTTGATTTCCTGCAGCACCTTCTGCCCCTCGGCTTGCCAGTCACCGAGGCGCCCGCTGAGCAACGGGCGGGCGAGGACGATGCGCCAGTCGCGGCCTTCCTGGCTG
>NZ_JAWRYI010001694.1:0-235 GCF_046534705.1 Pseudomonas sp. SIMBA_068
CTGACACGGTATTGCGGCTTACATTACAAAAATATTACGTCAATGATCCAGGTCAAATGAGAGGGGCGTTGCACTTCCCGCGCACACCATTTTCCTGATTATGAACAAATAATTGGTGTCACATCGCCTTCTTGACTGATTCCGTCAACAATGAGGCGAGATCGGACACTGACGGAACGGCCGTCGATTTAGCCGCATATGATGCGCTGCAGAAAATGCAAAAAATTGTTAAGGG
>NZ_JAWRYI010001695.1:0-235 GCF_046534705.1 Pseudomonas sp. SIMBA_068
CTACAAAACCTTGCTAATTCAATATATTGCAGGGACTATGTAGGCCTGATAAGCATAGCGCATCAGGCAGCTTTACGTTTGCATAACCTCAGCGCCCGTTTCCGGGCGCTATTCACTTCTTATGCCTGAATAGCTGGCTGATCAAACGCCGTTAACTTCGGCGCATTGCCCGTATATTTTTCGATATACACCAGCGCAGAGTTACCGGCACAGGCATTTGCCAGCTGCGAGCTGG
>NZ_JAWRYI010001696.1:0-235 GCF_046534705.1 Pseudomonas sp. SIMBA_068
TTTTTTTGCCAGTGGTACATGCTCGTGGCCCAACACACCGTTTATTTCCCGGACGCCTTTCTGACACAAATGCGCGAAGCGATGCCTTCGACGCTCTCATTTGATGATTTTCTTGCCGCCTGTCAGCGCCCGTTGCGCCGCAGCATTCGCGTTAATACGCTGAAAATCTCCGTTGCTGATTTCCTGCAATTAACCGCTCCTTATGGCTGGACGCTTACGCCAATTCCGTGGTGTG
>NZ_JAWRYI010001697.1:0-235 GCF_046534705.1 Pseudomonas sp. SIMBA_068
TTATGATGTGTGCTTTAACCACTTCTTCCGTGCACGCAACGAGCAGGATGGCGGCGACCTGGTTGACTTCCAGGGCCACATCTCCCCGGGCGTGTACGCTCGTGCTTTCCTGGAAGGTCGTCTGACTCAGGAGCAGCTGGATAACTTCCGTCAGGAAGTTCACGGCAATGGCCTCTCTTCCTATCCGCACCCGAAACTGATGCCGGAATTCTGGCAGTTCCCGACCGTATCTATG
>NZ_JAWRYI010001698.1:0-235 GCF_046534705.1 Pseudomonas sp. SIMBA_068
GTGCTGGGTCATGGGCCTGTCCCTGGTCGCAGTGATGCCACGCTGTTGCAGGCGCCGTGCCAATCCTTGACGGCAGGGCCGGGCGCCCCAGCAGTTATAGCCGATGCCCGTGCCCCTGCACCGGGTGCCTGTGGCCCGGGGGCGAAAGCGGTGCACCCTTGGGCCAGATTGGTTCACCGGCGGTTCAGTCCTCGTCGGGGCTGAAAATGCTTTCGATGGGCAGCTGGAAGGCCCG
>NZ_JAWRYI010000187.1:0-337 GCF_046534705.1 Pseudomonas sp. SIMBA_068
GCGGTTCAACCACCGTCACGCTAATCAGCGACTCCAGCCCTTTGAGCTTGCGGGCAATTAACGCGCGCGACGCCCATGGACAGATCAGCGCCACATAAAGATGGTAGCGATCTGCTTCTGCCGCAAATTCAGTGGAGCCATCGCTGCTGATAAAATGCCGGAAACCGGACGTCTGACGGACAAATCCGCCCTGTTTATCGGTCGACTGCACCGGGTGCCAGTCACTACTCCATTTGCCTTCTACTAACATCGCGCGACTCCTCTGTAATGTGAGAAGCAGCTTAACTGATGACTAAACGGCTGATAATCCGGTCATAAAGACAATCATTTCTTCCAT
>NZ_JAWRYI010001699.1:0-235 GCF_046534705.1 Pseudomonas sp. SIMBA_068
GTTTTTGTGCCAGAATAGTATTAACGATAAAGTTGAGCGCTTCGCTGTGAGCGGCGCCTGCACCTAAAGCCGCTTCCTGTTTATTGCCGTCCATTTTCCATTTGATACGTGCTTCAGGCAGGTGGAAACATTCGGCTAAACCAGAAAGGTACTCTTCACCATTTACTGCATCGATGATGGCAAATTTCAGTGAAGAACTACCGCAGTTCAGAACCAGTACTAACTTACTCGACAT
>NZ_JAWRYI010001700.1:0-235 GCF_046534705.1 Pseudomonas sp. SIMBA_068
GCCAGTGCGCCGGTCGGGGAGTACCAGAGAAACTTCAGCGACAGGGCTGAGCGCTTCACCAGCGTCGGGTAGCGGCCCTCATAACTCAGGCTCTCCACCCAGCTGGTCCAGCCGGTGTGGCTGGTTTCAATCCGCTGATCAATAGCCTCCAGCGGCGGCACCGCCAGCGGCTCTTTCTCGGTCACCAGCAGCGCGCAGAGCGAGCGGGAACCGGCATAGGTACGCAGCGTGGCGC
>NZ_JAWRYI010001701.1:0-235 GCF_046534705.1 Pseudomonas sp. SIMBA_068
CGCTGCTATCCGGCGAAACCGTGCTGCAGGTCGATCTGGCGGCACGTACAGTGCAGACCGATTATCGCCAGCTGGGCTGGGATCGGCTGGTGTTTGCCACCGGTTCACAGCCCCGTTTGCCCGCCATTCTCGGCATCAACGCGGATTGCGTACTGGGTTTTCGCAGTATCGCCGACGTCCGGCAACTCCTGGCGTGCCAGGGACCGGTGGTGGTGTTGGGCGGTGGTTTTCTCGG
>NZ_JAWRYI010001702.1:0-235 GCF_046534705.1 Pseudomonas sp. SIMBA_068
GTGTTCGGCACCGTGGTGCTCGGCCGCCTGCAAGGCGGCGAGGGGGCCGAACGGGCGCTGGGCATGTTCATCAATACCTTGCCGCTGCGGGTCGACCTGAACGAAGTGAGCCTGCGCGAGGGTGCGCAGGCCGTGCATCAGCGCCTCAGCGCCTTGCTGGCCCATGAGCACGCGTCCTTGGCCTTGGCCCAGCGTTGCAGCGGTGTGGCTGCGCCATTGCCGTTGTTCAGCGCCA
>NZ_JAWRYI010000024.1:0-6878 GCF_046534705.1 Pseudomonas sp. SIMBA_068
GTGACCGTGACCCTGTCCAATGGCCAGACCATCACTGTTGAGGCCGGCAAAACCCAGGGCAGCGTTGATTTCCAGACTCCGGCGAATGACGTCTACAACAACGGCTCGACTGTCAGCGTCACCATCGAAAACGCCACCGGCGGTAACTTCGAGCAACTGACCCCGAACCCGACTCCGGCTCAGACCACGATCAACGATTCGGTCGACACCACCACCGCAACCCTGACGGCGAGCCCGTCGGTGACCGAAGGTGGCGTAATTACCTACACCGTGACCCTGAGCAACCCTGCCCAGACTCCGGTGACCGTGACCCTGTCCAATGGGCAGACCATCACTGTTGAAGCGGGCAAAACCCAGGGTAGCGTCGACTTCCAGACCCCGGCGAACGACGTCTACAACAACGGCTCGACCGTCAGCGTCACCATCGAAAACGCCACCGGCGGCAACTTCGAGCAGCTGACCCCGAATCCGACCCCGGCTCAGACCACGATCAACGATTCGGTAGACACCACCACCGCAACTCTGACGGCGACCCCTTCGGTGACCGAAGGTGGCGTAATCACCTACACCGTGACCCTGAGCAACCCTGCCCAGACTCCGGTAACCGTGACCCTGTCCAACGGCCAGACCATCACCGTTGAGGCTGGCAAAACCCAGGGCAGTGTCGACTTCCAGACCCCTGCGAACGACGTCTACAACAACGGTTCGACTGTCAGCGTCACCATCGAGAACGCCACCGGCGGTAACTTCGAGCAGCTGACCCCGAATCCGACCCCGGCTCAGACCACGATCAACGATTCGGTAGACACCACCACCGCAACTCTGACGGCGAACCCGTCGGTGACCGAAGGTGGCGTAATCACCTACACCGTGACCCTGAGCAACCCTGCCCAGACGCCGGTGACCGTTACGCTGTCCAACGGGCAGGTAATCACCATCGAAGCTGGCAAAACCCAGGGCAGTGTCGACTTCCAGACCCCTGCGAACGACGTCTACAACAATGGTTCGACCGTCAGTACCACGATCACCGGCGCTACCGGTGGCAACTTCGAGCAACTGACGCCGAACCCGACTCCGGCTCAGACCACGATCAACGATTCGGTCGACACCACCACCGCGACCCTGACGGCTTCGCCAAGCGTCACTGAAGGCGGCGTGATCACCTACACCGTGACCCTGAGCAACCCTGCCCAGACTCCGGTGACCGTGACCCTGTCCAATGGCCAGACCATTACCGTTGAGGCCGGCAAAACCCAGGGCAGCGTCGACTTCCAGACCCCGGCGAACGACGTCTACAACAACGGTTCGACTGTCAGCGTCACCATCGAAAACGCCACCGGCGGTAACTTCGAGCAACTGACCCCGAATCCGACCCCGGCTTCGACTGTTATCAGCGACAGCATCGATACCGTAACCGTAAGCATCGTCAGCAACGGCAATGTGACCGAAGACCAGCAACCTTCCTTTACTGTGAAAGTAAGCCAGGCGCTGGACCGCCCGTTGACCGTAACTCTGTCGAACGGCGACACCGTGACGATCGAAGCCGGTAAGACCGAAGTCGAGTACAAGACCCCGGCTCAGGGCGATGACGTCTATCAAGACGCTGGATCCATCACCCTCAGCGTTACCGACGCTACCGTTCCAGGCGCCACCTTCGAGAAGCTGGACTTGGGTGGCCCGGCTACCGTTGAGGTCTCGGACACTGTCAGTGAAGTTGTGGCCAAGCTGACCGCGACCCCTTCGGTGACCGAAGGCGGCGAAATCACCTACACCATCACCCTGACCAACAAAGATGGCCTGCCGATCAACAACCAAGGTGCCTTGACCTTTACGCTGAGCGACGGCAAAACCGTCATCACCGTACCGGCCAATGGCACCAGCGGTTCGATCACCGTCACTGCTCCTGACAACGTCTACGTCGGCAGCAACACCCCGGTGGTGCAGTCGATTGCGACTGTTGCGGGCGCGGATGTCGGCAAGTTCGAACAGCTGACCCTGGACCAGACCCCGGTCAGCACTACTGTCACCGACGAACCAGGTTCGGGCACTCCGGGCACCGGTAACCAGGGCGACCTGGTCCAAGTCACCATTACTGCCGACCAGACTTCGGTGGCCGAGAACGTCAAACCGACGTTCACCGTGCATATCAACCAACCGCTTGCTCACGACCTGGTCGTGACACTGAGCAACAACGCTCAGGTCACCATCAAGGCCGGCGAAACCAGCGCGCCGTACGAGCACGCTGCGCAGGGCGATGACGTTTACCAAGACGCCGGCGAAATTTCCCTCGGCATCAAGTCGGCGGTGGACGCCACCGGCGCTGCCTTCGAGAACCTGCAGTTGGGCGGTGACGCTTCGGTCAAAGTGACCGACACCATCGACGAAGTGGTAGCCAAGCTGACCGCGACGCCTTCGGTCACCGAAGGTGGCGAGATCACCTACACCATCACGCTGACCAACAAAGACGGTCTGCCGATCAACAACCATTCGGAGCTGTACTTCAAGCTGACCGATGGCACGACGGTTGTTGTGGCTGCCAACAGCACCACCGGTTCGGCCACTGCAACCGCACCGGATAACGTCTATGTTGGAGCTAACCAGCCGGTAGTTAACGCTATCGATGCCGTCAGCGGCGCGGATGCGTGGAAGTTTGAAAACCTGAACCTGGACAAGACCCCGGTCAGCACCCAGGTTACTGACGAGCCAGGCACCCCAGGCAACGAAGGCGATATCGTCAAGGTCACCATCACCGCTGACCAGGTATCGGTTGCCGAGAACGTCAAACCGACCTTCACCGTGCACATCAACACCGCCCTGGCCCACGACCTGGTCGTGACCCTGAGCAACAACGCCACAGTTACCATCAAAGCGGGCGAAACCAGCGCACCTTACGAGCACGCTGCACAGGGCGATGACGTCTACCAGGATGCCGGCGAAATCACCTTGGGCATCAAGTCGGCGGTAGACGCCACCGGCGCTGCCTTCGAGAACCTGCAGTTGGGCGGTGATGCTTCGGTCAAAGTGACCGACACCATCGACGAAGTTGTGGCCAAGCTGACCGCAAGCCAGTCGGTCACCGAAGGCGGCGAGATCACCTACACCATCACGCTGACCAACAAAGACGGCCTGCCGATCAACAACCATGCGGAGCTGTACTTCAAGCTGACCGATGGCACCACTGTTGTCGTCGCGGCCAACAGCACCACTGGCTCGGCCACTGCAACTGCGCCGGATAACGTCTATGTTGGCGCTAACCAGCCGGTAATTAACGCTATCGACGCCGTCAGCGGCGCGGATGCGTGGAAATTCGAAAACCTGAATCTGGACAAGACCCCGGTCAGTACCCAGGTTACCGACGAGCCAGGCACGCCGGGCAACGAAGGTGACATCGTCAAGGTCACCATCACCGCTGACCAGGTATCGGTTGCCGAGAACGTCAAACCGACCTTCACCGTGCACATCAACACCGCCCTGGCCCACGACCTGGTCGTGACCCTGAGCAACAACGCCACAGTTACCATCAAAGCGGGCGAAACCAGCGCACCTTACGAGCACGCTGCACAGGGCGATGACGTCTACCAGGATGCCGGCGAAATCACCTTGGGCATCAAGTCGGCGGTAGACGCCACCGGCGCTGCCTTCGAGAACCTGCAGTTGGGCGGTGATGCTTCGGTCAAAGTGACCGACACCATCGACGAAGTGGTGGCCAAGTTGACCGCCACCCCTTCGGTCACCGAAGGCGGCGAGATCACCTATACCATCACGCTGACCAACAAAGACGGCCTGCCGATCAACAACCATGCGGAGCTGTACTTCAAGCTGACCGATGGCACCACTGTTGTCGTCGCGGCCAACAGCACCACTGGATCGGCCACTGCAACTGCGCCGGATAACGTTTATGTCGGCGCTAATCAGCCGGTGGTCAACGCTATCGACGCCGTCAGCGGCGCAGACGCGTGGAAGTTCGAAAACCTGAACCTGGACAAGACCCCGGTCAGCACCCAGGTTACTGACGAGCCAGGTACTCCAGGCAACCCAGGCGGCAACAACGAAGGCGATATCGTCAAGGTCACCATCACCGCTGACCAGGTTTCGGTCGCCGAGAACGTCAAACCGACCTTCACCGTGCACATCAACACCGCTCTGGCGCACGACCTGGTCGTGACCCTGAGCAACAACGCTCAGGTCACCATCAAGGCCGGCGAAACCAGCGCGCCGTACGAGCACGCTGCCCAAGGCGATGACGTCTACCAGGATGCTGGCGAAATCACCTTGGGCATCAAGTCGGCGGTAGACGCCACCGGCGCTGCCTTCGAGAACCTGCAGCTGGGCGGTGATGCTTCGGTCAAAGTGACCGACACCATCGACGAGGTTGTGGCCAAGCTGACCGCGACCCCTTCGGTTACCGAAGGCGGCGAGATCACCTACACGGTTACCCTGACCAACAAAGACGGCTTGCCGATCAACAACCATTCGGAGCTGTACTTCAAGCTGACCGATGGCACGACGGTCGTTGTGGCCGCCAACAGCACCACCGGTTCGGCCACTGCAACTGCGCCGGACAACGTCTATGTCGGGACTAACCAGCCGGTAGTTAACGCTATCGACGCCGTCAGCGGCGCGGACGCGTGGAAGTTTGAAAACCTGAACCTGGACAAGACCCCTGTCAGCACCCAGGTTACTGACGAGCCAGGTACCCCAGGCAACGAAGGCGATATCGTCAAGGTCACCATCACCGCTGACCAGACCTCGGTGGCGGAAAACGTCAAACCAACGTTCACCGTGCACGTCAACCAGCCGCTGGACCACGATCTGGTCGTGACCCTGAGCAACAATGCTCAGGTCACCATCAAGGCCGGTGAGACCAGCGTGCCGTACACCCACGATGCGCAAGGCGACGACGTTTACAACGATGCCGGTGAGATCAGCGTTGGCATCAAGTCGGCGGTAGACGCTACCGGTGCGACCTTCGAGAGCCTGGAGTTGGGCGGCGCTGCGAAAGTGGATGTCACCGACACCACCGACGAGGTCGTGGCCAAGCTGACCGCGACCCCTTCGGTTACCGAAGGCGGCGAGATCACCTACACCATCACCCTGACCAACAAAGACGGTCTGCCGATCAATAACCACGGCGCCCTGACCTTCACGCTGAGCGACGGCAAGACCGTCATCACCGTACCGGCCAATGGCACCAGCGGTTCGATCACCGTGACTGCTCCGGACAACGTCTATGTCGGCAGCAACCCAGCGGTAGTCAACTCGATTGCGACCGTTGCGGGCGCTGATGTTGGCAAGTTCGAGCAACTGACCCTGGACAAAACCCCGGTCAGCACTCAGGTCACTGACGAGCCAGGTACTCCGGGCAACCCAGGTACCCCAGGCGGCAACAACGAAGGCGATCTGGTCAAGGTCACCATCACCGCCGACCAGACGTCGGTCGCCGAGAACGTCAAACCGACGTTCACCGTGCACATCAACCAGCCGCTGGACCACGACCTGGTCGTGACCCTGAGCAACAACGCTCAGGTCACCATCAAAGCCGGCGACACCAGCGCGTCGTACCAGCACGCGGCACAAGGTGATGACGTTTACAACGACGGCGGTGAAATCAGCGTTGGCATCAAGTCCGCTGTGGACGTTGATGGTCGTACCTTCGAAAATCTGGAGCTCGGCGGCTCGGCGAAGGTCGACGTCACCGACACCACCGACGAAGTTGTAGCGAAGCTGACCGCGACGCCTTCGGTCACCGAAGGCGGCGAGATCACCTACACCATCACCCTGACCAACAAAGACGGCCTGCCGATCAACAACCATGGCGCGCTGACCTTCACGCTGAGCGACGGTAAAACCGTCATCACCGTACCGGCCAATGGCACCAGCGGTTCGATCACCGTCACTGCTCCGGACAACGTCTACGTTGGCAGCAACCCAGCGGTGGTCAACTCCATCGCGACCGTTGCGGGTGCTGATGTTGGCAAGTTCGAGCAACTGACCCTGGACAAGACCCCGGTCAGCACCACCGTCACTGACGAGCCAGGTACCCCGGGCAACCCAGGTACCCCAGGCGGCAACAACGAAGGCGATCTGGTCAAAGTCACCATCACGGCCGACCAGACGTCGGTAGCGGAAAACGTCAAACCGACGTTCACCGTGCACATCAACCAGCCGCTGGACCACGACTTGGTCGTGACCCTGAGCAACAACGCTCAGGTCACCATCAAGGCCGGCGACACCAGCGCGCCGTACGAGCACGCTGCACAAGGTGATGACGTTTACAACGACGCTGGCCAGATCAGCCTGGGCATCAATTCGGCGGTAGACGCCACCGGCGCTACCTTCGAGAACCTGCAACTGGGCGGTGCCGCTACCGTTCAAGTGACCGACACCACCGACGAAGTTGTGGCCAAGCTGACCGCCACCCCTTCGGTCACCGAAGGCGGCGAGATCACCTACACCATCACCCTGACCAACAAAGACGGCCTGCCGATCAACAACCATGCGGAGCTGTACTTCAAGCTGACCGATGGCACCACTGTTGTCGTCGCGGCCAACAGCACCACTGGATCGGCCACTGCAACTGCGCCGGATAACGTTTATGTCGGCGCTAATCAGCCGGTGGTCAACGCTATCGACGCCGTCAGCGGCGCAGACGCGTGGAAGTTCGAAAACCTGAACCTGGACAAGACCCCGGTCAGCACCCAGGTTACTGACGAGCCAGGTACTCCAGGCAACCCAGGCGGCAACAACGAAGGCGACCTGGTCAAGGTCACCATCACCGCTGACCAGGTTTCGGTCGCCGAGAACGTCAAACCGACGTTCACCGTGCACATCAACCAGCCGCTGGACCACGACCTGGTCGTGACCCTGAGCAACAACGC
>NZ_JAWRYI010001703.1:0-234 GCF_046534705.1 Pseudomonas sp. SIMBA_068
GGCGTGCCGTTGTCCGGCTCGATGGGGCTGTTCCTGGCCGTGACGGCGCTGTACCTGTTCGCCAGTACCGCGCTGGGCATCTTCCTCGCCACCCTGGCGCGCTCGACACCGCAGTTCGGCCTGCTGGCGATCCCGGTGATCATCCCGATGCTGTTGCTGTCAGGCGGCAGCACACCGCTGGACAGCATGCCGCAGTGGTTACAGTGGGTGATGCAGGGCTCGCCGTCGACGCAC
>NZ_JAWRYI010001704.1:0-234 GCF_046534705.1 Pseudomonas sp. SIMBA_068
CATGCTGCGCCGGTACGTTGGCACACAGGCGCATCGAGGCGAGCATCTCCAGTCCTTCTATATAGCCTTTAGCATGTTTCTTCGGCCCGTTCAGTACCATCCAGCCCTGACGGAAACCGGCAACGCGATAGGTTTTAGAAAGGCCATTAAAAGTAACAGTCAGCAGACCGGGTGCCAGCGCTGCGATGCAGTGATGCTGTGCATCGTCATAGAGGATCTTGTCGTAGATCTCAT
>NZ_JAWRYI010001705.1:0-234 GCF_046534705.1 Pseudomonas sp. SIMBA_068
GGTTGGCCGATTGCGCGGTCGCCCGTCCGGTGACCGCCGCCGAGCTGTTGAAGCTCTGCAGGCGGATGTCGGAATAGCGCAATTCCACGTCAACCTCATAGCCCGGCCGATAATGCTCGTAGTCCAGCATCAAGGACCCGCCCAGCCCATAGGCATTGAGCGACCCTTTGTCGAGAAAGTCGATATCGCGGCCCGTCTGGCGGCCCACGTACCAACTGGCCGCGCGCAGGTCGC
>NZ_JAWRYI010001706.1:0-234 GCF_046534705.1 Pseudomonas sp. SIMBA_068
TCGACCGTTTTCGCCTGACCCGCGCCTTCAAGGCCGCGTTCGGCCTGGCACCGCACGCCTACCTGATACAGTTGCGCCTGGCCCGCGCCCGGCGCCTGCTCGCCCAAGGCCAGACGCCCGCTGAAGTGGCCATGGCGCTGGGCTTTGCCGACCAGAGCCACCTGGGTCGCTGGTTCCGCCGGGCCTATCGGTTGACCCCGGCCGACTACCGCAGGCGCTGCTCAAACCTTCCAG
>NZ_JAWRYI010001707.1:0-234 GCF_046534705.1 Pseudomonas sp. SIMBA_068
TACTGCGTCCTGCCATGTCTCAGCTTCAGCCTGCAGGCGGATGGATTTATTCTCCGCCAGCGAATCACGTAATTTCATGGCGCGTCCTTACTTCACATCCTGCGGGAAATGCTCTTTGATCACTTCCAGCAGTTTCGGGCCAAAGTCGGCAGGAGAGAGCATGTTGCGCACACCAACCACGTATTTGTTGCCGGTCACGGTGATTTCGCCCGCAATGTGCGTAGAAGCGATGAT
>NZ_JAWRYI010001708.1:0-234 GCF_046534705.1 Pseudomonas sp. SIMBA_068
TTACCTGCGCCCGGGGCGGTTTTCAGCACCCAGACACGTCCATAGTGGTTGTACCAACCTGCGCGGTGTCCGGCTTCCGGCCCGATCCCTTGATAGATATCGAAGTGTTGGCCTTTGATTGCACCACCGACATCCAGCGCCACCATCAGACGCAGTTCGTACTGACCATTAAATTTGCCGTTATTATCCAGCAACGGCACTTCTGCCAGCAAGGTAGTACCTGGCGGAATAATG
>NZ_JAWRYI010000188.1:0-336 GCF_046534705.1 Pseudomonas sp. SIMBA_068
TTTTCCGCATCTTCCTTAGGCGCGGGTTGGGCCTGGGGCTGCCAACTGCCTGAGTTGACCTCCTTCTGCTTTTTCTTGCTCACCGCCCCGGTGTCCTTCCACTGGGGGGTGCCTGCATCCGCCAGGGCCCAGGTGGCGCACAGCCCCAAGGCGCCCAGCAGCACCAGTTGAATGGCACGTTGAGTTATACGCACGGGCGTCTCCTGATCCGTCGGTGAGAGGGTGAAATAGTTGAAACGCTAGACCGGATGTGGGCTTCTCGCCAATTCGACCGCCGAGTGGAGATCAAGCCGCCATCCCCATCGGCTTTTGCAGCGGCCATGAAAAAGGGCGAAG
>NZ_JAWRYI010001709.1:0-234 GCF_046534705.1 Pseudomonas sp. SIMBA_068
CGGCTGGTTCGTGCTGGTGTCCGGCCAGCCCGTGCTGGAGGTGGTGTTCTGGCGCTGCGTGTTCGGCGCCGTGACCTTGCTGGTGATCTGCGCCGTTTTTGGCTTTCTGCGGCCGGGAGTGATCAGCCGTACGGCGTTCTTGTTGGCGATGGCCAGCGGTGTGGCGATTGTCGGTAACTGGTTACTGTTGTTTGCCTCGTACTCACGGGCGTCGATTGCCATTGGCACGGCGGT
>NZ_JAWRYI010001710.1:0-234 GCF_046534705.1 Pseudomonas sp. SIMBA_068
TGGTGGGGAATACGGACGATAACCCGGACATCACCAAATATATGGGCTATTACCAGCTTAAAATCGGCTATCACCTCGGTGATGCGGTACTGAGCGCGAAAGGGCAGTACAACTGGAACACCGGTTACGGTGGTGCGGAGTTAGGCTTAAGTTACCCGATCACCAAACATGTGCGCCTTTATACTCAGGTTTACAGTGGTTACGGCGAATCGCTCATCGACTATAACTTCAACC
>NZ_JAWRYI010001711.1:0-234 GCF_046534705.1 Pseudomonas sp. SIMBA_068
TGGCTTCCAGTGCCTGCAAAGTGCCCATAACCCCGACCACCGGGCCAACCACGCCCGCCGTGCGGCAGTTGCGTTCTGGCTCCTGGTTATCTGGCCACAGGCAGCGGTAACACCCCTGCTCCCAGGGCGGCGTCAGTACCATCAACTGACCGCCAAATCCGACCGCGCTGGCGGTGATAAGCGGCGTGTTGAGTGCCACGCAGGCGGCATTAATCTCCTGGCGAGTCGCCATAT
>NZ_JAWRYI010001712.1:0-234 GCF_046534705.1 Pseudomonas sp. SIMBA_068
TTTCACTTAGTGAGCACTTAGGCTTTAATATTGCGTATTTATTATCGGCGCTTGCATCAGCAATTCTATTGAGTGTTTATGTTGCGGGTATGCTTAAAAATAGCAAACATGGAGGGCTATTCTTATGTGGAGTGTTATTTCTCTATAGTCTTTTATACGGATTACTCAGTGCAGAGGATTACGCATTATTAATGGGCAGCGTACTGGTGTTCGTGGTACTCAGTTTAATAATGC
>NZ_JAWRYI010001713.1:0-234 GCF_046534705.1 Pseudomonas sp. SIMBA_068
GGTCTTTACTCGCCAACTGTGGGAAGGCAGCACCGAGTGTCTGGTGGTATTCCCGGATGGCGTTGGCATTTTGCCGTGGATGGTGCCCGGCACGGACGAAATCGGCCAGGCGACCGCACAAGAGATGCAAAGACATTCGCTGGTGTTGTGGCCCTTCCACGGCGTCTTCGGCAGCGGGCCGACGCTGGATGAAACATTCGGTTTAATCGACACCGCAGAAAAATCAGCACAAGT
>NZ_JAWRYI010001714.1:0-234 GCF_046534705.1 Pseudomonas sp. SIMBA_068
GAAAAAGCTCATAAAATCAAACAGAACCTAAATTGGTCGCTGATTTTTGGCGTGAGCTTTTTTTTATTTGTTATTATAGGCTTAGTGCAAATTACAACGGGTGTATCTGATTGGTTAGTAAAAAATAAAGATGCACAAATAAAGCACTTAACGGTGCAAGGGCATCCTAAATACACAGATGAAACCGCAATAATAACAGCAATAAAAAAAGCGGATTTAAGTAGTTTTTTTGAG
>NZ_JAWRYI010001715.1:0-234 GCF_046534705.1 Pseudomonas sp. SIMBA_068
GGCCTTTTGATCGACGGCCGCTGGCATGATCAGTGGTATGAAAACGGCAAGGACGGCACGTTCAAACGCGAAAACGCCCAACGCCGTAACCAACTGCCCGCCCCTGAGGCCGGCCGCTACCACCTGTACGTCTCGCTGGCCTGCCCATGGGCCCACCGCACCCTGATTGTCCGCGCCCTCAAAGGCCTGGAGCCCTTGCTCGATGTGTCGGTAGTGAGTTGGCTGATGCAGGAT
>NZ_JAWRYI010001716.1:0-234 GCF_046534705.1 Pseudomonas sp. SIMBA_068
CGGCTGCCGGGCAGCAAGGCCAGGCAGAGCGCATCATCGGCAATGCCCAGATGACGGCGTGCAGCCAGCTTATCGGGTTGCAGCGGCATGGCATCCGCCATGGTGTGACCGATAAAACGACAGGGAACGTTATAGCGATCGTAAAAAGCTTTTTCAAATGGCAGGAACGCCAGCACCAGGTCGGTGTTACGACCAATCTTAAAGACACGCTTTTGCCGCCATGCCCACACCGAT
>NZ_JAWRYI010001717.1:0-234 GCF_046534705.1 Pseudomonas sp. SIMBA_068
GTGGCGATCGGCGGCATCGTGGTGCTGGGCGGCATCACCTACTACCGCAAGTGGGGCTACCTGTGGCGCGAGTGGTTCACCAGCATCGACCACAAGAAGATCGGCATCATGTACATGATCCTGGGCCTGGTGATGCTGCTGCGCGGCTTCGCCGACGCCATCATGATGCGGCTGCAGCAGGCCGTGGCCTTCGGCGATTCCACCGGCTACCTGCCACCGCACCACTACGACCAG
>NZ_JAWRYI010001718.1:0-234 GCF_046534705.1 Pseudomonas sp. SIMBA_068
GGGCATTTCTGCTTTTTTGATGAACGAATGATAGCTAGACCATTCATACTCAGCAAGGTCACATGCTAGCGGTGTGTTTGTTTCGATTGGGTTACGATGAATATAACGGCTCACATGCAATAAGTAGTTTTCAGCATCCACCAACACCGCGGTATACCTCCCTCTAAACAGTGCACCATCTGTATTATATTTTCGATTAAAGTATTGAGTATAAAGGCCATTAATATGCTTCAT
>NZ_JAWRYI010001719.1:0-234 GCF_046534705.1 Pseudomonas sp. SIMBA_068
CGATCCAATTTCAACGTCATGGTAAATAGTCACACTAGGCCAAAGCTTTGTCCCAGCACCTATTTTAACACGTTCTCCGATAAAACTGTTCGGACCAATTTGCGCGTTATCACCAACAACTGCACCAGCCTCTATAACAGCATTAGCGCCTATAGCAGCACTTTTACTTATATTTGCACTAGGGTGAATTGTTGCACTTGGATGAATACCCAGAGAGGCAGAACGTGGTGTTGT
>NZ_JAWRYI010000189.1:0-335 GCF_046534705.1 Pseudomonas sp. SIMBA_068
GGCAAAATAAATCAGGAATGGCTGCAAAAATTACGCGTATTAATACTGGAAAAGAGCAGTTAAGAACCTACCTATTTGAAGAGCATAAACGCCAATATTCGGCATTATATGAAAATGGTCAATTAGTTAACGAAATAAGTTAATATGGGAGTTATGTAGTAAAAGCCTACATTTATTTCGACTAAATCGATTCCTAACCTTTTATATCTCTTAGCCTTACTTTACGTTTCAACTCATTTTAAATTTTGCAAAAAAAAAGCTAAACAGCGCTTATTGATTTATATGTAACTAGTGTTTGGGCTTAACACCGTTACGAACCATATCTTGCCCATTAG
>NZ_JAWRYI010001720.1:0-234 GCF_046534705.1 Pseudomonas sp. SIMBA_068
GATTTTATTCACGGTTACTCGCCAAACTGCATTTTACACAACGCTGAATAAGTTCCATCGTTTGAAAGTAAGCTGGTGTGATCGCCACTTTCAATAACACGGCCATTATCGATAACGTAAATTTTATCGCTATTTTCAATTGTAGATAATCGATGTGCAATGACAATTGATGTTTTATCTTTCATTAAGTCATCAAGCGCATGTTGAATCAGTTTTTCGGACTCTGTATCTAAT
>NZ_JAWRYI010001721.1:0-234 GCF_046534705.1 Pseudomonas sp. SIMBA_068
GTCGCCTTTGACGAACTTCATGGCCCCGTCCATGGCCCCGAACAGCTGGCTTTCGCGGGACAACTGCTCGCGCTTGTCGCGAGCTTGCCCACCGTCGATCAGCCCGGCGCGCAAATCGCTGTCGATCGACATCTGCTTGCCCGGCATGGCGTCCAGCGAGAAGCGCGCCGCCACTTCGGCCACCCGCTCGGCGCCCTTGGTGATGACGACGAACTGCACGATGGTGAGGATGAG
>NZ_JAWRYI010001722.1:0-233 GCF_046534705.1 Pseudomonas sp. SIMBA_068
GGCGCTGGTGATCGCCGAAACCCTCGAACTGGCCCGCTATGCAGGCTCGCTGATCAAAATCGACTATGCCCAGGAGGCTCACCAGACAGATCTGGGCGCATGCCATCAATCGCATGCGGCACCCGCCGAAACACCGGCGCCGCGTGGCGACTTCGCCGGGCAGTTTGCCGGGGCGCCTCTGCAGGTGGATGCCACCTACCTGACGGCCAACGAACACCACAACCCAATGGAGC
>NZ_JAWRYI010001723.1:0-233 GCF_046534705.1 Pseudomonas sp. SIMBA_068
GGCGCTGGAAATGCTCAGTGCAGACGAGAAAAGCGAAGTGCTGGCATTTGTTTCAAAACCGCCTGCCGAAGCTGTGCGTCTGAAAATTGTTAATGCCATGAAAGCAACCGGCAAACCGACGGTGGCGCTGTTTTTAGGTTATACCCCGGCGGTGGCCCGCGACGAGAATGTCTGGTTTGCCTCCTCGCTGGATGAGGCCGCACGCCTGGCTTGCCTGCTTTCACGCGTTACGG
>NZ_JAWRYI010001724.1:0-233 GCF_046534705.1 Pseudomonas sp. SIMBA_068
GTATCTGGTACGCCCGGTGACCGGGCCACGCCGGGAGATTGCCCTGCTGGCCTTCATCATCGGAGCCGGCATTGCGCCGCAGCTGTACCGCGAAGGGGTGTTGAACCAGCAGGCTTGGGGTTGGGCGGTGGTCAGCGTGCTGATGGTTGCAGCTTTGTGGCGTTGCTTGCGGGTGCGCAAGGTCTGAAACCGCTATCGGGAGCAAGCCCCTCCCACAGTTGAACGCATTTGCC
>NZ_JAWRYI010001725.1:0-233 GCF_046534705.1 Pseudomonas sp. SIMBA_068
TTCCAACAGCGGCGATTTAGAAGTCACGATTGAAGAAAGTGACGGTACGCAACGTCGCTTTATCCAGCCTTATCCTTCATTACCCATGATGCAGCGACCTGGGCATCTAAAGTATAGCGCGACCGCTGGACGCTATCGCGCTGATGCAAACAGTGATAGCAAGGAACCCGAATTTGCTGAAGCCACGGCAATATATGGTTTGAATAATACTTTTACGCTGTATGGCGGCCTGC
>NZ_JAWRYI010001726.1:0-233 GCF_046534705.1 Pseudomonas sp. SIMBA_068
CCGGCGAGTTGCACTTCGGCAGCGGCCCGGCCCTGGCCGTGCGCCTGGTGCCCGACGCCCTGCGCCACTTCATCGAGCGCCATCCCGGTATCCGCACTTCCCTGCTCGTGGACAACAGCGAACGCCTCGGTCAGGCCTTGCGCCGCGAACAGATCGAGTTTTTCGTCGATGATATCCGCCCGTTCGAAGCCGACCCCAATTTCCACACCGAGCCCTTGTCGCCACGCCCAGGG
>NZ_JAWRYI010001727.1:0-233 GCF_046534705.1 Pseudomonas sp. SIMBA_068
CACGATTGTTCCGGCGATCTGTTATTTGCTGAGCGCGATTATCGCTAAACGCTACTACTCACTCACGACGCACAATCTGAAAACCGTTATGGAACAGCTGGCTCAGGGTAAACGCCGTTGCCAGCAACAATTCACCTCTCAAGAAGTGCAGAACTAAGGAACGGCAATGAAAATTAGCGATGGAAACTGGTTGATTCAACCTGGCCTCAATTTGATTCACCCGCTTCAGGTGT
>NZ_JAWRYI010001728.1:0-233 GCF_046534705.1 Pseudomonas sp. SIMBA_068
CCTGCTTCAACACCGTTCTTAGCCAATTGAGGGAGGGAAGCTGTGCCCGTCAAATCGCCACTTAATGTAATTCCACCCTTAACTGTTGAGGTAGCATCATTTATGGAGGATGCTCCTCCTGCATATACCCAAATATCTCCGCTATAAATGTACTGCGTTTTACTCCCACTATGATTTGAATCACTTTTAATGAAAATCCAATATCCACGTTGAGGAGAAGGGAAAGCTTGCAT
>NZ_JAWRYI010001729.1:0-233 GCF_046534705.1 Pseudomonas sp. SIMBA_068
CCCCCTGCCTTAGCTTGCTTATAAACAGCGAGTTTTTCTTCACCGCTAATAAGTAGTTTTACCACTTTAGAATTTGCTATTGCATGCAAGGTAAGCGTCATACGCTCGGTAATACTCCCCGTCACGTCGCTTTGTATTGCGTTAATCGCACAAACCGTTTGAGTGGTGGTTAAACCATTTTCTAATCCATCTGCGTGTGGAAACAAAGACGCAGTGTGCCCATCAGGCCCCAT
>NZ_JAWRYI010001730.1:0-233 GCF_046534705.1 Pseudomonas sp. SIMBA_068
GATGAATTTTCACGTTACATAACGATTAATTGGGAGCGTCCATGTGAACCATACTATACCCAACCTAAGAGTAACTGGAGTTTAATTACTTGTGTTGAACAAGCCATACATAGTCAAACTGGAAACTACCCAGTTCTAAGTACCAGTGGTGGCACATCTGACGGTCGTTTTTTTGCTAACAGCCATACTCAAGTAATTGAATGTGGGCTAAGAAATCATACAATTCACCAGGT
>NZ_JAWRYI010001731.1:0-233 GCF_046534705.1 Pseudomonas sp. SIMBA_068
TTTGCTGTCAGTAATGGGCGCATTGAAGCGACGGAAGTGGATATTGCCAGCAAAATTGCCGGGCGTATCGACACCATTCTGGTGAAAGAAGGCCAGTTTGTTCGCGAAGGTGAAGTGCTGGCGAAGATGGATACTCGCGTGTTGCAGGAACAGCGACTGGAAGCCATCGCGCAAATCAAAGAGGCACAAAGCGCCGTTGCTGCCGCGCAGGCTTTGCTGGAGCAACGACAAAG
>NZ_JAWRYI010001732.1:0-233 GCF_046534705.1 Pseudomonas sp. SIMBA_068
GCCTTCAGTTCGGCCAGCGAAGCAGGCAGCGCGATGTCCGGCAGCTCGCCGAGGCGTCGGGCGATCCATTCGCGCTCGAATGCGTCGACGGCGTCGTCCCGATCCCACGGCGCCTGCAATCTTGCCCGGTTGGAGAGGTACAGGTCTTTCTGTGTCGGGGAGGGCATGTCGATTCCTCACTGTCCCGCAGGTTGCGGGGAGGAGATGATGCCGCGCGTGAAGAGCTCCGCCTT
>NZ_JAWRYI010001733.1:0-233 GCF_046534705.1 Pseudomonas sp. SIMBA_068
AGGGATCAAGGCCCCTGCGACCTGTGGGGATGTCCTCTAACGCGGGACTGGCGGCTCCTTACGACCGGGAGCAAGGGCATCTCATGATCTGGCCTCCTGAGCACCATTACCGGTGGGCGGGTGGAGGCTGCATTGGCTGACGAGACCAGTGCCGCGAGATCCTGAGTCGGGTGAACGCAGCAATGCGATGACCGGGGCATGCCTGACTGTCAGTCAGGTGCAGTCCATTCCCT
>NZ_JAWRYI010001734.1:0-233 GCF_046534705.1 Pseudomonas sp. SIMBA_068
GTCATCACCGACCACATGTTGGCCGAACAGCGGGCCCAACGGGCTTACCTCGCCGTCGCCATCCTCGTCCCAGTACAGCCCGTCATGTTTGCCGGGCTCGCTGAAGATTTTCCGCGCGTACTCCAGCGCACCGTTGCCGTTGTGGTCCTCGGTGGCGTAGTCCATTTGCGCATCGTGATAAGCCAGCAGCGACTGCAACACACCCAGTTCGTTGCGGCCGATGCGCCGGGCGC
>NZ_JAWRYI010001735.1:0-233 GCF_046534705.1 Pseudomonas sp. SIMBA_068
GGAAGTGACGACGACCAATTTCTACTCCAGGAGTATCTGTTGGGATCAATGCACAGGTAATACCTGGCTCTTTTACATCACTTAATAAGCCATCTGGATCTTGTAATTTAAATGCAAGACCAAGCACCGTTGCCACAGGCGCAAGCGTGATATAGCGCTTGTTCCACGTTAGGCTTATACCTACAACTTCTTCACCGTTCCATTGTCCTTTACACACAACACCGTAATCAGGG
>NZ_JAWRYI010001736.1:0-233 GCF_046534705.1 Pseudomonas sp. SIMBA_068
CCTGGTGCAAAACGGTTCTCACTAGAAGGTGGGGATGCATTAGTACCTATGCTTAAAGGGCTAATTCACCGAGCTGGTGAAAGTGGCCAACAAGAAGCCGTAATTGGTATGGCTCACCGCGGACGCTTGAACGTTTTAGTGAACGTTTTAGGTAAAAATCCATCAGAGCTTTTTGATGAATTCGCTGGCAAGCATAAAGATACATTAAGTTCTGGTGATGTTAAGTACCACAT
>NZ_JAWRYI010001737.1:0-233 GCF_046534705.1 Pseudomonas sp. SIMBA_068
GCCGATGACGAACCCGCCGCCGTGGAGATAGAGGACCGTCGCCAGATGGCGCTCCGCGCTCGGACGATAGAGCCGTGCGCGCAGCGAGCCGGCCGCGCCGGGAACGGTCAGGTCTTCCACGCGGTGAAGATCGACCACGGCTTCCGGTGCGCGAACGGCGCGCGCCAGATGCAGCATCAGTCCGCGCGCTTCTTCCGGCGTGGACTGCGGCAAGGGTTTCGCGCCGGACCCGG
>NZ_JAWRYI010001738.1:0-233 GCF_046534705.1 Pseudomonas sp. SIMBA_068
ATCGCAACGTAGACACACTTGATGCCTGAGTCGCGCTGGTTGATGATCGCATCGATCGCCATTGCGGTTTTACCGGTCTGACGGTCACCGATGATCAGCTCACGCTGGCCACGGCCGATTGGAATCATCGCATCGACCGACTTATAACCGGTCTGAACCGGCTGGTCGACTGACTGACGGTCGATAACGCCAGGTGCAATGACTTCAACCGGTGAGAAACCGTCGTTGTCGAT
>NZ_JAWRYI010001739.1:0-233 GCF_046534705.1 Pseudomonas sp. SIMBA_068
GCTTGAACGAATTTGTTGTGCCTCGAACCACTTGTATTATGGGGGAGTTGAGTTTAAACGGTGATGTGCGCCCAATAGACAGCGGCGTACCACGAGTTAAAGAAGCTGCACAGCATGGTTTTACAGAAATATTTATCCCGTTTCGTAACTACCATAAATCAATGGAAGGCCTAGGCGCTAAAATAATTCCAGTAAAAACGGTACATGAGTTATTGAGCCTGATTAATTAACGC
>NZ_JAWRYI010001740.1:0-233 GCF_046534705.1 Pseudomonas sp. SIMBA_068
CTCGCTGCCGACGCAGGTCTTCACGGTGCGGATGGATTTGCCGTAGGCGTGGCCGGACGGCATGTCCAGGTCTTTCCAGACTCCGGGCAAGTCTTCCTTGCGGATGCCCAGCAGGTCGATGCGCTGGCCGCCGGTGACCTTGACCATGGGCACCTGGTACTTGTCGGCGACATCGGCGATGCGTCGCAGCTCGGACGGATTGGTCACGCCTTTTCATGACCCGGGGACCACCG
>NZ_JAWRYI010001741.1:0-233 GCF_046534705.1 Pseudomonas sp. SIMBA_068
GGTTCGCTCGGCGAAGTGATGCAGGAGTCCATTCAGGCGGCGTTAACGGTGGTTCGTGCGCGTGCGGAAAAACTGGGGATCAACCCTGATTTTTACGAAAAACGCGACATCCACGTCCACGTACCGGAAGGTGCGACGCCGAAAGATGGTCCGAGTGCCGGTATTGCTATGTGCACCGCGCTGGTTTCTTGCCTGACCGGTAACCCGGTTCGTGCCGATGTGGCAATGACCGG
>NZ_JAWRYI010000190.1:0-334 GCF_046534705.1 Pseudomonas sp. SIMBA_068
TTATGCAACGCAGCCGTCAGCAACGGTTGCACGCTGTGGAGTGTCCTCCACGGTGTATGCAGGCGTGGTGCTGCGCTGGGCAGAGGCACATCGTCCTCGATGTAGACCTGCATGCTTCGCACATCGACATCGTCCAGGCCCTTGGCGCGCAATGCCTTTTCGAGCAGGGGCGTGGCAAAAGCCTCCAGGCTGGGAATGCCTGCCAACCTGTTTTTGACATTTTCCGCAGCGGCCTGCTGCTGGCGCAGCGCCCTGTGCAAGGTCAGAAGAAGATCGACATTGGCAGTTCTCAGCCAATCGGCAAGCTGGCGGGCAATGAAGGCATCGACGGAAT
>NZ_JAWRYI010001742.1:0-233 GCF_046534705.1 Pseudomonas sp. SIMBA_068
GTGTTCTGAAAGGGCAGTGGGGCGATAAAACGGCTCAGCGCCTGGTTGGCCTGCTTAACGCAGGCTTCGAGTTGCTGCGGAAAGTCCATTACTCATTGTCCGGTGTAAAAGGGGTTAGAGAGGCGTCTTCATTGTCAGACAGCAGAATTTGTACGCGCTGTTCGGCTTGTTGTAATTTGGCCTGCCCCTGACGTGCCAGCTGCACGCCGCGTTCGAACTCGTTCAGCGCCTCT
>NZ_JAWRYI010001743.1:0-233 GCF_046534705.1 Pseudomonas sp. SIMBA_068
TACCCTTCGGTGGAATAGCGATACCCAGCAAAACGTAGGTTGGTGTTGGTCTGGAAGCTTTTGCCGTAGCGCATGGCGAAGCTGTTGCCGGTAACCTGGCCGAGGCTGCTGCCCAGGTCACTACGGGCATGGGTGACATCCAACGACAAGCCGCCTATCGAACCGAAATCGCGTGCCAGGCCGAAGGCTCCGGCGCGGTAATAGTCGCTGTTCATCGCGCCGCCGTACAGGGT
>NZ_JAWRYI010001744.1:0-233 GCF_046534705.1 Pseudomonas sp. SIMBA_068
GATCCAGGCTTTCATCGGTAAGACCTCAATGGTAAAAAAACGGTGGCTGTTCGACGCCCGGGCAACTGAAAAGTGCCCTGCCCAGCCAACTTTGCGTGGCCAGCATTATCACAGTAGCTCAGTGCGATCTACATTGAAGCACAGGCCGCCAAAGGTGCATTGTAGGACCATGGTTGCACGGCCCGAGGAATGTTCATGAGTAAACGCGTGGCACTGGTATTGGGATCGGGCGG
>NZ_JAWRYI010001745.1:0-233 GCF_046534705.1 Pseudomonas sp. SIMBA_068
ATATTACTCCGCGCATTACCTGGGCTGGGTTTGGCTTTGCATTTTTAGCGTTCGTCTCCTTGCTGGCGGCGTGATTAAAGAGAGTTTGAGCATGTCTGAAGAAAAATTAGGTCAACATTATCTCGCCGCGCTGAATGAGGCATTTCCGGGCGTCGTGCTGGACCACGCCTGGCAGACCAAAGATCAGCTGACTGTCACCGTAAAGGTGAACTACCTGCCGGAAGTGGTGGAGT
>NZ_JAWRYI010001746.1:0-233 GCF_046534705.1 Pseudomonas sp. SIMBA_068
GTGGCGAGCAGGACGCTCCCTCAATATCTTGTTCGATACAAAAAACCCGCTTCAAAAAGCGGGTTTTTTATCAGACAGATGTAAATAATTATTACAGGATTACTTAACTTCCATCCCTTTCGCCTGCAAATCGGCGTGGTAAGAAGAGCGGACAAACGGACCGCATGCAGCATGGGTAAAGCCCATCGCCAGCGCTTCGGCTTTCATTTCGTCGAACTCATCCGGGCTAACGT
>NZ_JAWRYI010001747.1:0-233 GCF_046534705.1 Pseudomonas sp. SIMBA_068
GACCAGCGCCACCCACGACCACAAACGGGGCGAGGACAGCCGCGCGCGCCTGGCAGTGCTCAGCGAACGGGCCCCCTGGTATGCCGCCCAGGTGGAGCACTGGCGCACCCTGGCCGCGCCCCTGCGCCAGCAGGCGGATGCGCCTTCGGCGGGGGACGAACTGATCCTTTACCAGACCCTGCTGGGCAGTTGGCCCCTGGAACTGGCTGCCGAGGATCAGGCGGCCCTGCAAG
>NZ_JAWRYI010001748.1:0-233 GCF_046534705.1 Pseudomonas sp. SIMBA_068
ACTTCCATCGGGCTCATGCCCCCTGCCCCCAGCAGCATCGATGGGAAGGCCGGGAACTCGCGGGTCACCCCCAGGCGCCCAAGGGTCTTCAGGACATTGGGCACACCCACTTCCAGGCCGAGCCGTGCGGTAGACAGGTTGTAGGAGTGAGCCAGGCCCTGGTACAGGAACACCGTACCGTGGGAGCGCCGGTCATAGTTCTGCGGCTTCCACACCTGGCCGTCTGCACCTTT
>NZ_JAWRYI010001749.1:0-233 GCF_046534705.1 Pseudomonas sp. SIMBA_068
CGTACGCACACGATCCAGTTTAGGATCCTGGACTTTCAGCACAAACAATTTCGACATCGCTTCTGGCGTCGGGAAGATACCCGGGTTGTTGCGGACGTCGGCATTGATCAGCGGCAGCGACGCTTTGTTGCCGTTGGCGTAGTTCATTTTGTTGGAGACATCAGCGATCACTTTCGGATCCATGATGTAGTTCAGCCAGGCGTAAGCGCCATCGAGGTTTTTCGCATCTTTCG
>NZ_JAWRYI010000191.1:0-334 GCF_046534705.1 Pseudomonas sp. SIMBA_068
CAAACGAAATACCGTTTAGCTCATCGCCATTACCCAGAGTTTTACCTGCTTGCTTAACGATTAAGTACTTTAATGTACCTGAGTTATCATCTGCAACATCGCCACCAAACTGGCCGGCGTCACCTTCAGCAGATACACCACAGTTAGCTAGCTCGTCGGCTGTTGCTTCACCTTGTTGGTCGCCACATGAGTTAGCCGGTGCATTACCTAATAATACTAAGCCGCCCCATTGACCAATCGTTGTTTCGCCACCCGTTACATCTTGAATAGATGTCATGGTGATTGGCTGAGTTGCTGTGCCTACGGCCTCAATTTTTGAACCACGACGAACAAC
>NZ_JAWRYI010001750.1:0-233 GCF_046534705.1 Pseudomonas sp. SIMBA_068
GATCATTGACCTGGCTGGTCTCCACCAGTTTGTACACGCTGGTTTCGACGTAGTCCTTGAGCTGCGGGTCATTGAGCTGCGACACCTGGCCGCGCAAGTAGGCAAGCCAGGCGCGGCCCAATTGGTATTCCTGTTGTGGCGAGACAATGGCAGAACTGGCGTCGCCAAGTGACGGCAGGTCGTCAGCGAAGCCTGGAGAGGCCAGCAGGCACGCCAGCGTCAGCAGGGTAGGG
>NZ_JAWRYI010001751.1:0-233 GCF_046534705.1 Pseudomonas sp. SIMBA_068
GCCAGCTTATCACGCTCAAGGTGCAGCAGCTCCAGCTGATTCTCACGCGCCGCGCGGCCAAACAGCGGTATTTTCGGGAAGCGGGAGTAGCGCCACTGACGCTCTGCCACCTTCACCACCACCGCATTCTGTAGTTCATCGACGCTGAAGACGCTGTCATCGAACGACTGCGGATCACCCTCGATCAGGTAGAGATCTTCCGGACACTCTTCCAGACCATCCAGCAACTCACG
>NZ_JAWRYI010001752.1:0-233 GCF_046534705.1 Pseudomonas sp. SIMBA_068
CGGCGAACATGCGTTTCAACAGGCGTGGCGACAGTTTGTGGGCCAGGCGCGCGCCGATGCGGGCGAACACCATGCTGGTCAGGGCAATACCCAACAGGGCCGGCAAATAAACGAAACCGAGACTATGGGCCGGGAGCAGCGGATCATGCCAGCCCAGAATCATGAAACTTAAGGCACTGGCCAGGGCAATGGGCAAACCGCAGGCCGATGAGGTGGCCACCGCCTGCTGCATG
>NZ_JAWRYI010001753.1:0-233 GCF_046534705.1 Pseudomonas sp. SIMBA_068
GTGGAACTGGTCGGCCCACTGCTGATCGGCCCCTCACGCATCCGTGCGGCGCGCGTTGAGCGCCTGGCGGTGTATCTGCCCGATAACCCGCAGCAGCCGCTGAAGGAGTACGCCAACCTGTACGAGTTCCTGACCGACCTGGGTGGCCGCTTGAAAGATACGGAGTACCGGCGCTATTTCAGCCGGTTCGTGCCGGCATCTCAACAAGGTGAGTTCTTCCGACAGCTCAATGC
>NZ_JAWRYI010001754.1:0-233 GCF_046534705.1 Pseudomonas sp. SIMBA_068
GAATTGCATTGTATCCACAAGATGGTATTACGCCCGACTCCTTGCTTAGTAACGCCGATATGGCGATGTATGATGCCAAAAATAATGGCAAAAATGCCTACCGTTTTTATCATAGGAAATTAGAAGCTCATGCCCGTGAACAAATGGATATTGAGCGCGAACTTCGCAAAGCAATAAACAACCAAGAATTAGAAGTATATCTACAACCTAAAATAGGTTTAGACTGCAATCAG
>NZ_JAWRYI010001755.1:0-233 GCF_046534705.1 Pseudomonas sp. SIMBA_068
GTGCCAATGGCGCGGCCCAGCATCACTCCCAGGGTGACCATGGTCATGGTGGCCAGGCCGATGGCGCTGGATCTCACCGGCCCGGCCGAGACGCTGAAGCTGGCGGGCGATCACTTTACGCTGCGCTACATCGGCCCGCAGCCGGAGGTGGTCTGCTCCACCGGCATGACCATTGGCGGCATCGAACCGTTACCTGAACAGTTGCCCGCCGGGAGTCTGCTGGTGGTGCCAGG
>NZ_JAWRYI010001756.1:0-233 GCF_046534705.1 Pseudomonas sp. SIMBA_068
GTTATGATGGAAAACCAGCTTCTGGCTTAGGGATTAAATTGGCCAGTGGCGCCAACGCGCTTGATACTGCGCAGGGTGTAAAAGATGCCATTGCCGAATTAGAGCCATTTTTTCCTGAGGGACTTGAAGCGGTTGTGCCTTACGACACTACACCATTTGTGGCGCTTTCAATTGAAAAAGTAATTCATACGCTTATAGAAGCGGTTGTGTTGGTGTTTGTTGTTATGTACTTG
>NZ_JAWRYI010001757.1:0-233 GCF_046534705.1 Pseudomonas sp. SIMBA_068
CCGCATGATCGACGCCGCGCCTGCGGCGCAGCGGCCGGCCCTGGCCAGCGCAGCGGGTGATGCGGCCTACAGCGTGCAATGGCTGCGGCGGCATGCCGACGCTGGGTTGCCGACCCTGGCCGATAGCGAATTTCGCGAAGGCGCGCCGACCTTGCGTGCGCTGTTGAAGCGCCCGGATGCGCAGATCGAGGTCTTCGGACCGCAGGATCTTCCCGCGCAGGCGCAGCAGCGTG
>NZ_JAWRYI010001758.1:0-233 GCF_046534705.1 Pseudomonas sp. SIMBA_068
ATCGATACGGATTTTCAATCCAGGGGTAACTTCAACGCGATCGCCGAGTTTAGCAATTTTGCCATCAACACTCACACGACCGGCTTCAATAATAGATTCGATTTCACGGCGAGAACCGTGGCCGGCACGCGCCAGCACTTTCTGTAGCTTTTCGCTCATAGAGCTTCCTTTTGGTGTCGCCTTCCCAGGCGTCTGATATGCTTTTGTGCAACAGTGAGTCAGAACTTACATCT
>NZ_JAWRYI010001759.1:0-233 GCF_046534705.1 Pseudomonas sp. SIMBA_068
CTGATCCACGTGATGGGCAACCTGGCCGATCCATCCCAGCTGGGTAGCGGCATCGCCGTGGCCTTCGTCGCCACTATCTATGGGGTGGCCAGTGCCAACCTGGTGCTGCTGCCGATCGCCGCCAAGCTGAAATCCGTTGCCGTGCGCCAGTCGCGTTACCGGGAAATGCTCCTCGAAGGCATCCTGTCGATCGCCGAAGGCGAAAACCCCCGCTCCATCGAGCTGAAGCTGCA
>NZ_JAWRYI010001760.1:0-233 GCF_046534705.1 Pseudomonas sp. SIMBA_068
GTGCGCCTCGTAGAACACCCAGCCGCCGTCCGTGCGAACATGCCGGAATGCGAAGATGTGGCCGTTGAAATACCGCTGACTGCCGTCGCCACGCAACAGACTGACCGTCACGCGCTTCCCGATGAAATCCTTTGGCGCAAGGTGGTCGTTGTCCGACAGGATTTCGATCTTGTACGCGAAATCCTTCGATAGCGCTTCGACCGCCTCGAATGCGTTCGGCAGTAGGATTTTGT
>NZ_JAWRYI010000192.1:0-332 GCF_046534705.1 Pseudomonas sp. SIMBA_068
GCCATCGGCCTGCAGCAGCTTGCCGCGCATGCCTTCTTTGCGTGCTCCGGTAAAACTGCCGCCTCGGTAACCGAACAACTTGCTCTCGATCAGGCTTTCCGGGATCGAGGCACAGTTGATGGCGATGAACGGCTTGCCGCGTCGCCCGCTGGCCTGGTGCACGGCCTGGGCAAACGCTTCTTTGCCACAACCGGTTTCACCACGTAGCAACAGCGGCACGTCACGCTCGAACACCCGTACGCTGCGGCGGAATTCGTTCTGCAGAGCCGGGTCGAGCAGGCAGATGGCCGGTTCCATCGGGTGCATGGGCAAGGGTTGCGCAACAGGCACCG
>NZ_JAWRYI010001761.1:0-232 GCF_046534705.1 Pseudomonas sp. SIMBA_068
GACCGCCTTCCAGCGCAGCCAGCATCACGCGGGCGAAGTTGATAAAGCTCATGCCGGTACAGCGATAGCCCCATTTGCCACCGACGGCGGTTTCGATACAACCAATCGCTGCGTAGTCGTAAGCGTCCTGCGGTTCAATACCGAGTTTAATAAATTCCGGGATCACGATTTCGTCGTTGTTGAATGCCGGCATCCCGAAGCCGCAACGGATCACCTGTACGCAGGCGTCGAG
>NZ_JAWRYI010001762.1:0-232 GCF_046534705.1 Pseudomonas sp. SIMBA_068
GCATCAGCAGCCCGCGCCAGACCCGGAGTTACAGCTACAGCACCACCGGCAGGCTGACCAGCGTTCACACCACCGCAGCGAATCTGGATATCCGCATCCCGTATGCCACAGACCCGGCAGGTAACCGCCTGCCCGACCCGGAGCTGCACCCGGACAGCACCCTCAGCATGTGGCCGGATAACCGTATCGCCCGTGACGCGCACTATCTTTACCGGTATGACCGTTACGGCAG
>NZ_JAWRYI010001763.1:0-232 GCF_046534705.1 Pseudomonas sp. SIMBA_068
CAGCTTTAACTGAATTAGCTAGAGATTTAACAGTTTTGATCCAGCGACTAACCGTTCTTATTGCAACGGGTAAACGTTCAGGCCCTAATACAACAAGCCCTACAATAAAAACAACAACTAGCTCCCACATGCCCATGTTAATTAAGCCTTATCGGTGTCTTTTGTTTTTTCAGTATCAGTCGTCGTTTTTTGTGACGTTTGAATTTGTTCAGGGGAGTCTGTTTCCGTTGGT
>NZ_JAWRYI010001764.1:0-232 GCF_046534705.1 Pseudomonas sp. SIMBA_068
GTCGGTTAACTGATTATTTAAAATATAACCATTAACCATAACTGTAGAGCCAAATGCCATTTCTATTGAGCTGGTCATTGATACTGCATTACCAAAGCTATCAACAATAGAGACATGCGATGTTGAAGGGAGTTCATACGAATCATCTTGTGCATAACTTAAGTAGTTAACGGGGTCACCGGCAACTGCATGCTGATCTTTTTCGGTTATGAGTGTTGCGCGTGATTTAATG
>NZ_JAWRYI010001765.1:0-232 GCF_046534705.1 Pseudomonas sp. SIMBA_068
CATTAGTACCGGTTAGCTCAACGCATCGCTGCGCTTACACACCCGGCCTATCAACGTCGTCGTCTTCAACGTTCCTTCAGGACTCTCAAGGAGTCAGGGAGAACTCATCTCGGGGCAAGTTTCGTGCTTAGATGCTTTCAGCACTTATCTTTTCCGCACTTAGCTACCGGGCAATGCCATTGGCATGACAACCCGAACACCAGTGGTGCGTTCACTCCGGTCCTCTCGTACT
>NZ_JAWRYI010001766.1:0-232 GCF_046534705.1 Pseudomonas sp. SIMBA_068
GGGTGAAGGTGATACCGGCGCGGTGGAACAGCAGGTCGGCTTCGCGCCGGCGCTGGTCCAAAAGTTCCAGAGGAGTGTCCGCCAGCCAGCGGGAAAACCCCTGGTAGTGAGGCCGGCAGACGCCATCGGCAGCATACATTTCATCAAAGAAAGCGCGGGACATAGCCAACTCCTTGCCGTGACGTGAACGGCTTTTTATTTGAACCCTGTGTGTGCGTGACCCGGCTTCGAG
>NZ_JAWRYI010001767.1:0-232 GCF_046534705.1 Pseudomonas sp. SIMBA_068
GTACTTGCGTTATCCGGCTTACTGCAGTTCCAGCAACAGGTTCAAACCACCATCCCCGCACTTGCCTTGGTCACGTACGACACCGTGATAACTGCGCCCGTCCCAAATGAACGCCACGCTGTGGGCCCGGTCGACCTTGTCGGGCAGTGGCGGACAAATGTGCAAACGCAACGCTGGCCGGCCCTGCAGGTTGAGGGCGGCGAGTTGGCACTGGCACTCCACGCTTTGCGCC
>NZ_JAWRYI010001768.1:0-232 GCF_046534705.1 Pseudomonas sp. SIMBA_068
GCCCATCGCCATCGTCCACCAGTCCTCGCACCTGGGGGTGCTCAACAGCAAGGCGCTGGAACTGGCGGGGATCGACGCGTCGACCCCCAACCCGGAAGGCGGCGTGATCCGCCGCGTCGACGGCAGCCAGGAGCCCAACGGAGTGCTGGAGGAAAACGCCTTCTTCAACGCCCTGATCAAGATCTTCCCCAAGCTCACCGCCGACCAGGCGGTGGACATGCTCAGCGCCGGG
>NZ_JAWRYI010001769.1:0-232 GCF_046534705.1 Pseudomonas sp. SIMBA_068
ATTAATTAAAAAGCTTTTCCTCTCTTGTGTAAGATTTTCTGCTAATGACATATTTTTAAAATTAATAAGCTCTACCCAACCAAACTTATCACTATCACTATCAGAGTACTTAGTATCTACACCAGAGCCACCAGGGTTTAGCCCCAATTGAAGCATTCTCTTCCAAATAATTGGCAGCTCTCCAGCCTGCTCATTCAGTGGATGTAAAAAGCTGTCAAACCTTACATAACCT
>NZ_JAWRYI010000193.1:0-332 GCF_046534705.1 Pseudomonas sp. SIMBA_068
ATGGCCTGCCGACCTTGTCGGTGGAACGGGCCGCAGATTTTGCCGGCTACCCGGCCAGCGCCCCCCAAGTGGATCTGGCCGAGGAAAACCTCGCCTATGTGATCTACACCTCCGGCTCCACCGGGCTGCCCAAAGGCGTGGCGGTGTCCCATGGTCCATTGGCCATGCACAGCCTGGCCACCGGCGAGCGCTATGAAATGAGCCCGGCGGATTGCGAGTTGCACTTCATGTCCTTCGCCTTCGACGGCTCCCACGAAGGCTGGATGCACCCGCTGATCTACGGCGCCAGCGTGCTGATCCGTGATGACAGCCTGTGGTCGCCGGAATTCACC
>NZ_JAWRYI010000025.1:0-5617 GCF_046534705.1 Pseudomonas sp. SIMBA_068
CCCGCCCACCGGTGAGTGTGCATGGTATGGACATTCGCTGTAGCCCTTATATTTCGGGCCTTCCAGAACCTCACTCTTATGTCCATACCAAGCGTAGAAAAATTTTCGTTATGGCGAGAAAATGTCCTTGGTATCGCTTACCGGATACGCTTTACGTTCGGCGGAAGCTTAGTATCTCGCAAACTGTTCAGCTCCAGCGTCAAGGCCAGGATTTTTGCATCTGCCTCCACAAGATGCGAAGCCAAGGCGTCCCGCTGCTTGATCACATCTGCAAGATGATCTTTCAAAGCTCGATTTTTGGTTCTCTCTTTTTTGGTAGCCTGGCGAGCGGAGATTGGGGAGCTTTGTATATTCTGAGAAAGCCATTCCTGGATCTCGGAAACCAGTGCTGGGAATCGAGACTTTTTTAAAGCAGAGGGGTCTAGCCCTGCTTCTTTAGCAACATTATTTTGACTAACCGGAGTACCTTTGGGTACGGTCAAGGTAGATCCGCTTTTTAAACGTTCAAAAGCATCTCGAAATGCCTGCTCAGCTCGCCCCATCTGATGAACTCCCTATAGTAAATAAAACGTTGGCTACTGCTTTGTCTTGCATCAAAAGAGATGCGTGATAAGGAGAGCCTATTGGGGCGTGCTCCAATCGATCTTGGATAATCTCGCGCAGCTCTATCAATTGAGGCGCGCGCTCTGTGTCATATAAAGCAACAGCACATGCTCCCCGGCCGTGACCTCCAGCACAATGTACAAGGGTATCAGCCCCACCGTACTCGCATGGACCACGCTTCGTGCATCCTCCCGCAAGTGTTTCGCGCCACTGTATATGACCCTTAGCCGCTGCGTTGGCAAGCTTTTCTCGGTCATCGGGTGAAACAATATTTAAGATTTGTGCTTTGCGATCCTCGCCGTATGGGCTGACAAAGCGAGGGGTTAACAGTCTAGATATTTCTTTACCTAAAACCTCGTACATAGCTTTCACGTAGGTCGCATAGGCAACGTCATTTAGCTTGACTCGTGAATACCCGCGGCCATAGTAAAGACTCATCGCTCGAGAAGTGTGTTTCAGCTGATACTGCAACGATGCGTCAGAAACTAAGGATGATGCTTGCATGTTTACAGCCCCGGTTCTTCGCAGCTGATGCCAAGCAAGCGGCCATGGTTTTCCAAGCTGCACATCCTCACCAAGTGTTGGAGTTAGTAATCGTGCATATTCTAGATCGTTTTCAGTAACTACTAACTGTGCTGGGTCCAGCAAGAATTTATAGCTTTTAAGTACGCTTCCATAGCTTGGATAGTTTGGGCGCACTGTAAAATCTCCGTCTAGACCGCTTCCTCTTGCCCAAGGTTCATATTGACGTATATTAAACCATGGGTTAGCCCGCTGTTCCTCTGGAACGCTGGAGCCGATAAATTCTACAGCTGTTGCTAAGCGCAATCGGACAACGTGCGTCATGACGTGAACTGCGATTTCGGCAGACGATGAGGTGACCCATCTAGCATCAAGATCATGAATTCGTTTAGTGGTCACTCCGCCTAAGGTATAAATTTTCCCGAACTGAGGGTCATCTTCAATATTTAAACAATTTGCGCGGAGCTTCCATACTTCATCTACCCGCATCAGTGACATGTTGAGTAGATAAGCATTTCCAACCTTGGTAGCTAAGGACATTAAGCTTCCCAGGCTGTAGATGGCGATCTTATGGTCAGGTGCATCTTTTCCAACTATCCACTTTCTTATGCAGTCATCTATTCCGTGCTTTTTTGCGTAATTAGCAAAAGGGCCGAAGTTTCTAGAAAATCCAACCTCTTTCTCATTGCTAGAGTGATTATGTTCCTGATGGCTAGTAAGCTCAGCTCCTACCTGCCCCCTATACAACTCTAAGCATTCTTTGTAACACGCAGCCACGCCTTTGCTGCATGCTAGATAATCTTCTAAAAACTCTCTCAGCCGACTCACTTGGTAGAGCCAAATACGGGGCGGTATGTAGGCTGTTTGGGATCCTTCATGCTTCGTTATAGCAGCGCTAAACCGTCTCAATGCATCACGGTCTAGAATGACGTGGCCGAACTCATTCCTATGCTCATATAGATTGTGGAAAAGAATTAGCGCTGGCTCAGCATGCGAAGACGAGAAGCAGTTAGGAATGTCTTCTACAACCTCATTGTGCTTATAGAGTTCTGCCGGATTGATATTCTTTGAAGAGCAGAGCTTGAGTAGCGGAGTGATATGAGTGAAGCGTGATTTTAGCGTGCCAGCATTGGTAACTGGCCTGGGGCCCCATAGCCACCATGCGCAGATAAGTCTAGCCATGTCTGAACAGTCTTTCGTCAGCTCAGGACCGCTTTTAATAAAGCTAAAGTCTAACCGCAATCGGCGAGCCGCCCAAACGTCCAAGATCCAAATGGAGTCGCCATAGCGGGATATGATATTGCCCGCCTGGCCGATGACTACAGGGAAGTCCGGTGCTGGAGGCCAAGTTGGAGGGCTATAATTTTCAGACTTAGCGTGAATGAAAGGGAGCTCTATCCCTAACGACAGACGTGCTTGGATGGTCATGGCTAGAGACGATACTCCATTAGCTTTATAAACCCTTCCCACTTAGGATGGAATCTACCTTCATCTAGTCTAATCGCTGACTCAGCAATCCAGGCTTTAAATTCGTTTATCTTGGAAAAAGCCTCAATTTTGGCTGTTACAGCATCAACAACAATTTTAGCAGGATGAATAACTGACTCGTTGGTTGTTGGCCGGTGAGTAGCTAACTCAACTGATTTCAGGTACCGGTAGCTGAAAAGAGACCACACGTGATCCAGCTCAGCTATGTCGCGCTGATGCACGCAAAATAGGCATCCAGCAGGGTTGGCGCAGTCAGGCTTAGGAGCTCCTTTGTGTACTGACTTAATTAGCAGTGGCTCAGGGGATACGCACACCCCAGGCCCAGGTGGAACGAGCGCTGACTCATGAGCCTGGTGGTATCTGGTGAGTTCAGAAAGGGCTACTTGATGATTTGGTCTCTCGTAACTCTGTAGAAGTGTAGTTTCGGTGTGCTGCGCCATCTCAGCTGTGAGGGATGGATCTCTGGTCTTGCGCAGCAGCCAGTTGACTTTTGACAGTCGTAGTGCTCTGGGGTTTACGTAAGAGACTTCAAGATCCTTTAATACATTTCTCACGGCTCTGAAAACTGGACAGGTACCAGGTGTTTTGGTGGCATGAGACTTCAAAGGGAATAGCAGTTCATCACTAGGGAAAAGCTGTTCACGCCATTTCAGGTATTTATCAAAATGCTGGCGATATTCGCTATAAATGTCGAACGATACCGCTCCACCACGCCGTGCTTTATGCAGGTTAGCTACCTTGTAACCTGTTGTAATGCTTTGGTATGTTACTTTGCTGACTTTGAGTTCAAGGGCTTGAGTTAAGTTGATTTGTGTTTGGGCTATAAAGATTAGGATTTCAGCCTCCAGCCGCAGATTCATAATCGAATGGCGGCTATTCCAGCTAACGTCATTGATGCGGCGCTCTCGCCGAGGTAGCGCCTTTTTATTTTTGCCAAGCAATCCATTCCATTTAAGTTTGTCTGTAGGGATTAATCCGCACCAATGAGTAGTGGTTTTACCGTCTCGATATGAAATATTTATTGGCAATGGCCCCTGAACTACCTCGGCCGTTAATGATTCACAGATATCCACAAGGGTTTCCCCCATGGCGAATAACTTAGAAAAGTCTATCTTGTCACTTTCGCGACCCCAATCTTTGGGCTTTGTCTTTTTTCTCAAACGGCTGAGTGAAATAATCGTGCTTGTACGATCTAACGCATCATCTATTAAAGCTCCGACCCGTGCAGCATTTCCGAAAGCCGTCTGTGCTGCCGTAGGCATTGTTCTCGTAGCGTCAAAACTCCAGTCGCACCAATCCAAAAAAACCTGCTCGATTGTGCCGAGGCTTAAGGTTTTTGCGTTAGAGTCCGCCCATTTGAAAAACGACCTTGTTGTTTGAAAGGTAGCCATGATCGTACCTGGGCTTTTGCCCGCAGTGACGCGGCCTTGGAGCGATTCGTAAAGTCTTATGCATAATCTTATTCGGGCGTCGGTAGTCTGAGGCAGATTACCCTCTGCTAGGATACTGACTACTTTGTTGATAGGTATAGAAGTAAGGCCTGGGTAGTAGAGAGAATTGAGGCTCCAAGGTGTCACCCTACTTCCGTACTCTATTCCGGTAAGTGTAAGGTCGGGTAATTGATTGGTCATTTCAAACCCTTGCAACTGAGGCGGCGTTGAAAAATGATTTTGTGAACTCGTTTGCCATCGCTACTTTAATTGGGTTTCTCTCAATGAATTTTATATATCTGATTGATGTCTCTTCATTCTTGTGAAGCAAGGCATCTTTCACTATGGCGATAGCATGAATTGCACCACCTGCGTTTATTGCCAGTCTGGCGAGCTCCGTCGCAAATGTGCACCTGGTCTGATGGAATTTGAATTTCTGAAGTGCAGAAACGCCATGTTTTAAACCTAGGTTTCGTAGAGAGTGCATAGCTACGTTGATAGCGGGTGAACTATCTCTGCTTCTATCCGCGTATGGGTTGCCTCGCTTTGTAAGAAACACTAGATTCTTATTGGTTTCCTCTGCCTTGGCCTCACGAAGCAGGCGAGTTGTGCTATAACAGTATTTACGAAGCTCATCCAGCAGTGGCTTGGTAATCCAAACGTGGCCCGTAACGCTATTTTTTGTAGGTACTGGCGGTCTAGCTCCTGGCCCTACAGCAATACGATATAGTCCTTCGGATGCGGGATCTTGAACCGCACTTTCCAAGGTTTCGATTGTTAGGCCAGAAATTGTCTGTATGCGCATTCCGGTAAAGAAGCCTACCATTAGAAGAAGGTAGATTTCATAAGGGCAGTATTTCAGCGCAAGGTCCAGTATCCTATCTCTATCGGAATTTGAAACCGGGTACAACCCTTCCTCCAAGCCCTGGGTGTTTGACTTCCGATTAGGTATAGATAGGCTAGTGGACGAGACTGTTAACGTTCGCTCTAGTCCAAAGGAATTATTGAATTTTATGTTGAAGAATTTTTCCTTCCACATAGGCCATTCGGGCGTCAACAGGCTTTGTGCCCTGAGCCACCGGTAAAATTGAATGACGATTTGCATGCGTTGTGAGCATGTGGAGTTCGCTTTTGTTCCTGATCGCAACTGGCGTCGTAGATGTCCGTGATATTTAACTAGGCACCGATCACTTTCAATTGGCGGGAAATCCCACCAATTGGTTTGAGTCCTTTCTAACCATTTACAGTACTCAAGCAGGGCGTAGGCTTTAGATTTGACTGTCTCGATGGGCTTTTGCCCTGTTGTCGCCTCTAGCATCAGCCATAGATTGGCTTCTCTCCATGGTTCACCGTCACCCCAAAATAGCTGAGGAAGGTCTGCTATGGCCGTGCTGTTCCTGACCCTATCCCAGGTGACTGCCCCTTGCTCAACAGTTGCCCTTGCTGGTGTGAAAAGGATGGATTCCTTGACGCTCAAATCGAAGCCCCCATGACATGAGATCAGGCCTAAAGCTGATCATGTCCATAGGTTGCGATTGTGGCTGTGGGATGTCCATAGCCCGTACTAACCTGTG
>NZ_JAWRYI010001770.1:0-232 GCF_046534705.1 Pseudomonas sp. SIMBA_068
CAACCTATCATTGGTAAACTTTACCGTAATCGTGGTATTGAAATTGCCGTATATGGCCGTCCTCTCGTAAATGCCAGCACTATTGAAATTATTAAATCTCACAAAACTGTTGCGCAATTTGAAGGCACAAAATTACGTTTACGTGAAAGCTTCCCGTTTTTAGAAGCAATCAGTAAAATGGAATTAAACTCTGCTCGCATTGATATTGGTAAGTTAGCATACAGCTATTTAT
>NZ_JAWRYI010001771.1:0-232 GCF_046534705.1 Pseudomonas sp. SIMBA_068
GCCGTGCTGATCACCAACGAGAACGACCTTACCCAGCATTACGGCAACGCCCTGATGCCGAACAAGGATGTACCGCGCCACAGTGAGCGCTACATGGCAGCGGCCAAAGCCTTCGCCAGGCAGTACAACCTGCCCGTCGACCAAACCTGGCGTGCGTGGGAGCACGGCCCGTCGAAGCTGCTCCTCAACGACCTGGAACAGCGCTTCAACGTCGACATGATCACTCACCTGC
>NZ_JAWRYI010001772.1:0-232 GCF_046534705.1 Pseudomonas sp. SIMBA_068
GGAAGAACCGCTGGTACAGGGTCGACTGCTCAAGGTCATCAAAACCAATCCCGCTGTCACTGACCGTAAAGGTCAACGCCAGATCCCCCGGCCCTACCCGGCGCCCGCGCACCTGGATCATCACCCCGCCCTGGTGGGTGAACTTCAACCCGTTCTCCACCAGGCAGCCAAGGCAGCGGGCCAATTTCTCTCCATCGCCCTCCAGCGCATCCGGCAGGTCAGCCGGGATATC
>NZ_JAWRYI010001773.1:0-232 GCF_046534705.1 Pseudomonas sp. SIMBA_068
TTGAGATAGTTTGCCAGGCGGCTAAGGTCGGCATTGAGCAGCAAGGTGCCGTGGTGGAAGCCACGATCTTTGGTTTCGCGATAGGCCGATCCTGAGACTTTGCGGTCGCCTTCGGCGGTTTTCACCACCAGATCGTTACGCCCGGACGCTTCGGCGCTGACGCCAAGCGCGTTCAGCGCATTGAGCACAATCGACGTGGAGATGGTTTTATCGTACTCCGGCTTGCCAGCCA
>NZ_JAWRYI010001774.1:0-232 GCF_046534705.1 Pseudomonas sp. SIMBA_068
CATAGCTCGCTCTACCGTTGAGCGAACTAAACCATCTGTTACTTTTAAAGTATGATTAAACAATCCATAACTGACGGTTGCATATCCCGATATATCGGTGCGTTCGCGAGCATTTCCAAACTTTATATTAGTATTTAAATTGCCAGAAAATAATGCCCAACCGGCGATATCCCAGCGCACATTGTTTAACTGCTCGCCATCAAAACGAACTTGCATTAATTGGCCTTGCCAT
>NZ_JAWRYI010001775.1:0-232 GCF_046534705.1 Pseudomonas sp. SIMBA_068
CTTCAAGCCGATAAAGATAAAGCGCAATTGCTGGGTGATTTTCGCCTGGGGCGTGAGGTGCGCGGGCAACGCATGGGCGGGTGGGTCAATGATGTCGGGCAGGGTGGCGAAGACACTCTTGACGATCAAGTCGGCCATCACATGCAAGCCTTCGGCATCCAGGTGTTGCAGCTTGGGCATCAGGGTGAGGTCCGCCGCCAGGTCGCGGGTGATGTCTTCGCGCAGTGCGCCG
>NZ_JAWRYI010001776.1:0-232 GCF_046534705.1 Pseudomonas sp. SIMBA_068
CTACCCGGAACTGAGTGTCAGGCGTGGAATGAGACAAACGCGGCCATAACAGCGGAATGACACCGGTAAACCGAAAGGCAGGAACAGGAGAGCGCACGAGGGAGCCGCCAGGGGGAAACGCCTGGTATCTTTATAGTCCTGTCGGGTTTCGCCACCACTGATTTGAGCGTCAGATTTCGTGATGCTTGTCAGGGGGGCGGAGCCTATGGAAAAACGGCTTTGCCGCGGCCCT
>NZ_JAWRYI010001777.1:0-232 GCF_046534705.1 Pseudomonas sp. SIMBA_068
GTCATTCGATGACAGCGTGTTCAGCGTTGATGAGCTGGAAAAAGCGGTAGTGGTGAAAATCGCCGATCGTCAGTGGCGTTATTCACGTTTCCCGGAAGTGCCGCTGTTTGGTCGTGCTGCGCGTGAAAGCCGTATTGAAAGCCTCCATGCCGAGCGTGAAGTGCTTTCCGAACGCTTCGCCACGCTCTCCTTTGATGTACAGAAAACTCAGCGTCTGCATCAGGCGTTCAGC
>NZ_JAWRYI010000194.1:0-331 GCF_046534705.1 Pseudomonas sp. SIMBA_068
GGGGGCTTGCCCCCGATGGCGGTAGCACATTCAACAGCTCTGTTGACTGAACGACTGCTATCGGGAGCAAGCCCCCTCCCACATTGACGGTGTACACCTCCCGGCATTTTGAGTTTCCAAGGATCCGACCATGTCCCAAGACCGTCGCTACAGCTTCGAGTTCTTCCCGACCAAGACCGATGCTGGGCATGAAAAACTGATGGCCACTGCTGAGCAACTGGCCCGCTACAACCCCGACTTCTTCTCCTGCACCTACGGTGCCGGCGGCTCCACCCGCGACCGCACGATCAACACCGTGCTGCAACTGGAAAGCCAAGTCAAAGTTCCCGCC
>NZ_JAWRYI010001778.1:0-232 GCF_046534705.1 Pseudomonas sp. SIMBA_068
GGTGCTGGCCCAGGAGATCACCCTCGACTCACCGGTGCAGTGCGTGATGGATCAGGATTTCCCGGTGGTGTATCAGAATCAGAGTATGCGTGAGGGATGGGAAGCCTTTGCGGCGGTGACGCTGGAGCGGTTGCCGGTGCTCAACAATCCGCAGGAACGGCGCTTTCTGGGCGCGCTGACCAAAACCAGTCTGATTCAGAAAGCGCAGGAGTTTCTTTAAGCCGCGTTGCCG
>NZ_JAWRYI010001779.1:0-232 GCF_046534705.1 Pseudomonas sp. SIMBA_068
TCACCTCTAAAAAATAGCAAAGGCTGCCTGTGTGCAGCCTTTGTGCAATTTACGCGTTAACTTTTAATCTTCCTGTAGATAAATAGCACGACAATCGCACCAATAACGGCAACCACGAAGCTGCCAAAATTGAAGCCATCGACTTTACCAAAGCCAAACAGCGTGCTGATCCATCCGCCGACTACAGCACCGACTATCCCCAGCAGGATAGTCATAAAGAATCCACCACCAT
>NZ_JAWRYI010001780.1:0-232 GCF_046534705.1 Pseudomonas sp. SIMBA_068
GTCTGTTTCGTAGACGTAGAACTCCATCTTGTCGAGCTCTTGCAACAGGTCGTTGGGGAACTCGATGTCGGCCTTGTCGATTTCGTCGATCAGCAGAATCACCCGCTCCTCAGCCTCGAAAGCCTCCCAGAGCTTGCCCTTTTTCAGGTAGTTGCGTACATCGTGGACTTTCTCGGTACCCAGCTGCGAATCGCGCAGGCGGCTGACCGCATCGTATTCGTAGAGGCCCTGG
>NZ_JAWRYI010001781.1:0-232 GCF_046534705.1 Pseudomonas sp. SIMBA_068
CTCCTGTCGTTCTGTATCGTGGTCAGCCGGTCGCCGTCCCAGCCGTACCAGGTCACTTGCGGTTTCCGTGACAGCGACATCCAGCCCGTCAGGTCCCGTTCACGTCGCCATACCCGTTTTGCCACCCTGCGGCCCAGCGGGTCGTAAAGATAGCGGCTTTCGACCAGCGGCTCTGCATATTGTGTCCGCGTGTAGTGCACCAGCCGGTGCTGACTGTCGTAATGGTACCGGT
>NZ_JAWRYI010001782.1:0-232 GCF_046534705.1 Pseudomonas sp. SIMBA_068
GGGGAACAGGCGGGCAGTGGCCTTGTTGACGCCGACGTCGGTGGATTGCGCGGACAGTGTCACGGCGACCAGCAGCTCGAACGGGGTGGTGTAGGCCAGTTCTGTCTTCGGGTCTGGATTGTCTTCGTGCAGCCTGCGAAAAATCTCCAGGCGTTTGGCGGCATTCATGAATTCAGAGCTTTCCTTGACGACGTGGGTGGGCAGGGCCCGGACGCAAGCGATTGTACAAGGC
>NZ_JAWRYI010001783.1:0-232 GCF_046534705.1 Pseudomonas sp. SIMBA_068
TGACCAATTTATAGTCAATGGTGATGCCAGCACAACCCTTGATTTAGGATTACCTGACGACGTATTTTTTACTCTAGGTGCTGAATACCGCCACGAAAGCTACAAAATAGAACAAGGTGAAGAAGCCTCTTACATTACTGCACTTGATAGCAATGGCAACCCAATTGCTGCCGGTGGCGCGCAGGTACTTTCGGGTTTTGGTCCAGAAAGCGTAACCGATGAAAGCCGCCAT
>NZ_JAWRYI010001784.1:0-232 GCF_046534705.1 Pseudomonas sp. SIMBA_068
GCCGCACCGTGATGCCTTAGTACATAAAATTTCGTATAATTAACAAAAAAGAGGATCACCATGCAGCAAAATCGCTATCAACGAATTAAAGACGTCTTATCGCGTCGCCAAACCGACTTAACCGTGTGCCTAGAAGACGTGCACAAACACCATAACCTATCGGCTATTGTAAGAAGTGCCGATGCAGTGGGTTGCCACCATGTACATGCTGTATGGCCTGAAAGCCAAAAAT
>NZ_JAWRYI010001785.1:0-232 GCF_046534705.1 Pseudomonas sp. SIMBA_068
GGCCGACCAGGGCCGCGACCCGATCGCCGTGCTGGACGGTGGCAGCCTGGGCCGCGATGAGCTGCCGTCATTGCTGGAAAAGTACCGCGACCTGTTTATCCAGGCCGAAGTACAGACCCAGGAAGAACTCGAAGAAAAAATCATGCGCCGCATGACCCAACTGGGTTTTGCCAGCGAAGACAACGGCGTATACCGCTTCCTGCCGCCGATGCACCGTTTCCTTGATGTGTGC
>NZ_JAWRYI010001786.1:0-232 GCF_046534705.1 Pseudomonas sp. SIMBA_068
ACAGCCCGATTAAAGCAGATCCGGAGTGGGCAAAAACTACCGTTAACGGTATGCCAGCGCTGCGTGAAACCGACACTTTCGACACCTTTATGGAGTCCTCCTGGTACTATGCGCGCTACACTTGCCCAGAGTACAAAGAAGGTATGCTGGATTCCGAAGCGGCTAACTACTGGCTGCCGGTGGATATCTACATTGGTGGTATTGAACACGCCATTATGCACCTGCTCTACTT
>NZ_JAWRYI010001787.1:0-232 GCF_046534705.1 Pseudomonas sp. SIMBA_068
CGACAGATGCCAGATACTGTCGAGCGTTCCGGTGGCGCCAGGCACGATGTGGAACGCTAATGGCCAGAGCGCATGATGGCTGTCGTTATCATGGTGCGACTCGGCAGCAATCATATTTACAAGCCGAGTCCCGGATGTTTGGAAACTTGGTGCCTGGTTGGGTACGCGGCCCGTTGTCCCCACATGCGAAGCGGTCTTCTACGCTGGCCTGCGGATGATCCGTCGGCCCTTG
>NZ_JAWRYI010001788.1:0-232 GCF_046534705.1 Pseudomonas sp. SIMBA_068
CGACACCAGTACCCACCACCGCCCTTCGTAGGAGCTGGCTTGCCAGCGAAGGCGCTCGCAAGGGCGAGGCAAGGCTCAAGGGCCCTCTTCGCCGGCAAGCCGGCTCCTACAGGAAATACCGCGATATCCGGCGCAGGGCTGGCGGGGCTGAGGGCTTATTTTTTGAGGGAGAGTGCAATGCAAGGTTTATGGCGCAATACCCTGGCCGTTATGGCCGGGCTGCTGATCAGTG
>NZ_JAWRYI010000195.1:0-331 GCF_046534705.1 Pseudomonas sp. SIMBA_068
TTCGAAAGGCGTACCAAAAGAGGAAAGTAGCGTCTGATTCATGGTAAAAAAACCTCACTGAAATTATGGTTACCAGAATCAGGGCAGTCTTAGGAGTGGCGGCATATAGCCAAAATAACGTGAGCGGGTCCATGCCCGACAGAATCGTTACTCTCTCCCATCCGGACTCTAACCGTCGGCCCCGGAATTACACCGGATCTGCTGTCCTTTGAGTTCGCACCCAAAGCGCTCGCGGGCTTTCAACTGAGTTGATTTACCGCCGGTGGGGAATTTCGCCCCGCCCTGAGAATAAGCGGATTCACTATAACGCTAATGATTAGCGGCAGCAACG
>NZ_JAWRYI010001789.1:0-232 GCF_046534705.1 Pseudomonas sp. SIMBA_068
TAGGTTCTGCCGGGAATAGATAATTCCACACAGCCCACTACGGAATAGTCGCGCGCATCTTCCAGCGAAACGCCACGGTTGAGGAACGCTGGCACCACCACTTCATCGTTAAAGATTTGCGGAATACCGGTGCCGAGGCGAATGGTTTCGGCGGTTTTCATCAGGAACGGCGTGTCGATCAAGGCGTTAGTGCGCACGCCGAGGTTCGGTTGCGGTAATTGCACGCTTTGAT
>NZ_JAWRYI010001790.1:0-232 GCF_046534705.1 Pseudomonas sp. SIMBA_068
CACCGTTACGTTTCATTTTCACTTCAAATTCAGTAGGGCTGGATGCCGGAGGAAGTTTTTCAAATTCACTCGCATATATCTTCAAGCTCTTTTTGTACAACTCTTTTTTTGTGATTTTCCCTTTATAAAATTCTTTTGAAATATCAGCCAGCTTGTCTTCTAATTCAGATGCGTCAATGCCTGTAACTTTTGCCACAACTTCAGCTTCTTCATTTTTGATAGCTTTTACACT
>NZ_JAWRYI010001791.1:0-232 GCF_046534705.1 Pseudomonas sp. SIMBA_068
TGGGTTTGAAGTCCGCGGAAGCTTTAACAATTTCAACGGCCTGTTTAATTTCGTCCGCAGTTAGCGCATTAAGTGGGTGAGGGCGCTTTTCTACCTGAAAGGTTTGATCCAGCCCGGACTGGAAAACTGATCTTACCCAGCAATAGTGGACACGCGGCTAAGTGAGTAAACTCTCAGTCAGAGGTGACTCACATGACAAAAACAGTATCAACCAGTAAAAAACCCCGTAAAC
>NZ_JAWRYI010001792.1:0-232 GCF_046534705.1 Pseudomonas sp. SIMBA_068
GTCAACCGTCAGGATGCCTTGAGCCGTCCGCTGATGGGCGAGGGCCTGCCGTGCTGGACCTTCGGTCTGGGCAAACCCGACTTCAAGGCCTTCGGTATCCGTGAAGAAAACGGCGAGAAGTACCTGGCCTTCGAATTCCAGAACCTGATGCCGGTGCGCGAGCTGAAAATCCGCGGTGCGCATAACCAGTCCAACGCCCTGGCGGCACTGGCGCTCGGTCATGCCGTTGGCC
>NZ_JAWRYI010001793.1:0-232 GCF_046534705.1 Pseudomonas sp. SIMBA_068
CCGCCGCTGAGCGCGCCGACGTCAGATCCTGCACGCTAATCCCGCACATATCGCGCGCTTCAATGGCGTTCACCACCAGCAGATCGATACAGTTTTCAAACGCGGCTGACAACGGCCGGGCGGGCGCGGCATTGACGCAGACCGTAATCCCCCGCTGCTGTGCTGCCCGGGCCGCACAGAGGTTCACCGCTTCCGGGACTTCATTTTGCAGCACCAGCAGCGACACCTCCTG
>NZ_JAWRYI010001794.1:0-232 GCF_046534705.1 Pseudomonas sp. SIMBA_068
GTGATTGGCACGGCGGCGATGTTTCTGGTGGGCGGTGGCATTCTGGTGCATGGCATCGCGCCCCTGCATCACGCCATCGAGGCGTTCAGCGAGGGGCGCGGTGGGTCGCTGACCGGGGCGCTGCTCAACGGTGTGGCCGGGGTGGTGGCCGGTGCCGTGGTGCTGGCGGTGGTAGCGGTTGTCGGCAAATTGTGGCGGGCGGTTCGGCCTGCCACATAACATTGCATTGGGC
>NZ_JAWRYI010001795.1:0-232 GCF_046534705.1 Pseudomonas sp. SIMBA_068
TTTAGTGCAGTGACTGCCGGTATCTCAATGGCACTACAATTACCTTACTTTATGGGAATTGTGTTCACACTGGTTTCGTTTGGTTTATTATTTGTTGTAAACAAAAAAGCTGTCACCGCATCTGGTGTATTTTGGGTATTTGCTTTCACAGGTTTAATGGGGGCTGGTTTAGGTCCAATGTTAAACCATTACGCTGCCATGCCTAATGGCCCAATGCTTATAATGCAAGCTC
>NZ_JAWRYI010001796.1:0-232 GCF_046534705.1 Pseudomonas sp. SIMBA_068
GGAGCACCGTTGCCGGCAACAGCCCCTTGGGCGCCGGGCAAAACGCCTCGGCCGCTGTCAGCCAAATCGCGCCCACAAAAAAGGCGCCCACTAGGGACGCCTTTTTCATCAGCATGGAAAAACCGTAACGGCTTCCCAAGTTGATCGGCCTTAGGCCTTTTTGGCACCGAAAGCACCAAAGCGATCTGCGAAGCGCTGTACACGGCCGCCGGTGTCCAGAGTCTTCTGCTTA
>NZ_JAWRYI010000196.1:0-331 GCF_046534705.1 Pseudomonas sp. SIMBA_068
CGGTTTAAGCCTAGGTTTGCTTTTGCCTAATCTTGCAGCTGCTGCACCCACTACGTTTGTTCATTTATTGGAATGGAGTTGGCCCGATGTTGCACAAGAATGCGAGCAGTTTTTAGGGCCAAAAGGGTATGCTGCTGTACAAGTGTCTCCGCCTAACGAGCATATTACAGGCAACCAATGGTGGACTCGCTATCAACCTGTGAGCTACCAACTGCAAAGCCGAGGCGGTAATCGAACGCAGTTTGTAGATATGGTTAACCGTTGTAAAAGTGCAGGGGTCGATATTTATGTAGATACCTTAATTAATCACATGGCGGCTGGCAGTGGTAAT
>NZ_JAWRYI010001797.1:0-231 GCF_046534705.1 Pseudomonas sp. SIMBA_068
CTCGCGAATTGCAGCGCAGGCGGGACGCCTCGATATTCTCTTTGCCAACGCCGGGGGCGGCGACATGCTGCCGCTGGGGGCGATTACTGAAGAGCATTTTGACCGTATCTTTGGCACTAACGTGCGCGGCGTGCTGTTTACCGTCCAGAAAGCCCTGCCTCTGCTGGTTGATGGCGCATCGGTAATTCTGACCGGATCGACTGCCGGAACGCAAGGTACTGCGACTTTTAG
>NZ_JAWRYI010001798.1:0-231 GCF_046534705.1 Pseudomonas sp. SIMBA_068
CTGGCTGTTACCCATAACAACAAAAACAACACCCAAGCCCTACACCCAAGGAGGCAACATGGCCACCTACCTCGCCAGCGCCGAAGACGCCGGCAGCGAATCCGCCCACAGCGTGCCCCGGCGTTATGCCTGGGTGGTCTTTGCCCTGACCTTTGGTCTGTTGATCTTCGACTACACGCCGCGCCAGGTACTCAACGCGGTGTTCCCGCTGCTCAAGGGCGAATGGGCGTT
>NZ_JAWRYI010001799.1:0-231 GCF_046534705.1 Pseudomonas sp. SIMBA_068
GCTGAAGCGCACCGCCGCCGGGAACGCCTTGACCATCACATAGGGCACAGCGCCAATCACGCCCACGCACAGGCCAGTCACCGCGTACAGCGGGAACAACAGCTCAGGCCGGGTCGGCAGGCTGTGGTAGAAGGCCCAGGAACTGGCCAGCAGCAACAGGCTGCCAATCACGAACACGCGGCCCGCACCAAAGCGGTCGGCCAGGCTGCCGGCGCCGATGCAGCCAAGGCT
>NZ_JAWRYI010001800.1:0-231 GCF_046534705.1 Pseudomonas sp. SIMBA_068
GCTGGCGGTATGGGCGGCATGGGTGGCATGGGCGGCATGATGTAATTGCCCTGCACCTCGCAGAAATAAACAAACCCCCGGGCAGAAATGTCTGGGGGTTTTTCTTTTGGTCATCTTTCTAGTATAAGATTCAGACACGGACGACGCGAGTGGCGTCCAGCTCATTGATTATGGGGAATAACATGCACGTAAAATACTTATCAGGGATTGTCGGTGCCGCGCTACTGATGG
>NZ_JAWRYI010001801.1:0-231 GCF_046534705.1 Pseudomonas sp. SIMBA_068
GAGTACATTGCTAACTAATCCACCAGAAAAAATTGTTCGCGATTTAATGGATGAAGAATGTGAGTCAATTCCAATTTCAATGGATGAAAGTGAAGTCGCACAACTGTTTGAGCGCCATAATTGGATCTCGGCCCCAGTTGTTGATGACAACGATCAGCTACTTGGTCGTGTCACGATCGATGATATTGTTGACGTAATTCGTGAAGACGCCGAACATAGTTTACTGAGTTT
>NZ_JAWRYI010001802.1:0-231 GCF_046534705.1 Pseudomonas sp. SIMBA_068
GGTGGTTGCCTAGTAACAGAAAGCGCTGGTAGTCCTGTTGCAGCGGCGAAGGAGGGCCCGGGACAGGCGTGCTGGTGTCGGTCGATCTCATGGGCACTCCTTCGCGTTGTTGCTGGCTCAGGCCGCCAGTTCCTTGAGGTTGTAAAGCAGGCCGCCCGCTGCGATCAGCAACAGGGCGACGCCCGAAGCCAGGCTGATCAGGCGGTTGCTGCGTTGCGATGCGATCTTGCC
>NZ_JAWRYI010001803.1:0-231 GCF_046534705.1 Pseudomonas sp. SIMBA_068
TTTTACCTTTTGCAGCCAGCAGCTGCCGCGCCCCTGCTCCCCGATAACGCCCGTGCCGTGGGCATCATCGACCATCAACCAGCCATTGTGCTGTTGCGTTACCTGCTGGATTTCCGCCAGTGGCGCACTATCGCCGTCCATGCTGAACACGCCTTCTGTCACCACCATTTGCTGCCCCGGACAGGGGGAAGCAAGCAGTCGCGCCAGATGAGTGACATCGTTATGAACAAA
>NZ_JAWRYI010000197.1:0-330 GCF_046534705.1 Pseudomonas sp. SIMBA_068
GCGGTAACCTGGGCCGTGCGGTTATGAAAACCTCTGCCGTGCCGGTTGAGAACCAGGTGATTGAAGCGCCAGCGGTTGTTTTTGAAAGCCAGCATGACGTTATGCCGGCCTTTGAAGCGGGTTTGCTGGACCGCGATTGTGTCGTTGTTGTCCGTCATCAGGGGCCAAAAGCGAACGGAATGCCAGAATTACATAAACTCATGCCGCCACTTGGTGTATTATTGGACCGGTGTTTCAAAATTGCGTTAGTTACCGATGGACGACTCTCCGGCGCTTCAGGTAAAGTGCCGTCAGCTATCCACGTAACACCAGAAGCCTACGATGGCGGGC
>NZ_JAWRYI010001804.1:0-231 GCF_046534705.1 Pseudomonas sp. SIMBA_068
GAGGTTGAAGGCGATACCGGCGGCGTGTATACGCCTGAGGCAGGGTCGATGTGCCCCTCGCCGAACAAGAGCCAGGCATCGGCCTCGTCGTTCTGCACCTCGAAGGGCACCGAGCTGCCATGGGGCACTTTAGGCACGTGGAATGGCAAGACGTTCAGCACAGCCGGGTAGGCGAGAATCACCACCGTGACCTCGGCTGTATCGCCCCTAATCCCATCAGTAAGACGGATG
>NZ_JAWRYI010001805.1:0-231 GCF_046534705.1 Pseudomonas sp. SIMBA_068
TCGTCAATCAAATCATTGCCGATGAACAGTTGCAAACGCTCGGTTTTGAGGGCCAGCAGGTGAGTTGGGAAACCGCGCACCGCTGGCAGTCTGAACTCAATGCGAAACTGGTTAGCGCCACGCCGGATGTGCTGCGGCAAATCAAAACGCCAGAGGAGGTGGAGAAAATCCGCCTCGCCTGTGGGATTGCTGATCGCGGTGCAGAGCATATTCGCCGCTTTATTCAGGCGG
>NZ_JAWRYI010001806.1:0-231 GCF_046534705.1 Pseudomonas sp. SIMBA_068
GAAGTTCAGCGTGTCGGTAGCAACCAGACTATCTCGGTTGATGTCCGGCTGATTGCGGCGACCCATCGCGATCTTGCCGCAGAGGTGAATGCCGGGCGTTTTCGCCAGGATCTCTACTATCGCCTGAATGTGGTGGCGATTGAAGTACCATCGCTGCGGCAACGGCGGGAAGATATCCCTCTGCTGGCTGGCCATTTTCTGCAGCGCTTTGCCGAGCGTAATCGCAAGGCG
>NZ_JAWRYI010001807.1:0-231 GCF_046534705.1 Pseudomonas sp. SIMBA_068
GCCTCAATGTTGATCTGACCGTGCCGATACTCACCCCGTTGTGTTTTGCTTTTTACTGGCTTTTGGGAAGGTGGATACAGATGTTTATGGCCCAGCAAAATGTTGGACAATTCAGACGCAAGCGTGTGCTGACAGCGCTGTCGATCGCCACCGTGGTGCTGATATTAACCCTGGCCTTTCGCTATATCGAAGAGAAGTCACGTATCGAGCAGCAGGCGATGGATTTCGCCG
>NZ_JAWRYI010001808.1:0-231 GCF_046534705.1 Pseudomonas sp. SIMBA_068
GCACGCAGACGGGCGGTTGTGACTATACGAAGGCGCGGGATACGCATTTTGCCCACGTGCCGGGCGTGGCCGCGACAAAATCGACAACGATCGAGAGCATGAAATATCCGCTCGAGAACCGGGTCTGGTTTGTCTATCCGGGGCAGACTCAGAGCGTCTACGCCGGAAGCTACAGTAGCCCAATTGCGACTGGACGCGTTCTCGATGACGGCTCAACCCAGCTGACGCAGG
>NZ_JAWRYI010001809.1:0-231 GCF_046534705.1 Pseudomonas sp. SIMBA_068
CCTTGAGCAACGCGCTGTGCTCGGCCTGCACGCCACTGGCCACGTCGATCTGCCCGGCGCGCAGGGCGGCGGCCCGCGATACCTGGTCCTTGAATTCGATGATTTCCAGCTCGTCCGCATAGGGGCGGTTGGGCTTGTAGTAATGCTCAAAACGGGTGTAGAGCGAGCGCTGGCCGGGGATGAAACTTTTCAGCCGATACGGCCCCGCCCCCACCGGGTTGGTCACCGGGT
>NZ_JAWRYI010001810.1:0-231 GCF_046534705.1 Pseudomonas sp. SIMBA_068
CGATGATGGCGCTGAGGGTGTGGCCTTCGTCGAGGATGTCGTCGACGATCAGCACGTCACGGTCGATGAACGAGACTTCAGGCTTGGCCTTCCAGAACAGCTCACCGCCGCTGGTCTGGTTGCGGTAGCGGGTGGCGTGCAGGTACGACGCTTCCAGCGGCAACCACCTCGACCTGGAAATGCGCCTGGCCCTGACCATGGCCCTGCAGGAGTTCGCCGGTGCCGTGGTGG
>NZ_JAWRYI010001811.1:0-231 GCF_046534705.1 Pseudomonas sp. SIMBA_068
TGCCAGACTGGACAGCCCCGGCATTAACGCCCGCCACGGAACAGGCACAAGGAGCCACGCAATGATCAATCGTCAACTTTCACGTCTGCTGTTGTGCAGCATTCTCGGCAGCACGACGCTGATTTCCGGCTGTGCCCTGGTACGTAAGGATTCTGCACCTCATCAACAGCTCAAACCGGAACAAATCAAACTGGCCGACGATATTCATCTTGCCAGCCGGAGCTGGCAAGA
>NZ_JAWRYI010000198.1:0-330 GCF_046534705.1 Pseudomonas sp. SIMBA_068
GGAAGTCGGTAGAGCCATATGCAGCAAGGGAAAGGGTTTGCCTTCGCCATCCAGCGGCGAGCGTGCGACCTGGATGAAGCCATAGTGCAGATAAAACCCCACGGCCTGTGGGTTTTGTTCGTTGACGTCTACCGTCAGGGTGTCATGGCGCGCACGCGCGTGGTCGAGCAATTGCCGGCCGATGCCTTGGCCACGGCGGTCGGGTTCGATAAACAGCATCTCGACGTTATGCCCGCCGGTGCCGATGAAACCGGCGATACCCTGCGGGTCTTCATACACCCACACATCCAGGGCAGGCATGGGCAAATAGGTGTCGCGCACCAGGGGCAG
>NZ_JAWRYI010001812.1:0-231 GCF_046534705.1 Pseudomonas sp. SIMBA_068
CTGGCAGCAGCAGACCCGCAGGCATTAAAAGCGTTAGGTATGCCGTTGAAACGGGCAGAGGCGCTGATTCATCTGGCAAATGCGGCGCTGGAGGGCACCTTACCAATGACAATACCGGGCGATGTGGAGCAGGCGATGAAAACGCTGCAAACTTTTCCGGGTATCGGGAGCTGGACGGCGAATTATTTTGCTTTGCGTGGCTGGCAGGCGAAAGATGTTTTCCTGCCGGAT
>NZ_JAWRYI010001813.1:0-231 GCF_046534705.1 Pseudomonas sp. SIMBA_068
TCGAGGTGACTGCCTGGACGGTGCGTGACGGCGAGCCTGACGAAATTATGGGATTCCGCCATAAAACCCTGGCGCTGGAAGGCGTGCAGTTCCATCCCGAAAGCATTCTCAGCGAGCAGGGACATCAGCTGCTGCGCAATTTCCTTGAGCAATAAGTTGCCTTTGAGTGATTTTTTATGCATATTTTGTGATTATTATTTCAAAGTTGCACATCAATCATCTAAATGGGGT
>NZ_JAWRYI010001814.1:0-231 GCF_046534705.1 Pseudomonas sp. SIMBA_068
CCCGGCACCTGCGGTTTCCACAAGCAGGGCAAACGCAGCGTCATACAAGGCAAGGCGCATGCCGACACCCGTCAGGACCCAAACCGCAATCCATGCCACCGTGGAATGGGTAATCGCCATCAGAAAACACCCAATGGTTATGGCGAAGGTTCCCGCCATCATCATCATGCGTCCTCCGGTCCGGGCCATGACGGAACCGGTCAGCGGTGAAACCAGCCCCATAACCAGCAT
>NZ_JAWRYI010001815.1:0-231 GCF_046534705.1 Pseudomonas sp. SIMBA_068
GGCTGGATGTAGTAACCCGTGGCCAGGTCGCCTTGCAGCCGCTCGGCAGCACCACCGGTGAGCAACTGGGCACCCTCTTCCCGGGCGATATCCAGATAAGAGAGGATCTTGTCGTATTGCTGTTCCGAGGCCTGGGCGCCCACCATGGTCTCGGTGTCCAGCGGGTTGCCCCGGGTGATCTTGGCAATTTTCTTCATCACCTCGGCCATGAACGGCTCGTAGATCGACTCC
>NZ_JAWRYI010001816.1:0-231 GCF_046534705.1 Pseudomonas sp. SIMBA_068
GCGCCGGCGCAGCGCGGCCAGGTCCAGGTCACGCAGGTCAGTCCCATCCAGCAGGATACGCCCGGCGTCCGGGTCGTAGAAGCGCTGCAACAGGTCGATCAGGGTCGACTTCCCCACCCCCGAGGCACCGCTGATGGCCACCTTCAGCCCGCCCGGCACACACACCTGCACGTTCTTCAATACCGCACCTTGGCGCCCTTCATGAGCAAAATTCAGGCCTTCAAGGCGCAG
>NZ_JAWRYI010001817.1:0-231 GCF_046534705.1 Pseudomonas sp. SIMBA_068
CGGTGACCAACACCCTTCGGGCGAACAAGGTACAGGCTTGGGCATGGCAATTGTGCAGCATATTATTGCTATATATCGCGCTGAAATTCACCTAACGGATAGTGATTTGGGTGGCTTAAAAGTACAAGTAGTTTTTGCAGGAGCTAAATGTGATTAAACGACTTATTAGGCCTTACTTATATTGTTGTGTATTTTTGTCATTTAACGCCGCCAGTAAAGACTACCTTATTG
>NZ_JAWRYI010001818.1:0-231 GCF_046534705.1 Pseudomonas sp. SIMBA_068
TCGGCAGCGGCGCCGCCGGCTTGAGCTTGGCCCTGACCCTGCCCAGCCATTTGCGTATAGCGGTTTTGAGCAAAGGCGACCTGGCCAACGGCTCGACCTTCTGGGCTCAGGGCGGCGTTGCTGCGGTGCTGGACGACACAGACACCGTGCAATCCCACGTCGAAGACACCCTTAACGCTGGCGGTGGCCTGTGCAACGAAGACGCCGTGCGTTTCACCGTCGAGCACAGCC
>NZ_JAWRYI010001819.1:0-231 GCF_046534705.1 Pseudomonas sp. SIMBA_068
GTCGGCCGCTTCCGAACTCCAATCGTGCGCCTTTTGTTTGGCGACCGGGATACCCGCGTCCCACGCTTGCTTGAGCGTCCGGCCATCGCCCCATTCCTGAAGATTCGGCCGCATGCCGATCTTGGTTAGATCCGCGACCGGTAGACCGGCCAGCCCACCGTCCAGATAAGCCAACGGGTGGGTGACAAAGGCGAAAGTCTTGAACGTGTCCCCGTTGTTTTCGAGTTCGAG
>NZ_JAWRYI010001820.1:0-231 GCF_046534705.1 Pseudomonas sp. SIMBA_068
GTGGCGTTAATTGTGGTTATCATGGTGCATATCTACGCCGCCCTTTGGGTGAAAGGCACGATTACCGCCATGGTGGAAGGATGGGTTACCAGCGCCTGGGCGAAGAAACATCACCCGCGCTGGTACCGTGAGGTCCGCAAGACAACGGAAAAGAAAGCTGAATGAGTATTCGCATAATCCCGCAAGATGAGCTGGGTTCAAGCGAGAAACGTACGGCGGATATGATTCCGC
>NZ_JAWRYI010000199.1:0-330 GCF_046534705.1 Pseudomonas sp. SIMBA_068
GTTGGTCCCGGTGGGGCCGGATGTGCGTTACCAACTGACGCCGGACCTGGTGGAGCGCTATTGGGATCAGGACAGCGTGGGCGCCCTGGTGGCCTCGCCGGCGAACCCCACCGGCACGGTCCTGAGCCGGGACGAGTTGGCGGGGTTGTCCACCGCGATCAAGGCTCGCAACGGGCATCTGGTGGTGGACGAGATCTACCATGGCCTGACCTATGGCGCCGATGCCGCCAGCGTTCTGGAAGTGGAGGACAGCGCTTGCGTCCTGAATAGTTTCTCCAAATATTTCGGCATGACCGGCTGGCGCCTGGGCTGGCTGGTAGCTCCGCCGGC
>NZ_JAWRYI010001821.1:0-231 GCF_046534705.1 Pseudomonas sp. SIMBA_068
GAAAATCTCTGGAACAAATTGAATGGGTTAACGTTGTAGGTGAGTTCGAAGACTCAACAGCACTGATCAATAATCTGTCCAAGCTTGACGCCAACGTCCTGATCACCGACCTCTCTATGCCAGGTGAGAAGTATGGCGATGGTATTACGCTGATTAAATATATTAAACGCCACTACCCGGATCTCTCGATTATTGTTCTGACCATGAACAATAACCCGGCGATTCTGAGTT
>NZ_JAWRYI010001822.1:0-231 GCF_046534705.1 Pseudomonas sp. SIMBA_068
GATACGCGCTGCAGTCGATCTCTGCCGGCACTTCTGGCGGATAGGAAGCAAGCCAGATCTTTTCCATACCGAATCTCCTCTGTCCTCTTTTGAATGATCGCGCGATGCTTCGCGCTTGGACGCACGTCGGGCACGCCGGCGCGCGTCGAACGATGCGAGAGCGCTGCGCTGTCCTGCCGATCCGTCGCAAGCCGCATTGTTCGCACGGCAATGCGCGGACCCAAGCGTCAG
>NZ_JAWRYI010001823.1:0-231 GCF_046534705.1 Pseudomonas sp. SIMBA_068
GGCGCTGATGAAACCTGAGGCGATCCTGGTGAACATCTCGCGTGGGCGCGTGGTGGATGAGCCTGCGCTGGTCGATGCGCTGCGGGCCAAGCGCATACGGGGTGCGGGGCTGGATGTATTCGTGCAGGAGCCGCTGTCCACAGACTCGCCGCTGTTGCAGCTGGATAACGTGGTAGCGACCCCCCACATCGGCTCGGCGACCCAGGAGACACGCCAGGCCATGGCGCGCTG
>NZ_JAWRYI010001824.1:0-231 GCF_046534705.1 Pseudomonas sp. SIMBA_068
GGCCATGCGCTCGACATCCAGCGGGCGGTGGTTCCAGGTGACTTCCTCGGCCAGGTGCGCCGGGCGGATCGGGTCGTTGTAGATAACGTAGCGATAACGCCGGGCACAGGCCTTGAAGCGTGCATGGAAATCGGCCGGCATCGACCGCGACCAGACCACACTGATGTCGTGCGGCAGGTTGAAGTTGGTGCCCATGGTCCAGGCGCGCTCGTCGCGCACAGCGCGGGTGTC
>NZ_JAWRYI010001825.1:0-231 GCF_046534705.1 Pseudomonas sp. SIMBA_068
CTAATAAGCCCTAAAGGGCACTAAAAGCTTAAGCGCTTTCAAGTTCCTGTTTCCAGTTTACCAGCACTTCAATAAACTCTGGGCCTATACCACAGCAACCCCCAATAATAGTTGCACCCAGAGCGTGCCACTTCTTTGCAAAGCCTAGGTATTCTGAAGGTGAAATATCACGATACGCTTGCGATCCTTGATTGGCTTGATAGTCGTGGGCAATAGGCGTAAAGCCGTTTG
>NZ_JAWRYI010001826.1:0-231 GCF_046534705.1 Pseudomonas sp. SIMBA_068
TAATTTCGCTTGTGGGTATGGCGGCCCTGCTGTTTGCACCATTGAATGCAGTGACGTTCTTTGCAGCGATTGCCTGCGTGGCATTTAACTTTGGCGGCACTATTACCGTCTTTCCGTCACTGGTCAGTGAGTTCTTCGGCCTCAATAACCTGGCGAAAAACTACGGTGTGATTTACCTCGGTTTCGGTATCGGTAGCATTTGTGGTTCGATTATCGCCTCACTGTTTGGCG
>NZ_JAWRYI010000200.1:0-329 GCF_046534705.1 Pseudomonas sp. SIMBA_068
GTTGCTGACCCATTCGGCGGTGCAGCATCGGTTGCCGATTCCCGAAGGTTTGCAAGCCCTGGCGATCGACGAGGTGTCGGTGTGGGCAGATTACAGCGACAGTGCGCCGCAAGTGACGCTATACGGCGACAACCTGGCCTACGTGATCTACACCTCCGGTTCCACCGGCCTGCCCAAGGGCGTGGCGGTGTCCCACGGGCCGTTGGTGGCGCACATCATCGCCACCGGCGAGCGCTATGAAACCGGGCCGACCGATTGCGAATTGCACTTCATGTCCTTCGCCTTCGACGGCTCCCACGAAGGCTGGATGCACCCGTTGATCAACGGCG
>NZ_JAWRYI010001827.1:0-231 GCF_046534705.1 Pseudomonas sp. SIMBA_068
GGAAGTACTTCGCAGCCAACGACCAGGGCGCCCTGTGCCTCTACGCGCCGGACTCCCACGAGACCTACCTGCGCGTCGGTACCTTCGTCCGACAGGTCGTGTGATGAACCCGGCCCGCCCCTAGGGTGTGGCCAGGCGCAAGGCTGCAAAAGCCGGTTCGCCAGCGGTAGGCTCGCTCAGTCCCATCGCTGACGGGCCAGCACCATAGGTCCGTGTGGGCCTGTAACCGAC
>NZ_JAWRYI010001828.1:0-231 GCF_046534705.1 Pseudomonas sp. SIMBA_068
TGAGCAGTTCCAGGGTGATGCCGCTGGCGCGGTGCTGTGCGTCGTTGAAGGTCAGCGGCGCCAGCGACGTGTTGACCAGCACTTTGACGGTGGGGTTGCGGGCGATCCAGTCGGTTTCTTCAGCGGTCAGGGCCGCCAGGTGGCGCTCCAGCAGCAGGCTGGTATTGCCGCTGGTCCAGCGGCGCAGGATGGTCAGGCGCTCGCTTTCGGTGATTCTGCCCAAGGCCTCGT
>NZ_JAWRYI010001829.1:0-230 GCF_046534705.1 Pseudomonas sp. SIMBA_068
GGGCGCGTGCTGTGGCAGGAGTTCTTTAACAACCGCGACTGGCCGGTGGCCTCGGCGGTAGCGATCATCATGTTGCTGCTGCTAATTGTGCCGATAATGTGGTTTCACAAACACCAGCAAAAAAGCGTGGGAGAACACGGATGAATAATTTACCGGTAGTTCGTTCGCCCTGGCGGATTGTGATTTTGCTGTTGGGCTTCACCTTTCTCTACGCGCCAATGCTGATGCTG
>NZ_JAWRYI010001830.1:0-230 GCF_046534705.1 Pseudomonas sp. SIMBA_068
GTGGAACTGGCGCAGCGATATCCACTCAAGCAAAGACGGCACGCTTCTGGAACGCACCATAACGGTGACATTACCCAGCGGTCAGACAACCTCGCTTACGCGTTATCAAAGCATCGATAATAAATCCGGGCAGGCACAAGATGATTAATCGCCAGCAGGGTTTCACATTGCTGGAGGTCATGGCGGCGCTGGCGATTTTCTCAATGCTTAGCGTGCTGGCGTTTATGATT
>NZ_JAWRYI010001831.1:0-230 GCF_046534705.1 Pseudomonas sp. SIMBA_068
GTCGTATTGTGAATTTTTTATGATAAATAGACTATAAAAATCATGTTGTTACATGCGAAGAGGGTGACTGAATAATTACTTGGTTCGGGTTGTCCATGCCTGAAAAAGATGACATTATGACCGCCACTTTTTGACCCTGCTTCTTTGCCACAGAGGACGTCGCCATGTCCGGTTCACCGCGCATCCGCCCGGATTACCGTTCGCTTTTTCCGGCGCTCACCGGGTTATCC
>NZ_JAWRYI010001832.1:0-230 GCF_046534705.1 Pseudomonas sp. SIMBA_068
GTGGTAGCGGTCGAAACGCTATGGCACCCGCCAGATCAGCCAGGCCCAGGAAGTTCACGGCAAAATGAACTTCGAAAACCTGACAATCGGCCAGTTTTTTTAACTCCTGGCGAGCCAGTGGTGCGCTGACACCGTTGATCACCCATTCTCGCTTGACGGGTTCGGCTGTCAGGATCGGCCAGTGAAACGGGCTGCCATCCTCGTGTTTTCCCTCAATCCACAACCAGCAT
>NZ_JAWRYI010001833.1:0-230 GCF_046534705.1 Pseudomonas sp. SIMBA_068
CTCGCGTTCCTGCGCGGAGACAGCCCGCCGGATTTCCCGGCTGATCATTTCGAGGTCGAATTCGACGGACGCGGCGGCGAGGGCGACCTCACGGCGCTTGGCCGTGCGCAGATGGGGCTCGGGCCGGTCGCTGCATGACGGTTGCGGCGGCAGCATCGGCCGCAGCAGCGGCCGCAGCGGACGCTCCGGCACGCGGAATCGGCCGATCGCGCGCTTGCACCGGCCGTCCG
>NZ_JAWRYI010001834.1:0-230 GCF_046534705.1 Pseudomonas sp. SIMBA_068
GGCCAGAAAGTGACCGGCCTTGCGTACAAGGATCGCGACAGCGGTGAGTTCAAGACCATCGACCTGGAAGGTATCTTTGTGCAGATCGGCTTGCTGCCGAACACCGACTGGCTCAAAGGCACCGTGGAACTGACACCGCGTGGCGAGATCATCGTCGATGCCCGTGGCGAAACCTCACTGCCGGGCGTGTTCGCCGCCGGTGACGTGACCACTGTGCCGTACAAGCAGAT
>NZ_JAWRYI010001835.1:0-230 GCF_046534705.1 Pseudomonas sp. SIMBA_068
TCCGGTCACCACCAGACGTTTGCCCGGATGTTGCACCAGCAGCTGTTGCAGCAACGGGTAAGAAAGCCCTTCATCAACCTGCGGTTGTGCGGCGCGTTCAGCGCGTAAAAACTCGCGGGCATCAAGCCAGGCCGCTGGCAGCCCTTGTTGATTAAGTACCGCAGACATCAGGCGCGCCGACCACACTTCACCGTGGCCCACCACTTCCGCATACACCGCATCGTTAATAC
>NZ_JAWRYI010001836.1:0-230 GCF_046534705.1 Pseudomonas sp. SIMBA_068
CGGCCAGCACCCCGCCGATGATCGCCGAGGTCTGCTCGGCCGCATCCGCCACCTTGGCCACGCCGCAAGCGACGATCACCGCCTTGGCCCGCTGGTAGATGGCCTGGCAGGCCTTGGTGATGGCCGCGTCCGGGCCCCAGGCCGCAATGGCCTCACGCTCATTGGTGATCAGCAGCAGGTCGTTGGCCTTGGCGCTGAAGTCAGGGCCTTCGGTGAAGGTATCCACCAGG
>NZ_JAWRYI010001837.1:0-230 GCF_046534705.1 Pseudomonas sp. SIMBA_068
TTAGGCGCATTTGCTGGTGGCTTAATTGGTGATGCAAAAGTCGCCGACAACAAACTTGATGAACAACAACGCGCCTTGGCAGTAATGAAACAAAAAACCAACGACTATCAACACGTACTTAATCATAACAACTTGTTAGAGCAGCAATTAGAGGTGCTAGCACAGCAAAACGAGCAGTTAACACAATCTCAAATTAATAACCTGCTTGCAATGACCGTTCAATTTAAAAC
>NZ_JAWRYI010001838.1:0-230 GCF_046534705.1 Pseudomonas sp. SIMBA_068
GCTGTCAAAATCCAAGATGAAGGTATTGGACGCGGTCAATTGTTCCCCTTATCCGTTCAAGCGGTCGAAGGACTATGTAGGCAATTCATATCGGCGATCGCGGCCCGAAGGTGTCGACAGACCCAAGCCGGAGTTACATCTGGACTATGATTTCGACAAAGACGACGTCGCGCACATGGCCAACCTATTCAGACATCCGCATTGGGAAACGGTGGATGCCGTGACTGTTT
>NZ_JAWRYI010001839.1:0-230 GCF_046534705.1 Pseudomonas sp. SIMBA_068
ATCAAGAGCTCACGCCATATGGTTTAGAGCTTTTAACAAGAAATGTCAAGGTGGATAAGTTAGGTGCAGGGACATATGCAATTGAGGCCGAGGTGGACGGAGAAAAGATGCTCCTGCTCAATTCATTCCATCCTTGTCAAATTGATTGGTTCACTGCTCCGAGGCGGTCTGTTATCGTCATTGAATGCTTTACCCAAAAGCCAATGAGGGTGATGAGAGAACACTTTATT
>NZ_JAWRYI010001840.1:0-230 GCF_046534705.1 Pseudomonas sp. SIMBA_068
GGATCGGTGGCGATGACCTTCAGCAGGCCGCCAGCCGCCAGGTTGCGCACGTGCTGGTGCAGCATCATTACCGGTTCCGGGCAATTCAGGCCGGTGGCGTCGAGGATGGCATCGGGGGTGAAATCGGTCATGGGGGGCTCCGCAAATGATCGTTATTGTCGCGCATAGGCTCGCTTCAACCAAGGGGCTGGCTTGCAGCCCCCGAAATCAGCGCGGCTTCAGGTCCAGTC
>NZ_JAWRYI010001841.1:0-230 GCF_046534705.1 Pseudomonas sp. SIMBA_068
CAGCAATGTACGCAGCTAACCACCTGAAAGGCGTTACGGCGATCATCACCATGACCGAATCGGGTCGTACCGCGCTGATGACCTCCCGTATCAGCTCTGGTCTGCCAATTTTCGCCATGTCGCGCCATGAACGTACGCTGAACCTGACTGCTCTCTATCGTGGCGTTACGCCGGTGCACTTTGATAGCGCTAATGACGGCGTAGCAGCTGCCAGCGAAGCGGTTAATCTG
>NZ_JAWRYI010001842.1:0-230 GCF_046534705.1 Pseudomonas sp. SIMBA_068
GTCGAATTCGTTATGCACCCAGGTGCATTTGACCTCGAGCTTGGCGCAGATCGCATTGCCCAATTCAATATCGAAGCCTTGCAGGCTGCCGTCGGCGGCGACGGACTCGAAGGGGGGATACTCGGGGAACACGCCGAAGCGGATTTCTTTCCAGTCTTGCGCATGGGCGGCGGTGGCGCACAGTGGCAACAGCAATGCAGCGAAGAGTGATCGCAGTGAAGTCATGGTGG
>NZ_JAWRYI010000201.1:0-329 GCF_046534705.1 Pseudomonas sp. SIMBA_068
GCCGTACGCGGGGTGAGAGACCGGCGAACATCGGAATTCCGGCCAGGCCGAAGCCTGCCCACGAACGGCTGCCATAACACTGGCACGATGTAATCGCCGGGCTCTCACACCCGATCGCCAAACCATGGCGACCCAGGGAAACTAGCCCCTGCGCTCATCATCGACAACAGAGAAACGGCTGCGGCGCCGGTAGGATAATTCCTAAAGCAATTCCACCTGAAGCATTTGGTTTCAAGTTCCGAATTCCCCTACAGCCCCGCCTTCTAAAGCGACGCAATCACGCCTAGCCACCCCATCATATCGCCCCGCCACCATCCCGATTGAACCCT
>NZ_JAWRYI010000026.1:0-4710 GCF_046534705.1 Pseudomonas sp. SIMBA_068
TGGCATGACAGTAAGAGAATTATGCAGTGCTGCCATAACCATGAGTGATAACACTGCGGCCAACTTACTTCTGACAACGATCGGAGGACCGAAGGAGCTAACCGCTTTTTTGCACAACATGGGGGATCATGTAACTCGCCTTGATCGTTGGGAACCGGAGCTGAATGAAGCCATACCAAACGACGAGCGTGACACCACGATGCCTGCAGCAATGGCAACAACGTTGCGCAAACTATTAACTGGCGAACTACTTACTCTAGCTTCCCGGCAACAATTAATAGACTGGATGGAGGCGGATAAAGTTGCAGGACCACTTCTGCGCTCGGCCCTTCCGGCTGGCTGGTTTATTGCTGATAAATCTGGAGCCGGTGAGCGTGGGTCTCGCGGTATCATTGCAGCACTGGGGCCAGATGGTAAGCCCTCCCGTATCGTAGTTATCTACACGACGGGGAGTCAGGCAACTATGGATGAACGAAATAGACAGATCGCTGAGATAGGTGCCTCACTGATTAAGCATTGGTAACTGTCAGACCAAGTTTACTCATATATACTTTAGATTGATTTAAAACTTCATTTTTAATTTAAAAGGATCTAGGTGAAGATCCTTTTTGATAATCTCATGACCAAAATCCCTTAACGTGAGTTTTCGTTCCACTGAGCGTCAGACCCCGTAGAAAAGATCAAAGGATCTTCTTGAGATCCTTTTTTTCTGCGCGTAATCTGCTGCTTGCAAACAAAAAAACCACCGCTACCAGCGGTGGTTTGTTTGCCGGATCAAGAGCTACCAACTCTTTTTCCGAAGGTAACTGGCTTCAGCAGAGCGCAGATACCAAATACTGTCCTTCTAGTGTAGCCGTAGTTAGGCCACCACTTCAAGAACTCTGTAGCACCGCCTACATACCTCGCTCTGCTAATCCTGTTACCAGTGGCTGCTGCCAGTGGCGATAAGTCGTGTCTTACCGGGTTGGACTCAAGACGATAGTTACCGGATAAGGCGCAGCGGTCGGGCTGAACGGGGGGTTCGTGCACACAGCCCAGCTTGGAGCGAACGACCTACACCGAACTGAGATACCTACAGCGTGAGCTATGAGAAAGCGCCACGCTTCCCGAAGGGAGAAAGGCGGACAGGTATCCGGTAAGCGGCAGGGTCGGAACAGGAGAGCGCACGAGGGAGCTTCCAGGGGGAAACGCCTGGTATCTTTATAGTCCTGTCGGGTTTCGCCACCTCTGACTTGAGCGTCGATTTTTGTGATGCTCGTCAGGGGGGCGGAGCCTATGGAAAAACGCCAGCAACGCGGCCTTTTTACGGTTCCTGGCCTTTTGCTGGCCTTTTGCTCACATGTTCTTTCCTGCGTTATCCCCTGATTCTGTGGATAACCGTATTACCGCCTTTGAGTGAGCTGATACCGCTCGCCGCAGCCGAACGACCGAGCGCAGCGAGTCAGTGAGCGAGGAAGCGGAAGAGCGCCTGATGCGGTATTTTCTCCTTACGCATCTGTGCGGTATTTCACACCGCAATGGTGCACTCTCAGTACAATCTGCTCTGATGCCGCATAGTTAAGCCAGTATACACTCCGCTATCGCTACGTGACTGGGTCATGGCTGCGCCCCGACACCCGCCAACACCCGCTGACGCGCCCTGACGGGCTTGTCTGCTCCCGGCATCCGCTTACAGACAAGCTGTGACCGTCTCCGGGAGCTGCATGTGTCAGAGGTTTTCACCGTCATCACCGAAACGCGCGAGGCAGCTGCGGTAAAGCTCATCAGCGTGGTCGTGAAGCGATTCACAGATGTCTGCCTGTTCATCCGCGTCCAGCTCGTTGAGTTTCTCCAGAAGCGTTAATGTCTGGCTTCTGATAAAGCGGGCCATGTTAAGGGCGGTTTTTTCCTGTTTGGTCACTGATGCCTCCGTGTAAGGGGGATTTCTGTTCATGGGGGTAATGATACCGATGAAACGAGAGAGGATGCTCACGATACGGGTTACTGATGATGAACATGCCCGGTTACTGGAACGTTGTGAGGGTAAACAACTGGCGGTATGGATGCGGCGGGACCAGAGAAAAATCACTCAGGGTCAATGCCAGCGCTTCGTTAATACAGATGTAGGTGTTCCACAGGGTAGCCAGCAGCATCCTGCGATGCAGATCCGGAACATAATGGTGCAGGGCGCTGACTTCCGCGTTTCCAGACTTTACGAAACACGGAAACCGAAGACCATTCATGTTGTTGCTCAGGTCGCAGACGTTTTGCAGCAGCAGTCGCTTCACGTTCGCTCGCGTATCGGTGATTCATTCTGCTAACCAGTAAGGCAACCCCGCCAGCCTAGCCGGGTCCTCAACGACAGGAGCACGATCATGCGCACCCGTGGGGCCGCCATGCCGGCGATAATGGCCTGCTTCTCGCCGAAACGTTTGGTGGCGGGACCAGTGACGAAGGCTTGAGCGAGGGCGTGCAAGATTCCGAATACCGCAAGCGACAGGCCGATCATCGTCGCGCTCCAGCGAAAGCGGTCCTCGCCGAAAATGACCCAGAGCGCTGCCGGCACCTGTCCTACGAGTTGCATGATAAAGAAGACAGTCATAAGTGCGGCGACGATAGTCATGCCCCGCGCCCACCGGAAGGAGCTGACTGGGTTGAAGGCTCTCAAGGGCATCGGTCGAGATCCCGGTGCCTAATGAGTGAGCTAACTTACATTAATTGCGTTGCGCTCACTGCCCGCTTTCCAGTCGGGAAACCTGTCGTGCCAGCTGCATTAATGAATCGGCCAACGCGCGGGGAGAGGCGGTTTGCGTATTGGGCGCCAGGGTGGTTTTTCTTTTCACCAGTGAGACGGGCAACAGCTGATTGCCCTTCACCGCCTGGCCCTGAGAGAGTTGCAGCAAGCGGTCCACGCTGGTTTGCCCCAGCAGGCGAAAATCCTGTTTGATGGTGGTTAACGGCGGGATATAACATGAGCTGTCTTCGGTATCGTCGTATCCCACTACCGAGATATCCGCACCAACGCGCAGCCCGGACTCGGTAATGGCGCGCATTGCGCCCAGCGCCATCTGATCGTTGGCAACCAGCATCGCAGTGGGAACGATGCCCTCATTCAGCATTTGCATGGTTTGTTGAAAACCGGACATGGCACTCCAGTCGCCTTCCCGTTCCGCTATCGGCTGAATTTGATTGCGAGTGAGATATTTATGCCAGCCAGCCAGACGCAGACGCGCCGAGACAGAACTTAATGGGCCCGCTAACAGCGCGATTTGCTGGTGACCCAATGCGACCAGATGCTCCACGCCCAGTCGCGTACCGTCTTCATGGGAGAAAATAATACTGTTGATGGGTGTCTGGTCAGAGACATCAAGAAATAACGCCGGAACATTAGTGCAGGCAGCTTCCACAGCAATGGCATCCTGGTCATCCAGCGGATAGTTAATGATCAGCCCACTGACGCGTTGCGCGAGAAGATTGTGCACCGCCGCTTTACAGGCTTCGACGCCGCTTCGTTCTACCATCGACACCACCACGCTGGCACCCAGTTGATCGGCGCGAGATTTAATCGCCGCGACAATTTGCGACGGCGCGTGCAGGGCCAGACTGGAGGTGGCAACGCCAATCAGCAACGACTGTTTGCCCGCCAGTTGTTGTGCCACGCGGTTGGGAATGTAATTCAGCTCCGCCATCGCCGCTTCCACTTTTTCCCGCGTTTTCGCAGAAACGTGGCTGGCCTGGTTCACCACGCGGGAAACGGTCTGATAAGAGACACCGGCATACTCTGCGACATCGTATAACGTTACTGGTTTCACATTCACCACCCTGAATTGACTCTCTTCCGGGCGCTATCATGCCATACCGCGAAAGGTTTTGCGCCATTCGATGGTGTCCGGGATCTCGACGCTCTCCCTTATGCGACTCCTGCATTAGGAAGCAGCCCAGTAGTAGGTTGAGGCCGTTGAGCACCGCCGCCGCAAGGAATGGTGCATGCAAGGAGATGGCGCCCAACAGTCCCCCGGCCACGGGGCCTGCCACCATACCCACGCCGAAACAAGCGCTCATGAGCCCGAAGTGGCGAGCCCGATCTTCCCCATCGGTGATGTCGGCGATATAGGCGCCAGCAACCGCACCTGTGGCGCCGGTGATGCCGGCCACGATGCGTCCGGCGTAGAGGATCGAGATCTCGATCCCGCGAAATTAATACGACTCACTATAGGGGAATTGTGAGCGGATAACAATTCCCCTCTAGAAATAATTTTGTTTAACTTTAAGAAGGAGATATACCATGATCCTGGACGCGGACTACATCACCGAAGAAGGTAAACCGGTTATCCGTCTGTTCAAAAAAGAAAACGGTGAATTCAAAATCGAACACGACCGTACCTTCCGTCCGTACATCTACGCGCTGCTGAAAGACGACTCTAAAATCGAAGAAGTTAAAAAAATCACCGCGGAACGTCACGGTAAAATCGTTCGTATCGTTGACGCGGAAAAAGTTGAAAAAAAATTCCTGGGTCGTCCGATCACCGTTTGGCGTCTGTACTTCGAACACCCGCAGGACGTTCCGACCATCCGTGAAAAAATCCGTGAACACTCTGCGGTTGTTGACATCTTCGAATACGACATCCCGTTCGCGAAACGTTACCTGATCGACAAAGGTCTGATCCCGATGGAAGGTGACGAAGAACTGAAACTGCTGGCGTTCGACATCGAAACCCTGTACAAGGAAGG
>NZ_JAWRYI010001843.1:0-230 GCF_046534705.1 Pseudomonas sp. SIMBA_068
CTTCATGCGCCGGCAACGGCTGGAAGCCGCCCACACGCTCGTAGGCCTTGGCGCATACGCCGAGGTTGGCGCCATGGATATGCCGATGCCCTTCACGGGCCTGATAATGGCTGCGATACAACTGGCGTAACGCTGCGTTCTGCCACGGCTGCCAGCGTTCGATGTGCACCGTGCCGCACACCGCGTCCGCGTGCCATTGCAGCTGTGACACCAGCCAATGCCTGGGCACG
>NZ_JAWRYI010001844.1:0-230 GCF_046534705.1 Pseudomonas sp. SIMBA_068
GGGAATCTGTGAACGTGAGCAGACTGCTGATCGTCGATGACGACGTGGAAGTGCTGGCATTGCTGAAGAAATTCTTCGTCCAGCACGCCTATGAAGTCGACGTGGCCGCCGACGGCGAGGCCATGTGGGCGGCCATCGCACAACAGCGGCCGGACACGATCATCCTCGACCTCATGTTGCCCGGCGAAGGCGGCCTCAGCCTCTGCCAGAAAGTGCAGGCGCAGGTCGGC
>NZ_JAWRYI010001845.1:0-230 GCF_046534705.1 Pseudomonas sp. SIMBA_068
TAAATAAAAAGCTCGGCATGTTGCCGAGCTTTTTTGGTTGGGGTTTTACTTAATTAGCTATTGGTCGTTGTTGGTTGGCCATCGACAATAGGGTGTTTACCACGCCACTTACGAATCATTCGTTTTGTATCTTCAAGTGCGACATACTGACACGGTATAAGAATAAGCGTAATTACGGTGGCAAATAGCACACCAAAGGCGAGTGATACGGCCATAGGTATTACAATTTG
>NZ_JAWRYI010001846.1:0-230 GCF_046534705.1 Pseudomonas sp. SIMBA_068
CTGTTCAAAATTACTATCCATACCTGAAAACATGCCAAAATACATGGCAAATGCAAACATCATTACTTGCATTGTCATTAGGCCTGCCACACCCAAGCGGCGAATGTATGCTTTTGCAGTTTGTTGTTTTTGTTGTGCTTCGGTATCGGCCTGAAATGGATATGCTTTGTAGCCTATTTTAGCCAAGGCGGTAATAACATCACTCAGTGGAGTTGCTGTTTTGTCCCATT
>NZ_JAWRYI010001847.1:0-230 GCF_046534705.1 Pseudomonas sp. SIMBA_068
GGAATATTTTCCTGCAGATAAATTAGATAGAGCTCGCTACGCCACATTCTTATCAAGGCTATTGGCTCAAGAAGGTTATGACGAAAGTAGGCCTGATGAAGATAAAAAGAAAAACTACGTATTAAATTTAAACGCTGAATGGGGAGCAGGTAAAACCTACTTTCTTAAGCGTTGGTCACAAGAAGTAATAGTAAATTATCCTGTAGTTTATATTGATGCATGGCAGCAAG
>NZ_JAWRYI010001848.1:0-230 GCF_046534705.1 Pseudomonas sp. SIMBA_068
CATCGCCCAGGACTACAAGACCGGGCGCGTGCTGATGATGGCCTGGATGAACCGCGAGGCCCTGAGCCTCACCGCCGCTGAGCAGCGCGCTATTTACTGGTCACGTTCGCGTGGCAAACTGTGGCGTAAGGGCGAAGAGTCCGGCCATGTGCAAACCCTGCACGAGATACGCCTCGACTGTGACGCCGACGTGGTGATCCTGATGGTCGAGCAGATCGGCAACATCGCCT
>NZ_JAWRYI010001849.1:0-230 GCF_046534705.1 Pseudomonas sp. SIMBA_068
TGACCTGGTCGATAACCACGTCATCATCGAAGGCAAGCAGCCTGAGCAGCAGAGCATCTGGACGCAATTGCTGGTGGCGAGCTTCCCGATCCTGGTCATCATTGCCGTGTTCATGTTCTTCATGCGCCAGATGCAAGGCGGTGCGGGCGGCAAGGGTGGGCCGATGAGCTTTGGCAAGAGCAAGGCGCGCCTGCTGTCCGAAGACCAGGTCAAGACTACGCTGGCCGATG
>NZ_JAWRYI010001850.1:0-230 GCF_046534705.1 Pseudomonas sp. SIMBA_068
ACCGCCATGTTCGTCGATGCCGTAGCCAGCCATACGGTTAGCGGTGATCGTGGCGAGCGGTCTTAAAAATGGCAGGTTGGACCATAACCGGTCGTGGGTGCTGACATGGGCGCCCTGCAATTGCCTCGTACGCGCCGCCCACAGACGTTCGCGCGGGTCATTGGCGTTCCACACGTTGAAGTCACCCAACTGCGGCCCCACCGGTGTAGGGAGACGGAACACATGCCCGG
>NZ_JAWRYI010000202.1:0-329 GCF_046534705.1 Pseudomonas sp. SIMBA_068
AAGCGCGGTGGATATTCTCGTTGAGCTGGGCAAACGCCGGATGGTTGGCGGCCAGGAGGATATGATCGTCGACGTGGCGCTGGATCTGCGCAACAACAAATAATATTGACTGCCGAGAATGTGCATTTTGTATGCCCATCCCAGCACGACTGCCGGATGCGGCGTGAACGTCTTGTCCGGCCTACGGATGGCGCGAGAATTTGTAGGCCTGATAAGACGCGACAGCGTCGCATCAGGCATTGATTGCCGGATGCGGCGTATAACGCCTTATCCGGCCTACATTCGGCAAGGGTTACCCGAGCGTTAACCTTCTCCCATAAGGGAGCGGG
>NZ_JAWRYI010001851.1:0-230 GCF_046534705.1 Pseudomonas sp. SIMBA_068
CGTAACGCGTTCCATCGCCATGATGATTCGCCGCTGGACCCAACTTGTGATTGCTACACCTGCCAGAACTTCTCCCGTGCTTATCTGCACCACTTGGACAAGTGTGGGGAAATGCTCGGGAGTATGCTCAATACCATCCATAAATTGCGCCAGTACCAGCGTCTTATGGCTGGTTTGCGCGAGGCTATTCAACAGGGTACATTGGCCGCCTTTGTCGATTCCTTCTATGC
>NZ_JAWRYI010001852.1:0-230 GCF_046534705.1 Pseudomonas sp. SIMBA_068
CTCAGCTGGGTGGTGGCGGCGGTGGGCGATGTGGTGGTGGTGGCAGGTTTCTTCCAGTACTGGTACCCCGGCGTGCCCACCTGGCTACCGGCTGTTACCACGATGTTCCTGCTGCTGGGCCTGAACATGCTTGCCGTGACGGCCTTCGGCGAAGTCGAGTTCTGGTTCGGGCTGATCAAGATCGTTGCGATCGGGTTGCTGGTGGTGACGGGGCTGGTGATGGTCGCCAC
>NZ_JAWRYI010001853.1:0-230 GCF_046534705.1 Pseudomonas sp. SIMBA_068
GAGAAAGTTGGGCAGGCTCTCGGCTTGGGCGTAAGCACTGAGGGAAAGGACTAACAACGGTGTGAACACGCGCATAGGACACTCCATGGTCAACTGCAGCAGCGTCTCGGGCCCGCCGGGTTCTGGGACTCGGTTCGGGAGGACCAAGCGTTGTTCGACAAGGCCGGTCCATAAAAAAGACGAGAGACTTACTCAGGGTCTCTCGTCTCAACCAAGCGTAGGCGCTGGAG
>NZ_JAWRYI010001854.1:0-230 GCF_046534705.1 Pseudomonas sp. SIMBA_068
CAGGTGCCACTATAGCCAAGGAACATCACGAAAAGTGGGATGGTTCTGGTTACCCTGAAGGTTTAGCAGGGAATAAAATTAATATATTCGGCCGCATTGTGGCATTGGCTGATGTATATGATGCGTTAAGGCATAAACGCTGCTATAAAGATTCATGGACGCTCGAGCGTGTTGTTGAAGAGATAAACGCACAAAAAGGCACGCATTTTGAACCAAAGTTAGTTGATGTT
>NZ_JAWRYI010001855.1:0-230 GCF_046534705.1 Pseudomonas sp. SIMBA_068
GCCAATGTTATGGCAAAGCCTTTAACTGGGCCGTAACCTATTCCATACAATATAAGCGCGGTAATCATGGTGGTTATATTGGCATCAAATATGGTGTTAGCGGCTTGCTTGTAACCTTCTTGAATAGCTTGATAAGCAGAGCGGCCTTTTCTACGCTCTTCTTTTATTCGCTCAAATATACTAACGTTGGTATCTACTGCCATACCAATAGTGAGTACAAGCCCGGCAAT
>NZ_JAWRYI010001856.1:0-230 GCF_046534705.1 Pseudomonas sp. SIMBA_068
CCTACAAAAAGGCGACGGTCGAGCGGCCGGATATTCCGAACGTGCTGGATCGAGAGTTCAGCGTATCGGCACCCAATGAGGTCTGGTGTGGTGACATCACGTATGTCTGGGCTCAAGGTCGCTGGCACTATTTGGCGGCTGTGATTGATCTGTTCGCCCGCCGCGTGGTGGGCTGGGCGTTTTCATCGAAGCCCGATGCCGACCTGGTGATCAAGGCCTTGGACATGGCC
>NZ_JAWRYI010001857.1:0-229 GCF_046534705.1 Pseudomonas sp. SIMBA_068
GATCTGGAGGAATACCGGTGGCGAAGGCGGCCCCCTGGACAAAGACTGACGCTCAGGTGCGAAAGCGTGGGGAGCAAACAGGATTAGATACCCTGGTAGTCCACGCCGTAAACGATGTCGACTTGGAGGTTGTTCCCTTGAGGAGTGGCTTCCGGAGCTAACGCGTTAAGTCGACCGCCTGGGGAGTACGGCCGCAAGGTTAAAACTCAAATGAATTGACGGGGGCCCG
>NZ_JAWRYI010001858.1:0-229 GCF_046534705.1 Pseudomonas sp. SIMBA_068
CCACATTAGCGTAAAACCCGCGGGAACAAACAGCACGCCGGTGACAAACTCGCGAATGGTTCGCCCGCGGGAGACCCGTGCGATGAACATCCCCACAAACGGCGACCATGAAAGCCACCATCCCCAGTACAGTAATGTCCAGCCCCCCAGCCAGTTGCTCGACTTGGGCTCATACGCGTAAAGGTTGAACGTTTTACTCACCAGTTCCGAAAGATAACCGCCCGTATTT
>NZ_JAWRYI010001859.1:0-229 GCF_046534705.1 Pseudomonas sp. SIMBA_068
TGATTTCGCGGATCTGCTGTTTCTGCGCGTCGGTCAGGTTCAGGTCTTTGAACATCATGTCCTGATGCGGACCGAACTTGCCTTTGTGGTGCATCATCGGCTTCGCGTCAGCCGGTGCTGCGGTAGTGGTGTCTGCGGCATGGGCCAGGTTAGCCGCGCCAAGAGCCAGGGTAGAGGCAACAAACAGTGCAGTTAATTTACGCATATTCTATATCCTTCCTTTCAGTTA
>NZ_JAWRYI010001860.1:0-229 GCF_046534705.1 Pseudomonas sp. SIMBA_068
GGCCGGGTTGATGGCATCGAAGGTAGCGCCGGATTCGGCGGACAACCGCTGGCCGCCGATCAGCGCCTGGTCAATGAATGTTTGTCGGGCAGCCCGCTGCTGCCAGTAACCGAGATCGAACACGCTGCATTCCCTCATCGGCCGTTGCGACGGCCTGCTGGTTATTGGGTCCAGAGCGATGGTGCGTCACAGCGGGCCAGAGGAAAAATACTAAAAATATGTTCGAGTC
>NZ_JAWRYI010001861.1:0-229 GCF_046534705.1 Pseudomonas sp. SIMBA_068
TTATTTTTGAAGGTAATGTAACCCTTGGTAATAACGTACAAATAGGTCCTAACTGTGTACTTAAAAACTGTACCATAGGCGATAACGTTGTAATAAAAGCGAATACCCTTATTGAAGATGCAAGCGTAGCGGCTAAATGTACCCTTGGCCCATACGCTCGCCTTCGGCCAGGTGCGGTAATGGAAGAAGACTCGCACATTGGTAACTTTGTAGAGATGAAAAAAACCCG
>NZ_JAWRYI010001862.1:0-229 GCF_046534705.1 Pseudomonas sp. SIMBA_068
GACCGACTTACACCAGTTATTGAAAATGCATGCGCCGCAGGCGAAAGTGCTGGCAGCGAGTTTCAAAACCCCGCGTCAGGCGCTGGACTGCTTACTGGCAGGATGTGAATCAATTACTCTGCCACTGGATGTGGCACAACAGATGATTAGCTATCCGGCTGTCGATGCCGCGGTGGCGAAGTTTGAGCAGGACTGGCTGGGGGCGTTTGGCAGAACGTCGATTTAACCG
>NZ_JAWRYI010001863.1:0-229 GCF_046534705.1 Pseudomonas sp. SIMBA_068
GCCGAGGCGCGTGCGAGCAGATCGGATAGCGCATCGTTCGAGGTGCCGCACGCCGACGGGTGCGTCGGCTACTTTCTCGTCGAAGTCGAAGCCCAGCGCGTGACCGTGCCATACCGTAGTCCGTTCGAGCATGAAAAGCCGAAGATGCACCTGGAGACGGCACTCGTCGTCGGGCCGTCGGGCGAGGAGGTGCACACCGACGAACTGAACCGGATCCGCATCCAGTTCG
>NZ_JAWRYI010001864.1:0-229 GCF_046534705.1 Pseudomonas sp. SIMBA_068
TTAAGTGATTGATACATTTGTGATGCTGTCCCTTCAAACAACCGACCACACCCACCAGAAAATAGTGTGTCGCCGCAAAATAGATAAGGTTTACTGAAGTAACAGATATGTCCTAAAGTGTGACCCGGCGTAGCAATTACACTAAATTCATGCCCCAAAACGAAGGCAGTTTCGCCATCTTTGACTACCTGTGTTGTTCCCTTATCTTGTGTCTCTTGTGGACCATACA
>NZ_JAWRYI010000203.1:0-328 GCF_046534705.1 Pseudomonas sp. SIMBA_068
CTCGCTCCTCCTCTGCCCGTCGACGGCGACTAGCCTCATCGGATGATCGTTGGGCTTTCACGGAAGCGGCAGTACGAACAAAGCCTGTAAGGATCTGACCAAGCTTCGATTCGAGCGTCCCTGTTTTGCTGTCCGTCCAAGTTTTTTGAATCAGTACTTCGGATCGCGCGTCGACGATAAGGGAAAATACGCCAATGGGCTCCCGCCCAAAACGAGCGGCTCTCATCGCGGCAAAGTCAGGCTCCCATCGCTGCCCTGGCTTGAATGGTTTGGGAGGGGGCGGTGGAATATCGAAGCGTTTTATGCGCTCCTGGATCGTGATCAGTAG
>NZ_JAWRYI010001865.1:0-229 GCF_046534705.1 Pseudomonas sp. SIMBA_068
GGTTCTCACACCCGATCACCACAGATGGCGACCCAACGACGTTATCCCTGGGGCATTTCCCCTACAACAGAGCAGCTTCCACACGGCTCGTAGGATAATTCCCAAGCTGCTCTGACTGAAGCATTGGGTTTGAATTGATGAAAAGTCGTACGGCTTGAGGGCCCTTTCGCGGGCTTGCCCGCTCCCACAGGGAAAGCGCCGGCCTTAAGGCCTGTGCCGTACTTGTGGG
>NZ_JAWRYI010001866.1:0-229 GCF_046534705.1 Pseudomonas sp. SIMBA_068
CGCTGAACAACGCGCTGGAGATTACTGAGACGGGCGGCTGGCGCAACTGGCTGGCATCACAGGGGAGTCACTGATCATGTTCACCACCGTACTGATTGCCAACCGCGGCGAAATCGCCTGCCGCGCCATTCGGACGCTGAAGCGCCTGGGCGTCAAAAGTGTCGCGGTCTATTCAGATGCTGACCGCAACGCGCAGCACGTTAAGCAGGCGGATATCGCTATCGCGCTG
>NZ_JAWRYI010001867.1:0-229 GCF_046534705.1 Pseudomonas sp. SIMBA_068
GTTAATTCGGATCCCGCCAGGGTTTCCAATGAGAGGGTGGCGGCGAGGCCGTTCTGTTCAAGCACATTCAATGCATGCTCGAGTATCTGTTCACGCTGCAAGTGACTCTCCTCTGGTATGCAGGCCCGGTAAGGCACCGGGCAATGACCTGACTCCAGTGTTGTTTACGGGGTAAGTTTCTGCAAATGCGCCCGGAACTCGGCGGCATTGAGAAACCCGGTGATGCGCG
>NZ_JAWRYI010001868.1:0-229 GCF_046534705.1 Pseudomonas sp. SIMBA_068
CTGCAAAATAGTGACCTCGCGCAAAATGCACTAATAAAAACAGGGCTGGCAGGCTAATTCGGGCTTGCCAGCCTTTTTTTGTCTCGCTAAGTTAGATGGCGGATCGGGCTTGCCCTTATTAAGGGGTGTTGTAAGGGGATGGCTGGCCTGATATAACTGCTGCGCGTTCGTACCTTGAAGGATTCAAGTGCGATATAAATTATAAAGAGGAAGAGAAGAGTGAATAAAT
>NZ_JAWRYI010001869.1:0-229 GCF_046534705.1 Pseudomonas sp. SIMBA_068
GCTTGCCACCCGTGGCACCGTACAAGCAGGTGTTGCCGACAATGGCACTGTCCTGGGTCTTGTAGACGCTGCCTTTGGGCGGAACGATCACCAGCTTGCCGCCGGTCATGCCCTTGCCCACATAGTCGTTGGCGTCGCCTTCCAGGTACATATGAAGGCCGCCGGCGTTCCACCCGCCAAAACTCTGGCCTGCCGTGCCCTTGAAGCGGAAGGTGCTCGGCGCTTTCGC
>NZ_JAWRYI010001870.1:0-229 GCF_046534705.1 Pseudomonas sp. SIMBA_068
GAAAATTCCTCACCAGAGGCCGTCATACTCATACAAGGGGCTTCAGCAGGTTGTCTGAAGCGCCCGGATAAGGTTAGCTTAGAGCTTTAGCCTCTATGTTACCGCCTTGCCTTAAGTGCGCATAATCTATCTTATGTTAAATAACGTATCACACATGTACTCAGGTAGCCTAAGTAATCTCAATTCACCCTCCTTCGGATTTTCACTTCAGACACAGGAGGATGTATCG
>NZ_JAWRYI010001871.1:0-229 GCF_046534705.1 Pseudomonas sp. SIMBA_068
GAAGCGTGTCACCGAAGACTCCAGCACGCTGTAGCGTGCATCCAGCTCGGCGCCGGGCAGCAAGCCCAGGCCACGGTCCACTTGCTGGTACAGCGCGCCGCCGATCAGCACGAAGATCAGCAGCGCGACCAGGGTGAACATGCCGCTCAGGCGCAGGGCGATCGAGTTAGCGGCCACTTGGGTTCTCCAGCACACGGCTTTCCAGCACATAACCCATGCCGCGAATGGT
>NZ_JAWRYI010001872.1:0-229 GCF_046534705.1 Pseudomonas sp. SIMBA_068
GCTTCTTTGCTTTCTGCTCGTTTACTCAATTCATAGGCAACTAGACTTAATGTGACTGCTACGCCCAACGGGCCAAACACGAAAGGTCTGAAAACTGCATACACAAACGCCACTGTACCCACCCCAGACGCTAAAGCTGAATATTTATAATGCGAAGCAGCTGTAGTATCACCAGTGGCCAAAGTGCGTTTTCTCGCCAAAATCGCTTGAACCGTGTCAAAAACACCTG
>NZ_JAWRYI010001873.1:0-229 GCF_046534705.1 Pseudomonas sp. SIMBA_068
TGGCTTTCTTCAGCCGTAAACAGTGTGGCCGGTGTGTATCAAACTAACTTTTTACTCATTGGTTTAACGCTTAGCGAATTTGGCTTTTTAGTTTTACTTGCTACAAGTTTGGGGTTTGTTGGCTCTTACTTATCTGTAAATCGATACATAAAAGAAATAGAGCCAGACAAAGTGTAATACGCACCTATAAGCTCGCTGTTAATCAAGCGAGCTATATAGGTTATGCTAT
>NZ_JAWRYI010001874.1:0-229 GCF_046534705.1 Pseudomonas sp. SIMBA_068
GTTTTATCGGCTGGCGCGGTATGGTCGGCTCCGTTCTCATGCAACGCATGGTTGAAGAGCGCGACTTCGACGCCATTCGCCCTGTCTACTTTTCTACTTCTCAGCTTGGTCAGGCTGCGCCGTCTTTTGGCGGAACCACTGGCACACTTCAGGATGCCTTTGATCTGGAGGCGCTAAAGGCCCTCGATATCATTGTGACCTGTCAGGGCGGCGATTATACCAACGAAAT
>NZ_JAWRYI010001875.1:0-229 GCF_046534705.1 Pseudomonas sp. SIMBA_068
CCAGCGCCAGCCAGGCGTTACGTACTTCGGTGGCAGCCTGTTGCACGGCTGGCTGATCTTCCAGTTTAGTCCCCAGAATCATCGCCTGATTGGCATTGTATTGTTGAATCGCGACGTCCAGTTGCGCCTGGGCACTGGTGACGGCGTCGCGGGCGTGTTGCAGCTCTTCGCGACCAATCAGGTTGGCATTGCCCAGCGGCACACGGCGGTTGTAGTCGCTTTGTGCTTT
>NZ_JAWRYI010001876.1:0-229 GCF_046534705.1 Pseudomonas sp. SIMBA_068
GACGCACGTCCTGAGGATGATGGACATGAACAGACGTGAAGCCCTGATATCGCTTGTTCAAATCAGCGCCCTTGGCGCGATCAGCAGCGCCAGCGCCGGTGTGATACGTTCCGATACCCACTTTCCTGTTGGCACCCAGGCTGATGCGCTGCCGTCACCGCCAACCTCGGGTGCACTGGTCTATTTCACTGCTGCCGAAGCGCACGAAGTGGCCGCCATCTTCGACCGG
>NZ_JAWRYI010001877.1:0-229 GCF_046534705.1 Pseudomonas sp. SIMBA_068
TAATGACCCCTTTTAAGGGTTATCATGGCGATACGTTTGCTGCAATGAGCGTATGCGATCCTGTGAACTCTATGCATAGCCTATATAAGGGTTTTTTACCTGAGCACGTATTTGTACCTGCCCCTGCCAGTAAGTTTTCAAGCACTTTTGAGCAAAGTGAAGCGCGTGAACTTGAACAGTACTTTAAAAATAACCACCAACACGTAGCTGCTTTTATTATTGAACCCAT
>NZ_JAWRYI010000204.1:0-328 GCF_046534705.1 Pseudomonas sp. SIMBA_068
GCTGCCGAATCGCTGGCGGAAGAGGTTAACGGTGAAGTGGTACTGCAGCTCTACAAAGGCCAGGCGACAGCCACCCAGAAGCGTTCCGCGAACAGCCTCTACTCGGAAGAGTTCGCCACCTTCGGTGAAGATGAAGTGTACGATCACCGTCATGCGGGCGGCTTTATCCGTCTGTTCTCGCTCTCTTCGCGTATCCGCGCCCTGAACGAGCAGAAGAAGTAATTTTCAGGCGAGGTGCGCCTCGCCTCATAGTTTCATTTCAGGGGCGGCATTTATGCCGCCCCTTGTTTAACGATTCAGAGGAGTTTTCACATGGCACTTTGGGGTG
>NZ_JAWRYI010001878.1:0-229 GCF_046534705.1 Pseudomonas sp. SIMBA_068
GCCCTCCTGCTCATCCTGCCAGCGCAGCCAGTCGTGCCAGTAGGCGCGTGGACGGAAATAGACCCAGCGGTGAAACCACTGCGGGCTGTCCGGCGCGCGACCATAATAGTGAGCCGTTTTCGGCTGAAACAGCAGCATTTCGCCAGGTTCGCAGTCAAATGCCCGCTCGCCGTCAAATACCCGCCCTTTACCTTTGATAGTGAGATTCAGAATGTAACCTTTCATGCCG
>NZ_JAWRYI010001879.1:0-229 GCF_046534705.1 Pseudomonas sp. SIMBA_068
GGCGTTTGCCGTTAAGCTCGGCATAGGTAAATGCTTGCCACAGCTTACCTTTAACAATGTAGTTGCCAATATCATGCACGCGCTCATCACCTAGCTGGCTGTCACGCAAACGCGATACGGCATCGTATTCGTATAAACCTTGCTGTGCTTTGGTGGTCGATTTAATGTGCCACTGAATAAGCTCGGTGTCTAAACTTTTCGCAAGCTCTTCGGCCAGCATCGTTTTGCC
>NZ_JAWRYI010001880.1:0-229 GCF_046534705.1 Pseudomonas sp. SIMBA_068
GTTCTACTGGGGCAATTTATCGCCAGTTCTCTATCACCATCGTTTCGGCAATGGCGCTTTCTGTTCTGGTGGCATTGATTCTTACCCCTGCGTTATGTGCAACGCTGCTTAAACCCGTCTCTGCTGAGCATCACGAAAATAAGGGCGGTTTCTTCGGCTGGTTTAATACCACCTTCGATCATAGCGTTAACCACTACACCAACAGCGTCGGCAAAATCCTCGGTTCCAC
>NZ_JAWRYI010001881.1:0-229 GCF_046534705.1 Pseudomonas sp. SIMBA_068
GATCAGTGCATTTTCGTCAACCACCGGGCCACGTCCGGCATTAATGAAAATGGCGGAGGATTTCATTTTGGCGAATTGTTCTGCGCCAAACAGATGATGCGTCTCATCAGTTAACGGCAGGATCAGGCAAACGAAATCTGACTCTTGTAACAGAGTATCCAAATCGCAGTAGCGGGCGTTGAAGCGTTCTTCTGCTTCTTTATGGTGGCGGCGCGCGTTATAGAGGATG
>NZ_JAWRYI010001882.1:0-229 GCF_046534705.1 Pseudomonas sp. SIMBA_068
GTCGCCACCCAGGCGACCCATGATGGTGGGCACGATGTCGATCTGGGTGCCCACGGTGTGGTCACGCTGGCCGAACTTTTCCTGGATGCCCGGAGCGATCATCAGCATGGGCACGTTGAAGCGCCCCAGGTCCATTTCGGTGATCTGCTGCTCGTTGCCGAAGCCATGGTCGCCCACCACCACGAACAGGGTTTCCTTGAAGTAAGGCTCCTTGCGCGCTTTCTCGAAG
>NZ_JAWRYI010001883.1:0-229 GCF_046534705.1 Pseudomonas sp. SIMBA_068
TTCGCGCTCACCGGTGGCGCGCAGCTGCGATTTAATATGATTGATTGCCATTTCGACGTCATCGGAACTCACCGGACGTTTTTCCAGCGCCCGCAGCATTCCGCTACGCAATTTCTCTTCATTAAACGGTTCACGCACGTCGTTGCTTTTTACAACACGCGGCATAACCAGCTCCGCCACTTCAAAGGTGGTGAAACGTTCATTACACACCAGACACTGCCGACGGCGG
>NZ_JAWRYI010001884.1:0-229 GCF_046534705.1 Pseudomonas sp. SIMBA_068
TTAGGGAATACAAAACTTGCTAGTAAATATTTTTTACTTATCCATCGTGACGATACCGGCATTTCACCTATGTTATTTATTCGTGCACTGGCTGGTTGACCCATTTTGGTAGCAATTGTCCACCCCCACTGACCAAACGATGGAATATTTTGTTGGTATTGCTCCACGTGATCAAACCCGGCAGCCTTAACAGTTTTAGCTATACTCAAAAACGCCTTTTTTGCATGAT
>NZ_JAWRYI010001885.1:0-229 GCF_046534705.1 Pseudomonas sp. SIMBA_068
GGACAAACTGCACACCCTCGGCCACCAGGGCGAGTTCTTCAAGGTCAAAGGCCCGCTGAACATCCAGCGCTCGCCCCAGGGCCAGCCGCTGATCTTCCAGGCCGGAGTGTCCGAGGACGGACGTAACTTCGCCGCCCAGAACGCCGATGCGATCTTCGTCAGCCCCGAGTCGTTCAGTGACGCCCGCGCCTACTACCAGGACCTCAAGCAGCGCGCTGCCAAGCATGGC
>NZ_JAWRYI010001886.1:0-229 GCF_046534705.1 Pseudomonas sp. SIMBA_068
GCCAGAACGCGCTGAAACTCAATCAGCTGCAAACGCTGGTGCTGGATGAAGCCGACCGCATGCTCGACCTGGGCTTTTCCGAAGAACTGGCGAACATTTACCGCATGCTGCCGAAAAAGCGTCAGACGCTGCTGTTCTCCGCGACCTTCTCCGATGACATCCGCCTGCTCGCCGGGCAGATGCTCAACGACCCGCTGAGTATCGAAGTCAGCCCGCGCAACGTCGCTGC
>NZ_JAWRYI010001887.1:0-229 GCF_046534705.1 Pseudomonas sp. SIMBA_068
GGCGCGCTTCTGTAAGCTGCGGATTACCACGCTGATGCGTATCCTGAAGGATGAGCTGATTCTCTCTTACTCCACTTCCAGTTCGGAAACGGTGCTGCCGCGTATCATGGAGAAGATGGAAGCCTACGGTGCGCCGAAAGCGATCACCAGCTTCGTGGTGCCGACCGGTTACTCGTTTAATCTGGATGGTTCAACGCTTTATCAGAGTATCGCGGCGATCTTTATTGCG
>NZ_JAWRYI010000205.1:0-328 GCF_046534705.1 Pseudomonas sp. SIMBA_068
TATCTTTAATTGCAGGCAATAACCACCCGCTACCGTGCTTATGAGGTAGTGGTGTTATTCAGGTCCAGGAATGGAAAGGGCGCTATGGTACTGGATGGCAAAGCATTCGTCACGCATCAAAATGGTATCTGGCGAACTCTTTTTTTTGCTCAAAATAGCCCAAGTTGCCCGGTCATAAGTGTAGCAAAATTATCCTCAATAAAAGGGAGTATTCCCTCCGCCACGGGTTGTAGCTGGCGGGTCAGATAGTGTTCGTAATCCAGTGGTGAACGTTGGTAGTCCAGCGGCTCCGGGCCGTTGGTGGTCCATACGTACTTAATGGTGCCGC
>NZ_JAWRYI010001888.1:0-229 GCF_046534705.1 Pseudomonas sp. SIMBA_068
TTTTGCCTAAAATCCATAAGGAGATAAAAAAATCTGACACAAGATAAGCAAAAGTGATTTATGTGATTATGCATGAAATTTCGGTAATTTTGATTGATTATGCAGTTGATAAAAGCAGGCCGGGACGATTGATCCAGGTCATCGCCGAATTGAGCTAAAAATGGCAGGCTTTGGCCTCTTTTCAAGGCGCGGTCTATCAGATTATGCAGTTACAGAAATTAGTCAATAT
>NZ_JAWRYI010001889.1:0-229 GCF_046534705.1 Pseudomonas sp. SIMBA_068
CACCGTCATCCTGGCACTTTCCTAAATCCCTTTGATAATAACGGTTGATATATGAGTACGGTTTCAAACCCTATTGAATTTCATGATGACTTCCTGGGCCGACAGGCTCAAGGCTTCGAGGACGGCGCTACCGGCCTCAAAACCAAACTCGATGAGGCACTGGCCGCATTGCATGAAGATGCGTCGGACCCCACGCTATTGGCGGCCTATCAGGCTGCATTCTCTTCCT
>NZ_JAWRYI010001890.1:0-229 GCF_046534705.1 Pseudomonas sp. SIMBA_068
GTACATGTCGCAAGCGGTGCTGCCCGCGATGAAGGAGCAGCGTGGCGGCAGCATCGTCTGCATGTCGTCGGTGTCCGCGCAGCGCGGCGGCGGCATCTTCGGCGGGCCGCACTACAGCGCCGCCAAGGCCGGCGTGCTCGGCCTCGCGAAGGCGATGGCACGTGAATTCGGCGCCGACCATATCCGCATCAATTCGATCACGCCGGGCCTGATCCAGACCGACATCACC
>NZ_JAWRYI010001891.1:0-229 GCF_046534705.1 Pseudomonas sp. SIMBA_068
GTTGTGTTGTGGCCCAGAACGCAGGGGCTGAGGCGGTCGCCGCCTGGATCAGTTGAGCGGCGCGATCCACATCCTGTTCGCAGGTGAAACGCCCGAGGCTCAAGCGGATGGTCCGCGCGGCCTGCCCGGCATCATGCCCCAGCGCCAGCAATACATGGGAAGGCGCATTGCTTGCCGAGTTGCAGGCCGAAGTCGCGGAAAAGGCCAGGGCCGCGCCCAACGCCGCCCC
>NZ_JAWRYI010001892.1:0-229 GCF_046534705.1 Pseudomonas sp. SIMBA_068
GCCTGATGCCTGCAGTGCACCGGGTTCTGATGCGCAGCTGTCATCACAGTTGCCGCAGGAAGGCGCGGAGTAGTAGCTGTAATCCTGGTAGTCGAGTTTTTCGTAGTGCGCTTTCAGCCAGTGTGGCTCTTCCATTTCAAGCCAGGCACGAAACGCTTTAAGACGAAACTCCAGCATCCACTCTGGCTCGTTACGCTTGGCCGAGATCGCCCGCACCACATCTTCATTG
>NZ_JAWRYI010001893.1:0-229 GCF_046534705.1 Pseudomonas sp. SIMBA_068
GCATAAGGTCTCACCTTTGCTGGTGGATGCGGTTATCCGGCTGGTACGCCTGCTTGACCATCCTGAGGACATTGAGGCGCTGGCCCCGCTCATTGAGCAGGAGATTTTCTATCGGCTGCTGACCGGGCCGGAAGGTTCGCGCATCCTGAATATGGCGCTGGCTGAGCGGCCGGGCAACCGGGTCGCGCAGGCTGCCCGCTGGCTGCGGGAAAACTTTCATCAGCCGCTG
>NZ_JAWRYI010001894.1:0-229 GCF_046534705.1 Pseudomonas sp. SIMBA_068
GATCTGGTCCACCACCCGCACCACATTGCCGGAGGAGGTGCGGATATTGACGATGGCCTCGCCGGCCTGCTGGGCCTGTTCGACGCCGCTTTTCACCTGATTGACTCCGACGTCCATGCTGCTCACCGCTTCCCGGGTGCCCAGCTGGATCTTGTCGACCATCTCGGTGATCTCCTGGGTCGAATTGGCCGTGCGCTGGGCCAGCAGGCGCACTTCATCGGCGACCACG
>NZ_JAWRYI010001895.1:0-229 GCF_046534705.1 Pseudomonas sp. SIMBA_068
AGCATGTGTTTGTCTAGGTAGCCATCAATGGGGAGTGGGTTATGGTGACAAAACATAATTTTGGAACTCGCCGAAGCAAACAGCCGTTCGGTAATTTCATTCAAATGCGTGCCTGTTACCCACCCTGCAGGCGTTGGCCCTTTAGAATTAATAAGAAGTAACTCAACGCCATTTGCCACTATATGTTTAGCGCGATTTATTTGCCCACCACTCATTCGGTTAAGCTGAG
>NZ_JAWRYI010001896.1:0-229 GCF_046534705.1 Pseudomonas sp. SIMBA_068
CTGCAAGTGCGGCGGCTTCTTCTGCCACTGCATCAGCCAACAGTCAAAAAGCTGCAAAAACCAGTGAAACCAACGCAAAGGCGAGCGAGACTTCGGCGGCTAACTCGGCGAAAGCATCCGCTGCAAGCCAGACGGCTGCAAAAGCAAGTGAAGACGCAGCCAGAGAGTATGCAAGCCAGGCTGCGGAGACGTATAAACAAGTTTTGCAGCCGCTTCCCGATGTGTGGAT
>NZ_JAWRYI010001897.1:0-229 GCF_046534705.1 Pseudomonas sp. SIMBA_068
CTGCATTCTGGCTGCCGCCGGGGCCTGTGCCGGCTGGCCGACACCCAGCGCCTCGGCCTTCTTCACGAAGTCGGCCAACGAGCGCGAGTCCATCTTCTTCATCGCCTGTCCGCGGTGAATCTTCACAGTGATTTCGCTCAGATTCAGTTCTGCCGCGATCTGCTTGGTCATCAGGCCGCTCGCCACGAGCGCCATTACCTCGCGCTCGCGCGCAGACAGCGTTGCATAG
>NZ_JAWRYI010001898.1:0-228 GCF_046534705.1 Pseudomonas sp. SIMBA_068
TGGCGGACTCAGCAGGATTCGAACCTGCGACCGCTCGGTTCGTAGCCGAGTACTCTATCCAGCTGAGCTATGAGTCCGTGTTGGTAGTTTTAGACCAGGTTACCACTGGTTGACTGAAGCAGCTGTGCAAGCAGAGCCACTTCAAGAAAGTGGCGGACTCAGCAGGATTCGAACCTGCGACCGCTCGGTTCGTAGCCGAGTACTCTATCCAGCTGAGCTATGAGTCCG
>NZ_JAWRYI010001899.1:0-228 GCF_046534705.1 Pseudomonas sp. SIMBA_068
GTGCGAGGTATCGGGCCAGTTTTCCACATGCAGCGGATGAACTTCGTGCGCGCCCATCACTTCCTGCAGGCAAACAATATCGGCGCTGACGGTACGCACGGCATCGCGAAGTTCCGGCAAAATGAAGCGTCGGTTAAACGCGGTAAAGCCTTTGTGAATGTTGATGGTGAGCACCTTGAACGAAAATTGTTGTGTTTGATCGGGCATAATTTTCCTGTCTTTGCCTCT
>NZ_JAWRYI010001900.1:0-228 GCF_046534705.1 Pseudomonas sp. SIMBA_068
GTACTGGAAGAAACTGACCACCCGCGGCGCCATGATCGGTGGCTGGCTGGGCCTGGTGAGTGCAGTGGGCCTGATGGTGCTTGGCCCGACCATCTGGGTGCAGATCCTCGGCCACGAGAAGGCGATCTACCCGTACGAGTACCCGGCGCTGTTCTCGATGCTGATTGCCTTCGTTGGTATCTGGTTCTTCTCGGTCACCGACAAGTCCAAGGCAGCTGAAAACGAACG
>NZ_JAWRYI010001901.1:0-228 GCF_046534705.1 Pseudomonas sp. SIMBA_068
GATGAAGCCGCGTAGATGCCAGCGTAAGCGCCAAGAAGTGCCCCCCCTGACGCCCGAACGACTTTTCCGATCCGGTTGATTTTTGCTGGTGTATCCAGAGAAGTCCAAGAGCCTTTCCCTTGACCAGAAAACGCTGGAAAAAGCTTGGCTGCGGTTGCTTTCGGGTCTTGGATAGACCCTAACGTGAACATGAAATCCCCTGTCCCGATCACTCGGTGATCATGCTTC
>NZ_JAWRYI010000206.1:0-327 GCF_046534705.1 Pseudomonas sp. SIMBA_068
GATTACTTAATTGTTTACCGTACGCAAATGGCTCATCAGCATGAGCGCGATAGTCAGTTTTATGCCCGCGCTGATAACTTACGTAGTTGGTTAAAAGAAGCTGAAAAACGTTTAGGTAGTCTAAGCCAGCGTTTAAGTGCAAGTGTTGGGCAAGATAAAGTTAATACTGATTTAGCTGGTAATTCTTCAAATAAGCAAGCAACGCTTGCTCCATTGCAGCAGCAAGTAAGAACACCATGGCTTGATATAGATGACGTGTTTTATGAATCTCGTGGTGCAACGTGGGCGTTACTGCATTTTTTACAAGCCGTAGAGTATGACTTTAAC
>NZ_JAWRYI010001902.1:0-228 GCF_046534705.1 Pseudomonas sp. SIMBA_068
ATCAAAGAACTTTGGTGGCGAACAAGCAGCACGTACTGCAGCAGCAGCTGACCGTACTGGCCATGCTTTATTACATCTTCTTTATCAACAAAACGTTAAAAATAAAACAAATGTATTCTCTGAGTGGTATGCACTTGATTTAGTTAAAAATGATAACGGCGATGTTGTTGGTTGTACTGCAATTGAGATTGAAACAGGTGAAATCACTTACTTCAAATCAAAGGCGGT
>NZ_JAWRYI010001903.1:0-228 GCF_046534705.1 Pseudomonas sp. SIMBA_068
TGCGAAGCTGTTACGTTCGGTATTGCAGCAATTTTTTCACTTTTATTTAAGTAGCCTAATTGATTAATTGCAATTTGCTGATTTGAGGATAACTTACTTAATTTACTAGGATTTTTTTTTTACTAATACCGAGCAAGAGGTCAGAGCAAGCACATTCAGTAGCAGTAACGATAAAATAATATGTTTCATATGACCCTTTCGTATAAATAATGTCGAAGCAAAAAATAG
>NZ_JAWRYI010001904.1:0-228 GCF_046534705.1 Pseudomonas sp. SIMBA_068
TGACAAGACCCGACTTCATCATTGGAATTAAGCTAAATAAGACATTGCTTAGTTTGGATGCTGATATTAAAGACAACGTTCTTTCAATGTTTAATACGGCGACCGATACAGTGGTGAATATGCTGGGGTGGGAACAAGATGTATCATCCCAATTTTTTGAACAATATAAAGAGATTGAGGATGATTTGGCTAGTACGGTTACATCTGTGTTTGGAGAGAGATTGAAAG
>NZ_JAWRYI010001905.1:0-228 GCF_046534705.1 Pseudomonas sp. SIMBA_068
GGCACGGCCCCGGCTGACGCCATCACGGCGGTGACAGCCGCGGCCGTGCCGGCATGGGCGGCGATATAGGCCAGGACTTCGGGTGAACTGTCCGTGAAGACGGGAATCGGAAAGAGGGCATTGAGAATGTAGCCGGCGGCAATGGAGCAGCCGAGCGACAGCACGGGTGACCAGGCGAACCAGTTGCACCATACCGACAGGGGCGCGATCAATTTGGAGTAGCGCAGC
>NZ_JAWRYI010001906.1:0-228 GCF_046534705.1 Pseudomonas sp. SIMBA_068
TGGCGCATCCGCAGGAAAAAGCTGTTCAGCAACCGATCAAAGCAGAAGAGAAACCGGGGCGTAACGATCCTTGTCCGTGCGGCAGTGGTAAGAAATTTAAGCAGTGCTGCCTGCATTAAGAAGTCAAATTGGGTGTCAGCGTTAATTCTGGCACCCAATAAGGAATTTGAGGCTATCTGATCACCCCACTTCTGGTAACAACCCTGCCGCAATCAAAAATTGCACGCC
>NZ_JAWRYI010001907.1:0-228 GCF_046534705.1 Pseudomonas sp. SIMBA_068
GCACCACTCATTAAATTAAAATCAAACAAAGCATCAGTGGCTTTAAAATCTACAAAGTCTTTAACTAATAATTGCTTTGTTTTAGCGAAGTGTTTCCACGATATTCTGCTTAAGCCCATTTCGGGTTGATGAATTAATAGATTGTCGAATTCTTCAGTTCCCGACTTTTTTGTCATTCCATTTTGTGTATATTCATCTTCTGAAGAAATGTGTGCATCGCTTAATACG
>NZ_JAWRYI010001908.1:0-228 GCF_046534705.1 Pseudomonas sp. SIMBA_068
CGCCACCTTTTACTAAAATATCAGGGCTAATTTGCTCGATTAATTTAGCGGGTGTGTCGTTTTCCTCAGCTCTGCCAAAGGGAATCACCCAATCAACAGAGGCAAGTGCACTTAATACCATTGCGCGCTCATCAAGCGGGTTTATCGGGCGCTCGGGGCCTTTTAAGCGAGTGATTGAATCATCATTATTTAGCCCAACAACGAGTCTATCTCCGCGCGCTTTAGCTT
>NZ_JAWRYI010001909.1:0-228 GCF_046534705.1 Pseudomonas sp. SIMBA_068
AGGATACGTCTGCCTTCTGATTATAATCAGACAGAGTATCAAAAGGCGAAACCTCCGCAATGCGGAGGTTTCTTTTTAAAGAGACAGAATCAGGCCATTACTACCCTGTCCGCCATGGCTTCTCGCCAGCCTCCCAGCCATTGTGACCTTTGATTCAGCGTCTGATAGGGACACATTTCTTTTGAGCGTCCGGCGATACCGGCCTGATAACCACGTTGATGTGCCCGT
>NZ_JAWRYI010001910.1:0-228 GCF_046534705.1 Pseudomonas sp. SIMBA_068
ATTGGTGATGACGAAGTTGAGGTAACTGAAATCATGGTTGCTGTTGGCGATACCGTTGAAGAAGAGCAATCTATCTTAAACGTTGAAGGTGACAAAGCGGCTATGGAAGTACCAGCACCGTTTGCTGGTACTGTAAAAGAGATTAAAGTAGCTACTGGCGATACAGTAAAAACAGGTTCATTAGTATTTGTTTTTGAGGTTGCAGGTTCGAGCGCACCAGCATCAGAT
>NZ_JAWRYI010000207.1:0-326 GCF_046534705.1 Pseudomonas sp. SIMBA_068
TGAGCAAACAGTTCTGCAGCGTTAGACGCGTTTACAGAGCCGCCGTACTGAATGATCACTTGTTCAGCGATGTTAGCGTCAACTTTAGCGATGTGGTCACGAATGAATTTGTGAACAGCCTGTGCCTGAGCCGGAGTTGCAGATTTGCCAGTACCGATTGCCCATACGGGTTCGTAAGCGATAACCGCACCTTCGAATGCCGCAGCACCCTGAGTTTTCAGTACCGCGTCGATCTGACGTGCGCAAACTTCTTCAGTTTTGCCCGCTTCGTTTTCAGCTTCGGTTTCACCGATGCACAGAACCGGAGTCAGGCCCTGCTCTTTCAG
>NZ_JAWRYI010001911.1:0-228 GCF_046534705.1 Pseudomonas sp. SIMBA_068
GCAAACTTTCCGTTACCGTATTTAGTAATTAAGTAATCAGTAATAGCGCCAGATTCGGTAACAATTAAACCATCGTCTTCAATAACCGGCGACTTACCGAGTTGGTGAACTTGCTTTAGCTCATCAGGGGCTAAAAATGTGTCTTTGTTACGTTGATAAGCAACAATTTCGTAATTAACTTCTAGTTCTTCTAAAAGCCAAATAATACGTTTAGAACGCGATTTATTT
>NZ_JAWRYI010001912.1:0-228 GCF_046534705.1 Pseudomonas sp. SIMBA_068
GGCGCGCCCTGAAACGAGCCCGCCCGGGCAAACCGGGGTGCACCTGGGTGGGCCTTTGCCTCGGCAAGCGGGCAGCGCGACGCCACAGGAACAGCCTCAGGCCAGAGACTGGCTCCCCCCCACAGAACACGCTATGCCCACGACGTTCAGGGTGAGCGCCTGGAGCGACAACCAACGCCTGGGCAATTTGCCCGACGCAGCACGCAGCGCCCTGCTCGAACTGCGCGC
>NZ_JAWRYI010001913.1:0-228 GCF_046534705.1 Pseudomonas sp. SIMBA_068
GGACTGAATCGATGGTCTTGCCGATCCGTGAAGACACCCGCTTCGCCAAGCCCCCGGTGGGTAGTAGCGTCAAGATGTTGGCCGGAGCCATGTGGATCAGCGCTCCGATCCAGTTCAGGGCGATCTGCGTTTTCATCAGCTGCGAGGCGATTTTGGTAACCACCCGCTTGCACGGGTGAGCAGGTGAAAGGCAGCGCATAGGTTCGCGGGCATAAGGCGTTCGCGCGG
>NZ_JAWRYI010001914.1:0-228 GCF_046534705.1 Pseudomonas sp. SIMBA_068
GGGCATTCACTGGCCGCCAGGCTGGAACAGGCAATAACCGAGGTACAAGCAGAAAAAAAGCGCTTGTTGACCACGGCTTACCTGGACACCCAGCACCCGGACAGCAAAGCGTTGCGTTTCCTGATAGAGGCCGGCGAAGTCGAGGTCAGGCTGACCAGAAGCCGCAAGAGGCTCAAGGCCAACGATTTTCTGGATGTGTATGACATTTATCGGCTGCAGCCCAGAGCC
>NZ_JAWRYI010001915.1:0-228 GCF_046534705.1 Pseudomonas sp. SIMBA_068
GTTCCCGGCAGCTGCTGCGTGTGGCTGAAATCCAGGCCTTCATTTTTCAACGCGCCCAGTTCAGGCGTGAGATCCGGGAAAGCCTCGTTATCAAAATAGGTCCGCTCGAGACTTTCGCCGTAGATATAAACCAGGTTGAGTTTCGGGTCAGGGATAGTTTTCGACGGCTCTTTATAATAAGCCGCAAAGTCCGGGTCGCCGTCGCGTGACTGGGATTTCACCAGTTCC
>NZ_JAWRYI010001916.1:0-228 GCF_046534705.1 Pseudomonas sp. SIMBA_068
GGTATCCGTTTTTGCCACCACGCTGCGGCTTTCAACCGATGTCGATCTTCTGGTACTCGACGGCAAGAAGGTTTCCAGCTCTCTGCTGCGCGGTGCGGACAGCATTGAACTGGATAATGGACCGCATCAGTTAGTGTTTCGCGTTGAGAAGACGATTCATCTTTCCAATAGTGAAGAACGGCTGTATATCTCCCCACCGCTGGTGGTCAGTTTTAATACCCAGCTCAT
>NZ_JAWRYI010001917.1:0-228 GCF_046534705.1 Pseudomonas sp. SIMBA_068
ACCAGAGCTTAACAGGCTGTGTTGTCGATGAGTTCTATACATCTCGCTCTCTTAACTGAAGACGGCTTACGATTTACAGTTGAGTTGCGGCGTTTCCGCCCCGTAGTCATTGATGGTTCGATACGTTACGCTGCTATTTTTGGCCCCCTTTGGCAGAGAAAATTGGTATTTATCAAAGGGGGAAATCATTTGATTTTTAACTACTTTTCCACCTATTTTCAGGTCTGT
>NZ_JAWRYI010001918.1:0-228 GCF_046534705.1 Pseudomonas sp. SIMBA_068
TACCCCATCCTAAAAAAGACTTACCGATCGGTACGGTAAAGAGCATCAGGAAACAAGCGAGAATTTAATCCCGCTTGCCCGTAGAGGTATAAATATGTTTTATCCAATCGCGATTGAAGCGGGTGATCACGAACACGCATACGGCGTAATCGTTCCCGATTTACCAGGGTGTTTCTCTGCCGGGGATACTCTTGATGAAGCCATTAAAAACGCTAAAGAGGCTATCAC
>NZ_JAWRYI010000208.1:0-326 GCF_046534705.1 Pseudomonas sp. SIMBA_068
GTGACATCGATGAGCCGACGCTGCCGTTCGGTCTGCAGGACGAGCAGGGTGACGGTCATGGCATCGAAGGAAGCCATCGCATGCTGGATGACGCCTTGAGCCAACGGCTACGCGTGCAGGCCCGGCAGTTGGGGGTGAGTGCGGCCAGCGTGATGCACCTGGCACTGGCCCAGGTAATGGGTAAAGTCTCCGGACGCCAGGAGGTGGTGTTCGGCACCGTATTGCTGGGCCGGATGCACGCGGGCGAGGGCTCTGACCGTGCCCTGGGGATGTTCATCAACACCCTGCCGCTGCGTGTGAGCGTGGGCGAGCAAAGCGTGCGCAGT
>NZ_JAWRYI010000027.1:0-3233 GCF_046534705.1 Pseudomonas sp. SIMBA_068
ATGTGAGAGTAGGTCATCGTCAAGATTCATTTCGCAAAACCCCTATCTGCACATGCAGGTAGGGGTTTTGTCTTTGCAGCGCAAATACCCCAGTCCTGCCCGATTCCCTGTAGGAGCAGGGTGCAACGCCAGGTATGCGGGCCCTTTTCCTATGCAAGCCAACAGCCCATGGCTATCATGCGTGCCTTATTCCAAGTCGAGACTGGCATGCTGAAGTTGTTGAATCTCCTCAAGGATGGCCGGTTCCATTCCGGAGAAGCTCTGGGGGCAGCCCTCGGGGTGAGTCGCAGCGCCGTTTGGAAGCAGCTGCAGCACCTGGAGAGCGAGCTGAACCTCACCATTCACAAAGTTCGTGGGCGCGGCTATCAGCTAGCGGCACCACTGGCTTTGCTCGAAGCGCAGGCAATCGCCAGGTTTGCCGAAGGCGAGCAGTGGCCGGTTTTCATTCACGAAATCATCGACTCGACCAACGCCGAAGGCTTGAGGCTTGCCAATCAAGGGCAGGTAGCGCCATTTCTCGTCCTGGCCGAGCGGCAAAGCGCCGGCCGCGGCCGACGTGGCCGGCAATGGGTCAGCCCATTTGCCGAAAACCTCTATTACAGCCTTGTCTTGCGTGTGGATGGCGGCATGCGCCAGCTCGAAGGCTTGAGCCTGGTGGTAGGCGTTGCAGTAATGCGCACGCTGCAGGCGTTCGGGGTAAAAGATGTAGGGCTCAAATGGCCCAATGACGTGTTGGTTCGCGGGCAGAAGATCACTGGCATTCTCCTGGAGCTAGTGGGTGACCCGGCCGATGTCTGTCATGTGGTACTGGGTATCGGTATCAATGTGAACATGCAGGTCAATGACCAGGTCGACCAGGAGTGGACCTCGATGCGGCGTGAGGTGGGCGCGGCTATAGACCGTAACCACTTGGTGGCTTCGCTCAATCAGCAAATGCAGCACGAATTGGCACGCCATCGTCGCTACGGGTTTGCCGCATTCCAGGAGGAGTGGGAACAGGCGCACCTTTGGCAGGGGCGCAATGTTTCACTGGTTGCCGGTAATACGCGCATCGATGGCGTGGTTCTTGGCGTCGACGGGCAGGGCGGCTTGCGCCTTGAGGTAGACGGAGTTGAAAAGAGCTTCAGTGGTGGTGAGCTCAGTTTGAGGTTGCGTGATGATTCTTGAGCTCGATTGCGGTAACAGCTTCATCAAGTGGCGCGTGATTCATACCGCTGATGCAGTGATTGAAGGTGGCGGGATCGTCGATTCAGATCAAGCGCTGCTGGCCGAAGTGGCTGCGCTGGCTTCGGTGCGTCTGACAGGTTGCCGCATTGTCAGTGTGCGCAGCGAGGAAGAAACCGATGCGCTTTGTGCGTTGATTGCCCAGGCATTTGCCGTGCAGGCGCATGTTGCGCTTCCGGCACAGAGCATGGCCGGTGTGCGCAACGGTTACGACGACTATCAGCGATTGGGCATGGACCGTTGGCTCGCTGCGCTGGGTGCATTTCACCTGGCCAAGGGCGCATGCCTGGTGATCGACCTCGGTACCGCCGCCAAAGCAGACTTTGTGGCTGCAGACGGCGAGCACCTGGGTGGTTACATCTGTCCGGGCATGCCACTGATGCGCAGTCAGTTGCGTACCCATACCCGGCGCATTCGCTATGACGATGCCTCCGCCGAGCGCGCATTGACCAGCCTGTCGCCGGGCCGCTCTACAGTCGAAGCGGTCGAGCGTGGTTGCGTGTTGATGCTCCAGGGCTTTGCGCGTACCCAGCTTGAGCAGGCGCGCTCGCTGTGGGGTGAAGAATTCGCGGTGTTCCTCACTGGGGGTGATGCGCCGCTGGTGAGAGAGGCCGTGCCGCAGGCGCGTGTCGTCCCTGACCTGGTTTTCGTTGGCCTGGCCATGGCCTGCCCATTGGATTGAGGTGCCTATGCGTTGGTTGTTTCTGTTGTTACTGGTGCTCAACGTCTTCTATTACGTGTGGCATCAGCAGGAAGCACCGCTGAAGGTCAAGGAAGTCGCCCCGCTGTCTCTGTACAAGGGGAATCAGCAGGAAATCCGTCTGTTGCGTGAAACGGGTGTGTCGGCACCGCCCAGGCGCCGTGACGAATGCCTGGTAGTGGGGGGGGTGACAGGACAGGAGCAGCTGGATGCACTGCGTCAGCGTTTGCTGAGCCTGGATATTGCCACCTTGCCGGTGGTGGGGCAGCTGCCTGGAGCCGATGGTCGCTGGCTCAAGGTTGCCCCGGAAAGTGAGCGTTTACTGGACCAGACGGTCCTTTCGGCTCTTTCCAATGATTTCAAAGACTTAAAACATAAAATTATTTTCTGCCAGGGTATTGCAACTGGTGAATAGCTTGATAGAATGGCGCCCGCTTCACAGGGAACACCACTCAGGTGGTAGAACTGGAAGCGGTGTCAAAGTAGCTAAGTTTCAGATTTGATTGAAAAAATTTGAAAAAACGCTTGACACTAGGGCGGCAGACACATAGAATGCCGGCCACATCTGGAGGGATTCCCGAGCGGTCAAAGGGGACGGACTGTAAATCCGTTGCGAGAGCTTCGAAGGTTCGAATCCTTCTCCCTCCACCAGTTTTAGCGAGAGCCGCAAGCTCCGCGGGTATAGTTTAGTGGTAGAACCTCAGCCTTCCAAGCTGATGATGCGGGTTCGATTCCCGCTACCCGCTCCAAGTTTGCAGGATTTTGCACAAAGTGTTTCGCTCTTGTAGCTCAGTTGGTAGAGCACACCCTTGGTAAGGGTGAGGTCAGCGGTTCAAGTCCGCTCAAGAGCTCCATATAAACAAGGCAGATATGAAAATATCTGCCTTTGTTTTATCAGCGCAAGACTATTTCTTCTGCGGAGGATTGTATCGATGGCTAAGGAAAAGTTTGATCGTTCCCTTCCCCACGTTAACGTCGGCACTATCGGCCACGTTGACCACGGTAAGACCACTCTGACCGCAGCTCTGACTCGCGTCTGCTCCGAAGTTTTCGGTTCGGCAGTCGTTGAGTTCGACAAGATCGACTCGGCTCCGGAAGAAAAAGCGCGCGGTATCACCATCAACACCGCTCACGTCGAGTACAACTCGAACATTCGTCACTATGCTCACGTCGACTGCCCAGGTCACGCTGACTACGTGAAGAACATGATCACCGGTGCTGCCCAGATGGACGGCGCGATCCTGGTTTGCTCGGCCGCCGATGGTCCGATGCCACAAACCCGTGAGCACATCCTGCTGTCCCGTCAGGT
>NZ_JAWRYI010001919.1:0-228 GCF_046534705.1 Pseudomonas sp. SIMBA_068
TTAACGCCTATCGCTAACATCATCTCGGTATATTAATAACTCACACAATGAATAAGAGGATAGGAAAATCATGGCCAACACTAAATCATTTTATCGATTAGACAGTGTAAACAGCACCGTTATTTTCAACTGCCAAAGTAAAACACCTGCGTTACTGTATTTTGGTAAACGCCTATCAGAGCAAACAACTGAGTTGATGCTTGCTCAGCTTGCTACCCGTCAAGAGGT
>NZ_JAWRYI010001920.1:0-228 GCF_046534705.1 Pseudomonas sp. SIMBA_068
GCGACGCTGTGGCCCCCATTCCAGCCACAGCAGTAACAGGAGCAAAGCGATGAATGTCGCCACCAGCCCCATTGTCAGGCTGTTGATGAGCGCTTCACTATTGATCGTCGACTGATCCGCGAGGATCGCCAGCAGAACCACACACAGCACACCGGTTAAGGGTAAAAAAATCGCCAGCGTATTGCCCGGCAATAAAGGCGTGGCAGGCTTGCGAACGCCATCTACGCG
>NZ_JAWRYI010001921.1:0-228 GCF_046534705.1 Pseudomonas sp. SIMBA_068
GTTGACGGTGATGTAGACGTGCTTCTTGTCCGGGGTGATGGACACCTGGGTCGAAGCGATATCCATGTTGATATAACCGCGGTCCAGGTAGTAGGAGCGCAGACGTTCCAGGTCACCGGACAGTTTTTCACGGGCGTACTTGTCATCGTTCTTGAAGAACGACAACCAGTTGGTGGTCTTGAGTTCGAACAGGTCGATCAGGTCTTCATCAGCAAACTTGGTGTTACC
>NZ_JAWRYI010001922.1:0-228 GCF_046534705.1 Pseudomonas sp. SIMBA_068
GTATTTGCATCGCGCCCGGACAGGATCAGCCCACCACGAGGGCCACCCAATTGCTTGTGCGTGCAGGTAATGGTGACATGGGCTGCGTTGATCGGGTTGGGATGGCGTCCGGTCACGACCAGCCCGGCAATGTAGGAAATGTCAGCGAGCAGGATGGCGCCGGCCTCATCTGCAATCTCGCGAAACCGCTCGAAATCCACCACCCGCGAGTAAGCCTGCGCCCCACAG
>NZ_JAWRYI010001923.1:0-228 GCF_046534705.1 Pseudomonas sp. SIMBA_068
ATTGTATTAAATAATAATACATTTAATGAAATTACGGGCGATGTATTACGCCTAAATACAGAAATCGAAGACTTAGGTGTTTACAACGCAGAGTACGTGACGGTTACCGGCAATCGCTTTAAAAATGTAAAAGGCAGTTTAGTAAAACTCTACCGAGGCGGGTCTGACGAAAGTACATTTGGCCCTCATTTTGAGATGAAAAATAATACGCTTAACAATGTTGGCCTT
>NZ_JAWRYI010001924.1:0-228 GCF_046534705.1 Pseudomonas sp. SIMBA_068
GGCCTGTTCGCCTGTCACGGCAATGACCTGGGCGCGCCAGAGTTGCGCCTGGCGCCATTGCTGGCTCAACCACAGGCTGCCCCATACAGTCGCCAGTACCAGGCAAGCAGCCAACAGCCGTTGCTGCGGACGCGAAACGGCAGGCAATGAAGGTGCCTTGCGGCCACGCTCGAATAAGCCAGCCAGCGAAGTGAGGGGCGCCAGCGCACTTGGCCAGTCGCCCCTCAG
>NZ_JAWRYI010001925.1:0-228 GCF_046534705.1 Pseudomonas sp. SIMBA_068
GCTGAATTTAATTTACACCTTGATCATATAGAGGCTGATAAAAGCATTCACTCGGTGGTACTTACCTCAGCAAGCGACAAAAGCTGGTCGCTGGGTATTGACCTTGAGTGGATGGCAAACCCAAGCATTTTACCAGCGGCTATTTCTGACTTTATGTTGCAAATAACACAGTTGCTACAACGTATTGTTACGTTTCCTATGCCTATTATTGCAGCCCTCAATGGTCAT
>NZ_JAWRYI010000209.1:0-325 GCF_046534705.1 Pseudomonas sp. SIMBA_068
GCACTCGGTCTATGTTGACCAGTGGGACTGGGAACGCGTAATGGGCGACGGTGAGCGTCAATTCTCGACTCTGAAAAGCACGGTAGAGGCGATCTGGGCGGGAATTAAAGCAACCGAAGCTGCGGTTAGCGAAGAGTTTGGCCTGGCACCGTTCCTGCCGGATCAGATCCACTTCGTACACAGCCAGGAGTTACTGTCTCGTTATCCGGATCTTGATGCCAAAGGGCGTGAGCGGGCGATAGCGAAAGATCTTGGCGCGGTATTCCTTGTCGGGATTGGCGGCAAGCTGAGCGATGGTCATTGCCACGACGTGCGCGCACCGGAT
>NZ_JAWRYI010001926.1:0-228 GCF_046534705.1 Pseudomonas sp. SIMBA_068
TATATATATTTACAAATAAAAAAAGCCCTTAAAGGGCTTTTTCAATCTTTAGTATTGATTGCCTGTTTTAAAAGTAGGTATATAAACCCCGTTTAGGCAATGCTTGCGATTAAAGTTTTGCGAAACAGCGCTCTGCTGCAGCTATAGTTTCTTGTACTTCCTGTTCCGTGTGCGCAGCACATACAAAACCAGCTTCAAATGCTGATGGCGCAAGGTATACGCCTTCTT
>NZ_JAWRYI010001927.1:0-228 GCF_046534705.1 Pseudomonas sp. SIMBA_068
TTGCGCGCCACCAGTACTACTTCGCTGACCAGGATGCCGGCGTTGGCGATCAGCGAACGGCCTGGCTCCAGGATGATTTCCGGCAGGTCGTCGCCGAAGTCTTCCTTGAGGAAGCGGATGATTTCCTCGGCATAGGTTTCCAGGCTGTTGGTGCGGGTGATGTAGTTGGCCGGGAAGCCGCCACCCATGTTGATCAGCTTCAGCTCGATACCGTCTTCTTCCTTGAGG
>NZ_JAWRYI010001928.1:0-228 GCF_046534705.1 Pseudomonas sp. SIMBA_068
CGGGGTGTTTTTTCAACGGGCATGTTTTTCCTGATGGGCGAACAGACGCTGGCCCAGTTGATGCGCCAGCTGATAGTGTGACTCAGGATAACCTTCATCGCCGCTAAGCAACAGTTCACTGGTCACCACCGGCGCACCGCAATAGTCAAAGATGCCGTGATCAATCTGATTCCGCATGCTGGCGAAATAGCCGCGCCGCAGAAAGGTTCGGGTGTCAGCCGCGCCAAT
>NZ_JAWRYI010001929.1:0-228 GCF_046534705.1 Pseudomonas sp. SIMBA_068
TGTAGGTGTTGAGCCAGTCCAGCAACTGCTCGCCATAGGCGCCGACCATGCCGGTCTGCGGCAGGTGGATATGGGTGTCGATCAGGCCGGGTGTGATCAGCGCATCCTGGTAATGGGTGATGTCGATATCGGCGGGCAGGGTCGGCAGCAGGTCGCCGGCATGGCCGACCGCGCTGATCTTGCCGTTTTCGATCACCAGCAGGCCGTCTTCGAAATACTCATAGGAGG
>NZ_JAWRYI010001930.1:0-228 GCF_046534705.1 Pseudomonas sp. SIMBA_068
CGGGACAGGCACGCCGAGAATACTTGAATGGTGACGAGTGTCGGCACGCAAGCCGTACGTGTATGGTTGCGTGTGCGCGCCTTCGCTTCGGTTGCCCGGGTTCAAATGCGCGGCCCGTACCGAAACCACGCTGATTTCCCACGATGACAGATCTCGCGATGTCCGACTCCTCCGCCTCCACCATCGGACTGGCGCTGGCGCACCATCAGGCAGGGCGCCTCGACGAGG
>NZ_JAWRYI010001931.1:0-228 GCF_046534705.1 Pseudomonas sp. SIMBA_068
TGATTAATATTTTTTCTTTAAAAATTAAACCTAGTACTATACCGATGACAAACCCAATAAATACTTTTGTACCGAGACCTAATTTCTTCATTAATCGTTATCCCCCTATTTTATGAATTTGCTAATCTCTTAGTGGTAGTAGTGGCAGATAATTCTTTTGTGACACATAAAAAATGATCGATATCATTTTCTGTATGACAATGGAAAGGCGAAACTCTTATAGCACCT
>NZ_JAWRYI010001932.1:0-228 GCF_046534705.1 Pseudomonas sp. SIMBA_068
CAGCTCGAGCAGCAGGTGTTCCCCGCGCCAGCGGGGATAAACCGCAAAAAAATAATATCCGGCAGTCTGTACGGTAGTGTTCCCCGCGCCAGCGGGGATAAACCGTCGGTTTGCGCGTATTGTTGTTCGGGGTCTATGTGGTCCCCGCGCCCGGGGGGATAAACCGTAGGTAAATCACAGCTATTTGATAAGGGCGTATGTGTTCCCCGCGCCAGCGGGGATAAACCG
>NZ_JAWRYI010001933.1:0-228 GCF_046534705.1 Pseudomonas sp. SIMBA_068
TCACAAAGGCATCCACGGTCTTCTGGTCATCCCCCAGCAGCAGGCCCTTGTCTTCCTTGAGCCCCAAGCTATCCAGCAACGCCTTGCCTTCCTTGGCCAGCGCGATCGCCTTCAGATGCTTGTAACCCTCTAGCAGGAAGTGCTTGGCCAGCCCACTGGCACCCAACGCATCCAACGACGCCTTGCCAGCCGGCACCACAATGCCGTCGAACATGATCGATGGCATGC
>NZ_JAWRYI010000210.1:0-325 GCF_046534705.1 Pseudomonas sp. SIMBA_068
GTAAAATGCGACGACGGCCAAATTTATCTGCCAACCGTCCTGCAGTAAACGCACCGATAGCACAACCTATGAGCATACTCGATACGTTAAAACCTGTGCCTACGCTGCTGGAACCAAATGCTGTTTGTAGGCCATCGACGGTGCCATTTATTACACCACTATCAAAGCCAAACAAAAACCCGCCAATCGTTGCAGCAAAGCAAACCATGACAATTAAAAGTACATTCTCTTTATTGTTCATAAGTATCCATATTGTGTGTTGTTGTTCTTCTTATAGAAATTTTGAATAAAAGCTGGTTGAAACTTTATTTGATATAGCTCGACT
>NZ_JAWRYI010001934.1:0-228 GCF_046534705.1 Pseudomonas sp. SIMBA_068
TTGCATCTGATAGCTGTCGACCGCCTCAGCATTCAGTTTTTGAAGCAGCTCGCGCACCCATTTGTCTCTGTTTTCTGCCTGCAGGATATAGTCCAAGCCATTGCTTTGCGGGCGCAGTTCGATGAGCGGCTGAGACTGATAAAACAGCGCATTGACCTGCCGATGCTGAATGCGCAGGCCGATAACGTCCAGCATCATGCTCGACAGCCGCTGCAAGCCCTGGCGCAT
>NZ_JAWRYI010001935.1:0-228 GCF_046534705.1 Pseudomonas sp. SIMBA_068
AGGGGGCCAGGAAGCGGGCCAGTGCGCCACAGAAGGCGGCGAAACGGCTGACAAAGTCGTGGTCAAACAGGCTGACGCCAGCGGGCCAGCCGTAGTGGCAGATTGTCCAGCTCAGCTGAATGCCCTGCTGCTCTGCGGCCTGCATCCGGGCCGCGACCGTCGAGAAGTCATAGCGGCCATCGTGCTCACATAACCGCCAGCCGACGCTTTCGCGCACTGTGCGAATGG
>NZ_JAWRYI010001936.1:0-226 GCF_046534705.1 Pseudomonas sp. SIMBA_068
GGCCTGGACGCCAGCGACAGCGTGCTGCAGAAAACCCCGTTCAGCTTCGACGTGTCGGTGTGGGAATTCTTCTGGCCGTTGATGACCGGCGCGCGCTTGGTGGTGGCCCAGCCAGGGGCGCACCGCGACCCGCAACTGCTGGTCGACACCATCAACCACCATGGCATCAGCACCCTGCACTTCGTACCGTCGATGCTGCAGGCGTTCATGACCCACGAAGCGGTCG
>NZ_JAWRYI010001937.1:0-224 GCF_046534705.1 Pseudomonas sp. SIMBA_068
TCGGCTCCGGAAGAAAAAGCGCGCGGTATCACCATCAACACCGCTCACGTCGAGTACAACTCGAACATTCGTCACTACGCTCACGTTGACTGCCCAGGTCACGCTGACTACGTGAAGAACATGATCACCGGTGCTGCCCAGATGGATGGCGCGATCCTGGTTTGCTCGGCCGCCGATGGTCCGATGCCACAAACCCGTGAGCACATCCTGCTGTCCCGTCAGGT
>NZ_JAWRYI010001938.1:0-218 GCF_046534705.1 Pseudomonas sp. SIMBA_068
GGAGTTTGTCGTTCCGATGTCGCTGGAAGTGGGGCGCATTATAAGGGGATTCGGAAGGGCGTCAACCTTTAATTTCAGTTATTTGGAATATTCCTGGCGAAGGCCGTATCAAGGGCCACCAGGTGTCCGCCACAACACATTCAGCGCCTATGAGATCGAGCGCCGCCCGCGCGGCGCTTCGCAGCACAAGGCTGCTCCTACATTTGTTTCGGGCCAGT
>NZ_JAWRYI010001939.1:0-215 GCF_046534705.1 Pseudomonas sp. SIMBA_068
TCCTGCGTGCAAGGCAGGCGCTCTCCCAGCTGAGCTATGGCCCCGCATATTGGTAGGTCTGGGCAGATTTGAACTGCAGAAGAGCCGTCCTCACCACTCTTCATCCAGAGGCGTGGGGTGCTCATCATTCCAACCAAAATTGGTAGGTCTGGGCAGATTTGAACTGCCGACCTCACCCTTATCAGGGGTGCGCTCTAACCAACTGAGCTACAGAC
>NZ_JAWRYI010001940.1:0-215 GCF_046534705.1 Pseudomonas sp. SIMBA_068
GATGTCGGCAAGTTCGAGCAGCTGACGCTGGACAAGACCCCGGTCAGCACCGCCGTCACCGACGAGCCAGGTTCGGGCACTCCGGGCACTGGCAACCAGGGCGACCTGGTGCTGGTGACCATCACCGCCGACCAGACCTCGGTGGCCGAGAACGTCAAACCGACCTTCACCGTGCACATCAACACCGCCCTGGCCAACGACCTGGTCGTGACCCT
>NZ_JAWRYI010001941.1:0-213 GCF_046534705.1 Pseudomonas sp. SIMBA_068
TGGCTCGTCAGTGACCTGGGTGCTGACAGGAGTCTTGTCCAGGGTCAGCTGTTCGAACTTGCCGACATCCGCGCCCGCAACGGTCGCGATGGAGTTGACCACTGCTGGGTTGCTGCCAACGTAGACGTTGTCCGGGGCAGTCACGCTGATCGAACCGCTGGTGCCATTGGCCGGTACGGTGATGACGGTCTTGCCGTCGCTCAGCGTGAAGGT
>NZ_JAWRYI010001942.1:0-213 GCF_046534705.1 Pseudomonas sp. SIMBA_068
TCATAGCTCAGCTGGATAGAGTACTCGGCTACGAACCGAGCGGTCGCAGGTTCGAATCCTGCTGAGTCCGCCACTTTTGAAGTGGCTTTGTTTGCAAGGCTGCTTCAATCAACCAGTGGTAACTGGTCTAAAACTACCAATCGCGGACTCATAGCTCAGCTGGATAGAGTACTCGGCTACGAACCGAGCGGTCGCAGGTTCGAATCCTGCTGA
>NZ_JAWRYI010001943.1:0-212 GCF_046534705.1 Pseudomonas sp. SIMBA_068
GCGAAGGTGGATGTCGCCGACACCACCGACGAAGTGGTGGCGAAGCTGACCGCAACACCTTCGGTCACCGAAGGCGGTGAGATCACCTACACCATCACCCTGACCAACAAAGACGGTCTGCCGATCAACAACCATGGCGCCCTGACCTTCACGCTGAGCGACGGCAAGACCGTCATCACCGTACCGGCCAATGGCACCAGCGGTTCGATCAG
>NZ_JAWRYI010001944.1:0-209 GCF_046534705.1 Pseudomonas sp. SIMBA_068
CTGGGCATCAAGTCGGCGGTAGACGCCACCGGCGCTGCCTTCGAGAACCTGCAGTTGGGCGGTGATGCTTCGGTCAAGGTGACCGACACCATCGACGAAGTGGTGGCCAAGTTGACCGCGACGCCTTCGGTTACCGAAGGTGGCGAGATCACCTACACCATCACGCTGACCAACAAAGACGGTCTGCCGATCAACAACCATTCGGAGCT
>NZ_JAWRYI010001945.1:0-207 GCF_046534705.1 Pseudomonas sp. SIMBA_068
TGGCTCGTCAGTGACCTGGGTGCTGACAGGAGTCTTGTCCAGGGTCAGCTGTTCGAACTTGCCGACATCCGCGCCCGTAACAGTCGCGATCGACTGTACTACCGGGGTGTTGCTGCCAACGTAGACGTTGTCCGGAGCAGTCACGCTGATCGAACCGCTGGTGCCATTGGCCGGTACGGTGATGACGGTCTTGCCGTCGCTCAGCGT
>NZ_JAWRYI010000211.1:0-325 GCF_046534705.1 Pseudomonas sp. SIMBA_068
GCGCGACGGGACGAGATCGTGGTCACCACCAAGGTCGGCTACGGCACTCGCAGCGGTATCAACGCCAGTGGCCACTCGCGCAAGCACATCATGGACAGCATCGACGCGTCCCTGAGCCGTCTGGGCATGGATTACGTCGACGTGTTCATGCTGCATTACTTTGATGTGAACACCCCGGTGGAAGAGACGATGTGTGCACTCAACGACATCGTGCGCTCCGGCAAGGCCCGCTACATTGGTGTGTCGACCATGCTCACGGGGCAGCTTGCCAAAATACTGATGGCCTGCGAGCGCAATGGCTGGGTCAAACCGATCAACATGCAGT
>NZ_JAWRYI010000212.1:0-325 GCF_046534705.1 Pseudomonas sp. SIMBA_068
GTAAAAATCCTTGGTCTGGCCGCGCGGGTCGTAGGGCGCTTGCACATGGAAAACCGGGTAGTGCCCAGCGTTGCAGAGCTGGATGCGTTCAAGCTGGAAATGGTTTTTCTCCAGCAGCGCACGGGTCGGGTGCTGCCAGGTGGTGAGATCGACGTCTTGGCAGTCGTGGGCGGTGTCGGTGTAGAGCGTGGTGTCTTTCAGGACGGGGAGCGCGCAGGCCACAGCGGGTAAAAGCAGCAGTACCCAGGCGGCGAGGAGAACTTTCATTATTTAACGTCCTTGAAATGGGGGGCACATCATGACGTGAAATGGGCGGGTTGAGTAG
>NZ_JAWRYI010000213.1:0-324 GCF_046534705.1 Pseudomonas sp. SIMBA_068
CCCAGGTGCCTTCCGGCCTGCCGTCGGACCTGCTGCAGCGCCGGCCCGATATCCTGCAGGCCGAATACCAGCTCAAGTCCGCCAACGCCAATATCGGCGCGGCCCGTGCCGCTTTCTTCCCCAGCGTCAGCCTGACTGCGAACGCGGGCGCCTCCAGCTCCCAACTGTCCAGCCTGTTCAAGGGTGGCTCGGGCAGTTGGACGTTCCAGCCCCAGATCAACCTGCCGATCTTCAATGCCGGTAGCCTGCGCGCAAGCCTCGACTATTCCAAGCTGCAGAAAGACATCGGTATCGCACGGTATGAAAAAGCCATTCAGACGGCGT
>NZ_JAWRYI010000214.1:0-324 GCF_046534705.1 Pseudomonas sp. SIMBA_068
CTGCGCGAAACGCCGGGTGCGTTTTCAACAGGCTGAGGTTAAGCAGCCAGGATTGTTTATTCATTACAATGCCTTGCCATCAAATATTTTAAATACCTATTCTTAGGCTGCTCATGCTAACATATCCAAATAAGATCAATAACGATAATTAATTTCATTATCATGGAAGTTCGTATGTCTGGTTCTGTTGCCGTGACACGCGCCATTGCCGTGCCCGGATTGCTGTTATTACTGATTATCGCGACGGCATTAAGCCTGCTCATTGGGGCAAAATCACTCCCCGCTTCCGTAGTGCTGGAGGCCCTCTCCGGCACCTGCCAGAGC
>NZ_JAWRYI010000215.1:0-323 GCF_046534705.1 Pseudomonas sp. SIMBA_068
TCCGTTCGCCCAGACCGTGGCCCGTGAAGGTTGCTCGCTGGAAGATGCGGTTGAGAACATCGATATCGGCGGCCCAACGATGGTGCGCTCCGCCGCCAAGAACCATAAAGATGTCGCAATCGTGGTGAAGAGCAGCGACTATGACGCCATTATTAAAGAGATGGATGACAACGAAGGATCGCTGACGCTTGCAACCCGTTTCGACCTCGCCATCAAAGCCTTCGAACACACTGCCGCCTACGACAGCATGATTGCCAACTACTTCGGCAGCATGGTTCCGGCTTACCACGGTGAAAGCAAAGAAGCCGCCGGTCGCTTCCCAC
>NZ_JAWRYI010000028.1:0-3028 GCF_046534705.1 Pseudomonas sp. SIMBA_068
AAGCTGGTTATCTTGTACTGAATACATAGGTGCAAGAGGCGAACCAGGGGAACTGAAACATCTAAGTACCCTGAGGAAAAGAAATCAACCGAGATTCCCTTAGTAGTGGCGAGCGAACGGGGACCAGCCCTTAAGTTGGTTTGAGATTAGTGGAACGCTCTGGAAAGTGCGGCCATAGTGGGTGATAGCCCCGTACACGAAAATCTCTTGTCAATGAAATCGAGTAGGACGGAGCACGAGAAACTTTGTCTGAATATGGGGGGACCATCCTCCAAGGCTAAATACTACTGACTGACCGATAGTGAACTAGTACCGTGAGGGAAAGGCGAAAAGAACCCCGGAGAGGGGAGTGAAATAGATCCTGAAACCGTATGCGTACAAGCAGTGGGAGCCTACTTGTTAGGTGACTGCGTACCTTTTGTATAATGGGTCAGCGACTTATATTCAGTGGCGAGCTTAACCGAATAGGGGAGGCGTAGCGAAAGCGAGTCTTAATAGGGCGTTTAGTCGCTGGGTATAGACCCGAAACCGGGCGATCTATCCATGGGCAGGTTGAAGGTTAGGTAACACTGACTGGAGGACCGAACCGACTACCGTTGAAAAGTTAGCGGATGACCTGTGGATCGGAGTGAAAGGCTAATCAAGCTCGGAGATAGCTGGTTCTCCTCGAAAGCTATTTAGGTAGCGCCTCATGTATCACTGTAGGGGGTAGAGCACTGTTTCGGCTAGGGGGTCATCCCGACTTACCAAACCGATGCAAACTCCGAATACCTACAAGTGCCGAGCATGGGAGACACACGGCGGGTGCTAACGTCCGTCGTGAAAAGGGAAACAACCCAGACCGTCAGCTAAGGTCCCAAAGTCATGGTTAAGTGGGAAACGATGTGGGAAGGCTTAGACAGCTAGGAGGTTGGCTTAGAAGCAGCCACCCTTTAAAGAAAGCGTAATAGCTCACTAGTCGAGTCGGCCTGCGCGGAAGATGTAACGGGGCTCAAACCATGCACCGAAGCTACGGGTATCACCTTTTGGTGATGCGGTAGAGGAGCGTTCTGTAAGCCTGTGAAGGTGAGTTGAGAAGCTTGCTGGAGGTATCAGAAGTGCGAATGCTGACATGAGTAACGACAATGCGAGTGAAAAACTCGCACGCCGAAAGACCAAGGTTTCCTGCGCAACGTTAATCGACGCAGGGTTAGTCGGTCCCTAAGGCGAGGCTGAAAAGCGTAGTCGATGGAAAACAGGTTAATATTCCTGTACTTCCAGTTATTGCGATGGAGGGACGGAGAAGGTTAGGCCAGCCTGGCGTTGGTTGTCCAGGTTTAAGGTGGTAGGCTGGAATCTTAGGCAAATCCGGGATTTCAAGGCCGAGAGCTGATGACGAGTTGCCATTAGGCGACGAAGTGGTTGATACCATGCTTCCAAGAAAAGCTCCTAAGCTTCAGATAACTGGGAACCGTACCCCAAACCGACACAGGTGGTTAGGTAGAGAATACCAAGGCGCTTGAGAGAACTCGGGTGAAGGAACTAGGCAAAATGGCACCGTAACTTCGGGAGAAGGTGCGCCGGCGAGGGTCAAGGACTTGCTCCGTAAGCCCATGCCGGTCGAAGATACCAGGCCGCTGCGACTGTTTATTAAAAACACAGCACTCTGCAAACACGAAAGTGGACGTATAGGGTGTGACGCCTGCCCGGTGCCGGAAGGTTAATTGATGGGGTTAGCGCAAGCGAAGCTCTTGATCGAAGCCCCGGTAAACGGCGGCCGTAACTATAACGGTCCTAAGGTAGCGAAATTCCTTGTCGGGTAAGTTCCGACCTGCACGAATGGCGTAACGATGGCGGCGCTGTCTCCACCCGAGACTCAGTGAAATTGAAATCGCTGTGAAGATGCAGTGTATCCGCGGCTAGACGGAAAGACCCCGTGAACCTTTACTATAGCTTTGCACTGGACTTTGAATTTGCTTGTGTAGGATAGGTGGGAGGCTTTGAAGTGGGGACGCCAGTTCTCATGGAGCCATCCTTGAAATACCACCCTGGCAACTTTGAGGTTCTAACTCAGGTCCGTTATCCGGATCGAGGACAGTGTATGGTGGGTAGTTTGACTGGGGCGGTCTCCTCCCAAAGAGTAACGGAGGAGTACGAAGGTGCGCTCAGACCGGTCGGAAATCGGTCGTAGAGTATAAAGGCAAAAGCGCGCTTGACTGCGAGACACACACGTCGAGCAGGTACGAAAGTAGGTCTTAGTGATCCGGTGGTTCTGTATGGAAGGGCCATCGCTCAACGGATAAAAGGTACTCCGGGGATAACAGGCTGATACCGCCCAAGAGTTCATATCGACGGCGGTGTTTGGCACCTCGATGTCGGCTCATCACATCCTGGGGCTGAAGCCGGTCCCAAGGGTATGGCTGTTCGCCATTTAAAGTGGTACGCGAGCTGGGTTTAGAACGTCGTGAGACAGTTCGGTCCCTATCTGCCGTGGACGTTTGAGATTTGAGAGGGGCTGCTCCTAGTACGAGAGGACCGGAGTGGACGAACCTCTGGTGTTCCGGTTGTCACGCCAGTGGCATTGCCGGGTAGCTATGTTCGGAAGAGATAACCGCTGAAAGCATCTAAGCGGGAAACTTGCCTCAAGATGAGATCTCACTGGGATCTTGAATCCCCTAAAGGGCCGTCGAAGACTACGACGTTGATAGGTTGGGTGTGTAAGCGCTGTGAGGCGTTGAGCTAACCAATACTAATTGCCCGTGAGGCTTGACCATATAACACCCAAGCAATTTGCTAGCGCAGATTGCGGTGGTGAAGATGATACGAACCGAAAGTTCGCAACAACCCACAAATATCGCATATCCGGATTCGCTGGGCTGTCCATCTGGACATTCTGGCTACAGAATTTCTTGACGACCATAGAGCATTGGAACCACCTGATCCCATCCCGAACTCAGTAGTGAAACGATGCATCGCCGATGGTAGTGTGGGGTTTCCCCATGTGAGAGTAGGTCATCGTCAAGATTCATTTCGCAAAACCCCTATCTGC
>NZ_JAWRYI010000216.1:0-322 GCF_046534705.1 Pseudomonas sp. SIMBA_068
CCAGGAATACTAAATGTCACAAATATAATAACCACAATCCCTTTTAAAAAAGGAGAACCCGCAACTTCACCGGTTGCAGGGTTTCGTAAAATGCCATCGTCAGGAACGATGGTCCAAGCAAGTAATAAAGAGACTGCTAATAAAGAAACGCCAGCCCATTTTAGACCCGATTTTTCTTGTTGAGTAAGGGTGTCTATGCTGTTTTGAGACAGATCAATACCGGCTTCGTCTGGGTTATATTTACCTAAACGTGGCTCAACTATTTTTTCAGTCACCAAAGTACCTAGTACTGAAATTAATAGCACCGATATCATCATAAAAT
>NZ_JAWRYI010000217.1:0-322 GCF_046534705.1 Pseudomonas sp. SIMBA_068
CCGTTGTACCCGATGACCCAGACCTTGCTGATTGCCGTGTACCCCCCGGCCAAGCGGGGCATGGCCCTGGCGCTGCTGGCGATGGTCACGGTGGTGGCGCCGATTGCCGGGCCGATACTGGGGGGCTGGATCACCGACAGTTACAGCTGGCCATGGATCTTCTTCATCAACGTCCCCATCGGCCTGTTCGCCGCCGCCGTGGTACGCCAACAGATGCGCACGCGGCCGGTGGTGACCAGCCGTCAGCCGATGGACTACATCGGCCTGCTGACGCTGATCGTCGGTGTCGGCGCGTTGCAGGTGGTGCTCGACAAGGGCAATG
>NZ_JAWRYI010000218.1:0-322 GCF_046534705.1 Pseudomonas sp. SIMBA_068
GATACACATCGAACTTTTGCAACAGCTCCAGCAGTGCCGCAGCAGGTAAATCCAGCGCATGATTGCCCTGTGCCAGGCATTCCCCTGTCAGCAGTGCCAATTCCTGGCATTCCCGCGGCGCCTTGAGGCGCTGGTTGACGGCTTTGATCGATGCTGGTTCCAGCCCATGCAGCAGGCAGGCCCAGCGTATGTGCAGTGGCTGCTTGTGCAATGCTGCTTGCTCCAGCGCCGCCAGGGCCTGGGAATCGTCTAGAAGCTCGGGCAGTTGCTCCTGTAGGGCATCGCACGCGCGCAGCACCTGGAAGAACACCTGCGGTTGGGC
>NZ_JAWRYI010000219.1:0-322 GCF_046534705.1 Pseudomonas sp. SIMBA_068
AGCAAACTCGCCCTCCCAGTAGTCGAAGTCGTCGCCGAGAATGGACCGAAACGTCTCACGATCCGTCACTTCATTCGAGTTGAAGTCACAGAGCATCTTGGTCCTCCCAATGGCAGCCGAGGTCTTGCCTGAGCCCGCAACGCCCTCCACCCACATTGGCCCAACCGGTGCACGGGAAATGATCTTGTCCTGATTCGGGGTTCGATTTAAAAAAAAGTGCTCATCCAGGCTCATGCGCTCAATTAGCTCACCGCCAACTTCATCTTCCACATCATCGAGATCAGCAATCGACAGTGCCGAATCTTCTTCCTCGTCATCATCG
>NZ_JAWRYI010000220.1:0-322 GCF_046534705.1 Pseudomonas sp. SIMBA_068
AAAGTACGGTACGGGCGGATGGGGTCCTGCTGGCATTGGGCGGCGTCAGTTGGGCACGACAGGGTTCCGACGGGGCTTGGCTGCCCCTGCTGGAACAGCGCGGTGTGCAGCTTGCGCCCTTGCAACCGAGCAACTGCGGTTTTGAGGTCAACGCCTGGAGCGAACTGCTGCGCAGCAAATTCGCCGGCGCGCCGCTGAAGAACGTGGCCATCGGCCTTGATGACGTCGCACCACTGCTGGGTGAATGCGTGGTCACCGCCAGCGTCAGCGAGGGCAGCCTGATCTATGCCTTGTCGGCGTCGATTCGCGAATCCATCAACCG
>NZ_JAWRYI010000221.1:0-322 GCF_046534705.1 Pseudomonas sp. SIMBA_068
GCGCCGTTTTTATCCACAAGGCTGGCGGTGTAAACGATGTTGCCGCCTTCGCCGACGGTGTTAGTAGCGGTCAGGACCACATCGACCTTGTCGATGGTGTCGTTGATCGTGGTAGTTGCGCCGTTACCGGTAACTTCCAGCTTCTCGAAGTTGCCGCCGGTAGCGTCGGTGATCTTGACGGTCTGGGTGCTCTTATCGATGAACACGTCATCGCTTGGCGCCGGGACGGTCACGGTGCCGACGGTGTCACCGGCCTTGATGGTAATGCTCGAGCCGTTGTCGAGTTTCAGGGTGACGTCGGTGCCGGCCTTATTGCTCAAGG
>NZ_JAWRYI010000222.1:0-322 GCF_046534705.1 Pseudomonas sp. SIMBA_068
CATAGCAAGAACACGGCCAATATTTATTTGGCCGTTGTAAATCAAGGGGTTGAGTGTTTTTTGTAGAGAATGGAATTTCACGGCCGTAGCGAAAACGCTACAGCACGGGGTGCGGAAAAAAGGCTTTGAGGATCAAAGCCTTGCACGGCTGCGATTGCAAGGCTTTGTAGCGAAATCGTTCCACTGTAGCGCTTTCAGTACAGATGGAGGTCGCTTTCAGAGCGGCAAGCGCAAGCTCAGGCCTTGCTGGGAATGCCGTATTTGCGCAGGCGATGGGCAATCGCGGTATGGGAGGTCTGCAAGCGGTTGGCCAGTTGCCGGG
>NZ_JAWRYI010000223.1:0-321 GCF_046534705.1 Pseudomonas sp. SIMBA_068
GGAATGCGCCAGCCCCAGCTTAAAAACTGTTCGTCAGTCGTCATCATACTGATCAATGAAACCAGTCCGGTTGAAAGCAGTAAACCTACACCGTAGCCAACTTGTACACCGCTACTGTAAAAGGCTTTTTTATTTTTCGGTGCACTTTCAACGGAAAGCAACGCCGCGCCTCCCCATTCGCCGCCGACTGCAAATCCCTGAATGGCACGCAGTGTCACCAGCAAAATAGGTGCCCACCACCCAATGGTCGAGAATGAAGGAAGAATACCAATCAAGGCTGTCGCGATGCCCATCATCCAGACGGTCAGCATTAACATGCGC
>NZ_JAWRYI010000224.1:0-320 GCF_046534705.1 Pseudomonas sp. SIMBA_068
GATCGGCTCGCCAGCAGTGTCGGCATGAGTATCTCTTCGCTGCATCATCACTTCAAAGCCGTCACGGCCATGACGCCGATGCAATACCAGAAACAACTGCGGCTGAATGAGGCGCGACGTTTGATGATGGTAGAAAAGCTGGATGCCGGTACGGCAGGCTATCGGGTGGGGTATCAGAGCGCGTCACAGTTCAGCCGGGAGTATCGCCGCCTGTATGGGCAATCTCCGGCCAGGGATAGTCGTCAGCTGGCGGTGAGCCCGGACAGATTGCGCCCACCGCAGAACTGATTACAGGCTGTTAGCCGCTTCCATCGCAATGG
>NZ_JAWRYI010000029.1:0-2155 GCF_046534705.1 Pseudomonas sp. SIMBA_068
CGCTTCCTCTGGCAGGGGCTGAGGATGCTGCGGGAGGAGACACCTGCGCAGAGCATCCTGTACCTGTACGAGCCGGGTAGCTATGCGCCGTTAGCGCGCGTCGATCAGGTGGAAGGGGAGGAGCAGAAGCTTTATTACTTCCATACTGACCAGATTGGTACGCCGTTGGAGCTGACGGACAGCGAGGGCAAGATTGTTTGGCAGGCGACGTATCGGTCTTGGGGCACGATAGAAACTCTGTCGATCAAAGAGGTCGATCAGAATCTGAGGTACCCAGGGCAGTACAGCGATGATGAAACCTCGCTGCATTATAATACCTTCCGCTACTATGATCCTGAGGTGGCGCGATTCATCACGCAAGATCCAATAGGCTTACTAGGTGGTTCAAACCTTTACAATTATGCGCCCAGTTCAACTGGATGGCTTGATCCGTTAGGGTGGTGTGTCAAAACTAATGTTATCAGAGGGCCGGCAGGTCAACCCCTCAGAGCAGCTGCAACTATCACTTTGAATGATTTGAAACAAGGTGGCACAGCAACTAACGCCACGTCCAGAGCGTGGGCTCGAATGATGGGGAACTCTGATGATGACGCAGGGCATATAATTGGCAAGCTTTTAGGTGGGTCCGGTGGTAAAGATGGTGTGTTCCCTCAGTTAAAGGGTATTAATCGTGGTCAATTTAGAGCATTTGAAGCGCAAATTGCTAATGTCATTAAGAAAAAGGGGGCTGTGGATGTTGAGCTAAACTTCGTGTATGGTAATGGGGGACGCGACCGACTTCCATAACCTATGACGTGTATCGTCAAGGTGAGAAAATCCTTGAAGGTATTTTTGCGAATTAAAATGACTAAGGGAAAATGTAGTTATGAATCCTCCTAGTGAACTAGTAGCCTTCATGAGGGAAATGAACTGCTGGGAGACTGAGTTCTTTGACCAGCGTAAAAAAAACCTGGCTCATGGGATAGAAGATTCTCAGCTAAAAGAAAAGTATGCAAAACAACTTGAAGAGATACTTGATAAATATGCCGTTAAGGATAATTCTAACTATGGGCGACTTGTAGATCTTGGGTGCACTAAACCTGCCACTTATGATCCTGCGACTGATGAGTTAGAGGTTTTGGATGGGGGTGGAAAAACGCTGACAATTCAAGTGCAGCAAACTAAAGGTGCTGAAACATGCTCCAAGATGTATTTAGTGTCTAAAGATGGTGTCTGGAGAATAAAGAAAAAAGAAGTTTTAAGTTTTGATGATAAATGGCGCCGTTCGCCGCTGTAAAGTTTGGTGTTTTTGGTTTGGTAAGAAGGTTAATAGGTTTTTTGCTGCAAGCTTTTGTTTTTTAACAATTAATATTATGTAGTTGCTTGGAGAGAGCTATCATTTTCTTGCAAATTCTTATTTTTTATGTGATCAGACTGCCGTAACTAATGCGCTGAACCAGACCACGTCGCTGGAGCGCAAACCCGACGGCGAAGTGCTGCGCATCAACCACCCGGACGGCACTGCAGAAACTTTCACCTACAATACCCTTGGTCAGGTACTGAGCCACACCGACGGCAAAGGCCAGACTACCCGTTTGCAGCGTACCTCGCGCGGGCTGCCAAGCAGGCGCCAGGACGCTAAGGGCGAGTGGATCCGCTACGAGTACGACAAGGCCCTGCGCCTGGCCGCACTGGTCAACGAGAACAGCGCGGTTTACCGCTTTGCCTATGACGCGTCGGACCGGCTAAGCGAAGAAGTGCGGGTAGACAACCTGACCCGGCGTTTCAGTTACGACGCCGGTGGCCACCTGCTGCGCCTGGACGAAATCGGCTACGGCGAAACCGGTGAGCGACCAGAGCGCAGCACGCTGTTCGAGCGCGATGCCATTGGCCGGCTGACGGCCAAGGTCAACTGCGATGCCCGGCAGGACTTCGCTTACGACGATGCCGACCGGCTGTTGAGCATTCATCGCCAGCCTACCGTTGCCGGCAAGCGGCTGGGTATCACCGATGAAACGCTGGGGTACAGCTACGACCTGCTGGGGCGGCTGACGCAGGAGCTGAGCCCGAGTGGCGCGCTGGACTATGAGTACGACCCGCTCAGCAACCTGACCACACTGACCCTGCCGGATGGGCGCAAGGTCAATCACCTGTACTACGGCAGCGGCCACCTGCA
>NZ_JAWRYI010000002.1:0-620085 GCF_046534705.1 Pseudomonas sp. SIMBA_068
TCGGCTGCAATGGCCTCTTCGCAGCGCAAGGCTGCTCCTACAGGACTTGTGTTTCCCCTTGCAATCAACGCTGCCCCACAGAAAACGCGCTTTCACGGTCTGATCAGCAGACCAGAAAAAGGGCCCGCAAGGGCCCCGTAGAGGTAAGTGGCTAGCGCCCTCAGGCGCTCTCCTGTGCTGGCCACCGTCTGATTTCGGAACCATCACGCAATCTCCCGCTTAACCCCTGTAGGAGCAGCCTTGTGCTGCGAAGAGGCCGGTAAGGCTAAAGATCATCTTCGGCTGCAATGGCCTCTTCGCAGCGCAAGGCTGCTCCTACAGGACTTGTGTTTCCCCTTGCAATCAACGCTGCCCCGACAGAAAACGCGCATTCATGGTCTGATCATCAGACCAGAAAAAGGGCCCGCAAGGGCCCCGTAGAGGTAAGTGGCTAGCGCCCTCAGGCGCTCTCCTGTGCTGGCCACCGTCTGATTTCGGAACCATCACGCAATCTCCCGCTTAACCCCTGTAGGAGCAGCCTTGTGCTGCGAAGAGGCCGGTAAGGCTAAAGATCATCTTCGGCTGCAATGGCCTCTTCGCAGCGCAAGGCTGCTCCTACAGGGCTTGTGTTTCCCCTTGTAATCAACGCTGCCCCTACAGAAAACGCGCTTTCACGGTCTGATCAGCAGACCAAAAAAAGGGCCCGCAAGGGCCCCGTAGAGGTAAGTGGCTAGCGCCCTCAGGCGCTCTCGACCTTGCGTGGTGCCATGAAGTACATCCACACCAGCGCCAGGAAATACATGGCCGGAATCATCGTGAACAACACGGCATAGTTGTTGTTGGTGGCGGTCAGCACGCTGCCGACGATCTGCGTCATGAACATCCCGCCAATCGCCGCGCACATGCTGCCGAAGCCGAACACCGTGCTCACCAGGTGCTTGGGCGTGTAGTCCATCACCAGGCTCCAGATATTCGCTGTCCAAGCCTGATGCGCGCCGACCGCCAGCGAGATGGCGGCCACTGCGACCCACAGGCCACTTGCGTTGGCGGCAAAGACGACGCTGACCATGGTGCAGGCAAAGATCAGCATCGACACCAGCCGTGCGGTGGTGGCCCGCACGCCACGGCCGATCAGCCAGGACGACAGGATGCCGCCGCCGATGCTGCCAAAGTCCGCCGTCAGCCAGATGATGATCAGCGGGATGCCCATCTGGGTCACATTGATGCCCAGGCTGTATTGCTGGTTCAGAAACGGCGGCAGCCAGTACAGGTAGAACCAGAATACCGGCGCAGTGATCGCATAGGCCACCGCAAACGCCCAGGTGCCACGCAGGCGCAGGATACGGCTGAACGGCACGCGGGTAGGCTCGGGTTCATCGTCCTGCTGGATGTACTGCACCTCGCTCTGGCGCACGCTGGGGTGGTCTTCAGGGTTGTAGTACTTCAGCACCCACAGCACCACCCACACCAGGCCCAGGCTGCCCATGGCGATGAACGCGGCCTGCCAGCCCCACACGGCGAGGATCAGCGGCAGCAGGGCCGGGGTGACCATGGCGCCAACGTTGGTGCCGGCGTTGAACAGGCCTGTAGCGATCGCCCGCTCACCCGCCGGGAACCACAGCCGCACGGTCTTCACGCAGGCCGGGTAGTTGGCGGCCTCGGTCAGGCCCAGGATGAAACGGCAGACCATGAAGCCGGCCGCCGAAGTGGCCAGGCCATGGGCACCGGTGGCCAGGCTCCACAGCAGCACGGCGAAGAAGAAGGCGCGTTTTACGCCAACTTTGTCGATCAGCCGGCCCTGCAGCAGAAAGCCGATGGCGTAGCCAACCTGAAACCAGAAGTTGATGTTGGCGTAGTCCATCGCCGTCCAGCTCATCTCCTTGGCCAGTACGGGCTGCATGATGCCAAGTGCGGCGCGGTCGATGTAGTTCAAGGTGGTGGCGAAGAACACCAGGGCGAGCATGCCCCAACGGGTCTTGCCGACGCCGAAGGCGCCGCGAAGCTTGTCGCCAATCGAACCCTGATGCATCCGGGGCGCGGCGGGGGTGGTCTTGGTGTGGTTCATAGACTGCTCATTTCTTGAAATTGTATTCAGCTGCGGTGCTACGGGTACGTGACCGGCTCCCAGGCAGGACGGGCACGCAAGGCCGGTGCATGGTGAGCAGTGAAGGCGGCAGCGTCAATTCAAGAGACGGGCTACTGTTCGGTTACCGAACGGTTGCGTTGGCTTGCGGGCGCGGCAGGGATTCACGCCAATAAAGGGTAGAAGGCGTTCAACCTGGTTGCCTGATGGAGCGCAGGTCCAGAAGGGAAGGGCAGGCTGTGGTGGTCGTGCCTGGCAGGGTGAGGGGGGCTACTGGTCAGATTTGGGCGTGTACACAGACCATGCAGTTGCCCAGCTTTCGACCTCCTCCCGGCCGTACTGCTGAATCCACAACCGCACGGTTTTGTGCAGGGTGCTCTTTGCTTCAACTTCCTGCCCTGTGTGTGGGTTTATATAGTATTTGCTTTGCCGGGCTCTGTAACGCGGCAGCGGTGCGACAGGTGGGCAGTGCGGGTAGACATTGTTGTTCGCGTGTTCGCTTTCGATGATGGCCAGTACATGCGACAGATTGAATTGATATTCGGCAAGCAGGTTGTGGAGTTTGCTTTCAAATTCGAATTCGCGGATAAGGCGCGGGTCGATTTTGATGAAGGAGAGTTCAGACTTTTTCGCGGCGAGCAGTCGCTCGAGGGCGCGGAATTCGGCGAGGCGGGACATGGCTCATCTCCATCGGGTGATGGGGTTAGTAATAGCGCTCGCTGAGCCGTGACGCAAGGGCTAAATGGTTTGAAATATTTTCAGATGATAGTGTCGTCGGCGAGCGTTTATTTCTGCTGCATTTTCCGTAGGCAACTTCCTACATTTCAAGCGGGTTCGATTAAACACCTCGTTCTCTCGCTCTGGATTTGGGTTGATTTGCTAGTGTCAAGGGCTGAATTATCCTTCGATTGACTCTCATGATGGAGAAGTTTTGTAGGAAGTTTCTGGATTCTTCTGAAGGGGTGGCATAAGTGGAAGAAAGACGCCATCGTTGGTGGGGATGCATTGCACAGTGCTCTGTCAAACCGGCTCGACCCAGGGTGCGGGAAAACGTTCTGGCTCGGCCCCCTGCCTTCAGGAGGCGTTATGGCTTCAAACAGTTTTCAGAATGAGGTGCCTAAGGCACGCGTTAATATCAAGCTTGATTTGCATACGGGTGGGGCTCAACGCAAAGTCGAGCTACCGCTCAAGCTCATGTTGATGGGGGACTACAGTAACGGCAAAGAGCAGCGTCCGTTGTCCGAGCGGAGCAAGGTGAATGTCAATAAAAATAATTTTGACAGTGTGCTCTCGGAATTTTCACCAAGCCTCAAGCTGGTCGTTGAAGATACGCTCACGAACGAAGGTGGAGAAACGCCTGTTGAGCTGAGCTTTCAGTGCATGAAGGATTTCGAGCCCGAACAGGTTGCTCGCCAGATACCGCAATTACGCGCCCTGCTGGCGATGCGAAACCTGCTGCGTGAGTTGAAAGCCAATCTCTTGGATAACGCAACGTTCCGTGCTGAGTTGGAACGCATACTGAAAGATGAGGCACTGAGCAACGAACTGCGCAAGGAACTGGCTGCCCTTGCCCCTCAAGGCGAACGCTAGAAAACCACCATCTCTATAGACGGGAAGCAAACAAATGTCCGAAGAGCAATCCTCTGCGCAATCGCGTGGCGCCACTGTGCGGGTGGAAGACAGCCAGAATGTCTATCACACATTGTTTGAAAAAATAAATCTCGAACCACTTGATCAGATGGGTGGGATTGACGCCTATCAGAGCGTGGATGCTTTGTCCGAGGCCACGGCCAATGAGCGCGTCACTGCTTCTGTAAGCGTCTTTCTCGAACGGCTCAAGCAAGTGTCTCCACAGGTGGAGCGCCTGGACCGGGCCCTGCTGGACGAGCATATTGCTTCGATTGACGCTCAAATCAGCTTCCAGCTGGACGCCGTCATGCATCATGCCGACTTCCAACGGGTCGAGTCGATCTGGCGTGGCGCCAAGTCCTTGATTGATCAGACGGATTTCCGGCAGAACGTTCGGATCGAGATACTGGATATCAGTAAGGAGCATCTGGCGCAGGACTTCGAGGATGCGCCGGAAATCTCTCAGAGCGGCCTGTACCTGCATACGTATACCCAGGAATACGATACCCCGGGTGGTGAGCCTATTGCGGCGGCGGTTTCCAACTACGAGTTCGACCGAGGGGCTCAAGATATTGCGCTGCTGCGGAACATCTCCAAAGTTGCAGCCTCCGCCCATATGCCATTCTTGTGCTCGATGGGGCCTGCGTTCTTTGGCAAGAAAACCATGGAAGAGGTGGCCGCGATCAAGGACATCGGTAACTACATGGAGCGTGCGGAATACATCAAGTGGCACGCTTTTACTCGAAGCGATGATGCCCGGTACGTCGGTGCGACAATGCCGTGTACGTTGGGGCGACTGCCTTATGGGCCCGACACCAACCCAGTCCGATTGTTTAATTATGTAGAACGGGTCAAGGGCCGCGACCACGATAAATACCTGTGGGTGAGCTCGACGTTTGCGTTCGCGGCGAATATGGTCAAAAGCTTTATCGCGAATGGTTGGTGTGTGCAAATTCGAGGGCCGCAATCAGGCGGCGCAGTGACCAACCTGCCGATCCATCTGTACGATATGGGCACGGGCAGTCAAGTGAAGATCCCTTCGGAAGTAATGATTCCGGAAACCCGCGAGTTTGAATTCGCCAATCTTGGTTTGATTCCATTGTCGTATTACAAGAACCGCGACTATGCGTGCTTCTTTTCGGCGAACTCAGCCCATAAACCCGCGCTTTATGACACCCCTGAGGCCACCGCCAATAGTCGCATCAATTCGCGGTTGCCTTATGTATTCCTGCTTTCTCGCATCGCGCACTATCTGAAACTCATTCAGCGGGAAAACATTGGTACCACCAAGGACCGCCGTCTGCTGGATCTGGAGCTGAACAGGTGGATAAGCGGGCTGGTTACTGAAATGACCGATCCCGGGGATGACTTGCAGGCATCGCATCCGCTGAGAGAGGCGAAGGTGGTTGTCGAAGACATTGACGATAATCCCGGTTTCTTCAGGGTCAAGTTGTTTGCGGTGCCGCATTTTCAGGTTGAGGGCATGGACATCAATCTGTCGTTGGTTTCGCAGATGCCCAAAGCAAAATCTTGACGGCGCCAGGAGCTTTGAACGTGAAGATCGATCGGCCTATGTGGGCGTCCGGCGTGGTGTTGTCTGCGCAGCAGTTTCAGCAGCAGGCGCACTTTGAGTCGTGGACGAATCAGACTGTTGCTTCATTGGCATGGGTTCATCCATGGGGTATCCGGGCAGTCGCATTTGATGCGGATGCACTGCAACTGGGTAAACTCATGGCCACTCGGCTGCATGTCCGCATGCCCGATGGAACGTTGATTGACACTGATCGATTGGATCAGCTTCCCAGTGCCCTGGAGCTATCACGCGCGCTGCCTGGCGATAGTCAAGCTGCAACGGTTGTGCTGGCTTTGCCGCTGGAACAGGCCAATGGCAACAATTGCCTGTTCGAAGGTGGCAGAGTCGAGCGTCCCGTCAGATACCGTCAGGTATGGCGGGATGTCCAGGATCACTACAGCGATGAAGTGCAGTCCATCAGCGTGCTCGAACATGCACTGAGCTTGCGCCTGAATGATGATGACAATGCCGACTACCTCACCTGCCCAGTAGCGCGCCTGGTACGGGATGGGCGGGGTGGTTGGGAAATTGATCTGGCCTACATTCCCCCCTTGCTGAAGTTTGATGCGCACGCTGGATTGCTGCTTCAACTGGATAACTTGTTGACCCAGCTGTCCTCCAAACGTGAGCGGTTGATGGGGATGCGCCGCGAGAGCAACCAGCGCATGGCAGATTTTGCTGTCGCTGATGTGACGTTGTTCTGGTTGCTCAATGCGCTGAATACCTACCAGCCCGTGTTGGCGGACCTTAAAGCGCATCCTGGTCGGCATCCGGAGCAGGTGTACCAGCAGATGGTGAAGTTTGCAGGGGCGCTGTTGACGTTTTCGTTGGACCAGAGCATCGAGGACATTCCTGCCTATCAGCATGCGAACCTTGAGGCCGTTTTCCCACCGTTGATGCGTACGCTCTCCACATTGCTGGAGGCCAGCCTGCCGTCACGTGTGCTGGCTTTGATACTTGAAGCGCGCAGTGCCAACCGTTGGCAGGTTGCCCTGAACGATCCTCGCTTGCTTGAGCCCGAAGGGGCGGACTTTTACCTGTCTGTGCACTGCCGGCTGCCAGCCGTGCAAGTGCAGGGCCAGTTCCCAAGGCTGTGCAAGATCGGCTGTCCTGATGATGTGGACTATCTCGTCAACGCAGCACTCGATGGCGTTCCCTTGAAACCCTTGAGTCATGTGCCTGCGGCGATACCGCTGCGTTTGGAGAACCAGTACTTCGCACTGGATCTGAGGCATGAGAAAGGGCGTGCCATGTTGGCGGATGGCGTGTGCGCCCTCTATGTGCCGAGCGTGTTTCAGGACGTCAAACTTGAACTGTTTGCGGTACTGCGCTCATGAGTCTCGTTCAGCAGAAGCCCGTCGCAGCCAAGGCGGATATCGACGCCTTGCTGCAGGACACCTACTTGCTAGTAGTCGAGTTGCGACACGGCACAGGGGCGCACAGTAGCCCGGAACTTTGGTCACGTTGCGTGGCGGATGTCGAGCATGTTCGGGCCTCCCTTGAGGAGGACGGTCTGGATCGCCGTAGCATCGAGCTCATCAGCCATGCGCAATGTGCCTTGCTGGATGAGACGGTGCTCGCTTGCGCCGAGGGCAAGGCCCATGAGGATTGGGCAATGGAGACCTTGCAGGCCAGGTTTTTCAGCAGTCATCAGGCTGGTGAATCGCTTTACGAAGACATGCGCACCGTGCTGCGTGAATCCTCTGCACACCCTTACGTCTTCACGGTCTTTCAGCGAGTACTGATGCTGGGTTTTCAGGGGCGCTACCGCGATGTCAATCACCCAGAGCGGCAGCAACTGTTCGCTGCAATCGATGCGCATGTTCCCCCCTTTGATACGAGTCAGTCTCTGGTTACCCAGGTGGGGAGCAGTTCACGCCTACCGATGTGGCGGTGGCTGCAGTCCCCGCTGGCCCACGTGGTGGTCGCAGCAGGCCTGTTGATAGGTATCTGGTGGGGGCTTGACCATACGCTGGGTGAGGCAGTGGCCTCGCTCTTGTGGGTGCAAGAGTGAGCGGGATGTTGCGCAGACAGGAGCAAGCGCTCTGGCTATGGGCCGGAACGCTGTCTTTGTTGCTCATAGCCATGCTCCCGCTTGCTTTTGAATGGCAGCTCCCGATCTCCGTGCTCGTCGCGCTGGCAGTATGGGCAGGGTGGCGCCGAAGCCTGCGTATCGCCGGTAAACGGCGAGAATTACAAAGCAGCAATGGCGCCAGCTTGCCTGCTCGGTCTTACCGCCATCCCATTGTTCTGGTTGTAGGCGATTGTCTGGCTGAGCTGTTTGGTGCAGTGCCCGCTGAGCAATTGGCGTTGCGAGTAACGGGGGAGGGTTGCTATGTCCGGGTGCCCGACGTGCAGAAGCTGCCCACAACGGTTGCCAGTCTGCTGCTGCTACGGCCTGAATGGCACGGCCAGCTGAGTGTCATGTGGGTTGTGGACCCCAACATGCACACAGACGCTGCAGTGTTGGCGAATGAGCTACGCAGCGTGTACCGCCAAGTTGTGATGTTGCGCGAGCGTGGTAGCCCCCTGTCGATGCTGGTTGTGGGCTATTTCCCGAGCACTTCGCAGTCTACAGCCTGGTTCACCTGGGCCGCGGCCAAGTCAAGTGTGCAGGTGCATGAGTCAGGTATGCGCATGAGCCTGGCTGAATGGCAGAGGTGGGACAAGGACCCTGATTCCCGCGCTGCTCGACTGAGAGACACAGTGCAGTTGAACGCTGCGGCAGGTTGGTTGAAGGACGTGTGTATGTCGGAAATGCACGTGCGGCCTTTTCACCAGGAGATCGCCGCCAACGCCGTTGCCGTTGCATGGGCCCCCATTTCCGGCAGGCGCCATCAAAACAACCTATGGCACCGCTGGCTGCAGGCGCGGACCGGGCTCTGCTTTAACCAGGGTGGCACTGATGATGCCAATGCGTCATTGCCGTTCCCTGACGCTCTGCTGCATTTACTGTCTCGCAGTGCTCGAAACAGTGGGCAACCCAGGGCGTTGCTGATCGGTGTCTGGCTGTTTGTACTGGCAGCCTCCATCGCTTTGGTCAGCTCTGCATGGCAGAACACATTGCTGGTACGCCAGGTCACAGACGACCTACGGCGTTATGCCACTGTTTCGGTGAGTGCTAGTCCTGACCAGGCGCTGCAACGGGACTCCGCCCTGGCTGTGCTTCACCAGGATGCGCAACGCCTGGACACCTATTACCGCCAAGGGGCGCCCTGGTCGCTGGGCCTTGGCTTGTATCAGGGCGAAAAGCTACGCCCATCACTGCGGGCAGCCATTAACGGGCACCGCAGCCCGACGATACCTCAGGCTTCGCCCGAAAGGCCTGCAATGGTTCGCTTGGACAGCCTCTCACTTTTCAGCAGTGGCAGCGCGCAGCTGAAACCGGAGTCAACCAAGATTCTGGTCACGGCGTTGGCGGGCATCAAGGCCCAGCCAGGCTGGCTGATTGTGATCACGGGGCACACGGACGGGACGGGCAGCGACCAACAGAATCTGCGTTTGTCGCGAGCACGCGCGGCCGCAGTACATGACTGGATTCAACACATGGGGGACATCCCCAGCAACTGCTTCGCGGTGCAAGGCCTGGGAGCCAGTCGGCCAATTGCGAGCAATGACACGGAACAAGGACGGTCGGCCAATCGCCGAGTTGAGATTCGCCTGGTACCGGAGGCGGGGGCGTGCCAGTCCTCGACTGCGGGCTCAGGCCTGCAACCCCTGTCGCATTCCGCGACCTACAACACTTGAAAGAGGATTTCTAATGGCTATTCCTGTTTACCTGTGGCTGAAAGACGATGGCGGTGCCGATATCAAAGGCTCGGTCGATGTCAAAGACCGGGAGGGCAGTATTGAAGTGGTCGGCCAGGATCATGACCTGTACATCCCTACGGATAACAATACTGGGAAATTGACGGGTACGCGAATTCATACGCCTTTTGTTTTTACAAAAGAAATCGATGCCTCCTCCCCATATCTCTATAAGGCCGTGACAACCGGCCAGACGCTCAAAGAAGCGGAATTCAAATGGTACAAAATCAATGACGCTGGCCAGGAAGTTGAATACTTCAACACCAAGTTGGAGAACGTCAAGGTCGTGAAAGTTGCACCCAAGATGCATGACGTAAAAGACCCGGCAAAAGAAAGGCACAACCATCTGGAGTTGGTCGAGCTTCGCTACGAGAAAATTGTCTGGACCTACAAGGATGGAAACATCATCCATTCGGATTCTTGGAACGAACGGACCACCGCCTGATAAAACACGGCCGTCGGTCGGTACCTGCTGACGGCCTCCAGTGTATTGGGTTGAGCGTCCGTGCGCGGGCGTTCAGCCAAATACACCTGGGCTTTTCAGATACGTCGCGCTCATGACGTTACATTGATCATTGACGACAAGGATGCCCTGAATGGCACACGATCCTACCCGTTTGCTCCGCCGTCTCAACGCTTATTGCACCCAGGCACTGACGGCGGCCGCGTCGTTGTGTCAGGCACGCGGGCACAGTCATATCAGTATTGAACACTGGGTGTTTAAGTTGTTCGAGCAAGGAGAGGGTGATCTTGTAGTCATCGCCCGCCGCTATAGCTGGGATGTGGAAGCCCTGTGGCAAGGATTACTTGAACACTTCGATACGTTGCCGCGCAGCGTACTTGGCAAGCCCCAATTAAGTCTAGAGTTGCAGCAGTTGATCAGTAGTGCTTGGTTACTGGCATCGCTGGATCGTGACTGTGAGCAACTGCGTTCCGTGCACGTGTTGGGCGCCTTGATTGAGGCACCAGATTTACTTAAATGCTCAGCCGCTTGGCCTTTACTGAGTGTAGTGCCAACGCAACTTCAACACGTGCAAGCGCTGCTTGAACGCGATTCGGAAGAAGGCCGGCCGGTTCTGATGTCGCCGTTCAGGTCAGAAGTGGGACGGGACGCCAAGTCTGCAACGTACCCTGATGACAATGCGACGCAGTCGGCGCTGGATCAGTTCAGTCATGATGTAACCGCCAAGGCCGCAGCGGGGCAGATCGACCCGGTCTTCGGTCGTGACGATGAAATTCGTCAAGTGATTGATGTGCTGAGCCGTCGCCGCAAGAACAACCCCATTCTGGTCGGCGATCCCGGTGTCGGAAAAACCGCCTTGGTTGAGGGGCTTGCGTTGCGCATTGCCAGCGGCGATGTCCCTGACAGCCTGAAACCGGTGAGCATCCGTACGCTGGACCTGGGGCTGCTTCAGGCCGGAGCCGGGGTCAAAGGCGAGTTCGAGCAGCGGCTCAAGAACGTGATCGAGGCCGTCCAGCAATCCGAGGCACCGGTACTTCTGTTCATCGATGAGGCACACACCTTGATCGGTGCTGGCAATCAGGCAGGCGGCGCTGATGCGGCGAACCTGCTGAAGCCGGCCCTGGCGCGTGGCGAATTGCGAACCATCGCTGCCACGACCTGGAGCGAATACAAGCAGTACTTCGAGCGCGATGCGGCGCTGGAGCGGCGCTTTCAGATGATCAAGGTGGATGAGCCGGATGATGCCAATGCTTGCTTGATGTTGCGCGGGCTTAAAGCGCGTTACGTCACCTACCACGGTGTGCATGTTCAAGACGCAGCCGTGCAGGCGGCGGTTAGCCTGTCGCGGCGCTTTCTGACGGGGCGCCGCCTGCCTGATAAAGCGGTTGACCTGATAGATACCGCCTGCGCACGCGTTCGCATCAGCCTGGATTGTGAGCCGCAGGCGCTGGTTCACATCAAGTCTCAGAAGACGGCCTTGACTGCAGAGCGAACTGCGCTGGAAGAGGATGCACAGCTTACCGGCAGGGTGATTGAGCCTCGTTTGGCGAAGATCAACGCCCAGCTGGTTCAACTGGAGAGCCAGCAGGTTGCGCTGGAGCTGCAGTACCAAAAAGAGCTTGAGCTTACGCACCAGCTGCTCGACGTCCGCCAGGCTGAACAGGTCGATACAGCGGCCTGCGCGCAGTTGCAACAAGAACTGAGCTACGTACAGGGGAGTCGGCCGCTACTGTCGCTCGACGTGTGTGCCCGCAGTGTGGCTGAAGTGATCGCCGACTGGACAGGGGTGCCCTTGGGCAGCTTGCTCAAGGACGAACATGCCAGCTTGTTGAACCTGGAAGATCAGCTGGCCGAACGCGTTGTCGGTCAGGAGCCAGCCCTGCTTGCACTTGCTCAACGGCTACGTGCCGCCCGCACAGGGTTGACGAACGACAATGCGCCGATGGGCGTCTTCCTGCTGGTGGGCACCAGTGGCATCGGCAAGACGGAAACGGCGCATGCCCTGGCCAGTAGCCTGTTCGGCGGAGAAAAGTCGCTCATCACCCTGAATATGTCCGAGTACCAAGAGGCGCACACCGTCAGCCAGCTGAAAGGGTCACCGCCTGGTTATGTCGGCTACGGCCAAGGTGGTGTGCTCACCGAGGCCGTTCGCCAGCGCCCCTATAGTGTCGTGCTGCTGGACGAAGTCGAAAAGGCCCACCGCGATGTGCTCAACCTGTTCTACCAGGTGTTCGATCGCGGCGTCATGCGCGATGGCGAAGGGCGGGAGATCGATTTTCGCAATACCGTGATCCTGATGACCTCTAACCTGGGCAGTGACCTGCTGCAAGGTTGTGTAGAGCGTCAGCCAGATATCGAAGACGCCGCACTGCATGAGTTGTTGCGGCCCGTGCTGCGCGCGCACTTTCAGCCTGCACTTTTGGCGCGCTTCCAGACATTGATCTACCGCCCACTGGACGCTGGCGCGCTCAAACGCATTGTCGCGATCAAACTCGACCAGGTTGCCAAGCGGCTTCAGCGTCATTACGGCTTGCAGTGTGAGGTGGACAACTCGCTGTACGAGGCCTTGGTCGCCGCCTGCCTGCTGCCCGATACCGGCGCCCGCAACATCGACAGCTTGCTGAACCAGCAGATTCTGCCAGTGCTGAGTCAGCAGTTACTACAGCGCCAAGCCCTCGGGCAGCCTACTCAAACAGTGACGCTCGGGCACTGCGAGGACAGCGGCATCAGTTTGAGTTTTTCCGATGAACACGGCGCAGCGCTGCTGGCTGTCGAGAGGGCTTGATCATGACGAAGCCTTTACTAGGTTCCATCCATAACCATTACACGCTTGAAATCGATGAACTCGATGCGGTTGAGCTCGATGTACTGTCGTTCATAGGTAAGGAATGGCTGAGCCAACCGTTCAAGTACACGGTGGCGTTCACCTCCCCGACGCAGGATATCGAAGCTGCGAAAATCCTCGGAAAGGATGCCAGCTTTCATATGGGGGCGTCAGTGCAGCCACCGCAAACTGCGATCACTGCACGAGGGGCACGCACGCTGCATGGCGTTATCACGGGTTTCAAGCGCATTTCCAGCGCCCGGGATGAAGCCCGTTATGAGGTGACCCTGCAGGCCCGGTTGGCATTGCTCAGCCGAGGCAAGCAGTACCGGATCTACCAGCATCAGTCGGTACCGGAGATCGTGGAAAGCATCCTGCGCAGTCGCCATCGGTTCGAAGGCCAGCACTTCCTGTTCGACCTGGTTCGCGAATACCCCAAGCGGGAACAGGTGATGCAATACGGTGAAAGTGACCTTGCCTTCATCAGCCGTTTGTTGGCGGAGGTGGGCATCTGGTACTGCTTCACCCACGACGACAGGTTGTCGATTGACGTTGTCCAATTCCATGATCATCAACGTTACTACCAGTTCGGCGTCAGCCTGCCGCTTCGCCCGCTGTCGGGTCTGACCAGCAACGGGCAGGATGGCGTCTGGGCGCTGCAGGTCAGCCACGAAGTGGTGGAGCAGTGCATCAACGTTCGTGCCTATCACCATCGCGATGCTGCGGCTTTTCTGGATGGCGACGTTGATCACAGCCGTGGCGCGAGTACCACGTATGGGGAGGGTTATCACTACGGCGAACCCTATACCGCGCTGGGTGACGCAATTGCCCAGGATGAGGACCTGCTCAGCGAGAGCGGTTACTTCTATGCGCGCCTGAGCCATGAGCGCTTTCTTAACGGCCAAACCCGCTGCAACGGCGCCAGCAGCAGTGTGACACTCGCCCCAGGGCAGGTGGTCACGATCACTGACGGGGCACCGCAGGTCTTTGAGCCCGGGGTCGTTGTGACGCATCTGACCGTCGAGGCTGCACGCGACCGCAGCCTGGAAGTCGCTTTCGAGGCGATACCCTATTCGGAGACGATATGTTTTCGGCCAGCGCTGCGGGACAAACCGCAGATCGCCGGTACGGTACCGGCGCGGGTCACCAGTACCCAACAGAACGACCCCTACGGTCATATCGACCTGGAGGGTCGCTATCGGGTGAACTTCCTGTTCGACCGGGACACATGGCGCGCGGGAGAGGAGAGTGTCTGGTTACGACTGGCGCGACCTTATGCAGGCGATACCCATGGCCTGCACATGCCGTTGATTTGTGGCACCGAAGTGGCGGTGGCGTTCGAGCAAGGCGACCCGGACCGGCCCTACATCGCGCATGCCCTGCACGATAGCCAGCACCCCGACCATGTCACGCTGCGCAACTACAAACGCAACGTGTTGCGCACACCCGCGAACAACAAGTTGCGCATGGACGATACGCGGGGGCAGGAGCACGTCAAGCTCACTACTGAACACAGTGGTAAGAGCCAGCTCAATCTGGGGCATCTGGTCGATGCCGATCGCCGGCCTCGCGGGGAGGGCGCGGAACTGCGCACCGATGGGCATGCCGCGATCCGTGGCGGCAGTGGCATCTTCATCAGTGCTGATGCTCAGCCTCAAGCCCAAGGGACAATGCTAGAGATGGGAGCAGCGTTGGCTCAGCTCAATAACGCTCTGGCATTGGTGAACGCACTGGCGCAAAGCGCAGCTGTGTCGGGAGCGTTACCAGCTGATAATCAGGCCCAACAGAGCCTGCGGGAGGCATTGGCGCGGCTCAAAGATTCGGGACTCCTTGCCTCGGCACCTGCCGGGATAGCTATGGTTACACCTGCAAACATCCAACTATCGGCAGAAAACTCTATTACAGCTACGGCTGGTGATAGTGCTGACTTCAGCCTATTCAAACGTTTTAGCGTGGCCGCAGGTGAGGCAATCAGTCTGTTCGCCCAAAAGTTAGGGCTCAGGTTAATTGCGGCTCGTGGCCCTGTGGACATTCAGGCACAAAGCGATGCGATGACGTTACAAGCAGACAAGGAACTTGCTTTGAATAGTAGTAATGGCGAGATCGTTCTCAATGCCCAACACGGCATCACTCTGGTTAGCAGAGGTGCCTATATCAAGATAAAAGACGGATCTGTTGAGATCGGTGCCCCGGGTGAACTGCATATCAAGAATGACAATATCGCTTGGGGAGGCACTGCCTCATTGGAGAAGGCCCTGGCGCCGATGATTCTGGAAGATCCTGTTTACATCAATCCCATGCAAGGTGGCTTTCAAGTTAGAGATAAAGTCAGTGACCAGCCAAAACCTTACGTACGGTATCGAATTGAAGCTGCCGATGGCAGCGTGCTCAGAGGTATGACAGATGGGAATGGTTATACACAATCCCACTATGGAATTGATCTTCAAAGCATAAAGTTATTCTTTGAGTAACTTCGGAGTGATAGGAAATGAGCGGTGCGGATATCTCAGTAGCAGGAAACAGGATTTGCAAAAGTAAACCCGTTGTAGTGGCTCATCATCAATCGGTACAGTGTTATTTTTGTCCGGAAACCGAAGAGTTGGTTTTTATTGCTGACAGTGAGGCTGCAGAGTTTGAGGCGCATTGGAAGGAAATGCAGCAGTGCGTAAATGATTTTCATCAGGAAAAAATTAATTACTCCGTTGCAATTGAAGAATATGGAATTGCTGCAGAAACCACAACAGCGCCTGAGGCGTCATTTCATGACGCTGTAGTGCGAGCTGAGAAAAATTTGGAGCTGAAGCGAGAAAAGTTAAAAGAAAAAATTGGTGAGTTTTCTACTCAAGACATGAAATATAATGATGTTGTGGAGCTTGTTCCTGTTAGTGGTCAGTCTGCTAAAAGAAAAGCGGGTAAGAAACGAGCGCCTGTAGTTTATGTAAAAAAAGGTTACTACAGTAAAGGCAAGGATGGCAGAAAACTCCATACTGTGTCGTTGAAAAGTAGTGACAAAAAAGGCGGCGCTGAAAGTATCTTTGAGCGACGCAGTGATGGAAAGATTCGACGCATAGACGACAAGAAGCTTAAGAGGCAACTTGCCGGATTGAATTGGCCAAAAATAAAAATTGATCTGAAGGATGTTGTTAAATGGGCAGACCTTGGTTTTGATCCTGAGGCGCTGAGTATGGATTGTTCACTTTTTGACTGGGCAGATAGCTGGAATGCTGCCGCACAAGGTGAGGCAACGTGGGGGGATCATATTGACTTTGAGGGCGGAGCACAGTTTATGCGCTTTGTTTCCAATTTCGGCGCAAATGTTGAAATTGATCCACGTAAGCAACAATTCTCCATCAAAGGAGAGGGTGGCGGCAGCTTGACTGCGGCTGCCGGCATAGCGTCCTTTTCAATTTACGCCCCGGATCGCATCGGATGGGCGCTTACAGTTAATCCCTCTGATGAGAACGAGGTCCCGTTTGATTTAGGGATGATGCGCCTAAGTTTGAACGTTCGCTTGGCCGCATTTATTGGAGCGACGCTTCAGGTGGAGGCTCAATTCCAAGTGGTCAGTAGTGGTGACCAGCAAACCGTCATGGGCCAACCTGGTCGTTTGAGACGTTTCAGTGAAAGAAGAAGCCGAGCTTACGATTTTCATCAGCAGATGAACAGTGAAGATGAAGGGATAGAACTTTCGGCAGAAGCTTTTGCAGGTGCGAGGGCGGAAGGAACACTGACGGGATCACTGCAATGGTTAAAGCCGACAGCGGCAGGGGAAACAAATGGCGGTATACTGGAGACTACTGGAGAGTACGTCGATTTTTGTAAAATAGGACCCAGTATTGCAGGGTTGGCGGGGGTGGGTGCCGGCTTGAGTTTTCATTGTACTTTTATTAATGGGAAGTTTTGTTTTCATTTTGCAGCCTCTCTATGCAAAGGGGCGGGTGCCAAAGGTGGCTTTATTTGTGAGGTGGATGGCAATACCTTTCTGGAGTTTGGTGCTTGGTTGATTTATCAATTGAATGAAAGGAATTATGGTTTTTTTAGAGTTATGGATGAGGATGCATTTGAAGTGTATACGAAGTATTGTGTTATGCAAATGGAGGTCGTTGAAGCTAATGTATATGAGTATTACTCACTCGTAAAAAAAACAATTGAAAACATTGCAGACGATTTCACAAAACAGGTTGGTGAATTGGCTGATGAGACGAAGAAGAGTATTGATGCTTCGAGACGACGGAATCAGTTAGCTAAAAATGTTATCACTCGACAGTTGGATCTGTTGCGCTACACACCTGAAGCTAAGGGTATATTGCTTCACCTTCTAACGCGTCATGGTAAGTGGGATAATATAGATCCAGGAAACATCGGGTTTCTCGATCGCTACGGGGAACGAAAAGAGGCGGTGCTTTGTGTGCTCAGAAGTATTCAGAGCAAGCCGGAGTGGCATAAAGTATTGTCTCGTGTCAATGCGCAAGGGAATGGCCCATCAGAGGGATACGATGAGTTGGACGCCGTCGAGCGGCATGAGCGAAGCTTGGTAGACTTTCTTGAGTTAGGGAGGGATCGAGACAGAGAATTCTATGAAATAAAATATGAGCGAAGCGAATTGGCCATAATTTATGATCGGTTGAAGGAGTTTGGTTCTTCTGGTTATGCGCTCGCTATGAATGATACAGTCTATTATAAACTAAACGTTGGTCGTAATCCGAATTACCCGCGACGCTGCAAGTTTGGTCCTTGTAGTGCGGATATTGTCTGAGTAAACCTAATTGGAGTGGTCGTGAAAATTTTTAAGGTGTCTATATTTTGTTTGGTTTTTTTGAGTTTGTCAGGCTGTGACCAGTTGGCGAGCGGAGTTGATTATAAGGACCTCGGGATAACGCCGATAGAGATGAAGCATTTTGTCGAAGAAGTAAAAAGGGACTTGGTGTTTGTTGAGGGGGGTGAATATTTGATGGGGGATTATGGCTTAGAGTATGGGCCGGAGCAAATGTCTTATGATAGTGATGGAGATAGCCGGCCAGTACATAAGGTCAAGTTGAGTACCTTTTCTATTGCAAGATTTAAGATCTCAAATAAAGAGTTTGAGATGTATCTTAAAAGCAGTGGTCTTAAGTTGCGTTCTTTTGAAGTGGGGGGGATACAGGAAAAGTGGAGGAACATTAATTCTTTACCTAATTTGCCAGCGCATATGGACTGGTATGAAGCCGACCGCTATTGCAACTGGCTGGCTAAAGTGTCCAATCTTCCTTTCTCATTACCCACTGAGGCCCAGTGGGAGTACGCGGCACGCAGCCGCGGGCAGTTTTTGATGGTGGCCACTGATGACGGTACTTATAAGCAGACAAATGATGGTTTTACTAAATATGGGGGAGGGCCGAAAGGAATTAACATTTCTACTTCTCGAGATCGTAGGGAGTTTGCTAGACAAATGGGGTGGAGCACGAAGGGGCTCACGCCCTTGCCGGTAGACAGGTTTCCTCCCAATCCGTTGGGCCTTTATGCCATGTCGGATAATGGGCTGGAGTGGGTTAAGGATTGGTATGACGAAAATTATTATCAGTACTCCCCTGAAATTGACCCCCAGGGGCCGGAAACACCAGTGACCAAGGACTACTATGGCCGGGATACAAAAGTTACACGTGGTCAGGCATATGCCAATCCCAGTTGGGGAGGAGGAGTGAATGTGCACAGAACCCCTGAGAATCCGCATGGTTATGCATCCGAAGATAAGATGATTGTGTTGGGCGACAAAACGGCGAGGTGTGTTGTTAACAGTGACAATCGGATTGAGTAATGGTGGGCTCTAAATTTCAGGGGGTATTTAAACATAGGCTGCCTGAAAGGCGGGTGATGATCTTATTTTTGAGTGCTTAATGATATGCGCGGAGTTATTCGTGTTGGCGACAAACTGTCTTCGGGAGGCAAGGTACTTGCCGGCACCCGTGGATTGAAATTCATGCAGCTTGATGTCGCTTGCGTAGGTGATGCTGTTTTTTGTCCAATACCTGGGCACGGCGTGAATGAAATAGCAGAGGGGGATACAGGTTCGAAAGTTAAAGGTCGGCCCATTGCTTTAGACGGTCATTGCTGTTCCTGTGGTTGTGAGTTAATCACGTCGCTTCCTCAAGCAGGTAGGCTGTGAGATGGCAGTTGACCTGAACTCATTACCCGAGAGGCGATTGCTACCCCGGCAACCTCGGCACTGGCGGTGGGGTGTGGTCATCTTGCTTTGTTCGCTCGTAATTGGCGGGTTGATGGCCCTGCTTTGGCGGGTGGACAGTTGGCATACATCATTTTGGTTTTGGATCTGCGCATTATTAGGAGTTTTGATTACCGGGTTAGTGTTCTACGCACTGCGTTTGTTGGCGTACGAGAAACATCGAGATTATATAGAGAGTTGGAATGAGCGTCGCGATGAGTTGGAGCGGTCACTCATTCGGCGCGGCCAGCGTACGGTTGCCGTATTGGCCGTATCCTATTGTTCCGGGGCGGGTAATAATAAACTTGCTCAGGCCCTGCGTTTGGGTAGTAAGCCTCTCCAACCTATTTATCTGGAAGGACAAGCCTTGACAATGCGGTTGAGCCAATTAAAACCGTCGGTACAAAATCACTCAAAGTCCGAATACGCTAAGCGTTTACGTGGATTTTTACAAAAAGTTGTACGTGGGTTGGAGTCTGATTTAGAGATCGGGGCGCGCAGTCTTGCTGTGGATGTTCGTATCAGGCATAACCAAGTGCTTTGCAATGAAGAGCTTCTGTCTATTTGGTCTGCAGTTACCACCAACCACCGTTTAACTGATAACGTGGTCTTTGCAATGGACGATGATGGCGTAATGTGGCTGGACACTTGGTTGGATGCGCCGGAACGACATCAACTGTTAATGTCCGTTGAAATTAATCTTTTTCTAAACCCCGTTGCTGAACAGGCCGAGACCGTGACAGCTGTGTTGTTGGGCTCTTCGCAGTGGTGTAACACGCAAAAAATTGATTCGATCGCCCTGGTTCATCGCCCTGTCCAACTTGAGTGCGCTGGTCGCTCTATCAAGGATGCAGTTACGGATGCATTTCTTTGGGGGCAACTGCGTGCCGGAGAAGAAACGTACTTCAGTTGGCAGGCTCAGGTGCCTGGTGACGTTTTACGTGAGACAAGTATCGCTGTGAATGCAGCACGTTTCCCTTTCAACGTGGCCAGGTGTCATCGATTGGATGATTCGTTTGGTTTACCTGGATGTGCAGTAGGTAATGTCGCATTAATCGTTGCTAGTGAGTGTGCCAAGGCGGAGGACGGTCCGCAGGTGGTCCTGCTACACGATGCCTCTGCTCAAATTTTTATTGTCCGGCCTGCATGAGATCTTGAAATAGGGATTGATCGTGAAAAAGAAGAGAATCAGCGTCTGGATAGTGATCCTGTGTTTGCTCGTTGCGGGTGGGGTATTGATCTGGGTCGATAATCCCGTAGTGCAGGTGAGGAGTGAGACTGCACGCTTGCAATGGACAGCAGTGTTGTTGATCGGCTGTTTGATATTTCTCTTTCTCGATGGCGTCGGCGAATTGGCTATCCGAATGTTGGGCGCGAGAGATTTTATTGCTCTGATGGGACAAAAGCTCGGAGTCAACCGGACTCGTTCGACTGGCAGAAACGTGGTTTCTAATGCTGAGGATCCTTTCGGCGTACCCGAGTTGAGGGCGCATTTGAAGGGACGCTACGGCTTCTTCTGGCGGCGCAAAATTCGACTGTTGTTGGTGGTCGGTGAGTCTGAGCAGATCGAGGCGATTGCCCCTGGGTTGAGCGAGCAGCGTTGGCTGGAAGGGCAAAACACCGTGCTGCTGTGGGCCGGCAGCATCCAAGGTGAACCGCAAGACGCGTTGCTTTTGCAGTGGCGCGGCCTATGCCGCAACCGTGCGCTCAATGGGGTGGTCTGGGTGTTGAACAAAGACCAAAGCAATAACGTGAGCGCGATGAACGATAGCGTTCGTCGTTTGCAGAATCTGGCCAAAACCCTACGCTGCCAATTGCTGCTGCATGTGTGGCAGGTCTGCGACAGTATGTGGCCGCAGCACGCGCGCGAAATCGGAGCGGTAGGCTGCATGCTCCCGGTACCATTATCGCCAGTGCGGCTCGCCGACCACTTAGGCATGCTCGCACAACCCTTACGTGAGCAGGGTCTATCGCAGCTTCAAAAAGACTCTGATCATGATTTCTTGCTTCGATTGTCACGCGATGTTGCGACCGAGGGTGTCTCCGGATGGTGCGCTGCATTGTCCGCGCTGTTCCGGCGACGCGACGTTTGGTTGCGTGGAGTGTGGTTCAGCTTACCGCTGCGACTCCAGAACAACCTTCGCGTGGATCATCACTGGCCTGAAGACCCAGCATGGTCAGGGATCCTCAACGATCGCTCCGCCCGAGCCCGGCGACTGGGTTGGCACCCAGCCAGAGTCGCCTACGTTTCTGCGCTCGGCCTCGCTTTCATTTGGGGCATCGGCTTGCTGTTGTCGTTTGCGAGCAACCGTGCCGAGGTCGGTCAGATAGCGGCGGCGTACAGCGCTTTGCAGCAGCCTGTAGCAGGTACAGACACTAAACAGGCACTGGGTGAGCTGGTACGCGAACTCTCCCGCCTGGGCTACCGATCAGAACACGGCGCACCGTGGTATCAGCGCTTTGGCCTGAGCCGGACGCACGAGCTGCGTGAAGCGGTGTGGCCCCTCTATACGCAGGCCAATAACCAGCTGCTCCGTGACCCAGCCGTCGCTGAGCTGGAAAAACGGCTCAAGGCGTTGGTCAACTTGCCTCCGGCGAGCTCTCAGCGGACACAGCAGGCTTACATCTACCTCAAAGCCTATCTGATGCTGGCGCGCCCAGAAAAAGCCGATGCTGCTTTCCTGGCCGAGACCTTGGGCGCTGCCGAACCGACATTGTGGACATTCTACGGCCAGCATCTGCCCGAGCACCCTGACTGGGCGATCAAGGCCAATCTCAGGTTGATCGCCCAAACACGCCAGGTGCTGCTGCGTGAACTGGGTCAGCGAAACGCTGAAAGCAGCCTGTACCAGCAGGTCCTCGACACCGCGGCGAACCACTACCCGGCGTTGGGTTTGCAACAGCTGGTCGGCGACACCGATGCAAGCGCTCTGTTCGCCAGTGCTGAACAGGTCCCCGGTGTATTCACCCGCCAAGCCTGGGAAGGGCAGGTTCGTGCAGCCATTGAAGACTCGGCGCAAGCCCGGCGCGAAGAGATCGACTGGGTACTCAGCGACCACCCCAACGACATCGCCAAGGCGCTGAGCCCCGACCAGCTTAGGGAGCGGTTGACCACCCGCTACTTCCAGGATTACAGCAGTGCCTGGCTAACCTTCCTCAACAGCCTGCGCTGGCAGCAGGGCCATGGCCTGCGCGATGTGATTGCACAGTTGACGCTGGTGAGTGACGTGCGCCAGTCACCATTGATCGCCTTGATGAACACGTTGAGCTACCAGGGCCAGGCCGGCGTTCGTGGCCAGGCCCTGGCCGATTCCCTGATCGAATCCGCGCAGAAGCTGGTAGGGCAAAAAGCAGCACCGATCGTCGATCAACTTCCCCAAACACCCAGCGGCCCGCTCGATAGTACCTTTGGCCCTTTGATGGCGTTGCTGGGCAAGGACACTGAAGGGCGATCAGTCGATGGCCGCCTGAGCCTGCAAGCCTTCCTCACGCGGGTCACCGGTGTGCGCTTGAAGCTGCAGCAGGTGGTCAATGCGCCCGATCCCGAGGCGATGATGCAGGCCGTGGCACAGACGGTATTCCAAGGCAAAGGCGCGGACCTGACCGACACCCAGGCCTATGGCAACCTGATCGCCGCCAGCCTCGGCGCCGACTGGGGGCCAGCGGCCAATACGCTGTTCGTGCAGCCGCTGGATCAGGCGTGGCAACAGATTCTGCAGCCGTCGTCGGCCGGCCTCAACCGGACCTGGCAGCGCGCGATCGTCGATGAGTGGCAGGGCGCTTTCAGCGGCCGCTATCCCTTCGCCGTCACCAGCAGTGACGCCTCATTGCCCATGCTGGGGCAGATGATCCGCGCCGACTCCGGGCGGATCGAACAGTTTCTGGCACAGCAACTCACGGGGCTTCTGCGCAAGGAAGGCAGCCGCTGGGTGGCCGACGCGGGGCAGAGCCAGGGGCTGCGTTTCAACCCGGACTTTCTCACCGCGATCAACCAGCTGAGCCAGTTGGCCGATGTGCTGTACACCGATGGCGGTATGGGCTTGAGCTTCGAGCTGCAAGGCAAGCCTGTGCGTGATGTGGTGCAGACCACCTTCGTACTCAACGGTGAAAAGCACCACTACTTCAACCAGCGAGAAAGCTGGCAACGCTTTCGCTGGCCCGGGCAGGGTGATCATCCGGGTATCAGCCTGACGTGGAGCAGTGTTCATACCGGCGAACGTCTGTTTGCGGACTACCAGGGCACCTGGGGGCTGATTCGTTTGTTGGAGCAGGCCAACATCACGGCGTTGGATGACGGCGACAGTCGCTTCCGGGTCGTGCTGGATGCGCCAGATGGCCTGGGCCTGACTTGGCATTTGCGCACGGAGTTGGGCGAAGGGCCGCTGGCGCTGCTCAAGTTACGCGGGTTCAGCCTGCCGCGAGAGATCTTTCTGGTAGAGGGCCGTGATACCCCGCAGTACACGCACAATGGGGGCTTCGAATGAGCCTGAAAAGCCTGATCGAAAGCTGTTTGTCCACCAGCGAGCCACTGGTCATTGCCCGCAAACACAGCGAATCCTGGGAGCCTTGGCTAACGCCCATCAGCGGTGATGCACCGGTGGGAGAGGACCCGGGCTACGACGACGATTTCCAGCGCATGCGCGAAGAGGTCAACAAACTCTCCGGGGCGGATGTCGACCTTGTGGCCCAACTGGCGCAGAAGCTGCTCCAGCAGTCCTGCAAAGACCTTCGTGTTGCCACCTACTACCTGTGGGCACGCTTGCATAGGGACGGTGAGTCCGGCTTGGCAGATGGCCTGAGTTTGCTGGCGGCGCTGATGGAGCGCTATGCCTGCGACATCCTGCCGGCGCGTCCCAATAGCCGCAAAATGGCCCTGGAGTGGCTTGCCGGCAGCAGGGTCCTGGCAAGCCTGTCGCTGTACCCTCAGGTGGTCAAGGCTGAAACCGAGCGAACGGTGGCTGCGCTGGTGTGGTTGGAGCACGGCTGCAGCAACTGGCCCGCAGACCAGCGACCGGGGCTGGACGCCTTGTACGGCGCCCTCAGCAATAGACTCGCTATGTCGGGAGGTGTTGATGCAATCGTCCCGCAGACCAGCAGTGACTCACCGCCGAGAAGTAGCGCCCCTGGCCCGAGCGCATCACCCATCAAGTCCGGTCGCGATTTGCTGGACAGTGGCCGGGGCTTGGCCAGCTACCTGCGTGAACAACCAGAAGGTTGGCTGGCAGCGCATAGGCTGATGAAGAGCTTGCGTTGGGACACCGTGCATCAGGTACCGCCGCAAGACGCACAGGGCATTACCCGGCTGGCGCCCCCGCGCGGTGAATACCGCGCCCAGTTAAAACGCCTGCACGTGCAGCAACGCTGGAGTGAGTTGATCGACCAGGTCGAGCGGATGTATGCCGAGGGTGTCAACCATTTCTGGTTGGACCTGCAATGGCATCTGCATCAGGCCTTGAGCAAATCACCCCAACCGCAAGGTAGCTGGGCAGCCATCGTCAAACATGACCTGAACATGCTGCTGCAGCGCTTGCCTGGGCTGGACATGCTGTATTGGAACGATGGCTCGGCCTTCGCGGATGAAATCACACGCGAGTGGATCAACCAGCACGTCAGCGACAGCCGCTCCGCCCAATGGCTGCCTGCTGCAGCCTCGGCAACCACCACGGCAACCTGCGAAATCCTCGCGTTGGAACCTGAGGCACTGGCGCAAGCCGATGCTGAGGGTGTCGAGCAAGCGCTGGCGTGGCTTGCAAACCGGCCTGATACGCAGGCCGGGCGGCAACGCTGGTTGCTGCGCCTGCTGATGGCCCGGGTGGCCGAGCAGTACGGCAAGGCCGAACTGGCCATTCATTTGTTCACTGAACTGGATACCGCCGCGCACCACCACGCCCTGACCGACTGGGAGCCCGATCTGATCTTCGAGGTCAAGGCACGGTTGCTCAAGCTGCTGCGCTTGAAAGCCCAGCGCAACGATGCCGACCGGCCAGCACTGGCAAGGCAGATGGAACAGCAGTTGGCGGCGCTGGTAGCGATTGACCCGGTACGTGCTGCGGTGCTGTGCAGCTAACTCACATTGATCAGGACCCTGTTTTGAGTAAGGACAACCTAACCCTACGGTACTTCGATGCCGAAATGCGCTACCTGCGGGAAGCGGGTAAAGAGTTTGCCCAGGCGTTTCCCGACCGAGCGGCGCAGCTCAATCTGGGCAAGCCCGGAGCCGAAGACCCCTACGTGGAGCGCTTGTTCGAGGGCTTCGCATTCTTGATGGGGCGTCTGCGAGAAAAGCTGGACGACGACTTGCCCGAGCTGACCGAGGGACTGGTCAGCCTGCTGTGGCCGCACTACCTGCGCACCATCCCCTCGCTGGCCATCGTTGAGCTCATGCCTGATGTCAGCCAGATGAAAGGCAGCGAATCCATTGCCAGGGGGTTCCAGGTGCTGTCTCAGCCAGTGGGTCCGCAACGTACCCGCTGTCGCTATTGCACGACACAGGATTTGCCGCTTCAGCCGCTCACGCTTGACACCGTGCGTATTGATCACGAGCCTGATGGGCGTGCGGTGCTACGTTTGCGCTTCCTGTGTGGGGAGATGGCAGATTGGACCCGGCTGGATCTTGCTCAGATACCGCTGTACCTGAACGCTGATGCCGCATTGGCCAGTGCACTGCATCAAGCACTGACCTTGAAGGTACAGGCGCTGTATGTGCGCATGCCGGGCGAGGCAGAACGTCAGGTGCTTGAAGGCCACTTCAAGCCCAAGGGCTTCGCTGACGATGACCGCCTTTGGCCCAAAGGTGATAGTGCGTTCAGTGGCTATCAGCTGCTGCTTGAGTACTTCACCTTCCGCGAAAAATTCATGTTCGTGACGTTGTGCGGCTTGGAGTCGTTGTCATTGCCACTGAACGCTGCCTGGTTCGAGCTTGACGTCGTGCTATGTGAGGCATGGTCGCATGCCTTCACGCCCAACGAGGAGCACATCCGTTTACACGCGGTCCCCGTGATCAATTTGTTTCCACTGGACGCGGATCCGCTCAACCTGGATCCGTTGCAGAACGAGTACCTGCTTCGCCCGATGCGACTGCAGGACGGTCACACGGAAATCTATTCCGTAGACAGGGTGTCCGGTTCGAAGAACAGTATCCGTCAGGACTACGTGCCGTTCAGCAGCTTTCGCCACAAGGGTGGCATGCTCCGCGATGAGGCCCCGGAGAGGTACTTTCATACCCGCCTCAGGCAGGGCGCCAATGGCCTGCATGACACCTGGCTGATCCTGGGCGGGGAAGGCTTTGACAAGGATGTGTTGCTCAAGCGCAAAAGCCTGTCACTGCGCCTTACCGGGACCAATGGCCAGCTGCCGCGCAAGGCCCTGCGCAGTACCTTGCTCGATGCTGCCGCGCAGTCCACCCAGGCCGGGCTGCAGGTGCGCAACCTGACCTCACCCACGCTGCCATGCTACCCGCCGAATCGTGACCGTTTCCACTGGCGAGTGCTGAGCCATCTGGGCTCGAACTTCTTGCCCATGCTCAACAGTGCTGAAGTGCTGCGTGGCACGTTGGCCTTGTATGAGTGGACGGGTAGCGAAACCAATCGCCGTCGTTTGGAGGCCATCGTTGATGTCAAGCATCACCTTATCCAGCGATTCGAAAAAGGCTTCCTGCTGCGCGGCGTGGATATCGAGGTGACGATCGACAGTAATGGCTTTTCGGGGGAAGGGGACATCTGCCTGTTCGGTGAAATGCTCAGCCGGTTCTTCGCGCTGTATGCCGACATCCACTTGTGCACGCAACTGACGTTGATCTTGCAACCTACCGGGAGGTGCCTGCGATGGAGCGAACATCACAGTCAGCGTATTCCCGGCTGAAGGCTGAGGGGCTTTTAGATGTAATGGAGGGGCAGGTGGCGTCGGCCAATGTGTATCGCTTCTGTCAGTTGCTGGAGCATGTACTGGTCGATCAACCACCGTTAGGCAGTACCGCACACCCGGGGGATGACGGGGTCCGCTTTCGGCCCGACCCTGGCATGGGCTTTCCCGCGAGTGAGTTGAAGGCCATAGAATTCGACGACGCCTGTCCTGATCGCCCTATTACCGTACGCACGCGGCTACTGGGTTTGTATGGTGTTGATTCGCCGCTGCCCACGGCCTATCTGGACGACATTGCCCAGCGCCGTGAGGGCCATGAAGCGATCGAGGCGTTTCTCGATATCTTCAACCATCGGGTGTTCACCCAGTTCTATCGTATCTGGCGCAAGTACTCGTATCCCGCGACTTTTGAGGCGGGCGGGCGCGATGCGACCTCACAGTGCTTGCTGGGCTTGATCGGGCTTGGGGTACCGGGTACGGCCGAACGTATCGCCACACCGATGTCACGCTTTCTGGCGTTGCTCAGCGTAATGCGCTTGCCCACCCGCAACGCAGAGGGGATTGCCGCGTTGGTGAAGTTGCTGGCCCCAAGCACACAAGCATACGTAACCGGGCATTGGCCGCAGCGGGTTGTACTCCAACGGCTGGCCAGCCTCGCAATTGACAGCCCGGTCAGTCTTTCACAAGGCACGCCGCTAGGCGCTGTCGGACTAGATGCCAACAGCCAGTTGCGCCTGCTGCTGCATACCGACGACCCGGATGAAGCGCGTGAATGGCTACCTGGTGGTCGGCTGCAGCTCGACTTGCTGGTGCTGCTGGAGGTGTATCTCGGGTGGCGCTGTACGGCCAAGCTACAGCTGTCGATTCCGCTGCACCTGTTGCCGGCGCCGGTACTGGGCCGTACGCAAGTCAGGTTGGGAATGACTGCAGTACTGGGTTTGCCGACGGGCGAAGAGCCAGTGGCCCACCCCAACACCATCACTGTCAACCTGGGCCGATATCAAGGCCTGCAACTCAATCCTTGCAACAGGGAGGTACAGCATGTGGCGTACCGCTTCTAACCGCGTCACGGTCGTTGCGCTGGTGACACTGCTGGGCGGCTGTGGCCTCACCCAGAAGGTGGTGGACGGCACCACCTCCACGGCCCATGCAATTTTCTACAAGCAAGTCAAAACGCTGCATCTGGATTTTACAGGGCGGTCGGCGATGAACACCGCCAGTGTGGACATGAGTGGGCTATCGGTCCCGGTGTTGGTGCGTGTTTACCAGTTGCGCGATCACGAGGCACTGGGCAGGGCAACCTACGAGGATCTGGCAAGCCATGGCGAGCGGGTTCTGGGTGGCGACTTACTCAATGAAAAGGCCGTGGTGGTCAAACCTGGGGCGGCAGCTCAGCTCAGCACGCCGTTGCAGAGTGAGGCCCAATATATTGGCGTCATTGCCTTGTTCAGAAGCCCGGACAATGTGCAGAACGCGTGGCGTCTGACTTTGCAGCGTGCTGACCTGTACCCGGACAAGCCCAGGGTTATCGAACTCGGTGACAACCGGTTGAAGTTGCGCCCGCGTACCGAGGACTGAGCAAATGGTTGAACCAGGCCCTTCGCTTTACGAAACGCTGCTGCAGAATTTCAGCGGGGAGTTGGAACTGGAGAGGGTCACTGACGATGACCAGCTGACGCTTTCGGTTCTGGACAATCTTCAGCGCATTCTCAACAGCCGTGCGGGGACACTCGCCCATCTGCCGGACTATGGCTTGCCGGATATGGGGACGGTTTTACAAGGGCTGCCGGCCACGGCCCATGGCTTGATGAATGACATTGTGAACACGCTGCGCAGGTATGAACCGCGGCTCGCAGAGGTGCGCATCGGATTGCTTCCTCAGCTACAGCCGGGTCATCTGGAATACGCACTCGACGTGCTCATCAAGGGGGGTGGCCGGGTCACGTTTGGCACCACGCTTGCGCCTGAGGGCAGGGTGGTTGTGCGCCACCTGAAGCAGGAAGGCTATCTCTCCAAGCCATAGATCTACGACAAGGGGGCCACATGACGGCGCTTTTTGAAATGCGGGTTCGCCTGGGTGGGGACCCAGGCAGTTTTGATGAGTTCAGAGTGTTGCATGGTGAACTGGCCAAGCTTAACCACCCAGCGTGTCCCGACGTTGACTGGGTGAAAGTTGAAGCATTGTGCTTACGGCTCTTCGAACTTAACGGGGTAGAGTTGCAGACGGCAGCGTCCTTTGTACTGGCGCGCAGTTATCGTACGGGGCTCGCTGGTTTGACCGAAGGGGTGGCGCTGCTCTCTACAATCATGGACCAGTGGCCGCATTTGTGGCCCGTGCAGGCTTCAGCTCGCATCGATCTCATCGCCTGGTTGTTCGCTCAGCTACATCCTTTGATTCGAACAATGGACTGGGGAAGGTCCAACTGGTCGGCACTGAGTGAACTGACTGTTGAGCTGGGGCGGCTGGAGCACCGTCTGGAGCGACTTGGCCACGCACCTTTAGCTTCGCTTACGGTTTTCCGACACCAGATCAGCAATGTGGTGCAGCGGGTATCGGGAAGCAGGGATGTGACGATGCCGCTTCCTTTGCAAGCCTGGGCGCCGCGTGGTGAGCCAGTGGTCAGTCCTCAGATCGGGTCTGTTGTTTCGGTGCCGCCGACCTACACATTTGTAGTCGAGCCTTCAGTACAGAAGCGCGCTTTGTTGCCGTGGTTGCTGACATTGACGGTCAGCAGTGTCTTTGTGGGTTGGCTAGGCTGGCAAGAGTGGGCATCCAGGAAAGCCAATGAGCCCCGCACGCCTGAGCCGATCCAGCTCGACAGTTTGAATCTGTTCGACCCTGGCAGTGCAGAACTCAAGCCCGGTTCCACCAGGCTGCTGATCAACGCACTGGTTGACATCAAGGCCCAACCGGGTTGGCTGATCGTTATCTCCGGGCATGCGGATGCGCGGGGTGATGCCGTCAAAAATCTTGAACTGTCCCGAGCCCGAGCCTCTGCCGTGCGCGACTGGATGCAGCGTATGGGGGATATTCCAGACAGTTGTTTTGCTGTGCAGGGCGTGGCAGCCAGCCAGCCGGTTAGCAGCAATGACACCCTCGATGGTCGAGCAGAGAATCGGCGTGTGGACATCCGAATAGTGCCGCAAAGCCATGCGTGCGAGGAAATGGTAGAGCGATGATATTCAGATAGAGCCGCGTAGTGAAAGTGACCATTGAGTGAGAAGCGAGACAGCCTCAAACCAGAGAAAATCAACGTGATCTCTGGAGCAGCTTGAGTGGCTTGTTGACTATGAACTACTCAATGCTTTTCCAGCCACATATCCAAAAGTCATCCCCGGCCCAAGGGTAATACCCCCACTCGGGTAGTACCCGCCCATCACGCTGTGCATGTCGTTACCCACTGCAAACAGCCCGGGTATCGGCTGCCCCGCGTGGTCCAGCACGCGGGCCGAGGCGTCGGTGCCCAGCCCGGCGAAGGTGCCAAGGCTGCCTGGCAGCAATTTCACCGCATAAAACGGCCCCTTCAGCAACGGCCGAAGCGACGGGTTGGGTGCCTGCTGCGGTTCGCCCTGGGCCCGGTTGTAGGCTGACGCGCCGCGTTGGAAGGTGGGGTCTTCACCTTGTGCCGCAGGGTGGTTGAAGCCTTCCACCGTGCGCTGCAACTGCGCGGCATCGATCCCACAGCGTTGCGCAAGCTGCGCCAGCGTAGCGCCGCTGTGCAGGTAGCCACAGCGTTGGTAAAAGCGGGTGGGGAAGGGAAACGGCTTGGCCCAGCCGATGCCGTAGCGGCGTTGCGCGGCGTGGTCGCAGATCAGCCAGGCTTCAGGTGGCTCGCCTTGCGGCGTGGCAGCGAACAGTGCGTTCATGAAGTCATGGTAGCAATCGGCTTCGTTGACGAAGCGCCGGCCATCGCGGCGCACGGCGATGAAGCCGGGTTTGGCGCGGTCGATCAGGTGCGGGAAATGGCCGAAGGTACCATCTTTGCGTGGTACCCGCGAAACCGGTGCCCAGGCACCGGATTGCGCCAGCTTGGTACTTACCAGGCCACCGGCCTGTTCACCCAGGCGCAGGCCGTCGCCGCTGTTTTCTTTGGGCGCTGCAGAGTAATGCCGGGTGCCATCCGGCGCATGAGCCATCAATTGAGCGATGCGCTTGCGGTCGTGCGGGAAGCCGCCACAGGCCAGCACCACACCCCGGCGTGCGTGAATCGCCTGGCCATCGGCAAACAGCGCGCCGCTGACCCGGCCTTCCCCCAACAGGCGGCTGGCCGGCTTGTCGGTCAGCAGCGTCACACCCAGGTCCAGGGCGCTGCGCAGCAGGCGTGCCACCAGTGCGTTGCCGTTGACCAGTTGCTGGCCGCGTCGGTGCAGCAGCAGGTCGCGCCCGTGGCGCAGCAGGCGTTTACCTACATGCAACGCTGCCTTGGGCGATTGTGTGGCATTGAAAAAGGCGGCCATGTCGGCGCCGCCGGCAATGCCCATGCCGGCCAGGCTGACGATGTCCAGCGGCGGGCGCAGCTTGTGCAGCCAAGGCCCGAGCAGGCGGCCGTCGTAGGGCAGTGCGCACAGCGAACGGCCGCCGTTTGCGCTGCCGTCACCTTCGCGCATGTCAGGCATGCGGCTACCGGATTGAAACTGTACAGCGGTGTGCTGTTGGAAAAACGCCACCATTTCGGGGCCGTGGCGCAGGAATGCACGCTGGCGTGGGTCCAGCTCGTGCGTATGGGTTTGCGCACGCAGGTAGCGTTCTGGGGCATCGTCGTTTTCGACGATGCCTTCGGCAACGGCCAGCGGGTTGCGCGGAACCCACAGCCAGCCCCCCGACCAGGCGCTGGTGCCGCCCAGCTGGCTGGCTTTTTCCGCAACGATCACGTGCAGGCCGTGATGCGCGGCGGTAACGGCGGCCGCCAGGCCAGAGGCACCGGAACCGATGACGAGTACGTCGCATTCGAGGGGTTGCATGCAAGGGTTCCGCTCAGGCGTTGGTAGGAGATGGCTTACGGTTTACTGCAGCGGCGAAAAGCCGGTGGGCCGCATCAGCCGCGATTGCAGGCGTACTACTGCCGCCAGTTCGCGGTTGCGTCGGGAGAATTCCGCCCAGCGCGGGTCGGCTGCCATCGCGGCGCGGCGGGCGATGCGCTCGTCGAGGCTGGCATAGCCCCAGATGTGCACCACCTGGTTGACGTCGCCGAACTCGCTGGTGAAAAAGCCCACCAGGTTACCCAGGTGCTCGCTTTGCACTTCCAGCGCATGGCTTTGGTACAGGGCCAGCCAGTCGGCCATTTTCAGAGGGTCGAGGGTGTAGGTTCTCAGTTCGTAGTACATGCCGGGGTCTCCGTTTGGGTGGCCGGCGCCTGCAGGCGCGCGGTGATGTGGTTGGCAGCGAGCCAGCCGAAGGTTAGGGCGGGGCCCAGGGTGATGCCGGGGCCGGGGTAGGTGCCTTTCATCAGTGAGTTCATGTCGTTGCCGACCGCATAAAGGCCGGCAATTGGCTGGCCGTCGCGGTTCAGCACGTTGGCCTGGGCGTCGGTCACCAGGCCGCAGGCCGAACCGAGGTCGCCGGTGTGGATACGGATGGCGTAGTACGGCCCGCTGGCAAGCGGCGCCAGGCATGGGTTGGGGGTGTGCTGCGGGTCGCCCATGTAGCGGTTGTAGCTGTTGCCGCCTTTGCCGAACGCGCGGTCGATGCCGTTGCAGGCGTCGGCGTTGAATTGCTCCAGGGTGTGCACGAATACCTGCGGGTCGACTCCGATGGCCTTGGCCAAGGCTTGCGGTGTTGCCGCCTGATACAGGTAACCGGCGTCGATCAGCGCCTGGTTGTTCACCGGTTTTGGCCGCGCCAGGCCCAGGCCATAGCGGTTCATGGCCTCGGCGTCGCAGACCAGCCAGCAGCTGGAAAGGCCGTTGGCGAACATGGTCTGCACGAAGTGGTGGTAGGAGTCGGATTCGTTCACAAAGCGCCGCCCGGCCGGGTTCACCGCGATCACGCCGGGTTTGGCGCGGTCTGTAACCAGATGCGGGAAGCGCTCACGCTCGCCACTGGCGTGGCGCAGTTCGGAAACCGGCGCCCAGAAGAAGTTGGCCGCCAGGCCCTCGCCCTGCGCTGCCGAAACAGCCCGGCCAAGGCGCAGGGCAGCGCCGTCGTTGGCAGCGGGTGACATGGTCAGGTGCGGTGCTTGCTGGGCTGGCCGGTAGCCAGCGGCGAGTGCGCCCGCCGCGAACCCGCCCATGGCGCACACCACACCGCCGCGGCACAGTACCCGTTCGCGGCGCCCCTCGTGCTGTACCACCACGCCCGTGACCGCGCCCTGTTCAACGATCAGTTCCAGGGCCTCGCTGCGCAACCACAGCTGTGTGCCATGGGCAAAGGCGCTGGTGGCCAGGCGGGCGATCAGTGCGTTGCCGGTAGTCAACCGGGTGCCACGCGGGTGCTGCAGGCGGTCCCGTGCGTAACGTGCCATCAGTTTAAGGCAATGCCACAACGACCTGGGCGAGCGGCGAATGCTGAGGAAATGCTGGATATCCACGCGGTTGACCATCATGCCGCCGAACAACAGCATGCCGGGCGGTGGCATTTGCAGGTCCTTGAAGCGTGGGCCGAGGTGCTTGCCGTCGTACTCGACCATTTCCAGCGCCCGACCAAACTGGGTGGCGCCAGGGGCATCGGGGTAATAATCCGGGGAGTGCGGTCGAAGGGCGTAGCGCAGCTCGGTGTGCTGTTCCAGCCAACGCAGTGCCTGGTGGCCATGTTCGATGAAGGCGTCCGCGAGGGCAGGGTCGTAGCCGTCGCCGATCACATGTTTGAGGTAGGTGCGCATGGCCGCGGGTGAATCCTTGGCCCCCGCGGCGCGGGCTTGATCGGTGCCGTACAGCCACACCGCGCCGCCGGATATCGCCGAGGTGCCGCCAAAACGTTCGGCCTTTTCCACTACCAGCACCTTCAGCCCGCGGCGAGCCGCCGTGGCGGCGGCGGCAAAACCACCGGCGCCGCTGCCCAATACCACCAGGTCAAAGCTGTGTTGTATGTGTTCAAGAGTGGCCATGGCCTCAGATCTCCTGCGGCGTCACGCCCATGAAGGCGCCAAGGTGGCCGAGTTGGGCGAAGGCCATTTCCGGGCCGGTCTGGGTCGCGCAGCCTACTTGCCGGGCGCGGTTCAGCAGCGGGGTGATTTCGGGCGAAGTGACCACGTCGGCGACCAGGGTGTCTGGCTGCAACGTGGCCAGCAGGGCAGCGGACAACGGCAGTTCTGCGCCTGTGCCCATGCCGACCGGGGAGGCGTTGGCCACCAGGTCGAAGTCTTCCAGTCCACTGAACTGCGTGCTGACCGAAAGCCCCGGGAAGGCATTGCCGAGTAGTTCGCACACAGCGCCCATGCGCGCTGTGCTGGGGTCGCTGAGGGTAATGCTGACGATACCTGCCTCGCCCAATGCGTAGCTGATGGCACTGCCAACCCCGCCGCAACCGATCACCAGCGCCCGTTTACCCGCCGGGTCAAAGCCATGCTTGCGCGCAGCACCGAGGAAGCCGGCGCCGTCTACGTTGTCACCCAGCAGGCGCCCGTCGCGCTCGCGACGTATCACATTGACCGAACCCAAGGCAGCCGCACGTTCGCTCAAACCATCCAGGCGGCTGGCCAGGGCCTGCTTGTACGGCACGGTGACCACGCACCCGCGCAGGTTCTGCCAGCCGCGCAGGCTGTCGGCAAAGCTGCCCAGCGCGGCTTCGTGCAGGTCGATGGGCAGCATGGCGACGTTGCAGTTGTTGTTGGCGAACCAGGTGTTGAAGTTCTCGGGGGACTTCACCTGGGCAATGGGCGAACCGACGATGGCAACCAGTTCAGTGGAACCACGAATCATGCTGACCTCCTTATTGATGTTGTTGTGAAGGCAAGCGTGATGCAGAGGTGGAAGAGCAACAATGCGTTGATCGGGCTTTTGATGCGATAATCGCAACCATGATCCGGTTATCGCAGTAATCGGCTGTTTTTTTCCACTTGCGAGTCGTAAAGATGAACACGCCCGCCATCCACCCCCGCGATTTGATCGCCGGCTTGCAGAAAGGCCTGGCCCTGATGCAATTGTTCAGCGCTGAGCAACCGCGCCTGAGCGTGCCGCAGGCGGCCAGGTTGTCTGGCCTTACGCCGAGTGCCGCACGGCGTTTTTTGCTGACTTTGGTGCACGAGGGCTTTGCCGAAACTGACAGCCGCGAGTACTGGCTGACGCCCAAGGCTTTACGTATTGGCCAGGCGTACGTGGACTCGGCGCAGCTGCCGCGCATGCTACGGCCGATTGTCGAGCAGGTTGCGCGCCAGACCCAGGAGCATGTGTCGGTGGGTACCCGCGATGGTGACGAGATCATCCACCTGGTGCGCAGCCGCTACAGCCATGTGGCGTCGTTGTCGATCAGGCCCGGTTCGCGGGTGCCAATGTATTGCACGGCCGGCGGGCGGATCTGGCTGGCCTGGCTGGGTGAGGGGGAGCGAGGTGAGTACTTTGCACGCAACCCGTTGCGGGTGTTGACGCCCTACACGCTCACAGACCGGGCACAGCTGGAGGCGGAATTGCACCGGGTGAAGGGGCAGGGCTTCTGTATTGTTGACCAGGAATATGAAGTCGGTATGCGGGTGCTGGGTGTACCGTTGCTGGACCGTGCCGGGCAGTTGAAAGCGACGCTGACCATCACGACTCATGCCTCGCGGTTGAGTGTTGATGAAATCCGCATGCGTTATTTGCCGCCACTGTACGAGGCGCAGGCGCTGTTGCGGCCAGTGCTGGATTGAGGCGCCATGCGGGCGGGGTGACGGTGCCCGCTGGCCGGCACCTGGGGCGCCGGGAGCGGGCCAGGGGGCCTCGGCCTATCGCTCGATCTGGCGATTCCAGCGGGCGTTCCATTCCGGGCGCTGGGTGTTGACCTGGTCCCAGTCGATGGTCACGGCAGTTTGCAGGTAGGTCTGCATGGCTTCGACCTGGCCACGGGTTTTGTCGCTGGTCGGCGTGTTGGGGTTGGACGGGATCTGGTCACCCAGTTCCAGTGCCGGTGCCTGCGCCTCAGGGCTGAGCAGGAACTCGGCAAGCTTTTGCGCCAGCTCCGGCTGGTCGTTGTTGGCGGTGACGCATTCGGCCTGGTTGAGCACCACGGCGCCTTCCTTGGGCGCGGCGTATTCCACCGGGATGCCCTTGAGCTTCAGCGCCGTCACCTGGGTAGGGGTGAGCGGGAACAACGCGGCCTCATCGGTTTGCACCATTTCCGAAAGCTTGGCCGAGTTTGGGATGTACTCCAGCACGTTCGGGCCAACGTTCTTCTTCCAGGCCGTGAAGCCCGGGTTGACGTCGGTATCGCTGCCACCGTGCAGGCGGTTGTACATGAGGAAACCGTGCAAGCCGAAGGTGGATGACGCCATCGACTGGAACACCACTTTGTCCTTGAAGCGCGGGTCGGCCAGGTCGTTCCAGGAGGTGGGTGTTGCCCAGCCTTTTTCCTTGAACAGGCGGCTGTTGTAGGCAAGCCCGGTCACACCCAGGCTGACGGCGGCAGCCTTGTCCTTGATCAGGGCCTTCTCCGGCAGCTGGGCGAGCGTCGGGTTGGGCTTGAGCGTGCTGCACAGGCCCATGCCGATGGCGCGGTACATGATGCCGTCATCCAGCACCATCACGTGGATCGACGGCTTGTTCGGCGTGGCCTGGACCTTGGCCAGGATGTCGGCCGAAGTGCCGGGAACGATCACCACTTTCACCCCGTTGGCCTTCTCGAACGAGGGCAGGATGTTGTCGCTGAACAGCCGCTCCATGGTGCCGCCGTTCATGCCCAGGTACAGCGTGGGTTGCGCCATGGCGGGCAGGCAGGCGAACAGGCCAGGTACGGTGCAGAACAGGGCGAGCAAACGTTGCTTGTGCGTCATGACAGGTTTTCCTTGTAGTGGTGGCTGGGCTGAAAACGGTTGATGGAAAAGGCCGCCAGGCTGATGGCCGGCGCGCCATGAAGGACGCATTGCGCCAGGGCTTCCCCGGCTGCCGGGCCAATCTGAAAACCGGCGCCGGCAAAGCCGAAGCCATGCAGCAGGCCGGGTTGGCGCAGGCTGGGGCCGATCACGGGTTCGTCATCGGGCAGGTAGCCTTCGGTGCCGCTCCAGGTGCGAATCGCCTGGGCGCCGGCCAATGCCGGGTACAGCTCGGTGGCATTACGCAGGATGTCGAGCACTGCGGCTTGCCCCGGGCGGGCGGTGGTCGGGGTCAGGGCAAAGCCACGCCCACCGCCCAGCACGCAGTTGCCGCGCGCCACCTGGCGGGCGTAGATACCGCCGCCTTCGACCCCGGTGCTGGCGGTCATGAACAGCGGCAGTGGCTCGGTGACCAGCATGGCCGGGTGGGCCGCCGTCAGCGGCACCGCTTCGCCGAAGTACTCGGCCAGTTGCGCCGACCAGGCACCGGCGCAGTTCAGCAACCAGGGCGCCCTGAAGCACTGGCCTGTGCTGGTGCGCATGGTGAAGCGCTGGCCGTCGTGGTCTACCTCCAGCACTTTGCATTGTTCGTGCAACTGGGCGCCGCTGTGCCGGGCCGCCTGGGCGAAGGCGGGTGACACCAGGCGCGGATTGGCATGGCCGTCTTCGGGGCAATATGACGCGCCGACGGCGATATCGCCCACCCAAGGGAAGCGCTGGCGCAGTTCGCGGTGCTCCAGCAGTTGCAGGCGCAGGTCAAAGGCCTGGGTCCGACGGGCATAAGCCTTCAAGGCGTCGAAGTCGGTTTGGCTGCGTGCCAGCTTCAGGTGGCCGCTGCGGGTGTACTCGCCGTCGATGCCGATCCACTCGCGCAACTGCCCCCAGATGGCATGGGCACGCATCGACAATGGCAGCTGGGCCAGCGAGCGGCCTTGGCGACGGACCCCGCCATAGTTCACCCCGCTGGAGTGCGAGCCGCAGAAGTCACGTTCAAGCAGCGCCACCTGTTTGCCACCGCGGGCCAGGGTCAATGCAGCGCTGCTGCCGACGATGCCACCGCCGACAACAATGGCGTCCACCTCGATCCACTTCATGGCTTGATCTCCAGGCCGAAGGGCAGGGGCTTGACCGGTGCCTGGCCACGCAGGCGCCCGACCTGGTCAATGGACCGACCGCTTTCGCAGGCAATCAGTTCGGCGGCGGCGGCCCCGCACACACGGCCCTGACAACGGCCCATGCCGACCCGGCACATGGCTTTGACCCGGTTGATTTCCCAGTGCCCGGCGCGCACGGTGGCGCGGATTTCGCCAGCGCTGACCTGTTCACAGCGGCACACGGTCAACGGGTCCGGGGCCTGCCGAGCCCATTGCTCGGGGAACGGAAAGGCCTGTTCCAGGCCCTGGCGAAAGCGCTGCAGGGTAGCCAGGCGTTTTTCCAGCTGATGCTGGCGTTGCGGGTTGCCAGGTTTGCCGAGGTCGGCCAGCAGCGTCAGGGCGGCCAGTTCACCGGTCATTTCGGCGCCGTCGGCACCGAGGATGCCGGCGCCGTCGCCAGCCAGGTACACACCGGGGCTGCTGGCGCGGCCCTGGGCGTCACGTACCGGTAGCCAGGCGCGGTTGATGGTGTTCCAGGCAAACTGGCAGCCCAGCAGGTCCGCCAGTTGGGTTTCGCTGCGCAGGGCGTGGGCGAATGCCACGGCGTCGCACGGCAAGGTGTGTTGTTGGCCATTGCGCGACCAGCGTACGGCGCTGGCGCGTTGCTCGCCTTCGATGCCCAGCAGGGTCACCCCCTGATGCACCGGCACGCCTTTGCGGGTGAGCCAGGCGCGGTAGTACAGGCCCTTGGCAAAGGTGCCCGGCTGCAGCAACAGGCGCGGCAGGGCGCGTACCTGGGCGCTGAACGGCGAGGTGTCGAGCACTGCGCTGACAGTGGCGCCGGCCTTGGCGTACTGGTAGGCCACCAGGTACAACAGCGGCCCGGTGCCAGCCAGCACCACCCGCTCGCCGATGGCGCAGCCCTGAAACTTCAGCGCGATCTGCGCGGCGCCCAAGGTATACACCCCGGGCAAGGTCCAGCCGGGGATCGGCAACACGCGGTCGGTAGCGCCAGTGGCGACGATCACCCGGTCGAATGCCAGGCGGTCGGCCAACTGGCCCTGCTGCAAGGTGTCCAGTACTTGCTGCTCGGCATTCCACACCAAGGTTTCCGGCCGGTAGTCGATCTGCTCGCGCAGTTGTTCAAGGGTGTTGTGCAGGGCCCGGGCCTTGTCCGCCTCGAAGCCGTACAACGCTTTGGCCGAGCGGCGAAAGTTGGCCGGCTGCTGGCGGTAGATCTGCCCGCCGCCACGGCTGGCTTCGTCCAGCAGCACTGGGCGCACGCCATGGGCCACGAGGGTTTGCGCGGCGCGGATGCCGGCGGGGCCGGCACCAATGATGACGGTTGCGCTCATGGCTGGCGCCCCGGTTCGCGGGTGACACATTGGCCCGGTTCCAGAAAGGTCGAGCAGGCGCGCACCCGGCGGCCGTCCTGCAGGCGTACCCAGCAGTCCTGGCAGGCGCCCATCAGGCAGAAACCGGCGCGCGGTTCGGCGCTGAAGTCGCTGCCACGCAGGTGGGTGGCGTTGGTGAGGATGGCGGTCAGCAGAGTGTCGCCGTTCATGCCTTGAGCCGGTTGGCCGTCGAGCAGGAAGGGCAGCGGCTCGCGGTCGTGTTCGGCCACGCGCTTGAACAGCGGCATAGGGGCATTCCTTGTCATTGCTTGCCCACCAATACGCGGTCCAGGCCATACACGCGGTCCAGGGCGATCATGGTCAGGGCGGTGACGGCAATCACCAGCGCCGAGACGGCGGCCATCATCGGGTCGATGGACTCGGTGGCGTATACGTACATGCGCACCGGCAGGGTCTGGGTGGCAGGCGAGGTGACGAAGATCGACAGGGTCACTTCGTCGAAGCTGTTGATGAACGCCAGCAGCCAGCCACCGGCCACGCCGGGCAGAATCATTGGCAGGGTGACCTTGCAGAACAGCGTGATGCGCCCGGCGCCCAGGCTTTGCGCGGCCTGTTCGGCGCTGCGGTCGATGCCGATGGCGGCAGCCAGTACCAGGCGTAGCACGTACGGAGTAATGACCACCACGTGGGCGAACACCAGCCAGGTGAAGCTGCCATTGACCCCAAGCAGGGCGAACAACCTCAGCAAGGCCACACCCAGCACCAGGTGCGGGATGATGATCGGCGACAGCAGCAGGCCGTTGACAAAGCCCTGGCCAGGGAAGCTGTAGCGGGTCAGCGCCAGGCCCGCCGGCACGGCGATCAGGGTGGCCAGCGAGGCCGCCAGGGCGGCGAGTTTCAGGCTGGTGTAAAACGCGTCGAGGAACTCGGCACGCTCGAACACAGCGCTGAACCAACGCAGCGAGAAGCCGGCAGTGGGCAGGCTCAGGGTGTTTTCCGGGGTGAATGCCACCAGGCACACCACCACCAGCGGGGCGAGCATGAACAGCATCACCAAGGCATGAAAAGACAAGGCCAGCGGGCCGTTACGGGTCATCGGTTCACACTCCAAGTGCGCGTTTGTAGCGGCGTTCGACCAGCCGGTTCCAGCTGAGCATCACCAGCAGGTTGATCAGCAGCAGGGCGACGGCGATGGTGGCGCCCATGGGCCAGTTCAGTTCGGCCAGGTACTGGTCGTAGATCATGGTGGCGACCATCTTCAGCCGCCGCCCGCCCAGCAGGCCCGGGATGGCGAACGAGCTGGCGGCCAGGCCGAACACGATCAGCGTGCCCGACAGCACACCGGGCATGATCTGTGGCAGCACGATGCGGCGGAACACCGTCCACTGGCTGGCGCCCAGCGACAGCGCGGCCTGCTCGGCGGCCGGGTCAAGCTTTTGCAGCGAGGTCCACACCGGGATGATCATGAACGGCAGCATCACGTGGACCAGGCCGATGATCACCGCAAACGGGGTGTACAGCAGCTTCACCGGCTGCCCGCCGAGGGCGCTGATGCCTTGGTTGATCAGGCCGTCAGACCCCAGCAGCAGGCTCCAGCCGAAGGCGCGCACCACCACCGAAATCAGCAGCGGGGTCAGCACCAGGATCAGGAAGATCGAGCGCCACGGCGCGCCCATGCGGCTGAGGACCATGGCTTCGGGGATGCCGATCAGCACACACAACAAGGTGACCAGGGCACTGATCCAGAAGGTGCGAAAAAAGATTTCGTAGTAATAGGTGTCGGTCACCAGGCTCAGGTAATGGCTGAAGGTGTACTGGCCGGCCTGGATACCACTGGTGTAGTCGAACGCGTTGAACGACAACAGCACAGTCAGCCCCAGCGGTATCACCAGCAACGCCAGGAACAACAGCAGGGCTGGGCTGCTCAGGCCGTAGCCCCAGGTGTTGCTGCGCAGTTTTGCCGTACTCATGCGGCCACCTCGGCTGTGTTCAGCACCCGCAGCAGGGCATCGTTCCAGTCCAGGCCGACCGGGGCACCTTCGTCCAGCGGCGCGCTGCCATCGTTGGCGCGCACCACCGCCAGGTTGCCCAAGGCGGTATCGACGCGGTACAGCCACTGGCTGCCAAGGAAGTAACGGCAGCTGACGCGGCCTGCCAGCTTGCCGCTGCCGGCTGCACCAAGGCTGATCTTTTCCGGGCGCAGGCTGAGGACCAGCGGGCCCTGGGCGGCTGCCTGCGGTAACCCGCCGGGGCCGGTGACGCCATGCAGGCGGTTGGCCTTGCCGACAAAGTCGGAAATGAACGGCGTGCCCGGGTGCTCGTAGAGGCGGTAAGGGTCATCGATCTGGGTGATGCGCCCGGCTTCCATCACCACTACCCGGTCGCTGATCGACAGGGCTTCGGCCTGGTCGTGGGTGACCATCAGGGTGGTGATGCCGACTTCGTTCTGGATACGGCAGATTTCGAACTGCATCTCTTCGCGCAGGTGTGCGTCCAGGTTTGACAGCGGCTCGTCCAGCAGCAGCACCGGCGGTTCGATCACCAGTGCGCGGGCCAGGGCTACACGCTGGCGTTGGCCGCCGGACAGTTCACGCGGGTAACGTTCGGCGTGCTTGTCCAGGCGTACCAACGCCAACGCCTGGTCGACGCGCCGAGCGATCTCGGCGTTGGCCACCTTGCGCATGCGCAGGCCGAAGGCAACGTTGTCGCGCACGGTCATGTGCGGGAACAGCGCGTAGCTCTGGAACACCACGCCCAGGCCCCGGCTGGCCGGCTTGGCGTGGGTGATGTCGCGGCCGTCGAGGACGATGCGGCCACTGGTTACTTCGACGAAGCCAGCAATCATCTGCAGGGTGGTGGTCTTGCCGCAGCCCGAAGGGCCGAGCAGGGAGACAAACTCGCCTTTTTCGATGGCCAGTGACGAACTGGCCACTGCCTCCGTAGCGCCATAGCGCTTGCAAAGCTTGTCGATCAACAGAAAGGTCATGGCTGTGCTCCATCGCAAACGGAACCGGGGTAACCCGGCAGCTTCAGGGTGGGCAGAGCGCCAGCGGCGAAAAGCAAAGCTTTTACGGACGTTGGCGCTCGCTTCTATGGCGGCGGCCGATGTTGTGATATCGCCCTATGGACCGGAGAGTAGGGCAATGATTAGGATGGCGACAAAGAGTAATTTCACTGAGTGACAGCTATTTTGAAATTATTCCACTCAATGAAATTTCTATGGGTTAAACGAAAAATGGATTCCGGTAAACGAAATGAACGCGCCAAGGAAGTTGGCGTAAGCGCAGTGTCGCGTTTGTTCGCCGTGCTGCGCGCGCTAGGTGATTGCGGGGGGGAGGGCGAGAAGGTCAGCCAGCTGGCGCTGCGGGTTGGCCTGGCGCAGCCCACCACCCATCGGCTGTTGCGTAGCCTGATCGAGGAGGGCATGGTCGACCAGTGCGCCACCAGCAAGCGTTATCGGCTGAGCCTGGATTTCTTTGCCCTGGCGGCCAAGGCCGGGCAGGCGGGCAACCTGCGCGATGTGGTGCGCCCCAGCCTGCTGCGGTTGTCGGCTTCGCTGGGCGATTCGCTGTTTTTGCTGGCGCGTTCGGGGTTCGATGCCGTGTGCCTGGACCGCAGCGAAGGGCCGTACCCGATCCGTACCTTTACCGGCGACATCGGCGGCCGCGTGGCGTTGGGCGTGGGGCAGGGCAGCCTGGCGATCCTGGCCTTCCTGCCTGAGGAGGAGCGGGACGAGGTGATCCGCTACAACCTGCCGCGGTTGAAGGACTTTCATCATTACGACGAAGTGTTGCTGCGTGCCGAAATCGACAACGTGCGCAGCCTCGGCTACGCCGGGCGCAACACCGGAGTGCTCGACGGCATGGCCGGCCTGGCAGTGCCGATTCTGGACCGGAACGGCCATGCGGTGGCAGCGTTGAGCGTGGCGACCATCAGCGACCGCCTTGGGCCCAACCGCATGCCGACCGTGGTGGCATTGCTCAAGCGCGAGGCGGCGGCGATTGGCGAACGGGTCAACCCGTTCGACCCGGTGCTGCGCCGGCCTTCGCATGTGTTTGGTTGAAGTACCAGATTCAGGTAGGCGCGATTTCTGTGGGAGCGCCCCGGCAAGGTCACTCCCACAATGCCCGCGTCAGCTTCAGGTGAGCCTATTCAACCGCCTCGGCCACGCCCTGGTCTTCACCCAGGAACCCACCGCTCTGGTGCTGCCACAGTCGGGCATAAGTACCATTCTTCGCCAACAGCTCGGCGTGGGTACCTTGCTCGATGATGCGCCCTTCATCCATCACGATCAGCCGGTCCATGGCGGCAATCGTCGACAACCGGTGGGCGATGGCGATGACGGTCTTGCCCTGCATCATTTCGTCCAGGCTTTCCTGAATCGCCACTTCCACTTCCGAGTCCAGCGCACTGGTGGCTTCGTCCAGCAGCAGGATCGGTGCGTTCTTCAGCATTACCCGGGCAATGGCGATGCGCTGGCGCTGGCCGCCAGACAGCTTGATACCGCGCTCGCCCACCAAGGTGTCGTAACCGTTGTGGCCCTGGCGGTCGCTGAGTTGGCTAATGAAACCATCGGCCTGGGCATTGGCTGCAGCGGCGCGGATTTGCGCGTCGGTTGCGTCCGGGCGCCCATAGGCGATGTTGTCACGAATCGAACGGTGCAACAGCGAGGTGTCCTGGGTGACCATGCCGATGGCGCTGCGCAGGCTGTCTTGCGTCACCTTGGCGACGTTTTGCCCATCGATGCGAATTTCGCCACTGTCCACGTCGTAGAAGCGCAGCAACAGGTTGATCAAGGTGGACTTGCCGGCGCCGGAACGGCCGACCAGCCCCACCTTTTCGCCCGGGCGAATATGCAGGCTCAGGTCGTTGAGCACCTGGCGCTCGCCGTTGTAGTTGAAGCAGACCTTGTCGAAGCTCACCGCGCCGCCGCCGGTTACCAGCTCGGTGGCACCCGGCGCATCCTGTACTTTGGGGCCGCGGGTGAGGGTGGCCATGCCGTCCTGCACGGTGCCGATGCTTTCGAACAGCGACGTCATCTGCCACATGATCCAGTGCGACATGCCATTGATACGCAGGGCCATGGCGGTAATGGCCGCGACCGCTCCGGTGCCGACCTGGCCCTGGTGCCACAGCCACAACGCGTAGCCGCCTGCGCCGAAGATCAAGCCCACTACCAGTGCCTGGTTGACGATTTCGAACTGGCTGACCAGGCGCATCTGGCGAAAGCCGGTCTGCTTGAAATCCTCCATGGCTGCACGGGCAAAGTGCGCTTCGCGTTTGGAGTGCGAGAACAGTTTCACCGTGGTGATGTTGGTGTAGGCATCGGAAATCCGCCCGGTCATCGACGACCGTGCGTTGGCCTGTTCTTGCCCGACCTTGCCCAGGCGTGGCACGAAATACAGCATGGCCAGCCCGAACAGCACGAGCCAGGCAATGAACGGCAGCATCAGTTTCAGGGCAAAGCCACCGGCCAGGGCGATGATGGCAATGAAGTACACGCCGATGCCGGGCAGGATCTCGATGAGCGTGAACAATACTTCGCGCACCGCCAGCGCTGTCTGCATCACCTTGGTGGTAACCCGGCCAGAGAACTCGTCGGAGAAGAACGACAGGCTCTGGCGCAACATCAGGCGGTGGAAGTCCCAGCGCAGGCGCAGCGGCAGATTGATTGCCAGCACCTGGTGCTGCACCAGGGTGCGCAGCGCCACCAGCCCGATGCTGGTAACCAGGACGATGCCTATCCCCCACAGTACGTGGCTTTCCTGTGTGCTGGCGGCGGCGCCACCGGCCTGCCAGGCCGAGAGCAGGTCGACCACCTGGCCGAGGAACGCAAACAGCCAGGCTTCGTAAATCGACACCCCGGCACTGAGCAGTGCCAAGGCAAGAATGTAGCCGCGAGCGCCCCGGGTGCAGGCCCACATGAAGCGCAACAGGCCAACTGGCGGCGGCGGTACTTCGTCAGGGGGGAAGGGGTCTAGCCAGCGTTCAAAAATGCGAAGCATGCGTGTCTCCGGTAAATCAGCATCTGCCTGACAGGTAACCTTAACGCACATCGACACATTCGCATGCAGCATCCTGCCCTTGGTGCAGCGTTCGACACACCTTTGCAATTCATTACATTTGCGGTTGACATTATTTTGCCTTGCTGCTGTAGAATTGACGCACTTAAATGGTGCGTCGGTGTTTTTGTCGTTTTTTTGACGAGGGTCAAAAGCCGTCGACGACCCATGTGCAAATCTAGCTTCAAAGCCGTTTAAATTTTTGACGTAGAGCCACTGTTTTGACGAATGGAATGCCGTTGTTGGCTATTTCCGGCATAGGCGCCGAAAGCAGCTGCCTTCATGAACAAGGACTGTACTGGGTAGCCTGTGACGCCACGGAAGACGCCACTTTGCTATGCCGCCAAGTGCTTGCAGGCATGCTCGACGACGTTCGGGCAACCTTGATCACCGATGCGCAAGCCATGGGTGATGTGCTGGGTGCGCTCGATGCGGCGCAGGGCCCGGCCGAGCTGGCACTGTACGAGACCACCCCGCAAGCCACCCTGCACCTGGTTGATGACTTGCCACGCATCGACGTGCCCGGGCGTGTGCTGTTGCTGCTGGCGCCACTCGAGGCCTGGGCGGGCGATGACGTTGCCCGTTGGTGCAATGCCCTGCGGCCCTTATTGCTGGCCGAGGCTGCGCTGCTGCTGGTCATCAGCAGCGGGCAGGGTGTTGGACGGGTGGAGCAGCTGCGCGCGTTCAATCAGGGCGTAGACGGGCTGGCCCAGGTGTACCGCGGCAAAGGTGGGGTGCGCTACCTGCAGCATTTCTGGAGCAACCCACTCGGCAAGGCCGGTACCCGAGACCTGGAGCTGGCGCGCCTTGACACCGGGTTTGCCGTTACCGGAGCGCCGCAGGTGCCATCCGACACCGGTGGTGATGAGTTGCTGTGCCTGGCCCAGCGCCCGGTGCTGGAAGGCGCGCCCGCCTTCTCCGAGCACTGGCAGGTCTGCGAAAACCTTGACGAACTGAGCGCCAAAGCCAGCAGAGCGGTGTCTGCCACGGTGATCTTTGCCATGGATGGCGGGCAGCGCCTGGACAGCCTGGCACGCGAGCTGCACCGCCTGCGCCAGTTACGTGGCAATGCCTTGAAGCTGGTGGTGCGCGAGATGGCGCCAACCCTGCGCTATCAGGACGAGCAACTGCTGCTGGCCTGTGGTGCCACCCAGATCGTGCCGTTCGGTGCCAGCCTGTCGCGTTTCCTGACCATGGTCGAGAGCATCCAGGGTTACGTATGGCGGCGGCATCTGCCGGGCAACTTCGATGCCTTGCTCGCACGGCTGCGGCCGCTGGCCATTTGCGGGCTGGTAGCGCCCCGTGCATTTGCGCAAGCCGTGAACACCATGTGGCACGGTGTGCGCAACGGCGAAATCGTCCACCAGTTGCTGGTATTGCGCCCGGCCCATGGCCTGACCCCGCTGCAGGCCTGTTCGCGCACGGTATTCCGCCGCGATGGTGACATTGCCTGTGTGGTGGGCGAAGTCCTGTTCCTGTTCCTGTTCGCCTGCCGCTCTGAAGGGGTCGAGCAAGCGCTTGACCACATCTTCCAGTTGTCGTGGAAAGAACTGTTCATCAGCCAAGAGGTACTCGCCGGGGTCGACAGCCTGGCCACCCCGGCCTTCCTCGACGACAGCGCACCGCAGCCACCGCGGCTGGATGCAGCGGCGCAACAGCCTGCGCACCCAAGGTCGGCCCTGGCACCACGCCGGATTGCCCTGGGCAAGCGGGGTACAGCATGAACTTCGTGCAGCTCCTGCAAGTAATTGCCATCACTGCGCTGGTGACGTTTGCCCTGGCCTTGCTGGTGCTGCGCCTGCGCGTTGCATTGCGCGGCTGGTTGCGCCGCCGCCTTGCACCCCGTTACCTGAAACCGCTGGGCGTCCGCCATCGCGCTGCACGCCAAGAACCCCGTAATGACTAAGACCATCGCCTCCCTCCCGGTACTGGCGCGCTGGCCTGGACTGGGAGGGTGGAACCTCTATTTCCTGGCAAAATTCCTGCTGGTCGCCCTCGGCATGCTGGACTTCCAGGCGCTGCCGAACCTGCTGTTCGCCGCTTTCCTGCTGCTGCCTTTGCCGGGGAGATGGCTGCGCGTCGCGCGGCAGCTGGTGGCGGTGCCGATTGGTGTCGCGTTGTTCTACCAGGACACCTGGTTCCCGCCGTTCAGCCGCCTGCTGGCACAGCCGGGTGTGCTCGACTTTTCATGGGACTAAATGCTCGAACTGCTGGGCCGTTTCATCAACTGGAACCTGCTCGGTGCGTTGGCGCTGTTGCTGGTGGGCTACCTGTACTTGCGCCATTGGCTGCGCCTGAGCACCTTGAGCCTGCTGGGGCTGGCGTGGCTGGCCGTGGGCGGGCTGCCTTCACTGGCCGTCAACGCCGGCCAGCCGTCCGGCAATGTGGCTGCCGGCCCCGGCAAGCCCGTGCAGGCCGCAGCGCTTGCCGACAATGCCACGCTCGACAGCTGGCTCGAACGTTTCTTCGCCAGTGAGCGGGAGCGGGTGACGGCATTCCCTGCCATCAATGTTGATGAGCAACCGTTCGACCTGCTGATCATCAACATCTGCTCGCTGGCCTGGGATGACCTGTCTGCCGCGGGGCTGCGTGACAACCCGCTGCTGTCGCGCCTGGACGTGGTCTTCGACCAGTTCAATTCGGCCACCTCCTACAGTGGGCCGGCGGCCATCCGCGTGCTACGTGCCAGCTGCGGGCAGTCGTCCCACGCGGGCCTTTACCAGAGCGCCCCGGAGCAGTGCCTGTTGTTCCAGAACCTGGCCAAGCTCGGCTTCCAGAGCAATACCTTGCTCAACCACAGCGGCCAGTTCGACAACTTCATCGGCGACATCACCCAGCAGCACATGCCGCAGCCCGGCTTGCGCAATACCGACTTCCCGCGCGCGCTGGTCGGTTTCGACGGCTCGCCGATTGCCAGTGACCTGGACGTGTTACGCCGCTGGTGGGGGCAGCGCCAAGGCAGCGCCGCCGAGCATGTGTCGCTGTTCTACAACAGCATCAGCCTGCACGACGGCAACCGTATCGTTACCGCCGACGGCGGTACCCGCGTGGCCGATTACGCCACCCGCGCCAACCGGCTGTTTGGTGAGCTGGGCACCTTCCTCGACGAGCTGGAGCGCAGTGGCCGCCGCGTGGTCGTGGCCATTGTCCCGGAACATGGCGCTGCGCTGCACGGTGACCGCATGCAGCTGTCAGGCATGCGTGAAATCCCTACGCCGTCGATCACCCATGTACCGGTCGGCCTGAAGTTCATCGGCATGGGGCAGCCGGCCCGCAGCGAGCCGCTGCGTGTCGCGGCACCGACCAGCTACCTGGCACTGTCCGAGCTTGTGTCGCGCGTTTACGCCGGCCTGGGCCAGCAGCAGGCGCTGGATGTGCCCGGCCTGCTGGCCGACCTGCCGACCACAGAACAGGTTGCGCAGACCTCCGGGGCGGAGGTTGTGAACTATCAGGGGCGCGCCTACATGCGCCTGCAAGGCCAGCCCGACTGGCAGCCCATCCCCGAGGAGCGCCCATGAACACTGGCAAAGCAGACCCGTCCGACCGCAGCGACGATATCGCCCAGTTGCGCCAGCACCTGGCGATGCCAGACCTGAACTACCAGGACATTTCCATGTTGGTGGGGGTTCAGCAGGCGTTGCAGCGCTGGCCGTTGCTGGGTGAAAGCTATCGGGCCAGCACCCCGGGCGCGTTGCACGCGGCTGCAGCGCAGCGCGAGGGTGTGTCCGCATGACCAGCCTGGCCTTGCACGGCGTGCGTGGTGGCCTGGGGCGCAGCGCCTTGCTGGCCGCGCTGGGCTATGCGCTGCAGGGCGTGGGCGAGCGGGTGCTGCTGATCGACCTGTGCCCAAGCAACTTGCTCGGGCTGCACTTCAACCTGCCGTTAGGTACGCAAGAAGGCTGGGCGCTGGCCGAGCGGCAAGGGCGGCCGGTTGGCGATGCCGTGTATGAAGTACTCGATGGCCTATGCCTGCTGCCGTTCGGCAACCTGCCAGATGGCGTGGCGCGCCCCATGCCCGACGCGCAGGCATGGCGCGCGCGTCAGGCCGAGCTGGCCGGGCATTTCGACTGGGTGTTGTTCGACCTGCCGCAACTGCCGCCTGATACCGCTGGCCACAGCATCGAGACCGATGTGCGAGTACTGGTGGCCGAGGCCGAGATGGCCAGCCACTTGTTGCTCGGCCGCCAGCCGGTCGAGCGCTACGACATGCTGCTGGTCAACCGTTACGACCCGGCCAGCCGCTTGCAAAGCGACTTGTTGATGGTATGGCGTGACCTGTTCCGTGATCGCCTGCCGATTCAGGTGGTGCACCGCGACGAGGCGTTCCTCGAAGCGCTGGCATGCAAGGCACCGCTCGGCCATTACGCGCCGCATAGCCTGGCCTGCCGAGATGTGCAGAGCCTGGCGGTACGTTGCCTGACGAGGCGCCAGCCGTGACGTTGAGCCCCCTGTCGACCTACACCTGGTTCAGCGCGCGCGGTGCGCGCTTACCGGTAGCCTGCCTGTTTACCCTCGGCGTATGGCTGGCCTTCCTGTTTCTGCGCCTGGAGTCCCCCGCCTGGCAGGCGCTGTTGGCCGAGCGCCAGCGCCTGTACCCGCAACTGGCGGGCAAGCGTCCGAGCCTGGGCGACCCGGTCCGCCTGTTGATCCAGAGCCTGTGGCTGCTGCTAAGGCAGCAACCGGCGCAACACCGGCCAGGGTTCGCGCGGGGGGTCTGGGCCACCGTGCGCGAGCAGTTGCGGAATGCGCGACAGGTTGCGGGCCATTACCGCAGCCTGGTGATCGGCAGGTTGCAGCAGGTACCTGCCCGCTACCGTGGCAGTGCCTTCAGACATGAAGCCTCGGCACGCTTGCGCGGCTTGAGCGTGTTCGCCCGGCGGGCGTTCTACAGTGCGCTGACGCTGTGCGCGACGGGCCTGGCCCTGCTGTGCGTGACGGAGCCCTTCGGCTACCTGGCACAGCTGGTGTTCATCGGCCTGCTGCTGGGCATTGCCATGCTGGTGCGGCACATGCCGGGGCGTTTCCCGACACTGATGCTGATCGTGCTGTCGACGATCATATCCTGCCGGTATCTATGGTGGCGCTACACCGCGACCCTGAACTGGAACGACACCACTGACCTGGTGTGCGGGGTGATCCTGCTGGCGGCGGAAACCTATTCGTGGTTCGTGCTGATCCTGGGCTACATCCAGACCAGCTGGCCGTTGCAGCGCAAGCCGGCGAACCTGCCTGCCAACCCGCAGCACTGGCCAACCGTAGACCTGATGATCCCCACCTACAACGAAGATTTGTCGGTAGTGCGCACCACAGTACTGGCGGCCCTGGGCCTGGACTGGCCACGCGAATGCCTGCGGATCTATATCCTCGACGACGGCCGCCGCGATGCGTTCCGCGCGTTCGCCGACGAGGTGGGGGTGGGCTACATCGTGCGGCCGGACAGCAAGCACGCCAAAGCCGGCAACCTCAACCATGCGTTGGGTGTGACCGACAGCGAGCTGATTGCCATCTTCGACTGCGACCACGTGCCGGTGCGCTCCTTCCTGCAAATGACGGTGGGCTGGTTCCTCAAGGACCCGAAGCTGGCACTGGTGCAGACGCCGCATCATTTCTTTTCGCCCGACCCGTTCGAGCGCAACCTGGGTTCGTTCCGTCGCCGCCCCAATGAAGGGGAGCTGTTCTACGGCCTGATCCAGGACGGTAACGACATGTGGAACGCGGCGTTTTTCTGCGGCTCGTGCGCGGTACTGCGCCGCACCGCGCTGGAAAGCATCGGTGGTTTTGCCGTGGAGACCGTGACCGAGGATGCCCACACCGCCTTGCGCATGCACCGCCAGGGTTGGTCATCGGCCTACCTGAGCATCCCGCAGGCGGCCGGCCTGGCTACCGAGAGCCTGTCGGCGCACATCGGCCAGCGCATTCGCTGGGCACGCGGCATGGTGCAGATCTTCCGCACCGACAACCCCGTGTTCGGGCGTGGGCTGAGCCTGTTCCAGCGGGTGTGCTATGCCAATGCGATGCTGCACTTCCTGGCTGGCCTGCCGCGCCTGGTGTTCCTGACCGCACCGCTGGCGTTCCTGCTACTGCATGCCTACATCATCTACGCACCGGCGTTGATGATCCTGTTGTATGTGCTGCCGCACATGATCCACGCCAGCCTGACCAACTCGCGCATGCAGGGCAAGTACCGGCAAACCTTCTGGGGCGAGGTGTACGAGACCGTGCTGGCCTGGTACATCGCCCGCCCCACCACGGTCGCGCTGTTCGCCCCGAAAAAAGGCAAGTTCAACGTTACCGCCAAGGGCGGCCTGATGGAGCAGGAGCAGTTCGACTGGCACATCGCCCAGCCGTACCTGTGGCTTGCGGCACTCAACGTAGCGGGCCTGGGCTTTGCCGTGTGGCGCCTGTTCACCGGCCCGGCGGCAGAAATCGGCACGGTGATCGTCAGTTCGCTGTGGGTGGTCTACAACCTGCTGATCATCGGCGCCGCGGTTGCCGTGGCCGCCGAAGTGCGCCAGGTGCGCCGCGCCCACCGGGTGCAGATGCGCCTGCCGGCAGGCCTGGTGCTGGCCAGCGGTCACGCCTACCCGTGCACCCTGGTCGATTACTCCGATGGCGGTGTCGGCCTGCAACTGCACGACGGCCTTGCGCTGAAACCGGGGGAGCAGGTGCGCCTGCTGCTCAACCGTGGCCAGCGCGAGTTCGCCTTCCAGGCCTGTGTCACCCGTACGGTCGGGCAGCACGTGGGCCTGGTATTCAACGCGCTAAGCCAACAGCAGCGTATCGATCTGGTGCACTGCACGTTTGCTCGCGCCGATGCCTGGCTGGGCTGGAGCGAGCAGCATGAGGTCGAGCGCCCGCTGCGCAGCCTGGTCGATGTGCTGAAGTTGGGCGGTGTCGGTTACCTGCGCCTGCTAGAGCACCTGCCGCCGTGGGTACACGCGTGGCTGCAGCCACTGCGCGCGCTGGCACGTTGGCTGGCCAGCTACTGGCCCCGCACACCACGGGCTGTTCCTTCTTTGAACCTTGTTGATCGAGACGCATGATGACTGGTTATCCCGCGCGTACCTGGGGCCTGGCGATGGCGCTGCTTGCCGCTTTGTCGCAGCCTGCTGCTGCCGCCTCTGTAGCCCCGCTTGCCGAGCCAGCCGTACCCACGGTACCGAACTGGCCAGTGATGAAAACCTTCGCGCAGCTCGGGCATGCATCCGACAGCCTGTTGCTGGGGGTGCGCAACACTGAACACATCGAGTTCGGCGTGCGTCGCGACCGTCTGGTCACTGACGCCAGTCTGCAACTGGACTACACGCCTTCGCCAGCGCTGCTGCCGAACCTGTCGCATCTGCGCGTCTACCTCAATGACGAAATGATGGGCGTGGTGCCCGTGGAGAAGGACCAGCCTGGCCAGCGCGTGCGCCGCCAGTTGCCGCTGGACCCGAAGCTGCTCAGCGACTTCAACCGGGTACGCCTGGAGTTTGTCGGGCACTACACCGACATCTGCGAAGACCCGGCGCACAGCGGCCTGTGGCTGAACCTCAATCGCAAGAGCCAGGTGCAGTTGCACGAGCAGGCCCTGGCGCTGGACAACGACCTGGCGTATTTCCCGCTGCCGTTCTTCGATGCGCGTGATACCGGCAAAGTGGAACTGCCGGTGGTATTCAGTGGCGTGCCGAGCCTGGGTGAGCAACGCGCGGCGGCGATCCTGGCGTCGTACTTCGGCAGCCAGGCCGGTTGGCGCAAGGCAACCTTCCCGGTGCTGTACAACCGCCTGCCGGCGCGGGCGGGCACGCCAAAGCCAAGCATCGTGTTTGCCACCAACGACCGTCGCCCGGCCTTCCTCGCCGACCTGCAGCAGTTTCCGCCGGTGGATGGCCCGGTGCTGCAGATGATCGACCACCCGGATGACCGCTGGAGCAAAGTGCTGCTGGTACTGGGCCGCAACGACGATGATCTGGTCAAGGCTGCATCGGCGCTGGCGGTTGGGAACAACCTGTTCCGTGGCGCCCGGGTGAAAGTGGAGCAGATGACTGCCTTGCAACCACGTCAGCCTTACGATGCCCCCAACTGGACGCGCACCGACCGGCCGGTACGCTTTGCCGAGCTGCTGGACTACCCCGAGCAGCTGCAAGTCAGTGGCCTTCAACCTAGGCCGGTGACGCTGGAGCTGAACCTGCCGCCCGACCTGTTTGTCTGGCGAAACCAGGGCATCCCGCTGCGCACCCTATACCGCTACACGGCGCCTGCGGTGACCGACGAATCGCGCCTGAGCATCAGCGTCAACGACCAGTACATCACCAGCATGCCGCTGGTGGGCAATGACCGACGCAGCGGCACCCTCGAAGAAATGCGCCTGGCGGTGTTCTCCGGCGACAGCACTGCGTTGACCGAAAAGTCACTGGTGCCGGCGTTGAAAATCGGCGACCGCAACCGCCTGCGCTTTGATTTCAGCTTTGCCAGCACCTTGGGCAGCGCCCAGCGCGACCGTTGCCAGACATCCCTGCCGGTGGATGTGCGGGCAGCGATCGACGACAACTCCACCATCGACCTGTCCGGTTATCACCACTACATCGCCATGCCCGACCTGCGTGCATTTGCCCGCAGCGGCTTCCCGTTCAGCCGCATGGCCGACCTTTCCGAAACCCTGGTCATCATGCCGGGCAAACCCACGGCGATGCAGGTCGGCACCTTGCTCGATACCATTGGCGGGTTGGCCGGGCAAATCGGTTACCCGGCGCTGGGCCTGCAACTGGTGGATGACTGGAAGCAGGCCGCAGCGGCCGATGCCGACTTGCTGCTGATAGGCAGCCTGCCTGAAGCCCTGAGCGATGCGCCCAACCTTGGCCTGCTGCTCAGCGCCCAGCGTGACTGGTTGCTGCAAGGCCGCAGCGCAGGGCTGCCGGGAAGCCAGCGCTTCGACACCGGGGCGGTGCCTGCAAGCAGCCGCGTGGCGGTGAGCGCGCAGGCACCGATCGCGGCCATCACCGGTTTGAAGTCGCCGTTCCACCCGCAGCGCAGTGTCGTTGCCCTGTTGGCCAGCAGCGACAGCGATTACGGCTTGCTGCGCGATACGCTCGGCGATGTGGGCAAGCTCGATGCGGTGGCCGGTTCGGTAACGCTGGTGCGCAGCAGCGGCGTTACCAGCCAGTTTGTGGGCGAGCATTACTTCGTGGGTGCATTGCCGTGGTGGTTGCTGTTGTGGTTCCACTTGTCCGAGCACCCGGTGCTGCTGGCGGCGATCGCGGCCATTTGCGTGGTGCTGTTTGCCTTCCTGCTTTGGCGGGCACTGCGCTGGGCAGGCAAGCGCCGCCTGGGTGAGGCGGGGTGATCATGCGCCGATTGCTGGTGGGGCTGGTCACCTTCGGCCTGCCTTTCTTAGCCAATGCCGCGACGGCCTGTTCCTGGCCCGCCTGGGACCGCTTCAAGGCCGAGCTGGTGAGTGTGGACGGTCGGGTCATCGACCCGAGCGACGAGCGCCTGATCACCACCTCGGAAGGGCAGAGCTATGCGCTGTTCTTCGCCCTGGTAGGCAATGACCGGCAGGCCTTCGCGCAATTGCTGCGCTGGACCACCAACAACCTGGCCGAGGGTGACCTCGCCCGGCATCTTCCCGCTTGGCTGTGGGGCCGTAACAGCCAGCAGCAGTGGCAGGTGCTGGATACCAACAATGCCAGCGACGCCGACCTGTGGATTGCCTACAGCCTGCTGGAAGCGGGGCGGTTGTGGGGCGAACCGGCCTACACGCAACTGGGCCAGCGCCTGCTGTGGCGCATCGCTGCGCAGACCGTACGCAAGCTGCCAGGCCTGGGGGTGATGCTGCTGCCGGGCGACTACGGCTTCGAGGATGCCCGTGGCACGCGGCTTAACCCCAGTTACCTGCCGTTGCAACTGTTCGACCGCTTCAGCCTGGTGGACCCGCTGTGGGGCGAACTGGCGGCCAATACGCGGCGCTTGTGGCTGGCATCGTCACCCAAAGGCTTCGCCCCGGACTGGCTACTGTGGACGCCGGCCGGTGAGCTGGCAGCGGACCCACAGCATGGCAGTGGCGGTGATTACGATGCCATCCGGGTCTACCTGTGGGTTGGCATGCTGGCCAAGGACGCGCCCCAGCGTGCCGAGCTGGTGGCCCGCTATGCCCCGATGGCAGCATTGACCACACGCGACGGGCTGCCGCCCGAGCACGTGGATGCGCGCAGCGGTGCTGCCAGCGGCCATGGCCCGGCCGGTTTCTCTGCGGCCTTGCTGCCTTTGCTGGCGGCTTCTCCCGAGCACGTGGCTGGCCTGGCAGCGCAGCGGCAGCGTTTGCATCAGCAGCCGGTCGAGGCCAAGGCGTACTACAGCCAGGTGCTGGCGCTGTTTGGCCAGGGTTGGGATGAAGCCCGTTACCGTTTTGACTCGCACGGCCACCTGCTGCCGGCCTGGAGTGCGCCATGCAGCGAATGATCGGCGTGCTGATGCTGGCGACGGTGGCTTGCCAGGCCGTCGCACAACCCAAGGACGCCGGGGAGCAGCGCCAATGGCTGCTGGACCAGGTGCGCCGGGGCGAGGCGCTGCACCGCGACGACCTGGTGCGTGATGCACTGGGCCGCCTGCAGCTGCTGGAGCCACGCAACCCGGATGTGTTGCTGGCGGCCTTGAGCCTGGCATTGCGCGAAAAGAACATCACCGAGGCCGAACAGCTGAGTGCCAGGATCAATGCCTTGGCACCCGGTAGCCTGCAAGCGCGCCAGGCCGCGCGCCTGCTCGCGTTGCAGCAGCCACAGACTGCGCGGCGCTTGCAGCAGGCGCGCCTGCTGGCCGTTACCGGGCGCAATCAGGAGGCGCTGGCGGTTTATGAGCAGCTGTTCGCCGGCGAGCCGCCCAGCCTTGAGCTGGCCCTGGATTACTGGCGCGTGCGCGGCAACCTGCCAGGTCAGCGGCCCGAGGCGATCAGGCAGTTGCAGCAGCTGGACCAGCAGTACCCCGGCAGTGCCGGGTTGCGCCAGACCCTGGCTGGCTGGCTGTTCGCCGAAAAGCGTGACCGCGAAGCGCTGGCACTGCTCGATCAGCTGGCGCGCGACCCCGGCGCCCGGGATGCTGCCGCCCAGCGGGAGTTCGACTACCTGTCCGGGCAAGCGGTGAGCAGCACCAGCGCAGCGGCCTGGCAAGCCTTCCTCAAGCGCTACCCGGCTTCGCCGCTGCTGGCACAGGCCAGCGCCAACCTGCAACAGCAGCGCACGCTGTTGGCCGACCCGTCCTGGCAGGCGGGCCAGCGCGGCAAGGCGTTGCTCGACAAGGGCCGAAATGCCGAAGCCGAAGTACAGCTGCGTCGGGCGCTGCGCCGGTACCCGGACGATGCCAGCCTGCACGGCGCCCTGGGTTATGCGCTGATGCGTCAGGGCCGTTACGAAAACGCCAACACAGCGTTCCGGACGGCGAGTGCCAAGGAACAGGACACCTACTGGATCAGCCAATGGAAGGACCTGGAGTCGTCCAGCCAGTATTGGGCGCAACTTCACAACGCTGAGCGCGCCCTGCAGGCCAACAACCTGCGAGGCGCCCGAGCACTGTACTTGCAGGCGCGCCAGCAACGCCCGAAAGATGAGTACGCCTTGCTCGGCCTGGCCGATGTTTCGCTGGCTGAAGGCGATGCGATTGCCGCCGAGCGGCAGTTCCTGCAAGTGAGGCGCATGGCACCGGATAATGAAAGCGCCGTGCGTGGCCTGATCCGTGTGTACCAGGCGCAATCGCCAGCCAAGGCGCAGGCGTACCTGGACAGGCTGCCGACTCGCCAGCAGGTGCAGTTCGCCAGTTTGCGTCGCAGCCTGGAACTTGCACGCCTGCGTCAGCAGGGTGAGCAGGCGCTGCAACGCGAAGACTGGGCAGCGGCTAGCCAGGTGCTGGCCCAGGCCACTGCCTTGGCCCCCGATGAGCCTTGGCTGGTGTATCAGTTGGCCAACAGCCTGCGTCACCAGGGCCGCACCGCCGAGGCCGATGCGGCCTTCGCCAGACTGGTGCAGCACCAGCCGCGCGACCCAGCAACCCGCTATGCCCATGGCCTGTTCCTGGAGTCCAGCGACCGTGATGCCTTGGCCCTGGACAGCCTGGGTGCAGTGCCGCAGGCAGCCTGGAGCGCTGACATGCATGCCCTGCAGCAGCGCATTCAGCGCCGCGTGACCCTGGCCTCGGCGCAGCAGCTGCAGGCTCAAGGCCGCGTTACTGAGGCGACAGCCATGCTTGAAGCCAGCCTGGCGCGTGGAGAAGGCGGCCCCGACGACCTGATATTGTTGGCCGACTGGGCGGCAGCGCGCGGTGAGCCTGACAAGGCTCGTGGTTATTACCAGCGTGTGCTGGCCATACAGCCCGGGCGACCGGAAGCGCGCCTTGGCGTGATCGAAAGCGCGGTGGCTGAAGGCAATCTGACCAAGGCCCGGCACATGATGACCGTGCAGGTGCCACAGGTGGCCGCCGATGACAGCAACGCCCAGCGGCGCCTGGCGGCTGTCTGGGTGGCCTTGGGCAATCACGACCAAGCGGCCGCGCTGCTCGACCGGCTTGCAGCGCAGCAGCCCCGGCCTGACCCATTGTTGCGCCGGGACGCTGCCCGCCTGGTGGCGCAGCACGAGCCGCAACGGGCGCTGGACCTCTACGCCGCAGCAATGGCCGATGCGCAGTTGCTGGACCGTGCTGCCGCCTCGCCACGGGATGACCGTGCCCTGACGCTGGCCAGCCGTGAACAGGACGCCGACGACTGGCTGGCGCGTAGCCTGCGCAGCGACGTCGATGCGTTGTATCGCCAGCGCAATACCCATGTGACGCTGATGCACGACTACGGTTGGCGGCAGGACGACGGTACGCCGGGCACCTCCGAGCTGAGTACCCAGTCGACCTTGTTGCATGTCGATACCCCTTGGCAGGACGGCACCGCCTTTGCCCGTGTTGAGCGCATCGGCATGGATGCAGGCTCGTTCGAGCAGAACGATCAGGGCCGCTACACACCCGACTTCGGTAGCTGCCAGTTTGTCGGCCGGACCGCTGCCGGGAAATCGCTGCCTGCGTGCCCCGGCGGCTCGCAGACCGCTGATGGCAGCGTGCTGGCGCTGGGTTGGCAGGGCGGCCGTTGGGCGGTCGACCTGGGCACCACCCAGGGCTATGCGGTCAATAACTGGCTGGGTGGCGCAACGCTCAGCGGAGACCTCGGTCAAGTTGGCTGGTCGCTGACTGCATCGCGGCGGCCCATGAGCAACTCGCTGTTGTCGTTTGCCGGCGCACGCGACCGCCCGACAGGCGTGCGTTGGGGCGGTGTCACAGCCAATGGCGGCACGCTTGGCCTGAGCTGGGACCAAGGGGGCGACAACGGTGTCTGGGCCAGCTTGGGGCATCACTGGCTGTATGGCGAAAACGTTGCCGACAACCAGCGCACTCGGGCCATGGCCGGCTATTACCACCGAGTGGTGGAAAGGGCCGACGAGCGTGTGCGTGTTGGCCTGACGCTGATGCACTGGCGCCATGACAAGGACTTGGGCGGCTACAGCCTGGGGCAGGGCGGCTACTACAGCCCACAGCGTTACACGTCGGTAGGCGTGCCGGTCAGTTACGCCTGGCGCAACTACGACTGGTCGCTGTTGCTGGAGGGTTCGGTCAGTTGGTCCCAGGCCCACAGTGGCAGCAGCCGGTTGTACCCGGACGCCCACGTCAATCGCAGGGTGCTGGCGCAATATGACGTTGACTCCAACATTTATGCCATGAGCGAAGCCAGCGACAGCAGCGGGCTGGGCTACCGCCTGCGCGGCCTGTTCGAACGGCGCCTGAGTGATCGGTGGGTACTGGGCGGCGGCTTCGACTGGCAGCACAGCGATGACTACGCGCCTAGCCATGCCATGCTCTACCTGCGCTACCTGTTCGAGCCGTGGCGGGGCAACCTGGCCTTGCCGGTAACGCCGCTGGAGCCTTACAGCGAGTGGCGTTGACGGCAATACCTGCTTGCACGCTGCTACACGGGCCGATGCAGACCAAGGGTTGACACCAGGCACGTCGCCCCACCATTATCCAGCCATACCTACGCAACGGGTTTGCCAGCATGTCCATGTCCAACCACGCCATTTCCGCTTCGGGCTTCATTGCCCAGGCAGAGGCGTGCGTTGCCGTTGCCAAGAAATCCAAGAAACAGCCGCTCATCTGACCGAGGCGCGCTGTCTCGTCAGGTGGGCTGACGAGACAGAAGGCGCCAGGTATCCCTGCCAGACCACTTCGACTCCTCACCCGCTGACGCTGACTTTCGGTCAACATCAGGAGTTTTTGCATGTCGAATTTCCGTGGTATCTGGATTGCCCTTGTCACGCCCATGCGCGCCGATGAAGTGGACTTCGCCGCACTGGAAAAGCTGGTGAAGAAGCTGCTCGAAGACGGCGTGGCCGGTTTTGTGGTGTGCGGTACCACGGGGGAGGCGGCGGCACTGTCCAAGGCCGAGCAACTGGCTGTGCTGGATGCCGTGCTGGCCTGGGCGGCGCCAGGCCAGGTGGTGATGGGCCTGTCGGGTTACAACCTGCGTGAGTTGCTGGCCTTCCAGGCCGAAATCCAGCGGCGTGACATTGCTGGGCTTCTGGTACCGGCGCCTTGCTACATCCGCCCTTCGCAGGCCGGCATAGAGGCCTTCTTCAATACCGTAGCGAATGCCGCCAGCGTGCCGTTGATCGTATACGACATCCCGTACCGCACCGGCGTGCGCATCGAGCGCGAAACCTTGCGCCGGATCGTGCGCCACCCCCGTATCGCGGCAGTCAAGGACTGCAGCGGCGACAGCGAAACCACCATGGCCTTGATCCAGGACGGTCATGCCCAAGTGCTGGCCGGTGAAGACCTGCAAATATTCAACAACCTGTGCCTGGGCGGTGCAGGGGCCATTTCGGCTTCGGCCCATGTGCATACGCACCTTTACGTGCGGCTGCTGCGGCAGGTGGATAGCGGCGACTGGGCGGCTGCGCGTGGCACGTTCTACCAGTTGCTGCCCTGGATCAGGATGGCCTTTGCCGAGCCCAACCCGGCCGTGGTCAAGGCGGCATTGCAGTTCCAGGGCTTGATGACCGACGAGCTGCGCGAGCCGATGCAGCCTTGCACTCAAACGACCAGAGACAAACTGCTGGCTGTGCTGGCGCTACCCGATGCCCTGTAGGCGATGGCCCAGCCTTTGCCTCCCACGAAAAAGCCAGGCATCAGGTCTGGCAGGTGATCAGAAAAAGTAGAGCTGGGCGGGGTTGTCGCGCAATATCAGAGCTCGAGTCTGTTCCTTTGGTGCCCAGTGCATCAGCAGGTCGAGGATCAGCGCATCATCGGGTTTCTGTTTGACGGGAAGCGTCGGGTGCGGCCAGTCACTGCCCCATAGCATGCGATCAGGGCGATGGCTTATCAATGTACTGGCGACTCTGCCGACATCCTCGAATAGCGGTGCTCCGGTCTTCGAGCGCAGGTAGGGAGCCGACAGTTTGATCCATGCTCGGTCGGTGTCCAGCAGCCGCACCAGCGCGGCGAAAGCCGGCGACTTCAGCGCTAAGGGCTGCGGTACATGGCCCATGTGGTCGATAACGATTTTGCCCGGCAATGCCAGCAAGCGTGGGGCAATCTCGGGCAGTAGCGGCCCGGGAGCGACCTGCACGTTCCAGCCCATTTCGCCGACTCGCGCGGCCAGGCTTTCCAGCCCATCGAGTGCCTGGTTGCCAACGCTCAGGTTGAAGCGGATACCCCGCACGCCCGCCTGGTGTAATTCGGCAAGCTGCGTGTCGGTAATCGCACTCGACACAACCGCCACGCCTCGGGCGTCGCCCCCACTGCGTAACAAACCCTCGAGCATCACGCGGTTATCGGTGCCGTAGGTTGACGGCGTGACGATGACCATGCGGCGGATGCCCAGGCGCTCCTGCAACCTGCGGTAATCCTGCAGCGAGGCGTTCGGCGGCAGCAGGGTAGCGCCAGATGCGGCCGGGATGCGGCTGTCGTAAAGGTGCATGTGGCAGTCGATGCTGCCTTCAGGCGGCGTCAGGCGGGGGGGCGCATCGCCTTTGCTGAACGGCGCATCGGCCATGGTGCCCATGGAGGCGACAGCGCCCAGTGCGCCGGTGGCGAGCAAGAATTGGCGACGAGACAACGTCATGGCTACTCCTCTTTTCTTGTAATTATGAAAGACGATGCCCACGTTCATGAGGCAGGAAAGTGGGCATCGAGGTGCAGCTTGTGCGGTTTATTTTGCGCTGGCGGCGCCGGATGTTTCAGCTTGCTCGCGCTGGCGCTTTCGGCCGATTACCAGTACCGCGACACCGGCCACGGTGCACAGCGCGGCCAATGGCATCAGCGCCAGAGAGTAGCTCCCAGTGGCATCGTGAATGGCGCCGTAGGCATTGACCATGAGGCCACCGCCGATGAGGTTGGCCATGGCGCCCACGGCTGCAAGGCCCGCAGCAGCGGTCGAGGAAGACAGCCAGCCAGACACCAGCGCCCAGAACGGCCCTTTCATCGAGTAGGCACCCACCAGAACCATGGTCAGCATCACTACTGTTGCTGGCAGCGACGAGGTGAACAAAGTCATCAACAGTCCTGCCGCGATCAGCAGCATGGTCATTGCGGTGTGCCAGCGACGCTCGCCGGTACGGTCGGAGCTGCGACCCCAAATGATCATCAGCACCGAGGCTATGCCGTAAGGGATGGCGTTCACCAGTCCGATCTCCATGGCACTGAGGCCAAAGGTTTTCAGTAGCTGAGGGGCCCATACGCTCATGGTGCTGCCTGCGGCAGAAGCACCCGAGTAGATCAGTGCCAGCACCCAGATGTCTTTGTGGCGCAGCAGTTTCCACAACGAGATATGGCCGATGGCGGTCTTTTTCGACGCTTCTTCAGCCAGGCGCTTGATGAGCCAGCCGCGCTGCTCGTCACTGAGCCACTTGGCCTGCTCGGGGCGATCGGTAAGCACAAACAGGCAGGCGATGCCCAGCAGAACGGCAGGGATACCTTCCAGAATGAACAGCCAGTGCCAGCCGCGCATGCCCATCCAGCCATCCAGGCTCAGCAGCAACCCTGACAGCGGTGAACCTATGAAATTGGCAGCCGGGATGGCCACCATGAACAGCGCCACCATCCGCGCACGGTAGGCCGACGGCAGCCAGTAGGTGAGATACAGCAGTACACCCGGGAAGAATCCGGCCTCTGCCGCGCCCAGCAGAAAGCGCATCACGTACAAGGAGTTGGCGCCCTGCACAAACGCCGTGCCTGCCGAGATCAGGCCCCAGGTAATCATGATGCGGGCGATCCAGATGCGAGCACCGTAGCGTTGCATGGCCAGATTGCTGGGCACTTCGACCAAAAAATAGGCAAAGAAGAACAGGCTGCTGGCAAAGCCGAAGATCTTGGCCGTGAGCTGCAGGTCCTCGTTCATCTGCAAGGAGGCCATGCCAATGTTGCCGCGGTCGATGATTGCGATCAGGTAGCAGACGATCAGGAACGGCAGCAGGCGCCAGGCGACTCGGCGCATGGTGCTGCGTTCGAGTTCATTTGGCAGGGATGTTGCTGAAGTCATGGTGCTCTCCAATTGTTTTTTTTCTGGAGTGATGCGTCGTGAACGCGTCGCTTTTCACCAAGCGGGCGCGTGAAGCGTGGAGTGATCAGTTGGCGAACAGGTGGCGGTTGACCACGCAACGCGGGTCCAGAGCATTACCCGCCCAGACATCGAGAATCTGTTTCAGCGCTACCAGGCCCACACGGTCCCGGGCCTCGGTGGTGTTGGCGCCGACATGCGGCGTGGCGACCAAGGTCGGCAGGCCCCACAACGGGCTGTCGGCAGGCGGCGGCTCGGGGTTGAAGGTGTCCAGGCCGGCACCGGCGATGCGGCGTTCGCTGAGCGCTTTGACCAGGGCGTTAGTGTCGATCAGCTCGCCCCGGGCGGTATTGATCAGGATGGCACCTGGGCGCATGCGCTCAAGCTGGGCAGCGCCGATCAGGTTGTGGTTGGTCTCGGTCAGTGGGCAGTGCAGGCTGATGATATCGCTATCAGCCAGCAGGCGATGGAAATCCTCTTCACGTTCAACGTGCGGGCGGTCTGGCAGTTGCTTGAGGTAAGGGTCAAATACCTTGACTTTCATGCCCAACGGCGACACCAGGTCCATGAGGATGCCGCCGATCGAGCCCAGGCCAATCAGGCCCAAGGTTTTGCCCGAGAGCTCGATGCCGTTGGCAGAAGCCTTGTCCCAATGCCCGTCACGCATGCGCGCGTCCAGCAGTGCGGTTTGGCGGGCCACGCTGAACATCAGGGCGAAGGCCAGCTCGGCCACCGACTGGGCGTTGGCGCCTACGGCGATCGATACCGGGATGCAGCGGTCTGCGGCGGCCTGGATGTCGATGGTGTTATAGCCCACGCCGTGCTTTGCGATCACTTTCAGTTTGTCCGAGGCCTCGATCATGGCGCGGGTCAGGTTGCCCTGGCGTACCACGATGGCATCGGGCTGTTCGGCGCGAATGATGGCTTCCAGTTCTTCGGCTGGCAGGTAGGGCGTGGTGGGAACGATTCTGACGCCCTGTTCGGCGGCAAGGTTCATGGCCTCGGCGGCAAGCTCTGGGCCGGTCAGCAGAATGGTGCGGGACATCGTGGGTACCTTGTTCTTGTCAGGGGCAGTCAGCCGCGCATCTGCGGCAATGGTCTAAACCCTATCATAATGAAACGCTGTTGCAAGAAAATTAAAATCTATCGCGTAGACAGGCGGGTCTAGGCTGAAAAATCTCATTGCAATGATTTTAATGAAATGACATTCTAAAAACACATTCGGCAGCAGCCGATGACATCGAATAACACCAAGAGAGGTATGTCACATGAGCATTGGCTTCCAAGTGCTTGAGCGCCCGCGTAAGGTTGGCGAGGAGTGGGTTGCACGCTACCGTGAGGTTCCGGTCGCTAATGTCAGCGACTCGATGAATCGCATGACGGCTGGTGGAGCCCGCTTGCGCCCCATGCATCGCCAAGGCGTACTGTGCGGCCCGGCCTTGACCGTCAAAGCCCGTCCAGGTGACAACCTCATGCTGCACTACGCGATCGACATCGCTCAGCCGGGCGATGTGATCGTGGTCGATGCCGGCGGCGACCTGACCAACGCGCTGATCGGTGAAATGATGGTGGCCTACGCGGTCAAGCGTGGCGTGGCTGGTATCGTCATCAATGGCGCCATCCGCGATGCTGCCAACATCGGCGCGGGTGAATTCCCGCTGTTCGCTGCAGGTGTTTCGCACCGTGGTCCTTACAAGGATGGCCCGGGCGAGATCAACGTGCCGATCGCCATCGATGGTATGGTGATCGAGCCGGGCGACCTGGTGATCGGTGATGACGATGGCTTGCTGTGCGTGCCTTACGACCATATTTCCGAGGTCTACGCAGGTGCCACCGCCAAACACGCTGCCGAAACCGCGCAGATGGAAAAAATTGCCCAAGGCACCAACGACCGCTCCTGGGTCCTGGAGTCCTTGAAGAAGAAAGGCTGCCTGCTTCCAGGCTGATTCAGCTCCACCTGCGCACCTTGCGATGGGGTGCGCAGTGGCTGATGGATCGGTGTTGGTCGCGGGGCTATTGAGGATTCCAAGACTTGACCGATTTATCACCACAGCATCGCACGCGCTGGCCCGCCGCTGTGCGGGCGCTCTCTCATCGCAACTTCCAGATCTATTTCGTCGGCCAGGGTGTTTCCACGCTGGGCAAGTGGGTGCAGCAGGTTGCATTGGCTTGGCTGGCCTATCACCTGACCGGTTCGGCCGTGCTACTGGGGCTGATCACCTTTCTGTCGTTGGCGCCGCAACTGGTCATCGGCCCGCTAGCGGGAGCATGGATCGATCGCCACGACAAGCGCCGGCTGCTCATCATCGTGCAAATGATCTTGATCGTGCAGTCGCTGGTGCTGGGCGTCGCAACCTGGCTGGGCTGGGTGGACGGGCCGTTCATCGCCGGCATGGCCCTGCTGCTAGGCCTGCTCAACGCCCTTGAAACGCCACTGCGCCAGGCGCTGATCGGCAGCTTCGTCGACAACCCGGGCGACCTGCCGAATGCGCTCGTGCTCAATGCCATGCTGATCAATGCCGCGCGCTTCGTTGGCCCGCCACTGGCCGGGGCGCTGATTGCCTTTGCCGGGGAAGCAGCCTGTTTCCTGCTCACTGCCGTGGCTTTTCTCGCGCTGTTGGGTGGCTTGCTCAAGGTCCGCGGTACTGCCAGCCCCAAGGCCGGCGGCTCAACCGCTCAGGTGTTCCGCGAGGGTCTGCACTATATGTGGCAGACCCGCAACGTGCGCCAGCTGTTGGTCAACGTGATCATGATCAACTTGCTGGCTTCCTGTTACGCGGCACTGTTGCCCATCCTGGCCAGCGCGGTGTTCGCCGGAGATGCGCGGGTGTTGGGTTGGCTATGGGGGGCTGCAGGGGCGGGGGCGTTCGTGGCGACGCTGGTGTTGGCGGTAGGCGGCGCCTTGCCACGGCTGCGACAGTTCACCGAGGTCGGGGCGCTTTCGTGCGGGGTCGCCTTGATGGGCCTATGGTTGGCGGGGGAGCTGCCGCTGGCACTGCTGGCGTTGGCGGTATTGGGTTTTGGCATCACATTGAGCAACGTCAGCACCAACATGCAGTTGCAGAGCGGCGCGCCCAGCCATTTGCGCGGCCGGGTCATCGCCTTCTACATTGCCATGCGCTTTGGTTTCGAGGCTTTGGGCGGCATGGCCGCAGGTTTGATCGCCGCTCGATGGGGCGCGCCGGAGGCACTGGGGATCGCCGGCGCGGTGCTGATGCTGGGGCTGTTGGGGCAGTACCTCCTGTACCGCCGCCATTGATTGCTCAGACAGCATGGCCCTGGGGGGCTTGCCGTTTGGCCGGGTCGCCCAGCAAGACCATCAGGATGATGCCGATCACCAGTATGGCTGCCACTGCGAAGAACGGTATGACGAAGCTGTGAGTGGCGTCCTTGATCATGCCGATCATGAACGGCCCGGTGAAACCACCCAGGTTGCCGATCGACACGATCATCGCCAGGCCGCCGGCGGCTGCGCGGCCGGTGAGGAAGGTCGAGGGGATGGCCCAGAAGGTGGCCTGGAACGACAGGATGCTGGCCACTGCGACGCACAGCGCAGCGATCTTGACCAGCGGGTCTGCTGCTAACGCGGCTGCGACCAAGGCGAGGGCGGCGATAGCCAGCGCGCCAACCACGTACGGCAGACGCTGTTCGCTACGGTTGGCCAAGCGTGCCCAGAGGGTCATGGCGATAGCGCCCAGGAGGTAAGGCACTGCGACTACGAAGCCCAGCTTGTCCGCGGAGATGCCCAGCCCCTTGATGATCTGCGGCAACCACATGCCGATGCCGACCGAGCCCACGATGCAGCAGAAGTTGACCGCCGCGAGGGTGAACACCCTCGGGTTGGTCAGTGCCGAGCGCAGTGTATGGCCATGGTTTGCCCCGATCGACTGCTGCTCTTGCGAAATCCGGTTGCCTAGCCATTGCTTCTCACGCTCGCTCAGCCACTTGGCCTTTGCCGGGCTGTCGACCAGCACCCACAGGCAGGCGATCCCCAGCAGCACGGCCGGCAAGGACTCCGTGACCAGCAGCAGTTGCCAGTTCTTCAGGCCCATCACGTCGTGTTGCAGCATCAACCAGCCGGACAGCGGTGAGCCGATGATGTTGGCGGTGGGAATGCCCAGCAGGAAGGCTGCGGTCGCCTTGGCGCGCCACTTGCCCGGGAACCAGTAGGTGAAGAACAGATAGATGCCGGGGGTGAAGCCTGCCTCGGCGACGCCCAGCAGGAAGCGCAGGATGCTGAAGCTGACCGGCCCGGTAGCGAACGCCGTGGCCATCGAAAGCAAGCCCCAGGTAACCATTATGCGGGCGATCCACACCCGTGCGCCAAAGCGTTGCAGCAGCAGGTTGCTGGGCAGTTCGAAGATGAAATAGCCGAAGAAGAACAGCCCGGCTGCCCAGCCGAACATCGTGGCGGTCAGGCCCAGGTCCTGGTTCATGGAGATGGCCGCGAAGCCGACGTTGGTGCGGTCCAGGTAGCTGATGACATAGCAGCAGAAAATGAACGGCAGCAGGCGCCACAGCACGCGGCGCATCAGGCGTTCGCCTTCGGCCTCACTCAGCGGGGGTAGATTCGGATTTTGATCGTTCATGTCGTCTGGTCTTCTTGTAGTTGTCGTCAGTGAAGCGGGGCGTTGTCAGCAGTGCGAGAACATCGCAAGGCCCGGAGCCTTGGTCCTGACCTGCAAGATGCTGCCCGTCTCGGATTCGGTGATGAACAAGGTCTGGCCGTCGTCGCCGCCAAAGGCGAGGTTGGTGTTGCTGATCCCTGCGCAGGAGACGATGCGTTCCAGTGGCTCGGCGACTTTCGACAGCTTCCACACCGAACCGAAACCGGTGTGGGCGATGTAAAGGTTGCTTTGGGCATCCAGGGCAAGTCCGTCAGGCCCACCCAGCCCGCCGTGCAATTGGGCGAACACGCCGACCTTGCCGACGATCGAGCCATTGCCCAGGGGAATGCGCCAGATCTGTTGGGCACGGGTCACGGCCACCAGCAGGTGGTTGAGGTGGGGGTCGTAGACGATGCCGTTGGGGCTGGGGATAGTGCCTAGCAGGCAAGTCAGGTTGCCCCCGGCGTCGAGCTTGTACACCCGACCTGTGGCGTCTTGCAGGCCTGTCTGACCTTGGTCGGTGAAAAACAGGTCGCCGTTGGGGGCGAACACCAGATCATTGACACCCTTGAAGCCCTCGGAACCGGCCGAGTCGAGCAGCGCCTCGATAGCACCTGTCTGGGGGTCGAGCAACATGATTCCACGCTTGTAGTCGGTGATGAAGATGCGTCCGTCCTGGTGAATCTTCAGGCCATTCGGCCAGCCATCGTACTGGCACACCAACTCCCATTCGCCTTGGGGCGAGATGCGGAAAATTCGCCCGTTGGGGATGTCGGTCACGTACAGATGGCCTCGGCGATCGAACGATGGGCCTTCAAGGAACGAGTCGATGGCACGGCCCTGGCGGTTGGCATTGGCCCAGGCAGTCGGGCGCGGGGTGCGGAAACGGTCGGGCAGGCGGGTGAATACCGTAGTTTCTACCGTGGGAGGGGCAGCAAAGAAGCTCATGGGCGCTCCTGTAGGGCCAGTGGACGCCAAGGCGTCCGGATTGTTGTTTTGATTTATTTAATGCAACGGCGTTGCAAAATAAACCATAACCGGACGAGGGGTGAAGCGAATTTTGGTGATGCTTTTCGCTAAGGCCCGCTTTCTTGTGCGCCTGTTGACGAATTGAGGGTAATCTGACTCCATTTAAAGGAAACGTCGTTTCGAAAAAATAATAACTGTTCCTCGGAGTAGCTTTTCTTGAAAGCCCAACATTCGACCTGTCGCATTGCGCTGGCAGCCATTGGCGGCGTCATCGGCCTGCCTGCTCAAGCCGATCTGATCATCGACAGCCATGCGCAACTGTCGATGCGCAATTTTTACTTCAACAGCGATAACCGAGAGGGCGCGGCGGCGCCTTCTAAAACCGAGGAGTGGGCCCAAGGTTTTCTGCTCGACCTGCGCTCGGGCTTTACCGAGGGTGTGGTTGGGTTCGGCGTGGACGCCACGGCCATGTTGGGCCTGACGCTGGACAGCGGCAGGGGACGGCATCTGGGCGGCAGCATGATTCCTTCCGATGGCGATGGCGCAGCTGACCACTGGAGCAGCGCCGGCCTGACCGCCAAGATGAAATCTTGACCGATGACAGCTCGTTGACCACTGACCTGCACTATTTCCGCACCCTTGCGGACGGCGCCAACGGCAGCAGCTCGGGGCGTAGCCAAGGCTATACCATCGGGGGTTACACCGCGGGTGGCGATGGCGAAATCGACAATGATCTCTGGAGTGCGGCGTTCAGCCATCGACTGCGAGGCCACTCGCTGACCCTGGGGTATCAAAGCGTTTCCGACGATAGCAACTTTGTGCAGGTCAACCAGGGTTCGATCGACAAGGGGGCTGGCGGCAGCAGCCTGTATTTGTGGACTGACAAGATGCTGCTCAGCTTCACGCGCGCGGGTGAGCGTACCGGTATGAGGCACTGGTCGACAGCGGGTAGTCAGCGCCCTCAACTCAAGGCGCTGAACATACCCTCATGTGAAACCGATTGACCCCTTGCCAGCAGGCGCAGCCATTGCCCTGCTGGCTTTTTTATCTGGCCCACGGCGCATGCTACGTTGGCGGGGGCCGACCGTTGTCGGATAATGGGGTTTTTCTGCCCTCGCGTTGAATGGAGGGCCTCAATCGTGTGAGGTTTTGCAAATGGCAAAAGCGCGGCCGCGTCCAGCGGTGAATGGTGTGGCATCGGCAGACCGTGTTTTGACCGTGCTGACCGCTTTTCAGATAGGCGACTCTGCGCTGAGCCTTGTCGAGCTGGTTGAGCGTACCGGGCTGATCAAAAGCACGATCATGCGCTTGATGGTGTCTCTGGAGAACCACGGGTTCATTACCCGCATGGCTGATGGTCGCTATCAGTTGGCGAGTGAAGTCATGCGTTTGAACGCTGTATACCAAGAAGCGCTGGACCTCGAAAAACACGTGATGCCACGCTTGCATTACCTGGCTGAACAGTCGGGTGAAACTGCTTCATTTTATGTACGTCACGGTGCGTATCGGATGTGCCAATATCGCGTCAACTCATCGCATCGACTGCGTTTGAACCTGCAACCTGGTGACATGCGTCCGATGGATGAAGCAGCGGGTGCGCAGGCCTTGCGCGCTCCCTATGAAATCGGGATTGACTTGCAAAAACCTTACTACTCCAAAGGCGCAACGGACCCTCATGCTGCTTCGATGGCGCTGCCCATCTACGGTGCCCAACAGGAACTCATGGGCGCCCTTGTCATTTCAGGGCCTGCGAGTCGTTTGACGGAAGAGTACGCAGAAAGCCTCAAGCCCATGTTCTTCGAAGCGGCACGTGATCTGATGCGAAGCTTGGGCTTCAAGTCTGCGTCTTTGGAGTCCGCTTGAGTCAATAAGCTCGCTGTAAGGTATCTGGCTGCGGACGGCCTCAGGGCGGGGCACAGATCTGAAGCGTTCTCCTCAGCCAGACGCGTGTCACCTGCGCCCAGCCGTACTTGACGGCCTTGTGAAAGGCCGGTGGGGTTGTTCATGGTGTATTTGCCTGTTGTGATGCGCGGGTTCAGTAATTGCCATTCGGCCAGTCGGTGTAGCCCTTGGCTCCGCCGCCGTAATAGCGCTCTCTGGGAGCGATGCTCAGCTCAACACCACGGTGCTGCAGCACAATCTTGCCACCTTTGGCATGCACAGCGTCGGTGACCTTCTTCCAGCCAGCCGTCTGTTCGGCGCTCCAGATACCGGCGGTTGCAGCGTGGCCACGGCCTAGGGCGCTGATGTTGGTTGCCTCGGCGGTGATCAGGGCAGCGCTGGCGCGCTGAGGGCTTTCTTACGCACGGATGCTCATCATACGGGAAGACAGCGGCTTTACATTCATCCCGTATGATAATAGGGTCGTAATCATACGAGGTGTATGTATTTGGGGCCCAGGCGTACGCAGGCCATTCGATAAGGAGAGTCGAGCATGTTCACAACCTACCGCGCATTGTTCCAGGCAAAGGGGGCCAAGGGTTTTGTTCTGGCGGGCCTTCTGGCCCGTATTCCGCTGCCGATGACGGGTATAGGCATCATTACCCTGTTGTCGCAGATCCGCGGCAGTTACGGCCTGGCGGGTGCAGTGGCAGCCACCTTCGTATTGACCTATGCCCTGTTGTCGCCTCAGGTCTCGCGTCTGGTCGACCGCTTCGGCCAGCGCCGGGTATTGCCAGCCGCCGCCGGGCTCAGCGTGCTGGGCATTCTCCTTCTGCTGGCGTGCAGCTATTGGCAGACGGCGGACTGGGCGTTATTCGCTGGCGCCGCCCTGGCCGGCTGCATGCCGAGCATGTCGGCCATGGTGCGTGCCCGCTGGACTGCGATCTACCGCGGTAAGCCTCAGTTGCAGACAGCCTTTTCGCTAGAAACCGTACTCGATGAAGTTACCTTCATTGCCGGCCCGCCCATTTCGGTGGGGCTGAGCGTGGCGGTAGTGCCGCAAGCAGGACCACTGGCCGCCGCGGTGCTCCTGGCCATTGGTGCGCTCGCACTGGCCGTGCAGGTCAGCACTGAGCCGCCAGTCAGGGCTGACGCCGACATGGAGCAAGGTAGCGTGTCGATCTTCAGCCTCGCCGATGTGCGCCTGCTGACCTTGCTGATGGTCGCGATGGGCGTGATCGTCGGTACTGTCGACATCGTCAGCGTGGCGTTTGCCGAGCTGATGGGCATGCCGGCTGCGGCGAGTTTGGTGCTGTCGTGCTATGCCATCGGCTCCTGCGTAGCGGGGCTGGTGTTCGGTGCCCTGAAACTCGATACGCCACTGCGCAAGCTGCTGCTAGTGGGGGGGCTGGCGACCGCGGCGACCACCTTGCCGCTGCTGCTGGCAGGCAACATCATCGGGCTGGCCGCAGCAGTCCTGGTCGCGGGCCTGTTCTTTGCGCCCACCATGATCGTGGCGATGTCGCTGGTAGAGCGCATTGTTCCGCACAACAAGTTGACTGAAGGCATGACCTGGTTGCTCGCTGGCCTCAACGTCGGGGTTGCCGGCGGGGCTGCGGCATCGGGGCAGGTTGTCGATGTGTTGGGTGCCAAGGCCGGATTCAACGTGGCACTGGGCGCCGGCGTGGCGGTGTTGCTGGTCGCTTTCTGGAGTTACTGCCGCCTGCGGGAGCGGGCCGCCGATCGGATTGCCTTGCCTCCACCCTGCATCGAGTAAGGCGAAGAGGGCAGGAAGCAGGCGCTTGTCAGCGCGCGTCGAGATCAAGACAATGGCTACAGGTTGTATGACGGCACTCGCATACGCTCACCTCATGCCGCCTGAAGACAAGGAGTAGCTGGATGGTTCGCCGCACTCGCGCCGCAATGGAAGAAACCCGAGCCACGTTGTTGGAGACTGCACGCAAAGTATTCAGTGAACGCGGCTATGCGGACACCTCCATGGATGATCTGACGGCCCAGGCGGGCCTGACGCGGGGGGCGCTGTACCATCACTTTGGCGACAAGAAGGGGTTGCTGGCGGCAGTGGTCGCGCAGCTCGATGCGGAGATGGATGTGCGCCTGTGTGCCATTTCTGACTCGGCCAAGGATGGCTGGGACGGCTTTCGCCAGCGCTGTCATGCCTTTCTTGAAATGGCCCTGGAGCCTCAGATTCAGCGGATCGTGCTGCGTGATGCCAGGGCTGTGTTGGGTGGCGGCTCGCCGGAGGCACAGCAACATTGTGTAGAGTCGATGCGACAGTTGATACATCAATTGATGGTACAGGGCGTTGTCGTCGAAGCTGACGCTCAAGCGCTGGCCTCGTTGATACATGGCAGCTTGGCAGAAGCGGCTGCGTGGATCGCGGAGGCTGAAGACGGCGCTGCGCGCTTGGCGCAGGCAAGCAGGGCGCTCGAACTGCTGTTGCGGGGAGTGCTTAGAAACCAGGTGGCGCAATGAGCGGGTAACCGCAGCCCTTGGAAGAAGCAGAACCTGAGCCTCCGCTCTGGCAGCTTTGGGTCGCCGGTAGGCGCCGGAGTAGATAAGCCGCTTGGAGAGTCAGGCTATCAGTGGAGTGCCGACCCGTTCAGCAAAGCGCCCTCTACCGAAGGAACTTGCACACGCAGTGCAATCAGCAACGCGGCCAGCAGCATCAGCACCGCCGCCGCGACGAATACGCCTGCGCTGCCACCAAGGCTGAACATTGCCCCACCAGCGGCTGCGCCTGTTGCGATGGCCGACTGTACAGACGCAACCACCATGCCCCCGGCGCTTTCCGCCTGGTCAGGGACCGCGCTGGCGACCCAGTTCGACCACGCCACCGGCACACCCCCAAAGGCCAGGCCCCAGACGGCCAGCAGTACAGCCTGCCCTGGCACCGACGCCGGCAACAGGACCAGCGCCAGTGCCGCAACGCCCACCAGCGCGGGCATCAAGACCAGGGTGGCCAACGGGTGACGAGTAAGCATCCACCCGGCCACCAAGGTGCCGACAAAGTTCGCCACACCAAAACCCAGCAACATCAGCGACAGCCCCTGCGGGCCAATGCCGGTCGTACCTTCGAGGAATGGCCGAACATACGTAAACATCGCGAAGTGGCCGCTGTGCACCAGCACACAACCGAACATCCCCATAGCAATGCCTGGACGCTGCAACACCTCAAGCACCGTGCGTAGGCGTGCCGGCCGACGCGGCGCAAGGCTCGGCAGCGTGAGTGCCTGGAAAGCCAGGGTCACCACACCCACCGCCGTCGCTGCAAAGAACGCGCTGCGCCAGCCATAAAGCCCACCCAGATAACTGCCCAGCGGGACCGCAACCACCGTCCCGATGGCGATGCCACTGAAAATGATCGAGAGTGCTCGCGGTAACAAAGCCCCCGGCACCAAACGCATCGCCACCGCCGCCGCCATGCTCCAGAACCCGCCAAGCGCGATGCCCAGCAAGATACGCATCAACAACAGCACCGCGAAACTGGAGGCAACGGCAACCAACAGATTGGAAGCGATCATCAATGTGGAAAAACCCAGCAACACCCAGCGGCGATCGATACTGCGAGTCAGGCCTGGCACCAACAGGCCGGCGAACAGCGCCACCACGGCTGTCACCGTTACCGCTTGGCCAGCCAGCGCTTCGGATACCCCCAACTCGGTCGCCATCGGCGTCAACAGGCTGGCCGGAAGGTACTCAGCGGTCAGCAAGCCAAACACGCCCATGGCCAACGAGAATACGGCCATCCACGCGGGGGTTGCAGGTTCTGCATCCGGCCCGGCGCCGGAACGGCTGTCGGGTACGGCATTGCATACAAGGTCAGTCATTGCACGGATCTCCCAATCTTCAATTGACCCGTAGTCTAGGCGCGAGAGTTTGGATGATCTATGATCTAAAAACTCAATTTTTTGACCAAAACACCTGGATAATGCCGAAAGACCCACTTGCCCTCTCTTCCGATCTCATCAACGAGCTGTTGCGCGGCATGCGCCTGCGCGGTGTCGACTACCGGCGTATCCAAGCGGGCCCGGCCTTCGGCTTGGGCTTCGCTGCCAAACCCGGGCATGCCTGGTTCCACTTCCTGGCGGTCGGCAACGCGGTGCTGCGCATGGAAGACGGGACAACCTATGCGCTGTCCGCCGGTAACGCCGTCTTCATCTCCCATGGTGCGGCCCATCAATTGCTCTCGCATACGCACGTGCCCGTGCAAGAAATTGACCTTCTGGACGGCGAGCCTCTCGGCGACGCCGTCAGCGGGGTGAAAACCGGCACCGATGCCGGCCCCATGCCGACCACGCTTTTGTTCAGTGGCTGCATGGCGTTCGAATTGGGCAGCCTCCATGGCCTTGGCAAGCTGATGCCGGGCCTGATGCTGATTGATGCAGGCGGCCAGCGTTATCCCGGGCTGGTGCCTATTCTCACCACCATGGAGCGCGAAGTCAGCGCCGCACGCGTCGGTTTCGCCGGCATCCTCGCGCGATTGGCCGACGTGGTCGCCGCCATGGTCGTTCGAGGTTGGGTCGAGTGCGCCTGCGGTAACGCCTCCGGCCTGGTGGCCGCCCTGCGCGATCCGCGGCTGGCAGGTGCACTTTTGGCGCTGCATCAACAACCGGGCCGCGACTGGACCGTCGAGCAGTTGGCGGAGCAATGCAATACGTCCCGCTCGGTCTTTGCGGAGCGTTTTCAAGTGACGATTGGCATGACCCCGCTGCGCTACGTCACCGAGGTGCGAATGCGGCTTGCCAGCCAGTGGTTGACGCTGGAAAGGATGCCTATTGAAGAGGTCGCGCAGCGTTTGGGCTATACGTCTCAGGCGGCATTCAGTCGGGCGTTCAAGCGTGTTACGGGTAAGACGCCTGGGTTGAGTCGGAGGTTGAGGCAGTCGGCTGCCATCTGAAACTGAGTGCAATTAGTGGAAGGGCCATAATGGGCGGTTTTGGCATTATGCGCATGTTCCGGGCATCCGGGTTCACGTTGAATGTTGTATCTTCCCCAATGCCGCATTGACAGCCAGCCATCCCGCTACCGCCGCCTCTCCGGCCTCACCGAATGCCCGTTCAAGCAGCTTTACTTGTTCACGTCGCAGCATTTGTTCAAGTCGCGAGCCTTCTTTGGTCAGCTGAAGCAACCGCATCCGTTTGTCGGTATGCGATGCCACGCTGTCCACTAATCCCATCTCTGCCAATTGCCGTAGCGGTATGTTCAGCGCCTGCTTGGTCACGCCGAGCAGGGCCAGCAGCTCCTTGACGCTGAGGTGTGGGTGCCGGGCTATGAAAAAAACGATCCTCTGATGCACACGGCCCAAGCCCCTGCGCTCAAGCATCTCGTCGGCCTTGGTGGTGAACGCCTGATAGCCAAAGAAAAACGCTTCCATGGCCTGCTGCTGTGCTTCCTGGTTTTTTAGGTCAATCATGTTGACTTATTCTCGACGAGCGTTCTACTTTAGGTAAAGGAGTTTGACCTATATTGTTCGCGCTTGGCCAGAGGTGATCCATGGCATTTTCTGAACGTGTTTCGCGCCTTAAAAGCTCTTTGATTCGTGAAATTCTGGCCGCCGCGCAGCGCCCAGGGATGATGTCTTTTGCAGGAGGCCTGCCGGCAGAGGAGATGCTGCCCTCTGTGGACTGGGCTGAAATGCCCACCAGCATGGGCCAGTACGGGATGAGCGAGGGTGAGCCGATGTTGCGTGAGGCGCTGGCCAGGGAAGCCCGGGCGTTGGGAATCAAGTGCGAGGCTAGCCAAGTGCTGATTCTCAGCGGCTCGCAGCAGGCTCTGGACCTGACATCAAAACTGTATATCGACAAAGGGACGCCGGTACTGCTGGAAGCCCCTACTTATCTGGCCGCGTTGCAAAGCTTCCAGTTCTTCGGTGCGCACTGCCTTTCGCTGCCGATGGAACGCGATGGCCCGGACCTGGAGTCGCTGCGCGAACTGCTGAGCCTGAACCGCCCCGCGTTCATCTATCTGATTCCAACGTTCCAGAACCCGTCGGGGCTGCGCTACAGCGACAGAAAAAGGGACGAAGTCGCGGCGCTTCTCGATGAGTTCAACGTCACATTGATCGAAGATGAGCCGTATCGGGAACTGAGTTTCGACGGCGTCGCGGCCATGCCGGTTGTCAGCCGCCTGAACACCACCAGCTGGATTTATACCGGTACTGTGTCCAAGACCTTGCTGCCCGGCTTGCGGATTGGGTATCTGATTGCCAGCCCCGACCTGTTCCCGCACTTGCTGCGGCTCAAGCAGTCGGCGGACCTGCACACCAGTCGGGTTGGCCAATGGCAGGTGCTTCAATGGTTGGGAACAGAAAGGCTTGAGCGTCATCTTGAAGCGTTACGCCACTATTACCGGGCTCGTCGAGACGCTTTCCAGGCCGCATTGGAGACGCACTTCGCCGACTTGGCCGAGTGGCAGATGCCAGAGGGAGGGTTGTTCTTCTGGCTGACGCTCAAGCACCCCATCGATACCCGGTCATTGCTCGAACCGGCATTGGCGGCCAATGTGGCGTTCATGCCCGGAGAGCCCTTCTTCCCAGAGCCTGACAAACATCCAGGGCACCTGAGGCTGAACTTCAGCCATGTTGCTCCCGACAAGCTGGATGAAGGCCTTAAGCGTTTGGCGGACGTCCTGCGTCAGGCACTGATCCAGCAGGCGGCCTGACGATCGCTAATGGGTCGAAATCTGCAATTCACGACAGGTCGCTTTTGACCCATAGCGGGCATGCCAGGCATAGCGCTCAGATCGAGCGCTGGTTCACACGGGCAGAGAGTTGCTCGGCGTGTTCCTTGCGCTCCGAATAGCGATCCACCAGGAATTCCTGGCGGTCACGCAGCAAGACGGTGAACTTCACCAGTTCCTCCATCACATCTACCACGCGATCGTAGTACGGCGAAGGTTTCATACGGCCAGCGTCGTCGAACTCCAGGTAGGCCTTGGGTACCGAGGACTGGTTCGGGATGGTGAACATCCGCATCCAGCGCCCGAGCACGCGCAGTTGGTTGACCACGTTGAACGACTGCGAGCCGCCACACACCTGCATGACTGCCAGGGTCTTGCCCTGGGTGGGGCGAAGCGCTCCCAGCGCCAAGGGGATCCAGTCGATCTGTGCCTTGAAAACCGCAGACATCGCACCATGACGCTCTGGAGAGCACCACACCTGGCCTTCCGACCACTGCACCAGATCACGCAGTTCCTGCACCTTGGGGTGGTCGACAGGTACATCGTCAGGTAGCGGCAGGCCCGACGGATTGAACACCCGCGTTTCTGCACCGAAGTGCTCCAGCAGGCGTGCGGCCTCTTCTACCAGCAAGCGACTGAAAGAGCGTTCGCGGGTCGACCCATACAGCAGCAGGATGCGCGGTTTGTGCTCGCTGGAACGGGTTGCCGCTGGCGATACATCGAATAGGGCAAGGTCGAGATTAGGCAGTTGCTCGGACATGTTTCCTCCTGTTAAAGGGTACCGATGCGATCCAGCTCATGCTTGAGCTGCTCATGGTCGAGGTTATCGAAAGGCAGTGCGAAGAATGCTTGGCAGCGTGACTCGATCCGGGCCAGCGTGGCGCGGAACGCAGCGTCTACCGACGCCATATCACCCACGACATCGGACGGGTCCTCCAGTCCCCAGTGCGACTTCAGTGCAGGGCCGAAATACACCGGGCAAGCTTCGCCGGCAGCCTTGTCGCAAACGGTGATGACGATGTCAGGAGGGCAACCCTCGAACGCGTCATTGCCCTTGCTGCTCAGCCCTTCAGTAGAGATGCCCGCATGCTGCAAGGTGATCAGGCTGCGAGGCAACACGTGGCCTTTCGGGAAACTGCCGGCGCTGACGGCTTCAAATCCGTGAGGCGCCAGGTGATTGAACATGGCCTCGGAAAGGATGCTGCGGCAGCTGTTGGCCGTGCACATGAACAGGACTCGCATGGGGGCTCCTCCGCTTCGTGGCGGATGTCAGAGGCTCAGGCGCAATGCCAGGGCCGAAAGGGTGATCAACAGCACCGGTAGCGTCAGCAGGATGCCGACCTTGAAGTAGTAACCCCAGGTGATGCGCATGTCTTTGCGCTCCAGCACATGCAGCCAGAGCAGGGTGGCGAGGCTGCCGATGGGTGTGATTTTCGGGCCGAGGTCGCAGCCGATGACGTTGGCGTAGATCATCGCCTCGCGCACCAGCCCTTGCGCCTCGCTGGCCTGGATCGACAAGGCGCCGACCAGCACGCTGGGCATGTTGTTCATGACCGAGGACAGCAATGCAGCGATCAACCCGGTGCCGATGGCGGCAGCCCACAGCCCTTGCTGCGCAAGTCGGTTGAGCAAGTGGGTGAGCATATCCGTGAGGCCGGCGTTCTTCAGCCCGTAGACCACCAGGTACATCCCAAGAGAAAAGATCACCACCTGCCAAGGCGCTTCGCGCAGCACACGACGGGTGGAGATGCGGTGCCCGCGAGCGGCGACGGCAAAAAGGATTGCCGCACAAGTTGCAGCGACCGCACTGATCGGGATACCCAGTGGTTCCAGGGCGAACAGGCCGATCAGCAACACCAGCAGCACCCAGCCACCGACATTGAAGGTAGCGCGGTCATGAATCGCCTCGCTTGGCGTCCTCAGGGCCGCGACCGTGTACTGCCTCGGGATATCACGACGGAAGAACACGAACAGCACCAGGAGGGTTGCAGCCACGCTGGCGAAATTCACCGGCACCATCACCGAGGCGTAATCGCTGAAGCCCAGCCTGAAGTAGTCGGCCGAAACAATGTTCACCAGGTTGGAAACTACCAGCGGCAGGCTCGCCGTGTCGGCGATGAAGCCAGCGGCCATGACGAAGGCCAGCGTTGCGGCGGGCGAGAACCTTAGCGCGAGCAGCATCGACATGACGATGGGTGTGAGGATCAGCGCCGCACCATCGTTGGCGAACAGCGCCGACACGGCAGCACCGAGCAAGACGCAGAAGGCGAACAGGCGGTAGCCGCTACCGCCTGCCCAGCGGGCCACATGCAGCGCGGCCCACTCGAAGAAACCGGCCTGGTCCAGCAGCAGGCTGATGATGATGACGGCGATGAAGGTGGCGGTGGCATTCCAGACAATGGCCCACACGGTCGGGATGTCGTGCAGCGAGACGGCACCCGCCGCCAGGGCAATGAGGGCACCGAGCGCGGCACTCCAGCCAACGCCAAGCCCCTTCGGTTGCCAGATGACCAGGATGAGAGTGAAAACAAAGACTGCAATGGCGACCAGCATGAAGATCTCGCTCGATGTTGATCAGCAGCAGGCAGCGTCACGGACGGGGCGGCCGTCCATGTTCTTCAGCCGAAGAGTGTTGTCGGCCAACCATTGCGAATTTGCCTGCAAGGTCACCTGCAACATCTCATGCACCCAGGCTGGCAGCTCGGGGTTTAGACGGTAATACACCCATTGCCCCTGGCGGCGATCCAACAGCATGCCATTGCTGCGCAGATGTGCGAGGTGGCGGCTGATCTTGGGTTGGCTGTCGTTCAGCGCGCACATCAGTTCGCAGACACATAGCTCACCGAGACTGGCGATCAGCAGGGTGGCGCGAGCACGGGTCTCGTCGGACAGGCTTTTGAATACATCAGGCGGTGTAATCATGACTGCACCAATACATATGGAAATCCGAATATACGAATTTCCATATGTTTAGTGCAAGGACATTTGGACTGAGCGTCGGCAATGAGGTGATAGCTGCCATTGCGAAAGCACTGCCATTGCTCTTTTTCCGAGGCCGGCGCGAACCCGGTGGAAGCAGCTGTCCTATTTAAAATCTAAAAGTTTGCGCGATCAGTGTGGGAGCGGGCTTGCCCGCGAACACGGGCGAAGCCCGTGCCATCCAACGCGTCGCCTGCTTCGCGGGCATGCCCGCTCCCACAAAGATCACCTAAGCTACGACTGGCAGCTATGAGTCGATCGCTCGCGGAGCGAAGGCTACGGGCAACAATTCGTGTCTTGCCGCATTCCCATTACCGATGCCGGCGCTCGCAGTCAGCTTGCTGTATGAGGTAGTGGCGTCAAGCCGCTATCTTTGATCGCTGCGTCGGCTTCTGGCGATGCCAGATAGTTGAGGAGCGCCTGGGCTGCGGCATGATGCTGGCTCTTGCTGACGACAGCGCCCGAATACATGGTCATTTTCTGCGCTTCAGTCGGGATCAGACCAACAATGTCGATACCCTTTACTGGCTTAAGCTCACTTAGCTGTTGGAAGCCGATCTGGGCTTGCCCGCGAGCGATCACCGCGCCGACAGGCTCGGCAGGTATCATGTGTGCCTTGGCCACGAACTGGTCACCGAGTTGCATGCGAGGGAACAGGGTCGTGGAGAGATAGACGCCGCTTGCGCTGTCGGAGTAGGCGACAGAGCTGCTGTTTTGCAGCACCGTGCGCAAGGCCTGCATAGTGCCTATGTCCGGCTTCGGTTCGCCTTTGCGAATGGCCATGGCGATGAAAGATTTTCCGAGATCTATTCGGCTGGTTTTGTCGGCTTGACCGCTGCCGACCAGGTTGTCGAGCGCCGAACCTACCATCAGAACCACATCCGCCTGCTCACCGCGGGCGAGCCTTTTTGGGACGGCCTGCGGGGTTTCCCCCATCGAAGGCGCGGCGAGAACTTCTAACTTAACGCCATATTTCTTCTCATAAGCTGGCGCCACTTCTCGGATCGCGCCCATGATCCCGCCGGAGCTCAGAACGGTCAGCGTTTGCTCGCCACCTTGTACAACGTCAGCAGCGCAGCAGGCGAGTGAAGTGGTCAAGAGGGCAGCACAGGACAGCATTCGAAGCATCGGAGCGTTCTCCACATGAAAGCGCGAAATTTTACCGGGGCGAGAAGCAAGCAAGTAATTAATCAACAATTAAGAATGTTTAACATTTCTGTCCGCAGATGGCAGCGGCGGGCAGAAAGCAGACGATCGCGACTCAGCGCTTACGCCCCATAGCTGCCAGCCGTGTCAGAGGTGATCTTTGGACTGCCCCCAAGAAGGAGCAGACGGGGCTCTGAAGCGTATGGCGACGGGCGCTTCCTTGCAGATGAGGGCGCGTCATTCAACCTGTCAGCTGCCCAAGGCAGTGCAGTTGACCGCATCGCCCATTGCCGTAGAATCGCGCGCCCCATATTCAACAAGCATGGCGAGAGGGAGCTTCAATGCAGCGGGTGATGATCATTGGTCAGCCGGGTTCTGGGAAAAGTACCCTGGCGCGCAAGCTGGGCGAGCGCACAGGCTTGCCGGTCGTGCATATCGACACGATTCATTGGCAGCCAGGCTGGGTCGAGCGGAGCCGGGACGAGAAGACGCGTCTATGCCACGAGGTCGAGGCTCGTGAGCGCTGGATCTTCGAAGGCGGCCATTCGGCTACCTGGCGCAACCGCCTGGCCCGCGCTGACATGGTGATATGGATCGATCGCTCGGCGCCGCTTCGATTCTGGCGCGTGCTCCTCAGAACCATGCTGAACCGCGGTCGGTCCCGGCCAGACTTGCCGGATGACTGCCCGGAACTGCTGGCCAACCTGCCGGGGTTTTTCAGGTTCATGTGGCGGACGAAAACCTCGTCTCGCAAGGCGATGAAGCAATTCGTGGCGACGGTGCCGTCGGGGTGTCGCGTGGTCTGCCTGCGGTCCAATCGGGAGACCGAGATTTTTCTCGCAAGCATGGGCACGCAGCCTGATGGGGTTGTGCAAGGTCATTAGATGGCGGCGGGCGCCTGCCGCAATGGCGGATCAACTTGCAGCCGAGCCTGAAATGGAGGTGCTGATTGAGGTGACCGCTTTCGACCCATAGCGGACAACTGTAACCGGGGCCGCTTCGCGGCCCATCGCCGGTACTGACTAAAGAGCTTTGGATCGCTGGCAGCTATGGGTCGTTAGGGGCCAGTGGAGACCGACTGCGACCGACCCAGAGCTGCCGTTGGTGGATGGCAAGCCAAATTGTCATTTCTCGCATCCCTGCCAACCCAGCGGGCACCTGAATCGACCAACGCCTGCCACATAACTGGATCTGCCAGACAGCCACCTATATCGATTGTAACCGCATGCCCATGTTGACGGCCGCGTACCCTGCGCGGGTTCATTGTCAAACGCTGGGGCTTCCGCTTTAATGCCCATTTGCCATTCATCCAATCGGCGACTTGATGCCTTATCCGTCTGACCTTTCACATGACATTAGTACGATTGCCAAGATCGAGGCCGTTCCGCTTATTCTCAATATGGTGAAGCATGTTACCGGCATGCGCTTTGCGGCAATTGCGCGTGTCACCGAGAGGAAATGGGTGGCTTGCGCCGTCGATGATTCTATTGATTTTGGGCTCATACCTGGCGGCGAGTTGGTGCTGGAAACGACGATTTGCCACGAAATTCGTCAGCACCACAAACCCGTTATATTCAAGAATGCCAGTGAGCATCCGGTGTACTCAACCCACCACACCCCTAAGACATACGGCTTGGAAAGCTATGTCTCCATTCCTATCACCAGGACAAACGGAGATTTTTTCGGAACGCTCTGCGCCATTGATCAGGTGCCAGCAGATTTTGATGAAGATGCAGTGTGCAACACACTAACGCTTTTCGCCCAGTTAATAGCTGTTCAACTCGACGTTCTGGCGGACCTTGAGGCCAAAACGATTGAACTGGCCAATGCGGCTGAGACCGGCATTGTCCGGGAGCAGTTCATTGCCGTACTGGGGCATGACCTCCGTTCGCCACTGAGCGCTATCAGAATGAGCGCTGATCTACTGGAGGCCAGGCTGCCCGCCGGTCGCGAGCAGCAGCTTGCCATTGCAATACGACAAAGCTCGCAGCGGATGAATAACTTGATTGAAGATGTCCTGGATTTTTCTCGAGGAAAGCTGGGGGGAGGCATTCCGGTCAAACGGACTTTGGTGGACAACCTGGGTGACATTTTTATTGCTGTCATCAATGAAATCATGATGAGTCATCCCAACGTCAAAATCCGTCAAGAGGTGATCATTTCACCTGGGGTCTTCTGTGATGCTGGGAGAATGGGGCAATTGCTTTCAAACCTATTGGGCAATGCCGTTGCTCATGGGGCGCATGATCTCCCGATAGAGGTGATCGCAAGCATGCAAGAAAATCATGTAGTTCTGTCAGTGATGAACCATGGCCCAGAAATCCCCGACGTTTTGTTACCGCTACTGTTCCAACCGTTTAAACGGTCAGCAGGTGGTGGCCGCGGGGAGGGGCTGGGGCTCGGTTTGTATATTGCATCTCAGATCGTAACGGGTCACAACGGGACGCTGTCAGTAACCTCTACGCCTGAGGACGGCACGCGCTTCGTCGCGAGGTTCCCTGGCACCTTGGAGTGGACGAAAGAGCACTAGATGTGGGTCTCAGTTGATAGGTGGCTTCGCCGAACGCTTGGTTCTATGCGCGACAGCGCAGCCATGAGGTAAAGGGCTCCTGCCGAAGAACATTCGAGCGCCGGCAGCAGGCCAGCATGCACACTGGCTTTGCGCTGCGCTCGATGAAACGCCACCCGGTGCCTAGTTCGCGGGCAAGAGGATCACGAAGTTCTTTTTCATGTCTTCCAGTACGGTCCATTTGCCCTTGGCGCCCGGTTCGATAATGAACGTGTCGCCAGCGGCCAGTGTGATGGGGGCGCAACCCTCAAGCTCGATGACGCAGCATCCACTCAAGACATGGCAGAACTCCCAAACTTTGTAGTCGATGCGCCACGCTCCGGTGCTGGCTTCCCATTCTCCGGAAATGCGACCTTGCTGTTCATCGTGATAATACTTGGAGGTCAGCGTATGAGGGGTGCCTTCCACGACCTCTTCAAAAAAAGGAAGGTCGCGCACCGGTTGGATATCCAGTTCGCGGAAGACGGTCAGCTTCTTGTTCATGGTTTTTCCTCGAGCACGTTGTGGGTAGGGCGATACATCAAATAGGCTTCACCGGTTACGCTCAGCATCGGATGCGGAACGATCTGGCAGGTTTTAACAATTTGAAAACCGTGACGTTCGTAGAAGCGTCGTGCACCGTGGTTTTCTGCATAATCAATCAGGCATAGCCCATCCAGGCCAGAGTCCTCAGCCCGTTGCTGAGCGTGGCGAAGAAACTGGACGCCCAGCCCTTGGCTGCGCCAGGCTTCATCCAGGGCCAGGCTGGATATGTATAAGGTGTCGGGTATTTCCATGTCGGAATACGGCGCGAGGACCGGGTCTGTCTCGACAGGCCTGTCAGGGGTCTCGCGCAAGGCATAGCTATGCATCATGCCGATGACGCGCCCTTCGAAAATGGCCATCAGGCAGTTCTTGTAGGAAAAGTCGCCCTGTTCCCTGGCATAGCGAGACGTGCCGACACTCAGCAATGCTTCTCCCGGTGTTGCAAGCTTGCTCCATATGTAATCGGCCATGCCCTCCGACGTCAGTTGAAAGAAGCGCGCAATATCTTGCGCATCCGAGGCTTGAGCGGGTCTGAAGTCGATAAGCATGTACAGTGCTCCCAAGGGATCGGGTACCTGGTTTTCAAGGATTACGCCATAGGCAGGCTGGCAGGTTAGGCGGATTCAACGGTTTCCATCATGCTCTGGGCGAACACCGTCAGCACGGCATGCGACGCTGCCCATGCTCAAAGGCAGATAGCCGTCTGAGGGCTCAGCCCTGGGGATTGGTCGTGCCGTGCTACATCTGATCTCAGGGAAGATTGCATCCGGCAAGTCGCTGAGCGAGGATCATTGGCTCTCACGGCTGTACCCTGGCTTCAGGTTGAAATCCATCGACAATGAGCGGTCCATCGCCGGCAAACGCGGCTCCCACAAGTCCAGCACTCGCCTGAAGGCTGGTGATATTGCTGTGGGAGCTGGCTTGCCGGCAATGAGGCCAGCACAGACGATCGAACCTTGAATGGGTGTCCATCAGGTATGACCGTCACATTACGACCCCATGCAGACATTTGGATGTCCGGGCCGATACAGACGCTAGAGCCCTTGAGGATCTGAGGTCTTAGCTCGGCTTCCTTGAAATGGCCCTTGCGCTGGCCATCGCCTTCGATCATACGGCCTAGCGGGTGGTCGACGTATTCCAGCACGCACATCGAGCGGTAGTTCGCACGTCTCATGCATTGCGCCAGCTAATAACGTTATGGCCGGCATCTGAATCTTGTATTACATCTGCCCGCGCATGGCTGTTTAGCATCGTCGATGTCTTCCTGTCGACGAGAACAACAACGTGAACCTTGGAACGATCATTACCCGAAGTGCCCGCTACTGGCCGGACCACATCGCCGTGGCGGACAGCCAGACACGTGTCACCTACGCCCAGCTGGAGCGCCGCAGCAACCGCCTGGCATCAGGGCTGGGCTCGCTGGGCGTGGCCGTGGGCGAGCATGTGGCGATCCTCGCCGCCAACCGCGTGGAGCTGGTGGAAGCGGAAGTGGCGCTGTACAAGGCGGCGATGGTCAAGGTGCCGATCAATGCGCGGCTGTCACTGGATGAAGTGGTGCGGGTGCTGGAAGACTCCTGCAGCGTTGCACTGATCACCGACGCTAGCTTTGCCCAGGCGCTGGCGACGCGGCGTGCGGAGTTGCCGCTGCTGCGACAGCTCATCGTGCTGGAGGGCGAGGGCGGTGACCTGGGTTATGCCGCGTTGCTTGAGCGCGGCAGCGACGCAGCGCTGGGATTGGACCCGGCCGACGATGCGCTGGCCGTGCTGCACTACACCTCCGGCAGCTCGGGCGTGCTCAAGGCCGCCATGCTCTCGTTCGGCAACCGCAAGGCGCTGGTGCGCAAGAGCATCGCCAGCCCCACACGGCGCTCCGGGCCAGGCGACGTCATGGCTCACGTGGGGCCCATCACCCATGCCAGCGGCATGCAGATCATGCCGCTGCTGGCGGTGGGCGCCTGCAACTTGCTGCTCGATCGTTACGACGACCGCCTGTTGCTGGAGACCATCCAGCGCGAACGGGTGACGCGGCTGTTCCTGGTGCCGGCGATGATCAACCGGCTGGTCAATTACCCTGGCGTCGAGCGCTTCGACCTGGCCAGCCTGAAGCTGGTCATGTACGGTGCCGCGCCCATGGCGCCAGCCTTGGTGAAAAAGGCCATCGAACTGTTCGGGCCGATTCTGGTGCAAGGGTACGGCGCTGGTGAAACCTGCTCGCTGGTCACGGTGCTGACCGAGCAGGACCACCTGGTGGAAGACGGCGACTATCAACGCCTGGCCTCCTGCGGGCGGTGCTACTTCGAGACCGACCTGCGGGTGGTCAACGACGCGTTCGAAGATGTGGCCCCCGGCGAAGTCGGCGAGATCGTGGTCAAGGGCCCGGACGTGATGCAGGGCTATTGGCGCGCCCCGGCGCTCACCGCCGAAGTCATGCGTGACGGCTACTACCTCACCGGCGACCTGGCTAAGGTCGATGCGCAGGGTTACGTGTTCATCGTCGATCGCAAGAAGGAAATGATCATATCCGGCGGGTTCAACGTGTACCCCAGCGAAGTGGAGCAAGTCATCTACAGCTTCCCCGAAGTGTTCGAGGTAGCAGTGGTCGGCGTGCCCGATGCGCAGTGGGGTGAAGCGGTACGTGCGGTGGTGGTGCTCAAGCCAGGTGCGCAACTGGAGGCCGCCGAGCTGATCGAGCGTTGCGGTCGTGCGCTGGCCGGGTTCAAGAAGCCGCGCGGCGTGGACTTTGTCAGCGAACTGCCGAAAAACCCCAACGGCAAGGTGGTGCGCCGCCTCGTCCGGGACACCTACTGGCAACACAGCGAACGTCGTATCTGACCAGGGAGCATCACCATGTATCAACCAAGTGCAAATGCTGCGCAGATCATCGAAGCGATCGAGGGTTTCGTCCGTGACCAGGTTCGCCCGCTGGAGCAGCAGGCGAACCTGGACTGGGCGCGCCCGCACCCGCAGGCGGTGCTGCGGGAGGTATGGAAGCGTTCAAGCGAACAAGGCCTGTACACCATCATGTTGCCCGAGAGCATGGGTGGGGCCGGCCTGAACGTGGCCGACCTGTGCGCGGTGAAAGAAGCGACGGTGCTGACAGGCTCCATGCTGGCCCCGCATGTGCTGGGCGAGCTGTCTGGGCCGCCGCGGGTCGGCCACCTGTTCAAGGTGGCCAGCCCCTACCAGATCGAGACCTTCCTGAAGCCCGTGTGCCGCGCTGAAAAAGCCGTGTGCTTTGCGCTGACCGAAGCCGAGGCCGGTTCGGATGCGACCGCCATTCGCACCCAGGCGCGCCGTGACGGTGACCACTATGTGCTCAGCGGCAGCAAGCGCTATATCTCCGGGGCCACCTACGCCGACTTGGCGGTGCTGCTGGCAGTGACCGGGCCAGGGCAGGGCGCCCAGGGTATTTCGGCGTTCTTAGTCGACCTCAAGGCCCCGGGCGTACGTATCGAGAGCGATTATTCGGTGATGTCCGGCGGGGGTGCCCATGGCGATATCGTGCTCGACAATGTACGCGTGCCAGCGGCCAACCTGATTGGTGAAGAAGGGCAGGGGTTCAAGCTGGCCATGGGGCGCATCACCCTCAACCGCCTGCTGCATTGCCCGACCCTGCTGGGGATGGCCGGCCTGGCCCTGAACCTGTCGATCGAGCATGCGCGCAGCCGCAAGCAGTTCGGCCAGCCAATCGCCATGTTCCAGGCGGTGAACCACATGATCGCCGACATGGCCACCGAGCTGCACGCTGCGCGCAGCATGGTCTACGCCACAGCCCAGGTGAGCGACGCCGGCGGCGATATCCGTACCCAGGCGCCGATGTGCAAGCTGTTCGTCTCCGAGGCGGCCTTCCGCATCGCTGACAAGGCGGTGCAGGTGCATGGCGGCGCCGGGCTGATGCAGGGCCACCCGGTGGAGTGGGTTTTCCGCGCCACGCGGATGATGCGTATCCTCACCGGCACCAGCGAGATCCAGCGCAACACCATCGCCAAAGGCGTGCTGATGCCTGCATGACCATCGGGCCGCCCCTGCGGCGGCCTTTTGGCAACACCTACAACAATAACAAGAGTACTCGCCATGACTGCGGATTCTTCCCTGCCCAACCCCCGTACTGCCTGGCTGGTGGCGGCGCTGCTGGCCCTGCTGATGCTGGTCAACTTTCTCGACAAGGTGGTGATCGGCCTGGTGGCGGTGCCGATGAGCGCCGAGTTGGGCCTGACGGCCACCCAGTTCGGCCTGATCGGCGGTGCCTTGCACTGGTTTTTCGCGATCTCCGCCGTGGTCGGTGGCTTCATGGCCAACCGGCGCCCCACCCGCACCTTGCTGTTGGGCATGGGCCTGTTCTGGGCGCTGATCCAGCTGCCGATGCTGTTTGCCACCTCACTGTGGGCCATCGTGGCTTGCCGGGTGTTGTTGGGCATCGGCGAGGGGCCGGCATCGCCTGTGGCCACCCATGCGCTGTACAAGTGGTTCCCCAACGATCGGCGCAACCTGCCGGTGGCCCTGCTGCATGCTGGCAGTGCCATGGGGCTGCTGGTGGCCGGTGCGATGATCCCCTGGGTCAGCCTGCATTACGGCTGGCGCAGCAATTTCATCATCCTTGCGCTGATCGGCCTGGTCTGGTGCCTGCTGTGGTGGCGGCTGGGCCAGGAGGGCACCCTGGAGCGCCTGCGCAGCAGCCAGCTCAAGGCCGATGAGCCGGCAATCCCTTATCGCCGGCTGCTGGGCGACGCCAGTGTGCTGGGCAACTACCTGTGCCATTTCGCTGCCAATTGGTCGCTGGCGTTGACCCTGACCTGGGTGCCCAGTTACCTGCAAGTGGGCCTGGGTATCGACCCGCTGCAGACCGGGCGCATCTTCGTCATGTTCGTGGTCGTGACCACACCGCTGAGCTTGCTGCTGGCGTGGTTCTCCCAGCGCCTGATGCGTCGCGGCCTGCCTTCACGGGTGGCACGTGGTGTATTCGTTTCAGTGTGCCTGGTGCTGGGCGGGCTGTTGTCGGCGTCGCTGATCCTGCCCGGGCTGAGCACCGCTGTGCGGGTTGCCGCGCTGACCTTGAGTGGTGGCCTGGCCTTGGTCATGTATTCCGTGGGCCCGGCGATGCTCGCCGAGTTCACCCCAGCGGCCCAGCGCGGCGGCATCCTCGCCATGGGCAACGGCATCGCCTCGCTGGCCGGGCTGGCAGCGCCGGTGGTGACCGGCTTGCTGGTGCAGGGCGCGGGTGCCGAACACCCGGCGGGCTATGCCCAGGGGTTCCTGGTATGCGGCGCGGTGCTGGTGGTGGCCGGGCTAGTCGGCCTGGCCACCTTGAACCCGCAGCGCACCCGACAACGCCTGCGCGAGTCGGCTGCAAGGGACGGGCAGGCGCGCGCTCAGACTGCCAGCTGAACGCCCAGGACGGCCTCCAGCGGTTCGGGCTCTTTGCCGATCAGTTCGCCGCGCCAGCGGCCGCTGTTGACCAGGTCGATCAGCACGCCGCGCACCAGGTCGCGCAGGCAACCGGCGGCGAATGACAAGGGTTTGTGCTGGGAGTGCGCCAAGGCGATGGTGCGGCTGATGCGCGGTTCGACGATGCGCCGCGCCGCCGTGGGTTCGAGCAGTTCGCTCAGCGGCGGCCAGTTGCTGATGGTCGCCGCCAGGCCGGCACGCACCAGGCTGGCGATGCCGGGCGCCGATTGTTGTTCGTAAGCTGCGGTCAATGGCACCCCGGCCTCCATGGCGGCTTGCTCGATGCGCCGGCGCAGGTGCAGCGCGCGGGGCGGCAGCACCAGCCGGGTGGCGGCGGCTTCGGCCAGGGTGATGGTGTCGGGTGTGCCCGCTGCTGATGCGCCGACCCAGTACAGCGCCTCGGTGAAGATCGGCTCGGCCTCGACATGGTCGAGTTCCTCGGCATTGGGCACCACACCGAAGTCCACCTTGCCCAGTTCGATGGCCTGGCCGCCTTCGCGGCTGAGGCCGTCCCACACCGTCAGGGTCACGCCCGGGAAGCGCTGTTCGGCGCGCCTGACGATTTCCGGCAGCAGCAGGTCGGCCGCGGTGGCCGGAATGGAAATGGCCACGTGGCCCTTGGGGTCGCCGCGGCTGGATTTCAGCTCGTCCTTCACCGAGTCCAGTTTCTGCACCACCTGGCGGGCCACCTCGTAAAGCTGGCGTCCGGCATCGGTCAGGGCAATGCCGTCGTGCTGGCGGTCAAGCAGCTGCATTTCCAGTTCACTTTCCAGCAGGCTGATCTGCCTGCTCAGCGCCGGTTGTGCAATGTAGGCGCGGCGTGAAGCCGAGGAGAAGCTGCCGGCTTCGACGATGGCGATCAGGTAGCGGAGCTGTTTCAGGGTCATCGGAGCGGTTCCAAGGGTATGCCGAACTGATATGGCACGTATCCGAACACGTTATTTGTGGCGTTCGAAGCGCGGCTCCTAGTATCACCCCGAAAGGGCGGGCCAAGGCAAGCCCGGCCAGGACAACACAACAACAAGAGGCCAAGCCCGATGAAACCTGTCGCCCTGCTACGCAGTATTCTGCTCATCAACGTCAGCCTGCTGGCCCTGCATGTCGCGGCCACGCCGCTGCTTCCAGACCTGACGCCGGTGGGGGCTGACCGCGGGGCCAGCAGCGACGGCCGCATTCCGGCCTGGCGCGGGGGCCTGCAAGCGGGGCAGGTGTCGCTGGCGGTCAACGGCACGCCGCTGGACCCGTACGCCGATGAGCAGCCGCTGTACGTCATCACGGCGCAGAACTACGGGCAGTACCGTGAGCAACTGACGGCGGGGCAGGTGGCCTTGATCCAGCGCTACCCCAAGACGTTTCGCCTGCCGGTATACCCGTCCCACCGCAGTGTCGCGGTACCGCCTCAGGTGGGCGAATGGGCCCGGCACAATGCTGCCAGCGCTCGCCTGGTCAATGACGGCAACGGCGTGGAAGGCTTTAACGGCGTGCTGGCATTCCCCAGGCCCGACAACGGCCTGCAGGTGCTGTGGAACCACCTCACCCGGCCACGCAACGGCAGTTTCAGCCTGGCTTCGGACAGCATCACACCGCGTGGCGATGGGCGCTTTGCCACGATGAGCCTGCAACAGACGTTTGCCCGTCCCGACGTGCTTGACGATGGCCAGACGGGTAACGTGCTGTACTACCTGAGCTACCGCATGACCGCGCCGTCGCGCCTGGCGGGCGATGCCGTAGTGCTGCACGAAACCCTCGATCAGGTTGCGCAGCCGCGCCTGTCGTGGCTGTACAGCAGCAGCCAGCGGCGGGTGCGGCGCGCCCCGGCGCTGGCCTATGACAGCATCACCCCGGGCACGGCCGGCCTGCGCACCGCCGACAGCCGCGACATGTTCAATGGTGCACCGGACCTCTACCAGTGGACCTTGGTGGGCAAGAAGGCCCTGCACGTGCCGTACAACAGCTATCGCCTGGCATCGCCACTGCTCGGTTATGCCGCGCTGATCGGGCCGGGCCACGTCAACCCGCAACCCACCCGCTACGAGCTGCACCGGGTGTGGGAAGTGGTGGGCACCCTCAAGCCTGGGGCGAAGCATATCTATGCCAGCCGCCGCTATTACCTGGACGAGGACAGCTGGGCCATCGTCGAGGCGGACTTCTTCGATCACCAGGGGCAGTTGTGGCGCACTGCCCAGGCGCACAGCTACTACCACGTCACCGGGCAGGCGCTGGTCAATGCCATGGAGGCGATCTATGACCTGCGCAGTGGCCGCTATCAGCTGTCGGGCCTGACCAACGAGCAGCCAAGGCCGTACGCTTTCGATGTGCGCACCAGTGCTTCGTACTTCTCACCCGGCGCATTGCGCAGCCAAGGGCTGCGCTGACACAGGACCCCCGATGAATTCCGATCACCGTCACAGCCCTTGGGAGCGCTGGTTGCTGGGGCAAGGCAAGGCGCCCGACCCGCGTTTCACCCTGGCCAATGAACGCACCTTTCTTGCCTGGATCCGCACCGCCCTGGCGTTGCTCGGCGGCGCCATCGCCATCGAAACCTTCGCCGCCCATACCTGGCCCACGTCGGGGCGGGTGGCGATGGAGCTGGCGTTGCTGGCCACCAGCTTGCTGGTGAGCCTGGGCGCCGGCTGGCGCTGGCTGGCGGTGGAACGCGCACTGCGCCGCGAGGCGCCATTGCCGCTGCCCCGCCTGGTGCCCCTGCTGAGCGTGGCGTGCGGGCTTGCCTGTGTGGCGCTGGTGGGCCTGCTATGGGCGCGTTGGCATGGCTGAACCCACGGGCGACACCGGGCTGCAGGCCGAACGTACGGTGCTGGCCTGGCGGCGCACGCAGGTGGCATTGCTGCTGGTCGCCTGCCTGGCGTGGCGTGGCGAAATGCCGGTGCTTGCTGGCATGGCGGTGCTGCTGGCACTGCTTGGCCGGGCGCGTGAACGCGGCGTCTACCGCCGTGGTTTGGGCATGCTGCGCCGCGAGCAGGGCCACGCCGCCGCCTGGAGCGTGCCGCTGTGTACGTTGGGGGTGGCGGGCCTGGTGCTGGGCGTGTGGTTGCGCCGCTCGTTCTAGAGCGGCGCTGCGGGTGCTTCAGGGGGTGACGATATTGAAGCGCCCATCCGGCTCGTCCAGCCCGGCCATGAAGCGCATGAACTTCATGCGCTCGCCGCTGATGTTGATGTCCCCAAGGGTCGCTTCCTTGAGAAAGCCGGTCTGCTTCAGGGCGATGCGGTCGAGGGTGGCCTTGCTCATGTTCACCTCGACATCCGCCTGCCCGTGGCGAGTGAGGTCGCGGTGGGTGAGCACACCGTTGCGCAGGGTCAGGGCGTAGTCTTCGTTCAGGTCGGTGAAGTGCCAGTTGATGGTCAGGTCCTGCTCGGCGGCCTTGGCGGCATCCACGCGTACCCCCAGGTAGTCGAAGAACAGCGTCGGGGTCAGGGCGCGCACCAGGTCGTCGGCGCTGCCGCCCTTGCTTGCGGCCGGGGCCACGCCGTTGCGCAGCTCTTGCGCACCGGTCAGGTAGGCGTTGCGCCAGGTGGCGTTCTCGCTCTGGTACCCCAGTTGCTCCAGGGCGTCGGCCTGCAGCTCGCGCGCTGCGCTGTTGTCGGGCTGGGCGAATACCAGGTGCCGGGTGAGCTCGGCAACCCAGCGGTAATCACCGCTGCCGTAGGCCTCACGGGCCAGGGTCAGCACCCGCTCGGCGCCGCCCAGGGCCTTGACGTAATGCGTGCCGGCCTCGCTCGGCGGCAAGGGGTTGAGGGTTGCCGGGTTGCCGTCGTAAAAGCCCATGTAGCGCTGATACACCGCCCGCACGTTGTGGCTGAGCGAGCCGTAGTAGTCGCGGCTGTACCATTTGCTGGCCAGCCGTGGCGGCAAGCTGGTCAGCTCGGCGGCGATCTCGGTGGGGCCAAGGCCGCGGTTGATCAGGCGCAGGGTCTGGCTGTCAATAAAGGCATACATGTCGCGCTGATCGGCCAGGTATTCGCGGATCTGCGCGCCGCCCCAGGTGGGCCAGTGGTGCTGGGCAAACACCACTTCGGCTTGCTGGCCATAGCGCAACAGCGACTGGTCCAGGTAGTGCGCCCACACCTTGGCATCCCGCACCTGGGCGCCGCGCAGGGTCAGCACATTGTGCTGCACGTGGGAGGCGTTTTCGGCCATGCACAAGGCTTTGAACCGGGGGAACCACAGGTTCATTTCAGCAGGTGCTTCGGTGCCAGGTGTGAGCTGGAACTCGATATCGACACCATCGATGCGCAGGGTCTCGAAGGGTTTTTCGATCAGCCGGGTCGGGGCGATCAGGCTGACCGTGGCATTGGCCGGCACTCCCTTGCCCAGGCCGGCATCCACCTGGCCGCGTGGCCCGCGTGGCAACGGCGCGCCGTACATGTACTGCGCACGGCGCTTCATCGCCGGCCCAGCCAGCACGTTTTCGCTGATGGCATGCTCGAAGAACCCCTGCGGGGCGATGACCTGCACCTTGCCCGCCTTGACCTCGGCCTCGTCGATCACCCCACGCACACCGCCGAAGTGATCGACGTGCGGGTGGGTATAGATCACCGCCACCACCGGCCGCTGCGGGCGATGGCGGAAGTACATCGCCAAACCGGCCCGGGCGGTTTCCACCGACAGCAGCGGGTCCATCACGATCAGGCCGCGCTCGCCTTCGATGAGGGTCATGTTGGCCAGGTCCAGGCCGCGCACCTGGTAGATGCCGTCGGTGACCTTGAACAACCCGGCAATGGTATTGAGCTGCGCGATGCGCCACAGGCTCGGGTTGACCGTGGCCGGTGCCTCGCCCGTGAGGAAGGCGTAGCGCTGCAGGTCCCAGACCGTTTTGCCATCAGCATTGACCACGGCCCGGTCGGCGGCTTCAAGCAGGCCGCGGCGGGCATTGTCGAAATCGCTGCGGTCGGCGAAGGGCAGGCGCTGCAACCAATGTTGATTGCTCTGGCGGGTGAGGTCGGTGGCGTCCTTGGCGGGGCCTTCGGCCAGCGCCGCGTAGGGCAGGGCCAGGGCCAGCAGGCAGGGCAGTGTGCGTAGGCGCATGGGGTGGTCCTTGTTGTTCTGAGGGCGAACACTCTAAGGACAGAGCTCATTGGCGAACCAATACCACTCTTGCATGGCCACCCATGCCCAAATGCGATGGCTCAGCTGGCGCCAATCTCCATGATGCGCGCCACCAGCCAGGCCAGTGCCGGGTCGTGCTGGCGGTGGGCAAGGTACACCAGCTCCAGCTGGAAGGGCTGCAGGGCGAACGGCAGGTCCAATACCTGCAGCGGCAGCAGCCGGGCGAAATGGCGCGCCAGTGCGGTGGGCAGCACCACGCACAGGTCGGAGCTTGCGGCCAGGTGCGCGGCCTGCAGGTAATTGGGCGTGGTGTAGACGATGCGACGGGCCAGGCCCTGTTCACCCAGCCACTGGTCAACCATGCCGCGGGTCTGACCGCCGTGCACCCACAGGTGGCGCAGGCCCAGGAAGGCTTGCAGGTCGAGCGCGCCATCCACTTCGGGGTGGCCCTGGCGCACCGCCACGTGCAGGGTTTCGCTGCGCCAGTGGCGCCGCTCGTAGCGCGCGGGCACATCATCGAAGCGCCCCAGCACCAGGTCGAGTTCGCCTCGGTCCAGGGCTTCGGCCGGCAGGTTGGGCGTCAGGTGCAGCACGTCCACGCGCAAATGTGGCGCGTGGGTCTGCAAGGTGGCCAGCAACCCGGGCATGCACAGCTGCTCGGCGAAGTCGGTGAGGGCGATACGCAACTGGCGGTGGCTGAGCTGCGGGTCGAAGCTGTCGCCGGCGCCGAGGGTCTGCTCGATCTGTTGCAGCGCCGCGCGGATCGGGCCTTCCAGGGCCAGGGCGCGCGGGGTGGGGCGCATGCGCCGGCCCACGCGCACCAGCAGCGGGTCGCCGAGCAGGTCGCGCAGGCGCGCCAAGGCATTGCTCACCGTCGGCTGGGTCAGGGCCAGGCGCTCGGCGGCGCGGGAAACGTTCTGTTCACGTAGCAGCATGTCCAGTACGCGCAGCAGGTTGAGGTCGAAGTTGGCTATATTCATGCAAAAAATACATGGGATGGAAAATGAGAATTTCAAAAATAGTAGGCGCCTGACTAGGGTGAGGGCAATGCCTTCATAACAGTCATCAGGAGCGTCACCCGTGAGTACTCCCTATAACATTCAGCAGGCGGCGGTGATTGGTGCCGGCACCATGGGCCGCGGCATAGTCATCAGCCTGGCCCGTGCAGGCCTACCGGTGCTGTGGCTGGATAACGACCCGCGTGCTACCGAAGCCGGCCTGGCGGTGCTTGCGCAGACCTGGGCACAGCAGGTGGCCAAGGGGCGTATTGACCAGGCCGGGGCCGACGCCTGCCTGGCGCGGGTGCGCCAGGTTACGGCCTATGCCGACCTCGCCGAAGCCGACCTGGTGATTGAAGCGGTGTACGAGAACCTGGCGCTCAAGCAGGACATCTTCCGCACCCTGGACAGCACGCTCAAAGCCGAAGCCATCCTGGCCAGCAACACTTCGGCACTGGACATCGATGCCATCGCTGCCGTGACCCGTCGGCCCGAACAGGTACTGGGGCTGCATTTTTTCAGCCCGGCCCATGTGATGAAGTTATTGGAAGTGGTGCGCGGGGAGCGCACCTCGCCCGCAGTGCTCGATGCGGCCCAGGCCCTGGGGCAGCGCATGGGCAAGGAAGTGGTGGTGGCCGGCAACTGCCCGGGCTTCATCGGCAACCGAATGCTCGCCACTTACGCGGCCGAGGCGCGCAAGCTGCTGCTTGAAGGCGCCACGCCGCGGCAGGTGGACGAGGCGCTGCAGGCATTCGGCATGGCCATGGGCCCGTTCCGCATGTATGACGTGGTGGGCGTCGACCTGGAATGGCGGGCGCGCCAGCTGGCCGGCAAAGCCATGGATGCGCCTCTGGTGCAGGTCGACAATGCCCTGTGCGCGCTGGGGCGTTTCGGGCAAAAAGCCGGCCACGGCTACTACCGTTACGCCCCCGGCAGCCGCGAGGCCATGCACGACCCCGAGGTCGATGCACTGGTGCTCAAGGTCGCCCAGGACCTGGGCGTGCGCCGGCGGGTGATCGACGACGAGGAAATCCGTGAGCGCTGCCTGCTGGCGCTGGTCAACGAAGGGGCGAAGATTCTCGAGACGTCGGTGGCCAGCTGCAGCGCCGACATCGACCGGGTGTACCTGCATGGCTATGGCTTCCCGGCAGAGGTCGGTGGGCCGATGCGCTGGGCCGACCAGCAGGGGTTGAGCCTGCTGTTGGCGCGGCTGGAACGCCTGCAAGGCCTGTTCGGCGAACATTGGCGCCCGGCCGGCCTGCTGATGCGCCTGGTGGCTGGGGGCAAGCAGCTGGCCGATGTGCGCGAGGGCCGCGCATGAGCTACCGAGCCCCCCTGCGTGACATGCACTTCGTCCTGCACGAACTGTTCGATGTGACGGCGCACTGTGCCCGCCTGGGCAACGAGCTGGATCGCGAAACCATTGATGGCATCCTCGAACAAGGCGCGCGGTTTGCCGGCGAGGTGGTTGCGCCGCTTAACCGCCAGGGCGATGAGCAGGGCTGCCGCCTGGAGCAAGGCGCTGTGTGCACCCCCGATGGCTTTCGCCGGGCCTACCGGCAATATGTGCAGCAGGGCTGGGGTAGCATGACCGGCCCCGTGGAGCACGATGGCCAGGGGCTGCCGCAAATGGTCGCGGCGTGCTTTCACGAAATGCTGATGGGCGCGTCCCTGTCGTTTCGGATCTATTCCGGCCTGACCGAGGGCGCCGTGCTGGCCTTGCATCGGCATGGCAGCGCAGCGCTCAAGCGCGATTACCTCGGCAAGCTGGTCAGCGGCGAATGGGCCGGCACCATGTGCCTGACCGAGCCACAGGCCGGCACCGACCTCGCGCTGCTGCGCACCCGCGCCGAGCCGCAAGGCGATGGCAGCTACCGCATCAGCGGCAGCAAGATCTTCATCAGCGGCGGCGACCAGGACCTGACCGACAACATCGTCCACCTGGTGCTGGCGCGCCTGCCGGATGCGCCGGCCGGTGTGCGTGGCATCAGCCTGTTCCTGGTGCCCAAGTTCGAATGCACCGGTAGCGGTGGGCTAGGCGCGCGCAACGCCGTCGAATGCGGTGCGCTCGAGCACAAGATGGGCATCAAGGGTGCAGCGACCTGCGTGATGAACTTCGAGGGCGCCCGCGGCTGGCTGGTGGGGGAGGCTAACCAGGGCCTGGCCTGCATGTTCACCATGATGAACGATGCGCGGTTTCAGGTTGGCCTGCAGGGGCTGGGCATCGCCGAGGCGGCCTTCCAGGGTGGCCTGGCCTATGCCCGCGAGCGCTTGCAGTCGCGCAGCCTGGCTGGGCCGATGGCACCCGAGCGCAATGCCGACCCGATCATCTGCCACCCGGACGTGCGGCGCATGCTGCTGACCCAGAAAACCCTCAGCGAGGGCTGCCGCATGCTGGCGGCCTTTGCAGCGCAAGCACTGGATCAGGAGCACGGTGCCCCGCAGCCAGACGTGCAAGCGGCCGCCGGGCGCCGGGCGGCGTTGCTGATCCCCATTGTCAAAGCCTTCCTCACCGATGTCGGCCAGGAGGTCGCCAGCCTGGGGGTGCAGCTGTACGGGGGGCATGGCTATATCCGCGAATGGGGCATGGAGCAGCTGATGCGCGACAGCCGTATCACCCAGTTGTACGAAGGCACCAACGGCATCCAGGCGTTGGACCTGATCCGCCGCAAGGTGCTTGGCGATGGTGGCGAGCAGTTGCGCCTGCTCATCGATGAGTTGCTCGAAGCGGCTCGCGGCTGCGCTGCCGACGAGCTGGCCGGGATGGCCCAGGTGGTCGTCCAGCGCCTGCAGGAATGGCGCAACCTGAGCGCCGAGGTGGTCGATGCCTGCCGCTGTGACCCGCAGGAAATCGGCGCAGTGTCGGTCGACTTCCTTGCCTACTCGGGCTACGTGCTGCTGGCCGCGCTGTGGCTGCGCGCTGGCGTAACGGCCAGCGCGGCACTGGCCGCAGGCAGCGCAGACAGTGCCTTCTACCAAGCCAAGCTGCACGCCGCAGGCTTCTACTGGCGGCGGGTATTGCCGCGCGCAAATGCCCACTGCGAGGCGTTGCGCGGCGGCGCACAGTGCCTGATGAGCCTGGATGAAGCGCACTTCGCCTTTTGACTCTGCCCAGCTGTTCACCCACAACAACAAGAGGAACATGAGCATGCAGCCTTTCAGTTTTGCCACCACCCCTCATCTGCTGTGCGAACCCGGTGCCGCCGGGCGCCTGGCGCAGCTGTGCCAGCAACGCGGCGTGCGCCGTGTGCTGATCGTGACCGACCCGGGCATTGTCAACCTGGGCATGCTCGATGATTTACTGCCAGGGTTCACCCAGGCTCACCTGAGCGTGGCGATCTTCGGTGAGGTCAGCGCCGACCCCAGCCATGCCTGCGTGCTGGCCGCGGTGGGCCGGGCGCGGCATATCGGCGCCGAGCTGATCGTAGGTTTCGGTGGCGGCAGCTCCATGGATGTCGCCAAGCTGGTGGCGCTGCTGGCACACCCCGCCTGTGACCAGACCCTGGAGGCGGTCTATGGCATCGACCAGGCCAAGGGCCAGCGCCTGCCACTGATCCAGGTGCCGACCACCGCCGGGACCGGCTCCGAGGTCACCCCGGTCGCCGTGATCACCACCGGCGAGGCGGCCAAGATGGCGGTCATTTCGCCGCTGTTGCTGCCTGACCTGGCGCTGCTCGACGCCGAGCGCACCCTGGGCCTGCCACCGGCGATCACTGCGGCCACCGGTATCGATGCCATGGTCCATGCCATCGAGGCCACCACCAGCCGGTTCAAGCGCAACCCGGTGTCCAGCCTGTTGGCCCGCGAAGCGTTGGGGCTGCTGGCCGGCAACCTCGACCAGGCGGTACACAACGGTGGCAACCTGGCGGCGCGCCAGGCCATGCTGCTGGGCGCCTGCCTGGCCGGGCAGGCATTTGCCAACGCGCCGGTGGCGGCGGTGCATGCGCTGGCTTACCCGCTGGGGGCGCGCTACCACGTGCCGCACGGGCTGGCCAATGCGCTGGTGCTGCCCCACGTGATGCGCTTCAACCGGCGCGAGGCGTTCGCCGACTATGCGGCATTGGCGCCGGCACTGCTGGGCGAGCGCCTGGTGCCTGGCGACCCCCATGACCTGTGCAGCCAGTTCATCGATGAGCTTGCGCAGCTCGCGCCACGCTGCGGCCTGCCCAGCCGGCTGCGTGATGTCGGTGTACCGCGGCACAGCCTGCCGCTGCTGGCCGAGGATGCCCTGCAACAGCAACGGCTGCTGGTCAACAACCCGCGCAAGGTCACCCTTGCCGATGCCTTGGCCCTCTACCAGGCGGCGTTCTGACCATGGCCAGGGAGCGCCCGCTGCGCGGCGCCTACCGCCACTTCCAGCCGATCACCACGCGCTGGCATGACAACGACGTGTATGGGCATGTGAACAACGTCGTCTATTACGGGTTTTTCGACAGTGCCGTGAATACCTGGCTGATCGAACATGCCGGCCTGGATATCCACCACGACCCGGTGGTGGCCTACGTGGCCGGGTCCGCCTGCGACTATTTTGCCGCCGTTGCCTTCCCGCAACGCATCGAAGTGGGCATCGCCGTGGAGCGTCTGGGCAACAGTTCGGTGCACTACACGCTGGCCGTGTTCGTCGAGGGCGAACCTGAAGCCTGCGCGGCCGGCCGTTTCACCCACGTTTTCGTCGACCGTCGCGACAACCGCCCGGTCGCCATCCCCGCCAGGCTGCGCAGCGCTCTCGGCAGCCTGATCGCGTCGCCCGACCCATCCAGCCATAACGAACCGGCATGGCATTGATCCGAAGACGCTATTTGTGAGGGGCGTTCAACCTGCCTGATACTTCTGGTCACCGACACCGCCGGCCTGGGCGGCCGGCGCGTCCGCGCTGAACCCATCATTTCCCTCTCTAATAAAACAACAAGAGGTTAAGAGTGAGCGCAACCCTACTTTTCTGCCGGCGCCGCGCGCCGCTGGCGGCACTGTGCTGCCTGCTCGCCACCCCGGTGGCGGGCGTGCAATTCGACGTTGGCCCGTTACAGGGGCGTTTCGACTCGGCCCTGTCGTTCGGCAGCGCAGTCAGCACCGCCAACCCCGACAAACAGCAGTTGCAGGCGGCCAATGGCAACGACGGGCGACGCAACTACCGGGCGGGCGATGTGTTCTCGGCGATCTTCAAAGGCACCCACGACCTGGAGCTGCGGCGCGACAACCTCGGTGTGTTCCTGCGCGGCAGCTACTGGTACGACACCGCGCAGCGTGACCACAGCCAGCGCGCAGTCGATATCGACGACCACGATCGCCAGGTATCGGCGAAAACCGCAGGCGCGGAGCTGCTCGATGCCTTCGCCTATGCCCTCTACGACATCGACGGCGAGCCCGGTTCGCTGCGCCTGGGCAAACAGGTGGTCAATTGGGGGGAAAGCCTGTTCATCCAGGGCGGGCTGAACGTGATCAACCCTTTCAACCAGGCGGCGCTGCGTCGGCCAGGCTCCGAGGTGAAAGACGCCCTGGCGCCGGTCAACCTGGTGTATGTCACGCAAAACCTCAACCAGGCGCTGTCTTTCGACGCCTTTTACCAGCTGGACTGGGAACAGGCCCGGCTGGACAACTGCGCAACGTTCTTTTCCGGCAACGACTTCATGCCCGAGGGCTGCCGGGGCCTGGATGTCGGCGGGCAGATGGTCACCAACCCGGCCGTTTCGCAGGCCCTGGCCCCGTTCGGTGTGACGCTGACGGAGGAGGGCGTGCGGGTGCCCCGGGGCGCCGACCAGGATCCGCGCAATGGCGGCCAATGGGGTTTTTCGCTGCACTGGTACGTCGAACGGCTGGATACCGAGTTCGGCCTGTTCGCCGCCAACTACCACAGCCGCTCCCCCTACCTGGGCACGGTCAGCAGCCGCTACTACGCCAATACGGGTTTTGCCAGGGAGCTGTGCGGCAATGTCGGTGTGGCGCTGGCCAACTGCGGCGCCTTCCTGGCTTCCAGCAACGGGCAGACCCTGGCCGGTGCATTGCGCATGGGCACTTCCCGATACCAGGCGCAATACCCGGAGGACATCCGCCTGTACGGCCTCACCTTCGCCACCACCCTGCGCAACGGTACCGCCGTGCAAGGGGAGGTGAGCTATCGGCCGAACATGCCGGTACAACTCAACGGCAACGATGTGTTGCAGTCGTTGCTCAATGCCCCCGGCCGCAGCCCGCTGAACGCCGATGGTCTGCGCCCGGCAACCGACAGCACGCCGTTCGACGGTTACCGGCGCAAGCAGGTTACCCAGGCCCAGGTGTCGGCCGTGCAGGCGTTCAGCCAGGTCATGGGCGCCAACCAGCTGCTGCTGATGGGCGAGGTGGGCGCCACCTATGTCGGTGGGCTGGAGGGGCGTTTCGGGGCCCGGTATGGCCGCTCCGGTGCCTATGGCAACGGCGAACTGGCCGACAACAGCCTGTGCCTGGCGATTTCGAAAAGCCCGGGCGACTGCAACGGCGAGGGTTTTGTCACGCCTTTCTCGTGGGGGTACCGGCTGCGCGCGACCTGGAGCTACCCGAACCTTGTCCAGGGCCTGGACATTCGCCCCAGCCTGGCCTGGGCCCATGACGTCAAAGGCTACTCACCCGCTGACGGCTCGGCCTTCAACGAAGGCTCGCGCTCCATCAGCCTGGGCGTGGACGTCAGCTTGGCCACTCAGTACTGGGCAAGCCTGGCCTACACCGATTACCTCGACGGCGATTACGGCACCCGCGGCGACCGCGATTATGTCGCGTTCAGTGTGGGTGCCAATTTCTAGTACAACCAAGGAGCAAGACAATGTCCAAGCGCAGCATGCAGCCATCATCCGCCAACCTGCCCGGCATCGCCCTGATACTGGCCGGTGCGCTGGCACCAGGGCTGGCGGTCGGGGCACCGACCGGGCAGGGCGTGATGCAGGGGTTCCCACCAGCACCGGAATTGCGCGTCAACCAGGCCAACGCCTTTCAGCCACCGTACTTGCGCTGGTCCATGCGCCACGCCCGCGAGGTGTCGCCCACCCGTGGCATCGGCCGCGCGGCCACACCGCTGGTTTTGGCCGAAGGCAGCGCGGCGGCGCTCGACCAACTGGCCTTCAGCGCCGGCGACCAGCCGTTGACCCTGGCCGGTTACCTTCAGCAAACCAGCACCGACGGCTTGATCGTGCTGCATCAGGGCAAGGTGGTGTATGAGCATTATCTGGAAGGGTTCCAACCCGGCCAGGCGCATATCTGGGCGTCAATGACCAAGTCGGTCACCGGCCTGATCGCCGCCCAGTTGATCGCCGAGGGTGCGCTGGACCCGCAGCGCACACTGGCGCATTACGTGCCGGAACTGCGCGGCACGCCGTTCGGCGAGGCGACGGTGCAGGCCAACCTGGACATGCAGGTGGCGGTGGAGTACCCACCACAGATGCCGCCGGACCTCGGCCTGTTTGCCGCCACCGGCCTGATACCGCGGCGCGAGGGCATGCCAGGGGATATCTACAGCTTCCTCCAGCAGGTGCAGCAGGCGCCGCACGCGGGTAGCCAGGCGCCGTTCTTCTACCAGAACGGCTCACCGGAAGCGCTGGCATGGGCGTTGCGGCGCATCACCGGGCTCAACTGGGCGCAACTGGTCGAGCAGCGCTTGTGGTCACGCTTCGCCGAGGACGATGCCTACGTGCAGGTCGACCCGCTGGGCACCGAAATGGCCAGTGGCGGCATCAGCTGCAACCTGCGTGACACCGCCCGCTTCGCCGAGCTGGTGCGCCGCGAACTGGCCCGTGATGCCAAAGGCGACAGCTTCAACCAGGCGGTGCACAGCACATTCCAGCCTGCGGACCCGGCGGTGTTCGCCCAAGGCAACCTCGGCCCTGGCCGCCCGGGTTACGGCTACCGCAATTACTGGTACCAGAAGAACGACGGTGACGGTTCGGTCGAGGCCAGTGGGCGCTTCGGTCAGAAAATCTATATCAACCCCCGCCGCGAAGTGGTGATCGTGAAGCTGTCAGCAACGGCCGATCAGGCCCGGCGCGCCACCCGTGCCGACGGCGAGGTAAAAGCCCCTGCGCGCGTCGTCGACTCGCCCGCTGCGTTCAACAGCATGGTGGGTGCGGTGCTGGCGGCCTTGCCGGGTTAAAGTGTCTTTACTGCAATTGAACCTGGCATCGTGACTGGAGGCGTTGCAATGACAAAGACCGTTGTGAAATCCCGCTTCGAAGCAACGCTTCTTCGTCCGGCAAACCCTGGGAATGATCCGTCATGGGCCTTCGTGGTCCTGCCAAAAGAGGCAAGTGCACGGCTTCCCAGGCGAGGAAGGACCACAGTTGAAGGCACAATGAATGGATACCCTTTCCAGGCAACCCTTGAACCGGATGGTCAACTGAGCCATTGGCTGCAGATCAGCGCTGCGTTACTAGAAGCTGCAAATGCGGCCATTGGGGACATCGTTGAACTGGAGTTGACCCCGGTCAAGAAAGAGCCCGAACCTGACATCCCCCCCGATTTTCAGGAGGCACTGGCAGCCACGCCTGAGGCGCGTCTGGTCTGGACCAATACGACGACCCTCGCACGAGTAGACTGGATACACTGGATCACGTCAGCCAAGCAGGCCCACACGCGGGCAAAACGAATAGCCAACGCATGCGATATGCTTGCCTCCGGCAAGAAGCACGTTTGCTGTTTCGACCCGTCTGGTTACTACAGCAAGGCCTTGCGTGCGCCTGAGGCGCAAGATTGATAAATGCCGCCGCAGGTGGAAATCCTGAAGCACCAAGGGTCAAGCACCCCATCCAACATGGCTCGATAGCGGCAAGCATACTCATGGATCGAAAAGCAAACCCGTCATCCACTGCTGATTGGGTCATACGCAGCACTACGCCTGGCAGCGTGGAGCGTATCGAAGCCTGGTTTGGTGGCCATGGCTACGACCCGCATCGTCACGACACGTACTCGATAGGCCGTACCCTTGCCGGTGTTCAGAGCTTTCACTACAAGGGGGCGCTGTGCCACGGCGTGCCAGGCAACACACTGGTGCTGCACCCGGATGAAGTACATGACGGCATGGCCGGCACGGAGGTGGGCTTTCGCTACCGGATGGCCTATATCGACCCGTCGTTGATCCAGAACGTGCTCGGGGGCGAACCGTTGCCTTTCATCGCTGGCGGGCTCTCTTGCGACCCCCGTTTGTATCGCGCCAGCGAGGCGTTCGTACAAGCCTTGGACCATCCTCTGGAAACACTGGAGGAGCAGGACGCCGTGTATGACCTGGCAATGGCGCTGCGTGCCGTGGGCGGTAAGCCACGTGGCCGCAAACGTCTGGATTACCGCAGCGCCGAGCGAGCCAGAGCGTTCATCATGGAGCATCTGCACGCAGGCATCACGCTGGAGAGGCTCGAACAGGCCAGCGGGCGTGAGCAATGGAGCTTGTCGCGGGACTTTCGCGCCCTGTACGGCACCAGCCCTTACCGGTTTGTCACGCTACGGCGCCTGGATTGTTTTCGCAGGCTGATCCTGGATGGCTTCACCCTGGTCGATGCCGCCCTCGCCGCAGGGTTTCACGATCAAAGCCACATGACCCGGCACTTCACTCGCACCTACGGCGTGCCGCCCCTGCGTTGGCTGGAACGCTTGCGTGCTTCTCGCTGAGGTGCAGGATCGTGCAAGAAAGGCGTGTTTCCCATTCGATAGGCTGGTCGCTCCAACTAGAGAGGATCTGCCATGTCCGGCATACATCAGCAATGCGTACCGCAACCTGTGAACCTGACTCAAAAAGCTTCGCTTATCGAGCAGCAGTGGAGTCCACGGGTGGTCGCGGAAATGAACGACTACCAATTCAAGGTGGTTCGCATCGAAGGTGAATTCATTTGGCACTCGCACCCCGAGACCGATGAAGCGTTTCTGGTACTCGAAGGCCTCTTGCGCATCGATCTCCCAGAGGGCTGCGTGCATGTGAAGCCGGGCGAGCTGTATGTGGTGCCGCGTGGTGTAGAGCACAGAACAGCAGCAGAGACGGAGACGAAACTCATGATGATCGAGCCGCGAGGCGTGTTGAATACCGGTCATGAAGGCGGGGAGCGAACGGCTGTGAATGACGTTTGGATCTGAGTTGACGTCTGTAATATTGGCTAGCTGCCTTCAGGTCTGAAGCGGACACCTATCCGGCATGGAGGGGCCGCTTCGCGATCGACCGCTTTCGACCCATAGCGGACGTTCTGCCACCAATGCTAGGTAAATTATTAATCTCTATGAGCTGAGGGCGAACATTTGCGTGCACAAGGATGTATAGCGGGTAGTTGATCAGCCGCTTGAGAGTGCCCCCAAGAACCTCGTATCATTGCGAATGATTAACACCTGCACTTTATTCTGATCACGGAAGCGAGGAGCCATCGTGTTGCCTTCCCCTGCTATCGCACCTGAAACACGCGAGCGTATCGCTGGTCTTTACCGTGATCATCACCTCTGGCTTCTTAGTTGGCTGCAACGGCGGCATCACTTCGGTGACCAGGCCTCCGACGTCGCACAGGACACCTTCTTGCATGCGATTCTGCGCCCGCAGCAGATTGCCGGGTTGCGACAACCCAGGGCTTGGTTGAGCAGCGTAGCGAGAGGGCTATTGATCGACCGCTATCGCCGGCAAAAGCTTGAGGCCGCCTATCTGCAGGCGCTGGCGCAGTTGCCTGAGGCTGAAGTGCCCTGTGCTGAGCGACAACTGATGCTGTTGGAGACGCTGATGCAGATCGACGCCATGCTTGACGGCCTTGGACCGAAGGTACGCATGGCGTTTCTGCTGTCGCGCCTGGAGGGGCTCAACTACCAAGAGATTGCCGTCCGCCTGGAGGTCAGCCTGAGCAGTGTTGAGAAGTACATGGCCAAGGCCATTCGTCACTGCTACCAGCTCACACTCGAAACATGACAGACAAGGTCCTCGATCAAGCCATCGACTGGCTGGTGAAACTCGAGTCCTCACAACACGCTCCGAGCGTGAGTGCAGCGTGCATGGCTTGGCGTCAGGCGGATCCAAGGCATGAGGCACGCTGGCAAGCCCTGCTGGAGGCTCAAGCCTGTTTCCCACTCGCGCGAGAGTTACCGCCTGGTGTCGCAATCACTACATTGGGTAATCAGGGGCGCCGCACGGCAATCAAGGCGCTCGGCTTGGGCCTTCTTGGCCTGGGCATGGCGGGTGGTGCCTTGCAGCAGTCGCCGTGGCGCACCAGTTTCGCCGATTACAGCACCAACACCGGCGAGCGGCTCCGCTTCGTACTGGCCGACGGCAGTACGGTGCAACTCGACAGCAGGAGTGCCGTGGATGTAAGGCTCGATTCGCGCGAGCGCCGAATCACACTGCGAGAAGGACAGGCGTACGTACAAACGGCCCTCGGCGCGTTGCAGCGCCCGCTATGCGTAACTACGGCGCAAGGGCGCTATGAGACTACCGACGCAGCCTTTAGCCTTTGCCAGGAAAACGGCTACACGCGGTTGACCGTTGACCAGGGCAGTGTTGCCGTTCTGTTTCCGGGCCAGGCGTCAGCACAGGCGCATGCCGGGCAGCAATGGCGCATCGACAGGGCCGGCCCCCAACTTGTCGAGCGGCCGACTTTCGAGGGCTCTGCCTGGGTTCGTGGCGTGTTGATCACCCAGGACATGCTCCTGCCAGACCTGGTCGAGCAGTTGGCTCGCCAACGTGTAGGCTGGGTGGGTTGTGACCCTGCCGTGGCTGGGCTGAAGATCTCTGGCGTATTTCAGCTCGACGATACAGACAATGCCCTGCGCACCCTGACCCACACGCTGCCTGTACGCCTGGTCTGGCGTACGTCGTTGTGGGTACGCATCGTTCCCGCCTGAAAAAAATGCCGGGTTATTTACGGGATTTCGCCGGCTCCTTCGACAAGAAGAAAAAGCCCGCACTTTTCAGGAGCCACAACTCGATGGATCTGCTATCCCGTTACCGTCCCGCCTTGCTTGCCCAGGCCATCTGCATTGGCACGATGTCCAGCCTCTGCCAAATGGCTCAGGCGCAGCAACCTGCACAGCTCTATAACTTGCCCGCAGCACCACTGGCCCAGGCGTTGAACCGCTTTGCCGAGCAGTCCGGCATCAGTCTGCCGTACACTCCGAACATGGTCGAAGGCAAACAGGCACAAGCAGTCAACGGCGAGATGCCTGCCGACATGGCACTTCACCTGCTGCTAGAGGGCACCGGTTTGACAGCAACGCAGGCCGCGGATGGCAACTGGTCCTTGCAACCGCTGACAAATGACGGCGGATCTGCACTGGAACTGGGCAGTATCCTCATCGAAGGTCAGGGCATGGGCATGATGACCGAGAATACCGGCTCGTACACCACTGAGAAGGTCAGTATCGGCTCCAAGACCCCGACAAGCCTGCGGCAAACACCGCAATCGGTGTCGGTGATCACCCACCAGGTCATCGAAGAGCAGCGTATGACTGACCTTGCCGATGCTATGAAGATTACCCCCGGCATCACGGTGAAGAACAACAACTTCCGCCTTTCGGATTTTTACTCGCGCGGCTTCAAGGTAGAGAACATCCAGATTGACGGTGCTGCACCGATGGCCTTGGGTACTACGTCGGGCAGCTTCTACTCGAACAAGAACTACGACATGGTCGAGTTCGACCACGTAGAAATACTGCGGGGTTCGTCCGCCCTGTTCGGTGGTACCGGTGACCCGGGTGGCATGATCAACCTGGTGCGCAAACGCCCTCTGGACACCTACCAGCTCAAGGTCGACCTGTCGGCCGGCAGCTGGGACAACTACCGCACCCAGTTCGACGTCACTGGCCCGTTGGGTTTCGACGGCAAACTGCGTGGTCGCCTGGTAGCCGCCTACACCGACCGCCAGTATATGCTCGACGACCGTGCCACTGAAAAACCGATCGTCTACGGTATTCTGGAGGCCGACATCACGCCAGACACCATGCTGACCGTCGGTGGCCGCACCGAGCGCATTCACGAAACCGGTTCCGGCACTGGCTTGCCGCGCTATGCCACCGGCGCCGACCTGGGCCTGTCGCGCAACACCAGCCTGACCGAGAGCTGGGCCTATCTGGATGGCCGCTCACAGGAGGTGTTCGCCAAGGTCGACCACAAGTTCAATGACGACTGGAAAGCCAACGTCACCTACACCCAGACCCTGGACTCCGGCTTCGGCAAGAGTGCGTTCAACTTCGGTTCGGTCAACCCGGTCACTCTCGATGGTCCGGCCTGGAGCGGCAACGTCAACCAGTACCGCAGCGACCAGAAGCTTTGGGATGCCAACATCGCCGGTAAATTCCAGGCATTCGACCTGCATCATGAGTTCCTCATGGGAGTCGACTATCAAAAAATTACCAGCCAGTGGGAAGGCACCATGCAGTCGGCCGGTTCCGGTGGCGGCATCGACGTGTTCGACCCAAGCTCCACGCCGTGGCCGATGCCGGCGACTAACAAAGATTTCTACCGCGACTACAGCCCTAACACCCAGACCCAGTACGGCCTGTACTCCACCCTGCGCCTTCAACTGGCCGAGCCGTTGCACTTGATCGTCGGTGCCCGGGCCCAGCGCTACAAGTTCGAGCAGCTGTACCGCGCGCGCAGCAACGGTGTGTGGAGCGTACAGTCCGACATCGACACCCGCGAGCCCACGAAGCTGGTGCCCTACGGGGGCCTGGTCTACGACCTGAACGACGAGTGGTCGACCTACGTCAGCTATTCCGAGATCTACAAGCCGCAGCAGAACAAGCTGCAAGGTCCACTGCCAGGCAGCTCGATCGAAGCGATGAAGGGCAAGACCTACGAAACCGGGATCAAGGGCGAGCTGTTCAATGGTGCGGTGAATGTTTCGTTTGCGCTGTACTACACCAAGCGTAACAACGAGGCGGTGGTCGACCCGAACTACACGCTCACCAACGTGCTGTTCGGTGGCAACTGTTGTTACCTGACCCAAGGCGAAGTGGTCAGCAAGGGTATCGACATGGAACTGACCGGCGAGATCCTTCCGGACTGGAATGTGCTGGCCGGCTACACCTACAACAACAATCGCAACCGCCAGGACAACACTGCGTTCAGCAGCATTACGCCTAAGCACCAGTTCAAACTGTGGAGCACCTACCAGCTGCCCGGCCAGTTCCACGACTTCAAGGTCGGTGGTGGCGCGATCGTGCAGAGCGCGAATCTGGTCAACGGTACCGCCAGTGTGATCGACAGCGCCGGTAATGTGCTGCGCAACGAAGCCTACGACTACCGTCAGGGCGGTTACGCGGTGTGGAACGCGCTCGTCGAGTACAAGATCGACGATCACTGGACCTTGGCCTACAACGCCAACAACATCTTCGACAAGACCTACTACGCAACGTTAGGTTCTTCGGCGTCTGGCAACTGGTATGGCGAAAAGCGCAATCACATGCTGACCCTTCGTGGCACATTCTGGTAAGTGGTGACTGATTATCTGGAGGGGCTGTAGGGGGTAAGATTCAAAGCTTCCCACTGGCCGCTTTGGGTCGAAAGCGGCCATTCAGGACCGGCCGCTTTCGACCCATTGCAGACATTCATCCGGCATCCTCATCATTGCGAATGATTCTCACAGTCAGTATGCTCACTCCACAAAAAATGGATGTCACCTCTCTCGGAGCGCGCAGTGGCCGACAAAATGGAGCAGTTGTTTCGCCTTTACCACCGCGAACTCCAGCAACTCGCCTACCGTCGTCTCGGTGATCGTGATCTGGCTGCGGATCTGACCCAAGACACTTTCCTGCGTTATGTGAGCCTCGACCGCCAAGAACGGACTCAGAGCATCAGCAATCCGCAGTTCTTCCTGATCCGGATGATGCGCAACCTGATCATCGACTTTTGTCGCAGCCGTTCGCGGCGTGGTACTCAGGCATCGTTGCACGATCTTCAGGATGAGTTGCTCGACTCCAGTCCGGGGCCAGCTGAGCTTCTGCTTTTGCGCGAGCAGTTGCGCCTGCTGCACAACGCTTTGGACGAGTTGCCCGAAAAATGCCGCCACGCACTGTTGCTCAACCGCATCGACGGGCTGGGGCACACGGAAATTGCCGAACGGCTTGGCGTTTCACCGAGCATGGTCAGCAAGTACATCATGCGGGCGTTGAGTCACTGCGCCAGCCGCCTAGGGCTGATGGAAGACTAAGTGAACGTGCCTGATTCTCAAGCCACACAGTCTGCCCTGCGCGAACAAGCCTTGCAGTGGCTGGTCGACCTGCACTCGGGCGACAAGCAGAAGGTCGACTGGGAGGGTTACCTGCAATGGTGCGAAACCTCGCCGGGGCATCAGCGGGCAGCACAGGCGGCTGAACGGCTGTGGGAGCAGTTGGGTAGCGCCCTACAATGCCCCGTATCACGCCCCCAGCGCCTGCCGGTTTTGGGCTTGGTGCTGGCGGTGGGACTTGCCTGCGGGCTGACATGGCAGGCAGCCGAGAACGGCTGGATGGCGGACCAGCGCACGGGAGTGGGTGAACGCCGTACGCTGCAACTGGCGGATGGCTCGCGCCTGGAACTGGCACCGCAGACGCGACTGGACGTCGATGTGGATGGATCGCGGCGAGTGCTGCGACTTTATAGCGGCGAGCTGTACGTGCAGGTCGCTGCTGATCCAAAGAGGCCTTTCGACGTCGAGGCGGGCGAGGGGCGCATGCGCGCATTGGGCACCGCTTTCGATGTGCGTCGGCAGGACAGCAGTGTCCATCTGGTGGTCACTGAACATGCGGTGCGGGTAGACGTGCAAGCCAACGATGCCGTGCAAACGGCTGAGGTTCAGGAAGGCCAGGCGCTGGACTATGACGACAACGGCGTGTCCCAGCCATACGCAGTAGACGCGAGTGCCGAAACTGCCTGGCTGCATGATCGTCTCGTCTTCAACAACCGCACGCTTGGTGATGTGCTTGACGCCATGAAACCTTATCACTCAGGGCTGATCTGGATCCGCGACGCAGAGCTGCGCCAATTGCCGGTGACCGGCATCGTCGGCACCAATGACTTGCCGGCACAGTTGCAGCTGTTGCAACGCTCGCTCCCTGTGCGGATTCGCCAACTGCCCTGGCTGACCCTCATCGAACGCGACAACACCAGGGTGCGTGTGTCTCGCTGAAAATTTTTTGCTATCGCGCTGTCGGCTTTTTGCAGCCTGTCGTCTTTCCCTGTCGAGAGTGATTTTTATTTCGCTGATTTCAGCAAGGGGGGACACATGCAGCACTTGATTCGCCGGACAGCCCTGAGCCTCGCCATTACCACCATTGCCGCCTTTGCCATGACTACTGCGACACAGGCGGCCGAACGCACTCAGAGCACGCTCCACACCTTTAACATTGCTCCAGGTTCGCTGGACCAAGCTTTGACGCGTTTTGCCGACCAGGCAGGTCTGAGGCTGATGGTGGCCAGCGAGGTACTGAAGGGGCAGGAGAGCAAGGGATTGAGCGGGCAGTTCAGCGCCGGTGAAGGGGTTCAGCGTTTGCTCGGTGGAAGCGGACTGAAGGCGAGTTTCAATGGTGACATCCTTTTGATCGAAAAAGTCCAAGTCGGCGACAAGGCCCTGGAGCTGGGGTCGACCATCATCCAAAGCCAGGGCCTTGGACTGACGACAGAAAATACCGGTTCCTACACCGCAGGCGCTGTATCGGTTGGGGGTAAAACTCCCGTGGCGCTGCGTGAGATTCCCCAATCGGTCTCGGTGTTGACCCGGCAGAACATCGAGGATCAGGGCATCACCAACATGGAACAGGCGCTGGATAAACTGACCGGCATCACCGTGGTAGGCGGCAACGGCGTAGATACCAAGTTCTACTCCCGTGGTTTCGAGGTCACCAGCGTGCAGACTGACGGCGGTGCTCCGGCGATCCGCCAGCAGAACTATCAGTCGTTGCCAGACATGGCCATGTATGACCATATCGAGATCCTGCGAGGCTCTGATGGCCTGTTCAGCGGGACCGGTGAGCCTGGCGGCACCCTCAATCTGGTGCGTAAGAAGCCATTGGCGTTCAACCAGCTCAAGACCACTACCTCGGCGGGCAGCTGGGACAACTATCGCCAGGAGGTCGATGTCACCGGGCCGCTCGGTTTAGATGGTCGCTTGCGTGGGCGAGGTGTGGTCGCCGTCGAAGATCGCGATTATTTCTACGACACCACCAACAGCAAGAAAGAAATCTACTATGGGATCCTTGAAGCCGACCTCACACCGGATACGCTGCTGACGTTTGGCGGCAGTCACCAGTGGCGCAAGATAAAGGGTTACTGGGACAGTGGACTGCCTCGGTACAACACTGGCGACGACATTGGTTTGTCCCGCGACACATCACTGGGCGCGGACTGGTCCACAGCAAACTACGAAACCAACGAGCTGTTCGTCAAACTGGAGCACGCCTTCAATGAAGACTGGAAGGTCAACGGCAGTTATACACGTTACAGCCAAGACATCACCCAGAACATCGGCCAGGCAACCGGTACCCTCGACAGCACGACTGGAAGAGGCTCGCTGTTCTCACGCTGGGGGCGCAATTACACCATTGACCAAGACCTTTACGACGCCAACGTCTCCGGGCGCTTTCGTGCATTCGGCCTGGAGCACGAGGTGCTGTTCGGTATCGACCATCAGGAAACCCGGCGCGGTTTCGAGTCATTCCGTCTAGGCATGGCCAACATCCCGGTCGACCCACGTCAGGACGACATCAGCAATCAGCCTGAAGGTGCCATGCCTGGGATGTACATCAACTTCCCCGCATGGAACCAGCGTAAGAGCGGCGCCTACGCTACCCTGCGCGCGCAGCTGGCCGAGCCGTTAAAACTGATTGTTGGTGCGCGTTATTCGGACTACGACGACAACATCACCAGCGTGACGCCATCCGATGGCCAAGTTTACCCTACCGGCGGCAAGGAGAGCGGGGTGATCACCCCGTTCGGTGGGCTTGTCTACACTCTGAACGAGCAGTGGTCGGTCTATACCAGCTACAGCCAGATTTACACCCCGCAGACCAACTACTTGGGCACCGATCACCAGTCGCTCAAGCCTATGACGGGTGATACTTATGAGGTGGGCACTAAAGCCGAGTTGTTCGACAAAAAAGCCAACCTCTCGCTGGCGGTCTACTACACCAAGCGCGAGAACGAGGCCATGCTGCTCAATTCCGAAACCGTGATCGGCAACCCATGCTGCTACGAAGACGGTGGCAAGATTGTCAGCAAAGGCTTCGATGCCGAGATCACCGGCGAGCTTCTGCCGAACTGGCAGGTCGGGGCGGGTTACACTTTCAATATCAACGAGCAGGTCAAGACCGGCACAGCGTCCAACCGAGGCAAACCGCTGAGCACTCAAACACCGAAGCATTTGCTCAAGCTGTTCACCAGCTATCGCCTGCCAGGGGATCTGGACCACTGGAAGCTTGGCCTCGGCGCCAATATCCAGAGCCGAAACTACGTCAGCGGAACCTCTTCTGTAAAGGATGCGTTCGGAAACACCGTCACCACCGTGAATCCATTCGAGTACGAGCAGCCAGGCTATGCCGTGTGGAACGCTCTGGTCGATTACGAAATCGACAAGCACTGGACGGCATCGGTTAACGTCAACAACATCTTCGACAAGAAGTACTACCAGACCGTGGGAACCAACGCGATGAACAATTGGTACGGTAACCCCCGTGAATACCTGTTGACCTTGCGTGGTACGTTCTAAGCCCGATCTGTAGGCCTTAATGCAAGCGTTTGATATGGGGCGATACTGCCGGTCGACAATGACCACCATCTACCCATAGTGGACGCTTGCTACGCTGTCGAGTCATTCTTCATTCCTGTTACAGACCCTTCTTGCAGCGCACTCCCTAGCGATTTCCATCCATATGTCCTTATTGGGTTTCAGCTCCGGATAAGTCTGTACCGCAACATCGACTGTGCCCGCCAGAACGCTTGCCATCATATTGCCGAACGTTTTTTTAGCCCAGCATGGTCCTCTTCAGATGAATGCAGCAACGCCACTGGTGAGGGCAGCAGTGGCGTCGATACCTCCGTCAAGAGAAGCCTTCGCCGCGTCTCGAGACAAATCCATCAGCATTTCACCCTCTTTTCGAATGTATGAACGACACGAGACGCAGAAGCCGCGCTTTTTTTCAGAATTGTCGGTGCATTGCACGTGCAGATGAAAGAGAAAGCTTTCTAGCGGCAAGAAGGTGAAATCGGAGCGACAGTCCGCTAAGGGTCGAAAGCGGCCATTTGAATGCAAAGGGAAAAGCGGGCCGCTAGCGACTGTCTGATTCCGGCGCATGGCGTTCAGTCTCTGCGGGGGGGGGCGGGCCAATGCCCGCGCTGCAGATTTGGCTGATCTGGCCAGGGTTCAACCTTGGGGGGGCGGCATGTAGGGCAGCAGTCGCTCGGTTTCTTTCTTCACCACCGCGTAGCATTCGCAACTCAGCATTTCCAGCCGTGCCCGGTCCAGCACCCTGATCTGCCCGCGGTTGTACTCGATCACCCCCAGGCGCTGCAATTTGCCGGCGGCGTCGGTCACACCCTCGCGGCGCACGCCGAGCATGTTGGCGATCAGTTCCTGGGTCATACACAGGCGGTCGCCCGGCAGGCGGTCGAGTGACAACAGCAACCAGCGGCACAATTGCTGGTCGATGGAGTGATGCCGGTTGCACACCGCTGTTTGTGCCATCTGCGTGATCAGTGCCTGGGTGTAGCGCAGCATCAAAGTCATCAACTCGCCATGGCGGTTGAACTCGTCCTTGATCTTTTGCACGGGCAGACGGTAGGCATGCCCGGCGCTTTGCACGATGGCCCGGCTGGGGGTGCTTTCGCCGCCCATGAACACGGCGATGCCGACCAGCCCTTCGTTACCGACCACTGATATTTCGGCCGAGGCGCCGTTCTCCATCACATACAGCAGCGAAACGATGGCATCGACCGGGAAGTGGACGTGGCTCAGGGTGTCGCCGGACTCGTACAGCGCCTTGCCCAGGGGCAGGTTGACGTGCTCCAGGTCCGGTGCCAACCGGCTGAACGCCTCTGGCGACAGGGCAGCCAGCAAGTGGTTGTTCTGGGGTTTTACCGTGTGTTGCATGCGTGGGACCATCGATGGCAGCTGCTGTCGGAACAAGCTTAGCCTAGCGGGGCCAAGGCTTGCGCCAGCGCTGCCGTGACGCGCCCAACGGTTCAGATGGCAGGCAAGGAGCAGGCCCGGCACTGGGCAATGACGTGGTGCTCGCCCCCGTCATCCTTCAGCCGAAGCTTGGCGTCGGCAAGCCGCTCGCCGTCCAGGCTCAGGCTCAGTTCGCTGCCGTTGCCGTTGCGTACCTCGATCCGGTAATGGGTGCTGCCAAAGCGGTAATGCAGGACATAACCCGGCCAGCCTGCCGGCAACAGCGGCTGCAGGCGCAGGGTGTCGCCACTGCGTTGCAGGCCCAGCAGGCTTTCGACTATCAAGCGGTACATCCAGCCGGCAGAGCCGGTGTACCAGCTCCAGCCACCCCGCCCGGCGTGGGGCGCAACCGCATAGACGTCGGCGGCCATCACATAGGGTTCGACCTTGTAGGTATCGATCAACGCGTCGCAGCCCTGGCGCACCGGGTTGATCAGGCGCAGCAGTTCCCAGGCCCTGTCGGCGTCGCCCAGCTGCGCATAGGCCATGCTCGCCCAGATGGCCGCATGGGTGTACTGCCCGCCGTTTTCACGCACCCCTGGCAGGTAACCCTTGATGTAGCCAGGGTCCAGCTGGCCCTGGTCGAAGGGTGGGTCGAGCAGTTTGACGATGCCGATATCACGGCGTACCAGGTGGCTGTCCAGCGCCGCCATGGCCTGGCGGGCGCGTTCGGGCGAAGCGACACCCGACAGCACTGCCCAGCTCTGCGACAGCGAATCGATGCGGCATTCCTGATTGCTCGCCGACCCCAGTACCTGGCCATCGTCGAACCAGGCGCGGCGATACCAGCCGCCGTCCCAGGCGTGCGCTTCCAGTTTTTCGGCGAGTGCGGCGGCCTGGGTGGTGCAGCGCAACGCAAAGGCGCTGTCGCCCTGGCGCAAGGCGACGCAGCCGAATGCCCGCAGCACCTCGTGGCCAAAGAAGCCCAGCCACACGCTTTCGCCTTGCCCTTGTTCGCCCACCCTGTTCATGCCGTCGTTCCAGTCGCCGCTGCCCATCAACGGCAGGCCGTGGGCCCCGCACTGCAGGGCGTGGGCGAGGGCGCGCTGACAATGCTGGTACAGGCTCTCGACCAGGGCCGAGTGGCCAGGCAGGTCGTAGTAGGACTCTTCCCCGGCGTTTAGCGCGCGGCCTTCCAGATAGCCGACCGGCTCGTCAAGCACAGCGTAGTCCCCGGTGGCCTCTACGTAGCGGCTGGCGGCCAGCGGTAGCCACAGCAGGTCATCGGAGCAGCGGGTGCGCACCCCGCGCTGCAGCGGTGGGTGCCACCAGTGCTGCACGTCGCCTTCGGCATACTGGTGCGCAGCGCAGGCCAGCAGGTGTTGACGCGCCGCCGCCGGCGCGGCATGGACCATGGCCATGCTGTCCTGCAGCTGGTCGCGGAAACCGATGGCACCGCCAGACTGGTAAAAGCCGCTGCGCGCCCAGAACCGGCAGGCGATCACCTGGTACATCAACCAGCCGTTGGCCAGCACATCCAGTGCAGGTTCCGGCGTCTCGATCTGCACGGTGTCCAGTGTGCGCCGCCAGTAGGCGCTGACCTTGTCGAACTCGTCCATGGCGGCCTGCAACCCCCGGTACTGCTGCACGCAGCGGGTAGCGGCGCGGGCGTCCCGGGCGGCGCCCAGGCGGAATACCACCTCCCGGCTTTCGCCAGGCTCCAGCTGCAGCGCCACCTGCAATGCCGCGCACGGGTCCAGACCACCGCCGGTACGCCCCGACAGCCGTGACTGGCGCATACCCAAAGGCGCCTGGCAATCGCCGTTGCGCCCCAGGAATTCGCCGCGATCACAGGTCATGCCCTGTATTGGCAGGTCGCAATCGAGAAACGCCACGTGCGTGGAAAATTCCACTGAGTAGCTGTTGCGGGCAAACAGCGCGCCGCTGAAAGCGTCGGTCTCACTGACCACGTGCATGGCGGTTTTGCCGGGCAGGTCGCCCAGCACCCACTCGACGAAGCAGGTCACCGACAACCGACGTACCCGTGCCGAAGTGTTGTGCAGTTTGAGCCGGCTGAACTTGACCGGGCCATCCAGTGCCACATGCACCCACAGCTCGCAGCGCAGGTCTTGCTCGGTATATTCGAATACGCTGTAGCCAAAGCCGTGGCGGGTGCAGTAACGGCCACTGCCTGGGCAGGGCTGCGGCGTCGGTGACCAGTATTCGCCGGTGTCCTCGTCGCGCAGGTAGAAGGTTTCGCCACTGGCGTCGGTAACCGGGTCGTTGTGCCAGGGCGTCAACCGGTACTCGTGGGCGTTCTCGTACCAGGTGTAAGCGCTGCCGGCCTCGGAGACCACGCTGCCGAAGTGCGGGTTGGCCAGGATGTTTACCCATGGCGCCGGTGGCGATGAGCCGGGTGGCAGCGCAATGACGTACTCGCGGCCGTCGGTGCTGAACCCGCCATAACGGTTGCCCAGCATCACTGTGGGTTGCTCGGCCGGAGAGTGGCTGGCAGGTGCCGGCCGGCGGCTGGCAGGGTTGGCCTGAACAGCCTGCGGGACCTTTGGCTGGCGGCGCAGGTGCAGTTGCTCTTCCAGCGTGCCGAGATTGTCGTTGAGCACCAGCCGGGCTACCGACAAGGTCAGCAGCCGGTCTTCGGCAGACAGTTGCTGCGCAGGCCTTACGTAAATGCCGCCGGGGCGGTCGAGCAGGGCCGCTTCGCTGCCGGAGGTGACGATCCCCATGATCAGGTCCTGCAGTTGCTGGCGATAACCGGCCTGGTCTTCGTTCCAGATCAACAGGTCGAGCGCGAGCCCCTTCTGGCGCCAGTAGGCATGGGCCAGCACCATTTGCTTGACCAGATGAATGTTGGCCGGGTCGCCGATCTGTACCAGCACGATTGGCAGGTCGCCCGACACCCCTTGGCCCCACAGGCCAGTCTGGTTGCGTCGGTTGCTGGCCAGCAGCGCTGCGTTGGGCCGCAGGCTGGCGTTGGGGTACAGCACCGAGGCGGCCATCTGCTCGAACAGCCGGGCGTCGGCCAGCGAACCGTTGAGCTGGTGCAACAATACCTGGCTGTGCGGCCAGGCGAGGTCGAACACCCGATCGGCCAAGTGCCGGTCGCGGTACTTGGCGACTTGCTGCAGGCAGGCGTCGCGGCTGTCGGCGACGCCTGTGACCAGGTCGACCGTGGTCGCCTGGCCGGGCATCAGGGTGATGCGGCAGCGGATGGCCACGATCGGGTCCAGCACCGCCCCCTCGCTATCGGACAACGCCTCGTTGTCCCGGTCCATGGCTGCCGGCCGCGCCAGGGTGCGCCCTCGGCCGATGAAGCGCGCCCGATCGGTTTCGTAGGACAGCGCCTCGATGTCGGCGCCGTGCACCGCGAGCACATGGCACATCCATGGCACGGCGTCTTGCTGCGAGCGCGGCCGTCGCGTGCAGAGAATGGCTTGCAGCGGGCGGATCAGTTCGGTCTGGATGAACAGCTTGCTGAAAGCCGGATGCAGGGCATCGCTCAAGGCCGGTGCCAACACCACTTCGGCGTAGCTGGTCAGCTCCAGGGTGCGGGGCAGGTCGCCATGGTTGGTCAGGTGCAGGCGTCGCAGCTCGATGTCGTCTTCGGGCGATACGGCAATTTCGGTATGGCAGTCGAAGTCGCGTTCGCGCACGCGAAACTCCGCGCGGCCGTCGCTGAAAATCGCCTCCTGAAGCTTTGTTCGGTGCCGTGTCGGCTGGTAGGAGGTGGACCAGTAGGCGCCGCTGGCGACATCGCGCAGGTAGCAGAAGCTGCCCAGGTCGTCGCGGCTGGCGTCTTCGCGCCAGCGGGTCACCGCCAGCGTATTGCGCTGGCTGTAGCCACTGCCCACGTGGTTGACCATGACGTGATAGCGGCCGTTGGACAGCAGTTGTACGGCCGGTTGCGCCCGGTTTGGCTCTTTGAACACCCGCAGCCGTGCCTCGGGGTCGCGCTCGGCGGTGTCCTCGGCCGGCGCCTGGAGGGTATGCAGGTAGGGCGCAGCGGTTTTCGGCACGCGCTCCTGCAACAGCAGCATGCTGGCCTGGAACTGCGGGTCGGAGGCGAAGCGCCGTTGCATGGGCTTGTTCAGCAGCAAAGCGGTCAGGGCCAGGAAACTCATGCCCTGATGGTGGGCCATGAACGAGCGGACCACGACGGCGTCTTGCCCGGGGGGCAGGCGTGCCTCGCTGTAGTCCACGGCCTCGTAGAGCCCGAAGCGCCCAGCCAGGCCAAGGGTGGCCAGCCGTTGCAGGTTGCGGCAGGCGGCAGCGGGCGCCACCATCAAGGCCAGTGCGCTGGCATAGGGCGCCACCACGCGCTCTTCACCCAGGCCACGTTGGAGGCCAAGCCCCGGTACGCCGAACGCCCGGTACTGGTAGTTGAAATGTGCGTCCAGCGCGTTATAGGCCGATTCCGACACACCCCAGGGTAGGCCCGACAGCTTGCCGTGTTCGATTTGCCGTTTGACGGCGGCGTGGCAGGTCTGGTCGAGTAGCGTGCCTTCATAGTTCGGCATCACCAGCAGCGGCATCAAGTACTCGAACATCGAGCCGGACCAGGACAGCAACACAGGCACGCCGGCGTTGCTGGTGAGCAGCCGGCCCAGGGCGAACCAGCTGTCCTGGGGCACCTGGCCTTGGGCGATGACGACGAAGTTGGTCAGGCGCATCTCGGACGCGAGCAGGTCATAGAACGCGGCGTCCAGGCGATGTTCGTCGGCGTTGTAGCCGATGGCGAACAGGTCGCGCTGGTTGTCGTACAGGAAGGTGAAGTCCATGCTGGCCAACGCTTCAATGCGGCTGGCCAGGGCGTGTGCCTGGGCGATGCGCTGGCGGGCAACTGCCCTGACGTTGGCCACCGCCAGGCGCTCGGGGGGCGGCCACTGGTCTGCGTCAAGCTGTGCCAGCTGGCGCCAGGTCAGCGGAGCGTGGGGCGCCTGATCGTTACCGGGGGGCAATTGCAGCTGCTGCAGTTCGCGGCTCAGGTCCAGGCATTGCTCATTCAGGGCATTCAGCCAGAAAGTACAATCGTCAGCAACTTCTGTGCCGGGGGCCAAGGCAACCGGTTGTGTGATCAGCGGCTGCAATTGTTCGACCAGCATCGGCAGCAGCGTGGCGTATACGTCGCCCACCTGGCCATGGGCGAGCCGCACCTGCTCGCGCAGGGCCGAGATCGGCTGGATGTCCGCGCCTGTGCGGGCATAGGCGTCCAGCAGCGTGTCAAAGGTGTCGAGCAATCCCTGGCTCAGTCGCCGGTCGAGCAGGGGCGTGTCGGCCATTTCCAGCAGGCCGGGCTTGAGTGTCAACAGCAGGGCGGCGAGGTTGCCGCTGTCCACGCTCGAGACATACAGCGGTAACAGCGGCTTGAGGGCCTGGGTGTCGTACCAGTTGTAGAAGTGCCCTTTGAAGCGCTCCAGGCGAGCCATGCTGTCGAGCATGCAGGCCAGGCGTTCGAACAGGCGGCCCGCACTGAGGTAGCCGAAGTCATGGGCCGCCAAGTGCGAGAGCAGGGCCATGCCCATGTTGGTCGGTGAGGTGCGGTGAGCGATGTTGGCGAAGGGCGGCGCCTGGATGTTGTCGGGTGGCAGCCAGTTGTCGGCAGGGCCGACGTAGCTGTCGAAAAAGGCCCAGTTGGCGCGGGCGAGTCGATGCAGGAAGACCAGGTCTTCGCTGCCGGGCATGAGGGCGGTCAGGTCACTCGGGCGGCTGAGCCACCAGGCCAGCGCCGGGCCGAGCAGCCACAGGACAAGCACCGGCGAGGCAATCAGCAGTACCGTCGGCTGCATCGCCAAGGCACCGGTCAGCACAAACACCAAGGCCGGTTGCCCCCATTGCTGGCGATACACCGCCCCCAGGGTATCTGCGCTGCAGCGTTCGTCCTCGCGTGAGGGGTTCCATTGCAGCAGGCGTTGTTTGCTGACGGCCAGCCGCCACAAGGTGCGAAGGATGGCATCCAGGCTGTAGCAGGCTTCGAAGGGTAACCAGGCCAGTGAAAGGCCGGCACGCAAGAAATAGGTGCCCGAGGTGTGCAACGCTGCCAGCAAGTGTTCTGACACAGGGACATCAGCGGCCTTGCCCGGCAGTTCGAGCAGCGAGTCCAGCACTGGGCGCGCCAGCAGCAAGGCCAGCAGGGCCAGTGTCCAGGCGAGCGGCGTGGCACTGGCCAGCCAACCCCACAGCAGGAGCGTCAGCAGCGCCGCCGGCTCCAGGCTGCGGCGCAGGTTGTCGAAAATCTTCCAGCGCGACAAGGCGCTGAGCGGGCTTAGCGCCAAGCCATGGGTGCCGGTGTGCAGCCAGGGCACCAGCCACGGCAGCAGTTGCCAGTCGCCGCGTATCCAGCGGTGCCGGCGTTTGCTGTCGGCGCTGTAGCGGGCCGGGTAGGTTTCGAACAATTGCACATCGCTGAGCAGGCCCGAGTGTGCGTAGCAGCCTTCGATCAGGTCATGGCTGAGTACCCGGTTGTCGGCGAAACGGCCCTCCAGTGCCTGTTCGAAGGCGTCCACTGCGTAGATGCCTTTGCCGATGAAGGAGCCGCTGAGAAACAGGTCCTGGTAAACGTCCGAAACGGCCTGCGTGTAGGGGTCGACACCGGCGTCACTGCCAAACAGGCGCGCATAGCGCGAGCGCGACACGCTGGGCAGGCTGATGCCCACCCGCGGTTGCAGAATCGCGTAGCCTGCGTCGAGGCGACCAGTGTGTGCGTCGAAGCGAGGGCGGTTGAGCGGGTGCTGCATGGCGCCGATGAATTGCCGAGCGGCACCGCGAGGCAATTGGGTGTCGGTGTCCAGGGTGATCACATAGCGCACGTGGCCAAGCGCTTGCAGGTCGCCGACGATCCGCATGAAGCACGCGTGGCCGTGGCCGCGCAACACCGCGTTCAATTCGGCGAGCTTGCCGCGCTTGCGCTCGCGGCCCATCCAGCAGCGCTCGGCGGGGTTCCATATGCGTGGCCGGTGAAACAGGAAAAAGCGCGCACCGCCCGTGCTTGGATACTTGTGGTTGAGGGCACGGATACCTTCGCTGGCCAGGTCGAGCAGTGCCTGGTCTTCGGGCTGGTTTTGTTCACGGGCATCCATGAAGTCGCTGAGCAGGGCAAAGTGCAGGTGTTCGTCACGGTTGGCCAGGAAGCGTACTTCCAGCCCTTCGACCAGTTCTTCGACATCGCCGGTATTGGCCAGCAGCGTGGGCACTACCACCAGCGTGTGGGCGTCCTCGGGAATACCGTCCGTGTAGTCCAGCCGCGGCAGGAAGGAGGGCTTGACGGTCAAGGTCACCAGCCAGTTCACCAGGCCGATGGCCAGGCGGCTGGTGCTCAGCAGAACCGGCAGGGCCATGGCGGCCAGCACCGCCAAAGGCCAGCCCTCCAGGCCAATGGCGCGTATGAAGCCCCAGGCCGGCAGGCACGACAGCAGTGCCACTGGCACCAGGTAGAACGCCAGCGGCGCCCGGTGCAGCAGGCGTTGCCAGCGCTCGCCCAGCGGCACCCGCGCGGCCAGGTGCTGCTCCAGCAACGGCAGGCCATCCCCCGCCAGGTAGAAGCCCACGTGCCCAGCCGGTTCACCCGGCGCGGCGCCTGCTGTCTGGGCCAGCTCGATGGCCGTGCGCGCCACGGCGGGCTCGCTGAATTTACTGTGGCGTGCAAGGCGCTCGACGCTGTGCCGGTAATGGTCACGGCTGGTGAAGTCCATGGCGGGGTAAATGGCCGCCGGGTCGCGGTGCAGCGCCTGTTCGACATGGCTCAGGTGTTCGACGAACGCCTTCCAGTCGATGGTCGACAGCAGGCGCAGGCTGCCGATGCTGTTGCTGATGGACACCTGGTCGATGGCCTGCTGCTGGGCATCGAGCTGGACATGGCCCTCGATGCTGCGCGCCGACTCGCTGAGCATCTGTTCCACCCACAGCAGCGGCTGGGTCAGTGAAGCGCTGTGGCCCTGCAGCCGCCTGGCCAGCTCGGCAACGAAGGCGGCGGTCATCGGCGGTTGCGACCGGGCCATGTCGGCGACCACCAGCACCACGCTCTTGGCGTCGCGCTCGGCGGTTTCGCCAAGCCGGTCGGCCCAGACATTGGCCAGGTCGCGGTCAGCCCAGTTGGCCATGACCCGCGCCGCTACACGGCGCAGGTTTTCTATCAGGGCCAGGCGCAGCATGATCGGGATGGCCCAGAGCTCGCCCAGGGTCAGGGTGCAGGCCTGCTGATAAGCCTCGACGAAACGGCTGAAGCTCTCAGCGTCGATCCGCCCGTCACCGTGGGAAATGGTCTCCAGGGCAATGTCGTAGACACGCGGCAGGCCGGTGGAGGCGCCGTTGTCCAGCTGCGGCAGCTGCAGGCTGTAATTGGCCGGCAGGTCGTGCTTGGCAATGCGGATATGGGTTTCGACCAGGTAAAAGTTGTCGAGCAGCCACTGCGCGGCGGGTAGCGCCGGGCGGGAGCCGGGCAGGGCGGCGGCGAGGGCGGTGCAGCTTGCAGAGAGCATGCGTTCGTTGTCGGCCAGGCGGTCAAGCAGGGCGTCGTTGGCCGGCCGCTGGCTCAAACGGTGCTGATGGGCCAGCCGCAGACCGTGCTCGGCCATCTGGTCGGCGTTGTACAGCTCCGAGCGCAGCAGGCTTTCGTAGGTGAAGGTGTGCCGGGGCGAGCGCCAGCGCCCCGCATGGGCGTACAGGCGTCGGAGGTAGCTGCGTGCGAGAAGCCAAGGATTGTCCATGGTATGCCGGGTTACCGATCTGGCCTTTCAGCATTCAGTCTGCGGCGATTGCCCGGGCAGCGTCTGTACGTTAGCGAACAGACCCGCCTTGGCCTGCGCACGGGCTGTATCGCCGATGTCCAACGCGCCGCTGTGGCACACCATGGAGGGGCTGGACGAATTTTGGTCGTTACATCACTTCCCGCTAGTCACTCGTGTCCACAGCCGGGTACTCGAGCGCATCCCTGCCGGCGACAAGGTCTTGATCGGGAACAGCGTATCGAGGACCGATTCGGGCGGGTAGACCGCCGGGTTGTTGCGCAGCTCAGGCGTGATGTATTCCAGCGCCGCCGCATTGCCGTTGGGGTACTTCACCGTATTACTGATACTGGCGATCACCTTCGGCTCTAGCAGGTAGTTCAGGTACGCATACCCATTCTCCCGATGCGGTGCGCCCTTGGGCATTACCACCATGTCCACCGCCACGGTCGAGCCCTCGTGCGGAATGCTGTAGCCCAGGTTCACCCCGTTGCCCGCCTGCTGCGCGCTGCCCATGGCCTGCAGCACATCGCCGCTGAAGCCGATCGCTACGCAGATGTTGCCATTGGCCAGGTCGCTGACGTACTTGGACTGATGGAAATAGCTGATGTAGGGCCGCACCGCCAGCAGTGCCGCTTCGGCCTTTTTCAGGTCCTCTGGCTTTTCGCTGTGCGGGTCCAGGCCCAGGGTCCTGAGCGTGATCGAGATGATTTGCGTCGGGTTGTCGAGGAACGCCACGCCGCACTGGCTCAGCTTCTGGATGTTCTCCGGCTTGAACAGCAGGCTCCAGGATTGCGTCACCTCGGTGCTGCCGAAGATGGCCTTGATCTTGTCGGCGTTGTAGCCGATGCCGGTGGTAACCCACATATACGGGATCGCATAGCGGTTGCCCGGGTCGCTTGTCTCCAGGATCTTCATCAGCTTCGGGTCGAGGTTGTGCCAGCCAGGCAGCTTGCTACGGTCCAGCTCCTCGATGGCACCCGCCTTGATCAGCCGCGGCAGGAAGTGGTTGGACGGGCTCACCAGGTCGTAGCCACTGTTGCCGGTCATCAGCTTGGCTTCGGTGGTTTCATTGCTATCGATCAGGTCGTAGGTGGTCTGGACACCCGTGCGCCGGGTGAACTCGGCCAGGGTGTCGTCGGCAATGTAGCCGCTCCAGTTGGCAATGTTGACCCGCTCTTCGGCCTGCACTGCCGCGGCCAGCAATGCTGAGGACAACAGGGCCACGCAAGTGTGCTTGATCATGGGATAGCTCTCTTGTTCTTGTTTGCGAGGTAGTTTGAATGTCAGCGTTCCAGCCGCGCGCGGCGTACTTCCCAGGCCATGCGCACCTTGGCGCCCAGGTCGAAGAACGGTCTGGGTGGCAGGTAGCCAGGGCTGGCCTGAGCCAGCACGTCGCCGAGCAACGGCGAGTCGATGCCGAGTGCCATTTCGACCAGCAAGCGGCCCCACAAGGTGCCGCGGGCAACGCCGGACCCATTGCAGCCGGCCACGGCATGCAGGCCGTCGGCGACCCGGGCAAAATACGGCTCGCCTGTGCGGGTGCCGCTGAGGTGGCCGGTCCAGGTGTATTGCAGATCCTGCGCGGTGATGCCGGGGAAGCGCTTTTGCAAACCCTGCAGGTGTGCACCCTGGCGTACGGCCAGGCCACGGTTGTCGATGTCGTGCTGACGGTATTCCACGGTGTTGCGAATCAGCAGGCGGCGCCCCGGCAGCAGGCGCAGGGTGCAGCCGCCCGGCAAGGTAGACAGCACGCCCCAGCCCTGTTCGTCGAACAGCTGTTGCCAGTGCGCCCCGGTCAACGGGCGGGTGATGCTTGCGCTCAGCTCCAGAGGGAAAGTGCCGCTGCGCTTGAGCCCGACCCTGGGCAGAAACGCACCGACACAGGCCAGTACCTGCCGGGCCTCGACCTCGCCAGCCTCGGTGCGGGCAGTCCAGCCCTTGCCAGGGCGACGGCGCAAGTCGGTCACAGCGCTTTGCTCGAACATTTCCACCTGTTCTGGCAGGCCCTCGGCCAGCCCTTTGACGTAGCGCGCCGGCTGCATCAGGCCGTTGCCGCCCGCACAATGGATCGCGCGTGAATAGAACGCCGTACCGAGGCGCCGTTGCAGCGCTTCTCCCTCGTGGTAGCTTGCCTGGGCACCCACGGCACGCAGGGTTTCCAGTGCCTGCTCGGCCTGCTGCAAATGGGCAGGCTCGTGTACCGCGAAGTGGTAGCCATGGTCGCTAAGCTCGCAGTCGATAGCCAGCGCCCGGATTTGCTGGCGCACTTCATTACCCGCCGCGACACCGATGCGCGAGGCGACCTGATAGCCGGAAAAACCTGCTGTACCGATCAGTTCGCCAGCACCTGGCAGCTCGTGGCTGACCACGAAACCAGAGTTGCGTGCCGAAGCGCCCTGGGCGACCCGCTGGCGCTCCAGCAGTACGATCCGCTGCGACGGAAAACGGCGCGCCAGGGCATGGGCTGCGGACAGGCCGGTTATGCCGCCGCCGATGATCAGCCAATCGGCCTTATGAGTGCCTTGCAGGCGCGGCCGCTGCGGTGACTCACCGGCCAGCGCAATCCAGCCACAGTGGTTGTTCATTGCGTGTCACTCCTTCAGTATCGATGCACAGGCGTTATTGGCTATTGCCCGCGAAAGCGCGTCTTGGCTCCAATTTACGAGGACCAAAGCGCAATTTCTAACGCTAATAATTCATTCATCCATTCGGAATTTGCATGGATAAAAACCTTCGTGTGCCATCGTTCCAGGCGTTGCAGGCCCTGGTGCGGGTAGCCGACACCAGCAACTTCACCGAGGCTGCACGCCAGTTGCACCTGACCCAGAGCGCCATCAGCCGGCAGATCCAGCAACTGGAGGAGCATTTCCAGACCACGTTGTTCGACCGCACCAGCCGCAAGGTCGCGCTGACCGCCCATGGGCACGAGGTGTACGGGGTGGCAAAGGGCATGCTGCAAACCCTGCGCACGCTGGAGGAAAAGCTGGCGCCGACGCCGCTGGGCCGCCCATTTCGCGTGCGCATGTTCGTATCGCTGGCGGTACGCTGGCTGCTGCCGCGGCTGACCTCGTTCTATGCGCTCAACCCAGGCCTGACGTTGTCGATTGAAACGGTCGGCGGCGACCTGGTAGACACCGGCGGCGACTGCGACGCGTATGTGCTTTACCTACCGGGCGGCCTGGACGAACGCCCGTTGACGCCGCTGTTCGACGAGTACCTGATCCCAGTCTGTGCGCCCGTGCTGGGCGACGGCCGCGCCCCGCCCAAGTGCGCGGCGAAGCTTGTCGACCATGCGCTGATCCACGGCTCCACTTCGCGCTACGAATGGAACCTGTGGCTCAAGGCCCAGCAGGCCCCGGCCGAGCACAAGTACCAAGAGCTGTTGTTCAATCTGGACGACCTGGCGCTGGACGCGGCAGCCCGCGGCATGGGCATCGCCATGACTGACCGAATGCTGGCCCACGATGCCTTGGTGCGCGGCGACCTGGTGGTGCCCTTCGGCGAGGCGCTGAAGACTGGCGGGGTGTATGCCCTGTGGCTAAGGGACAGCGGCGTTGCCCACCCCGCGTGCCAAGCCGTGCTGAAGTGGTTCGAGCAGCAGGTGGAACAGACGGTTTTGCAAGAACACCGGCCCCGGCCTGTAAGCCTGGATTGATCGACCCGCGCCCGGTTTTGCAGGGTCGGTCAAGCGACCCTTGCCATGGTCTGCTTGCCTTCAGCAATCAAAATGTCTTCGAAAAACGCCCCGATCGGTTCGGTGGGGTGGCACAACTGTATTTCCAGTACCCACACCACCTCGCTCGGGACGATTTCCACCTCGGCCAGCTTGTCCTGGCCATACAGCACATGCGGGAAGTCGGCGACGCGATGCCCGGCCAGGTTGCGTTCCAGCTGCCAGCCCTTGGCCTGGGCACTGCGTTCGGCGAAGTCATACAGCTCGCGTCCGGTCAAACCATGGCCCCAGGCCTCGCGCGTTTCGTCGAACACCTCGTGCAGTGCCTTGACGCAGGCGTGGTGCAGGTCGTGCTGGCCAAACACGAAGGTGTCGCCATAGTCGCCTTCGTAGCCATCCCATACCGGGCCGACGTCGACGACGACAATGTCTGTAGTACGTAATACACGCTGCAGGTCTATGCCTTGCCGCGGTGTACGCACGGTGTCGTCGCCGAAGCGGATGTAGGTGGGGTGCCAGGTGTGGGACGCGCCCATTGCCTGCAAGGTTTGCGCAGCCATCTCCAGTGCCTGGGCGGTGGTCATGCCGATGCGCAGTTGGCTGGCGATTGCGGCCACGGACCGCACTGACTGCTCGCGGGCAGCGAGCATGCCATCCAGCGAGTAGCGTGGGCCGACCTTTTCCAGCTCTGGGTGCAGGGTGTTGGCGGTTGCAGCCTGGGGTGCCAGTGCGCCGCTGGCGACAAAGGCCTCCGCGACAAATCGGTGGGGTTGTACGCCCGCGGCAAGGCACAGTTCGCGGGCCTGGCTGATCATGGCGGCATTGCCGCAGGCATAGACCTGGGTGTCGGTCCATTGATGCGCCTGGCCCAACGCCACCTGCTGCACGCGTGCCTCAGCCGAGAGCACCGGGTGCCAGCGAAAGTGTGGGTGTTCATGGCTGGCCTGCTCGAGAAACGCACGGTCATAGAAGTCCGCCGTCGATGACCCACCCCAGTACAGCGTGACCTTGGCACCGCGGGCCAGGGCTGTCAGCAACAAGGGCTTGATGCCGGCGTAACCTGTGCCGGTGGCAAACAGCACCAGTGGGCGTTGGTCTTCATGCTGCCAGGTGCAGGCGCCCACCGGCCCCTCAAGGTTCAGTACGGCACCTGCTTGCAGGGTGGGCAGCAGGCCTTCGGTGAACACGCCGCCGCTGACCTTGCGGATATGAAACACCAGTTGCCCCTGGTCCTGAACGGGCAGGTTGGCGATGGAGAAGCAGCGGCTGTCACCGTTGTCGAGCTGGAACCTTACGTATTGGCCAGCCCGCACCTCCAGCGGTTGAGCAGGTTGCAGCACCAGTTCGACGATATCTGCACTCAGCTCGCGCTGGCTGAGAACCTGCGCCTGGAACGCGAGTGCCGGGGCGTCCAGGGACCAGCCAGGGATCGCCAGGCGCATGTCGCTGCAGGCGTGGCTCTGGCACAGCAGTATCTCGTCGGCGGCCAGGGGGTAGCAGGGCGCGGGGGTGTCCGCATCTCGCTGCTTGTCCTGATACTGCCCCGACACTACCTTGACCTTGCAGGACCCGCAGGCGCCGCGGCGGCAGGAGAACAGTACCGGCAGGCCGCTGGCGAGCATGGCGTCGAGCAGCAGCTCGTGGCTGGCTTCGAAGGTTTTGCCCGAGGGCGACAATTCGATGACGTGGCGGCTTTGCATGAACACCTCAGGGCAATTGAAGGTTCGATTGTTGCTATAGTCCAGGACCAGCAAAACCTCCAGTTTTGGATAATTCACATGGTCCAGCTTCGCAAATGGCAGCCACTGCTCAGGCTCGATGGGGCGCAGGCTTCATACCGGCAGATCGTCGAAGGCCTGGTGACCGCGATCAGCGAGGGCCGCCTGCGCCCTGGCACGCCGCTGCCGGGCACGCGGGAAATGGCGCAACTGTTGAACGTCAACCGCAAGACGGTGATCCTTGCTTACGAGGAAGCCGAGACCAAAGGCTGGCTGCAGAGCGTGCAGCGCCGGGGCACTTTCGTCAGCCAACAGCTGGCGACCGGCACAGTCACCGAACCCGCTACCACGGGGCCTTTCGCCCTGGCGTTGCCAGAGGAACCTGCCATTGCCTACTTCGAGGCGAACGAACGGGCTGCAGCGCAGCAGGGGCGGCCAGGGGCCTTGTTCTTTGACAACGGCGCCTGTGACCATCGGCTGTTGCCCCAGGCAGTTCTGCATCGCTACTACCGCAATGCCTTGCGCAGCAGCTTTACCAGCAACAGCGTGCGCCATGGCAGCGATTGCAGCAGCCTTTACCTGCGCACCGCCCTGGCCGACATGCTGAGGCACAATCGCAGCCTGAACGTTGGCGCCGAGCATATCTGCCTGACCCAAGGCGTGCAGATGTCGCTGTCCCTGTTGGCCAGCGTGCTGCTCAAGCCGGGGGATGCCGTGCTGGTCGAGCGCCTGAGTTATCCGCCGGCGTGGGAGATTTTCCGTCAGTTCGGTGCCCGGCTGGTGACCGTGGACCTGGACCATGAGGGTTGCCGGGTCGATCAGATCGATGCCCTGTGCCGGCAGCACAAGGTGCGGATGATGTACATAACGCCCCATCACCAGTTTCCGACCACGGTCAGCTTGCCAGCCGGGCGCCGGCAGCAGTTGCTGGAACTGGCGCGGCAGCACGACTTCTGCGTGGTCGAGGAAGACTACGACTACGAATACCATTTTTCCGGGCGGCCTTATCTGCCTTTGGCCAGCGACCGTCAGCAGCGGCATGTGATTTATATCGGCACACTGTCCAAGCCCTTGGGCAGCACGTTCCGTTGCAGCTATATCGTCGCGCCGGTTGAGGTAACCGCAGTGCTGGAGCGCAGGGCGACGCTGACCCTGGGGCAGGGCGATGCGGTGATGCAGCGGATGCTGGCGGACTTGATCAACGATGGCGAGCTGAAGAAGCATTTGCGTCGGGTCAACCGCGAGTACCGTCGGCGTCGGCAGACCCTGTTGGCTTGCCTGCACGATGCGTTTGGCGAGCAGATTACCGTGCAGGAGCCGGAAGGTGGGTTGGCGCTGTGGGTGCGGTTTGCCGACGCGATCAATGTGGATCAGTTGGTCGACAAGGCGCTGGCGCTGGACCTGGTGGTGCGCAGCGGTCGCCAGTTCTCGCCGTTTGGTCATACTGAGAATGCCTTGCGCCTGGGGTTTGCTTCGCTGGATGTGGATGAGATCCGGCAGGCCACCCAGCGTTTGGCACAGGCGTGGAGCGCTATTGCCGCGGGATAAAATCAAGATGCAAGCCCGGATGAGGGCTCTGTGGGAGCGGGTTTACCCGCGAACACCGGCATAGCCGGTGCCATACACCGGGTTGCCTGCTTCGCGGGTATACCCGCTCCCACAGGGGCTTGCTAACCCTGAGGAATCATCAACGTCGCCACACCTCGCCTTGTTCGGTCACTACCCAAGGCCTGTCAGCCGCATCCACCAGTACCCCGCCAACCCAGCGCTGCGCAGGGTTGTGATCAAGCCAGTGCGCCTTGCCTGCAAGCACCTGCTCGGCAAGCGGCGTCAGCCGCAGCGGTCGCTGCGCCCAGGCTTCTCCCGGGCCTTCCAGCAGCAGCGGCTGTGGCGCGTGGATCAACGGCTGCAACAGCACGTGGAACATCATGTCACCGAGGTAAGGCAGCGGCTCATCCTGCATCATCAGCTGGCCAAATACGAGGCCGGCCGGTAGCTCGCCGCGTGAAGCGAGCACGCGCAGCAGCAGGCGTTCGGTAAGGCTCAATCCATCCTGCGCCCCCGGCAGCTCCTGCAGCTGGCGCGCCAGTGCCCGGCCCAGCAACGGCAAGGCCGAGTGCTGGCGGCCAGCGAGGCCTGCCCAGGCCTGTGGATCCGCTGCGGTGTAGGCTGCCCATGCCTCGCGGGCCAGAGTTAGTGCATCCTCACCCAGTGCGCGACGTTGCGGCCACAGCCAGGCCAACAGGTCGGGGGCCAGTTGCCCGATGCCGATGAAACGCTCGATGCCGGGTACCTGGTCAATTTCGATCAGCTCAAGCCGATGCGGCAGGCCGGGCAGGCTGGCGAGCACGCGAATCAGGAACAGCTGGTCGTAAGCGTCGGCCTCGCACCACAGCACAATTTCGCTGTCGCGGTTCAGCCCGGCCAGTGCGCTACGCTGCGCCGCCTGGCGCTGTTCCAGGTCCTGGGGGCTCAGCTTGAACGCCTGTTGCACGTAGGCGCTGCGCACCTGCCAGTACTGCTCGTCGGGCAGCGCCGGTACAGGCCCCATGACCATCGGGTCGTCGAACATCTGGAAGGCGCCGGCAAACCCGGCGGTACGCAAGCTGTGGGCGATGTCGTTGCCGCAGCGCCAATGCTGCACGCTGGCCTCGTCATCGGCGGAAAAACCGGGGTGGCGTGCTGCGAAAGCCACGGCGTCGGCATGGGCCTTGAGCCTTGGCCAGCTGGCAAAGCCGGCCTCGCGGGCCACCAGCCATTGAGTGTCGGCAAGCCGGTAGTCGGGGCCGGGCAGGCCAAGCGTGCGCAATTGCTCGCGGGCGTCGTCGGCTTGGTGGTTTTTCAGTTCAGTCAGCAAGCGCTTGGCGCGTTTGCGCAAGGCGGGCAGGTCGAGCAAGCCGTGGTGGCGGGAAGCATTGATGGCGGGCATGCCAACTCCTTTGGGGCTCGGTCCGCCGACAAGCCGGGAGCTGGTATGGGAATGTAGTGACGCGTGGCTCGGGCAACCCCTTCGCGCGGACCGCAGGCGCAGCCGGCGCCCAGGCCCCGACTTTAACGGCGCAGCGCAGCGGGTGGCAAACGATAGTTTTCCCATGGCTGCCATGCCCCTTATAGTGGCGGGCTTTTCTCCGTCTAAGTCAAAGGAATGGCGACCATGCGCATACGAACCCTGCTTGCAGTAATCGGCACCAGCTTGTCGCTGGGCTCGGCATTGGCTGCGCCAAGCCAGCCAGTGCCTGTAGCGGGCGAACGTATCTCGGTAAAAGTCGAGGGCACCGGGCCGGACGTCATCCTGATCCCCGGGCTGGCCTCTTCCCGTGAGGTTTGGTCGGGGCTTGCCAGCGCACTGCGCCAACAGCATCGCCTGCACCTGGTGCAGGTTGCGGGCTTTGCCGGTTCGCCTGCCGTGCCCACTGTGGACGCGCGCGTGGCCGCGCCGGTGGCCGAGGCGGTTGCAGGCTATATCCGCAGCCAGCGCCTTGAGGCGCCGGCCATCATTGGCCATTCGCTGGGCGGTGAGGTGGCGCTGATGCTTGGCGCACGCCACCCCGAGCAGGTAGGGCGGCTGATGGTTGTCGATGCGCTGCCGTTCTACACGTTATTGATCGACCCCACGGCAACTGCCGAAACGGCTGCACCGCAGGCTGCCGCATTCCGTGATGGGATGCTGCTGGCCCCGGCAGCACAGGCCGAAGCCATGCAGCGCACAGCCATCGACCGGCTGGCCAAGACCGCTGCGGCCCGGCCGGCACTGGTCGAAGCCGCGCTGCACTCGGACCGCAAGACGGTAGCCGATGCCACCTATGAACTGATGACCACCGACCTGCGCCCGGAGCTTGGCGGCATCCAGTCGCCGGTGCAGGTCGTCTATGCCTATGACCCCTTGTATGGCATACCCGCTGCCAGCGTCGATGCAACCTTCGCAAGTGCCTACGCCGGGACGCGAAACATCAGCTTCAAACGTATCGATGGCAGCTTCCACTTCGTCATGCTGGACCAACCGCAGGCCTTCGCGCAGGCGGTAGTCGACTTCCTCGACCGCTGAGGTTGGCCGTGGCGCAGCCTGCGCCCGGCAACATCTGTTCGGTTACCGCCCATAACCGCCTCCCTGCGGCTCAAGCCTACGCCGGCACCTCCGATAGCAGCACACCCACCGTCGAATCTCGACCAGAAGTGGTGCCAACAAGGAGTACTGCCCGCATGCTTGCCAACCTGAAAATACGTACCGGAATGTTCTGGGTGCTGTCGTTGTTCAGCCTGACCCTGCTGTTTTCCACCGTCAGTGCCTGGTGGGCAGCAGTGGGCAGCGACCAGCAGATCACCGAGCTGGACCAGACCGCACACCAGTCCGACCGGTTGAACAACGCATTGTTGATGGCGATTCGCGCCAGCGCCAATGTGTCCTCGGGCTTCATCGAGCAGCTGGGTGGCCATGACGAGAGTGCGGCCAAGCGCATGGCGCTGTCGGTCGAGCTGAACGACAAGAGCCAGACGCTGGTCGACGAATTTGTCGAGAACACCCGCGATCCAGCCCTGCGCACGTTGGCAACCCAGCTGCAGGCTACCTTTGCCGATTACGCCAAGGCGGTGGCCGGGCAGCGTGAGGCGACCCGCCAGCGCTCGCTCGAGCAGTACTTCAAGGTCAACAGCGATGCCGGCAATGCCATGGGCCGGCTGCAAGCGCTACGCCAGCAGCTGGTTGGCGCACTGAACGAACGTGGCCAGCAGATCATGCTTGAGTCAGACCGGCGCCTGGCCCGCGCCCAACTGCTAAGCCTGGGGCTGTTGGCGGTGACCTTGGTGCTGGCGGCGCTGTGCTGGGCCTTCATTGCCCAGCGGGTTTTGCACCCGCTGCGCGAAGCCGGTAGGCATTTCCAGCGTATTGCCGGTGGCGACCTGAGCGTGCCGGTGCAGGGGCAGGGCAACAACGAGATCGGCCAGCTGTTCCACGAACTGCAGCGCATGCAGCAGAGCCAGCGCGACACCCTGGGGCAGATCAACCACTGTGCCCGGCAGCTGGACGCCGCTGCCACGGCGTTGAACGCGGTTACCGAGGAAAGCGCCAACAACCTGCGCCAGCAGGGGCAGGAGCTGGAGCAGGCAGCCACCGCCGTGACCGAAATGACCACGGCCGTGGAGGAGGTTGCGCGCAACGCCATCACCACCTCGCAAACCACCAGCGAGTCCAACCAGCTGGCCGCGCAGAGCCGCCAGCAAGTCAGCGAAAACATCGACGGCACCGAGGCCATGACCCGCGAGATCCAGGCCAGCAGTGCACACCTGGAGCAACTGGTCGGGCAGGTGCGGGATATCGGCAAGGTACTGGAAGTGATCCGCTCGGTGTCCGAGCAAACCAACCTGCTGGCGCTCAATGCCGCCATCGAGGCGGCCCGCGCCGGTGAGGCCGGGCGCGGCTTTGCGGTGGTGGCGGATGAGGTGCGCACGCTGGCCTACCGCACGCAACAATCGACCCAGGAAATCGAACAGATGATCGGCCGCGTGCAGGCGGGCACCGAAGCGGCAGTGGCGTCGATGCAGGCCAGCACCAACCGTGCCCAGTCCACACTGGACGTGACCCTGGCCTCGGGGCAGGTGCTGGAAGGCATCTACAGTGCGATTGGCGAAATCAACGAGCGCAACCTGGTCATTGCCAGTGCGGCCGAAGAGCAGGCTCAGGTCGCACGGGAAGTGGACCGTAACCTGCTGAACATTCGCGAGCTGTCGATCAACTCGGCGACGGGAGCGCAGCAGACCAGCGAGGCGAGCAAGGCGCTGTCGGGGCTGGTGGGGGAGATGACGGCATTGGTGGGGCGGTTCAGGGTGTAAGGTTCGCCGGGCGACGGGCGTCAAACTCGAACCTGATCGTTGTTACATTAAAAGTGGGTGAAACTTATTTAAAGTTCCCCTTGCGGGTTGACTTCGATACTACGCTTGAATAAAGTTCGATCGCCCCGAGAAAGGGCCTTTTTTCCATTCACTGAAGAATTCAATGGACACAGTATCTAGTCGCTGCCTGACCCCTGCCATATGGCCGGGTCAGGCACTTGAACCGGAACACCGGTCCCGACACCCTGGTCGGGCAAGCCGCGCCAGAGCCTGATGCTCCGTCGTGACTTGCCGCCACTGGTGTCTGCCGGTTGGAGGCAAGCTCATGAACCTCACTTCATTCGTTTCACATTGCCTGTTCGCCGGCCTTGCGCCGCAGCAGGCCCGTGCCCGGCCGTCCCGCCTGCACGGGTACCCTGACGACAGCCAGGAGCCCCCCAGTAGATGCGGGCGGCTGGTGTGTCTTCATGCCCGCTTGAGCCCCCAGACTTCTCGCTGAATAAAAGATATTAAACGGTATCTTTGCTCTCGAACTTTTTAAATTAAAAGTTCGCGGGCAGCTATTGCCCGGTATTTATCAAAAGGAATCAAACCATGGACTGCGCGAGTAGAAAGTTCGCTGCCGAAACAACTTCCGACCCTCGGCAGCGGACAGACAACTGTCGGAAAAGCCCAGTATTTTTCTGCGACCCGACATGCCTTCGTTCACCGCCTGAGTGATACGTCTGTGTGTCGTGCCGCTGCAGCGGCAGGAGCACAGCAACATGACTGTCAAACACCGCAACACCTCATCGGCCAAGGCCGAACGCGAAACCCGCCTGTCTACCCGCGCCGCCTGTGAAGCGCGCAATGGCCTGGCGGTCACCCTCGCCAACCTGGATGCCAGCGAGCAGGGCCTGACCGAGCACGAAGCCGGCAAGCGCCTGGAGCGCGATGGGGCCAACCAGGTCGCCCACGACCCGCAACCCCACGCCCTGGTGCAATTGCTCAAGGCCCTGCACAACCCGTTCATCTATGTACTGCTGACCCTGGCCGGGATCAGCTTCGTCACCGACTACTGGTTGCCGGTCAGCGCCGGCGAAACAGACGACGCCGACCTGACCAAGGTCATCATCATCATGACCATGGTCAGCCTCAGCAGCCTGCTGCGCTTCTGGCAGGAATACCGCTCGAACAAGGCCGCCGACGCGCTCAAGGCCATGGTGCGTACCACCGCCACCGTGCTGCGCCGCGAGCAGGTCGGGCAGGCCCCGCGACTGCGCGAAGTGCCCATGGACGAACTGGTGGCCGGCGACATCGTGCAGCTTTCTGCAGGCGACATGATCCCTGCCGACATTCGTCTGCTCGAATCGCGCGACCTGTTCATCAGCCAGGCGGTGCTCACCGGCGAAGCGCTGCCGGTCGAGAAGTACGACACCTTGGGCAATGTCGCGCAGAAGTCCGCCACCGGGCATGGTGCTGACCAGGGCAACCTGCTCGAGCTGCCGAACATCTGCTTCATGGGCACCAACGTGGTCAGCGGCCGCGCCCGCGCCGTGGTGGTCGCCACCGGTCGACGTACCTACTTCGGCTCGCTGGCCAAAGCCATTGCCGGTTCCCGTAGCCAGACCGCCTTCGACCGCGGCGTGAACAGCGTCAGCAGCCTGCTGATCCGCTTCATGCTGGTGATGGTGCCGGTGGTGTTCATGATCAACGGTGTGGTCAAGGGCGACTGGGGTGATGCCTTCCTCTTCGCGCTTGCCGTGGCAGTGGGCCTGACCCCGGAAATGCTGCCGATGATCGTCAGCGCCAACCTGGCCAAGGGCGCCGTGGCCATGGCCCGGCGCAAGGTGGTGGTCAAGCGCCTGAACGCCATCCAGAACCTGGGCTCCATGGACGTACTGTGCACCGACAAGACCGGCACGCTCACCCAGGACCGGATCATCCTCGAACACCACGTGGGCTTCGACGGCCAGCGCGACCGGCATATTCTTGAACTGGCCTGGCTCAACAGCCATCACCAGAGCGGCATCCGCAACCTGATGGACCAGGCCGTGCTGCATTTCGCTGGCCAGGACTGTGAGTTCAAGGTGCCTTATGCCTACACAAAGGTCGACGAACTGCCGTTCGATTTCATCCGCCGTCGCCTGTCGGTGGTGGTGAAAAACGCCTTGGGTGATCACCTGCTGGTCAGCAAGGGTGCGGTCGAGGAAATGCTCGCTATCGCCACCCATGTGCAGGAAGGCGACAGCGTCGTTGCCCTGGACCCGCTCCGTCGCCAGCAGCTTCTGGCCAGCGCCGAGGCCTACAACCAGGATGGCTTCCGTGTGCTGATGGTCGCCACCCGCGAGATCCCGGCTGCCCAAGGCAAGGCGCAGTACCACACCGACGATGAGCGCGACCTGGTGATCCAGGGCTTCCTGACCTTCCTCGACCCACCCAAGGAAACTGCCGGCCCGGCCATCGCCGCCCTGCGCGACATGGGCGTGCGGGTGAAGGTGCTGACCGGCGACAACCCGGTGGTTACCTGCAAGGTCTGCCGTGAGGTGGGCCTGGAGCCAGGCCTGCCACTGCTCGGCCAGGACATCGAGCGCATGGACGACACCACCCTGAAGCTTCAGGTCGAGGAGCGCACGGTCTTTGCCAAACTCACCCCGCTGCAGAAATCACGTGTGCTCAAGGCCTTGCAAGCCAATGGTCACACGGTGGGCTTCCTCGGCGACGGCATCAACGACGCCGCAGCCCTGCGCGATGCCGACGTGGGTATCTCGGTAGACAGCGGCACCGACATCGCCAAGGAGTCGGCCGATATCATCCTGCTGGAAAAGAGCCTGATGGTGCTGGAGGAGGGGGTGCTCAAAGGCCGCGAAACCTTCGGCAATATCATGAAGTACCTGTGCATGACTGCCAGCTCCAACTTTGGCAACGTTTTCTCGGTTTTGGTGGCCAGTGCGTTCATTCCCTTCCTGCCGATGCTGGCAATTCACCTGTTGCTGCAGAACCTGATGTACGACTTCTCCCAGCTGTCGTTGCCGTGGGACCGCATGGACAAGGAGTTTCTCAGCAAGCCACGCAAATGGGATGCCCGCAACATCGGCCGCTTCATGCTGTGGATCGGCCCGACCTCGTCGATCTTCGACATCACCACCTTTGCCTTGATGTGGTATGTGTTCGCCGCCAACAGCGTCGAGATGCAGGCGCTGTTCCAGTCTGGCTGGTTCATCGAAGGGTTGCTGTCACAGACCTTGGTGGTACACATGCTGCGCACCCGCAAGGTGCCGTTCTTCCAAAGCACCGCTGCGTTGCCGGTGGTGCTGGCAACGGGGCTGGTGATGGCATTGGGGATCTACATCCCGTTCTCGCCGGTGGGCGCGATGGTCGGCCTGGTGCCGCTGCCGTGGGAATACTTCCCTTGGCTGGTTGCTACCCTGCTGGGCTATTGCGTGGTCGCGCAAGGGATGAAGACCCTCTACATCCGCCGCTTCGGGCAATGGTTCTGAGCCAGGCGAGGAGAGCAGACCATGCGAGTACTGATCTGTGCGGGACGCAACTATGCCGACACCCGGCGCTGCCGCCAGGCCCTGGATGACGTTCAGCGCCAGCGGCCGATCCGGGTGTTGATCCACGGTGGCAGCCAGTTCCTGGGCGGCGAGATCGAAAGCTGGGCACGTGAGCACGGTGCCGATCTGGTACGTTATCCGCCAAACTGGCAATTGCACGGCAAGCAAGCTGAACGTCTGCGCAACCTGTTCATGCTCAATGACAGCCGCCCTGATCTGTTGCTCGCGCTGCCCGGGGGCGATGACACAGAGGAACTGCTGGCCAGGGCTCGCGGCGCGGAGGTTCCGGTGATCTGCGGCAGGCAACCACGGCGGCCCGAGCGGCATGAACCTGGCGTGGGATAAGCCTGTCTGCCACTAGCCCTGTGGGAGCGGGTTCACCCGCGAAGAATCCAGCGCGGTGGATGGCACCGGCTTCGCCGGTGTTCGCGGCTAAAGCCGCTCCTACAGGGAATGCGTAAGCCTGAAGCCGGCACGGCACCTGTGGGAGCGGGCGTGCCCGCGAAGCAAGCGCCTCGGTCTTCAATAGCTCAAGCTTTCCGCAGTCGCTCCAGGCTGCTACTCAGCCTGGCTGCGCCGCCAGGCTATTGCTGACGTTGCGCCCCAGCACCAGCACGGTGACGAAACCACAGCCCACCAACGCGGTGGCCAGGCTCAACAGCACTGCGGTGCCCATATGGTCGACCACCTGCCCGCCGAAGAACGAGCCCAGCGCAATGATCACCTGGAACATGGCCACGAACAGCGGCATGCCACGTTCAACATCCTTGGGTGCCACCACGAACATCCAGATGTTGGCGCAGGCCGGGAACGCACCGAAGGCGAAGCCCCACAGCGCGATCAGCATGGCGGCGCCGGTCATGCCGGTGGCGAAGTGCGGGAACAGGGCGGTGCTGACAGCAATCATGAGCGCGACCAGCATCAGGGTATGCCGCACGCTGCGGTTGGCAGCGTAGCCCGCGAAAATGTTGCCCATGAACCCGGCTACGCCATACAGCAGCAACAGCGAGCCAATCGTAGGCCCGTCAAAGCCGGCATTCTGTTTGAAGAACGGGGCAACATAGGTGTACGCGGCAAAGTGCGCCAGGCCGATCAGCAGCACGGCGATCAAGCCTACCCGTGCTTGCGGGTTGATGAACAAGGCTGGCAGGTCGCTGATGCGAATAGCCTTTTCCGGCAGCAGCCGCGGCAGCAGGAATACCTGCGCCAGCAGCACGGGTATGCCCACCAGTGCGGTGACCAGGAAAGTCATGCGCCAGCCCATCAGGCCGCTGAGCCAGGTGCCCACTGGCACGCCCACCACGGTCGCCAGGGTTACGCCGGCCATGATGATAGAGTTGGCCTTGGCCACGCCCATGCCGTCGGGAGCCAGGCGGCCGCTGAGGGCGATGGCGGTCGCCCAGAAGCCACCGATACTGACACCCAGCAGCACGCGGCCGACCAACAGCAGGTTGAAGTCGACGGCGTAGGCCACGATGGTGTTGGCGATGATCATGATCAGCGTCAGCCCAATCAGCAGGTAGCGCCGGTCCAGCGCACCGACACCCACGGAAATCAACGGCGCGGCCAGCGCGGCCATGATGCCGGGCAGGGTCACCATCAGGCCGGCAAGGCCTGCACTGATGCCAAGGTCACTGGCCACATCGTTGAGCACCCCCACCGGGAGGAACTCGCTGGTGACCAGGGCGAAGGCACCCACGGCGACCGAGAGGATTGCCAGCCATTGCTGCGTGACACTCTGTTGATTATGTTCGGGAAGGCCGCGACGGGCCTGGCGGTTGCTTGGCATGGGGGTCGGTTCCATGAGGGATGTCGCCTGTAGCAGGCGCAGGAGCGGAGGGATTTGCAGGCGATTATAGGGATGGCCTGCCAGGCCGACAGGCAGGCCGCTTGATAGTCATCATCAGCGCAATCGATGAAACGCCTGGTCTTTCAAGGTTTGCTGTGTATAAAACTATATAGCGATTTTACGTGCGATGCCCGCCTAAGGCAGCCGCGAATGCTTCAGCAGTAGGGCTTTCTTCCCAGGCCGGTGTACCGGCAGGCAAAGCCAGCCAAGGTTGCTTGTGCCTGACCCAGATATGCGCAACAGGCTGCAGCGCAGCGCGTTCATGCAGTGTGCCAGCCCTGAGTACCCACAGCCCAGGTGCGGCCGAGGTGGTGTTGTAGATGCGGGTGTGGCATGTCGCGCACAGGTAGTGCCGCGATTGCTGCCCCATCTGCTCGTACTGATATTCGACCATGGGGCCGTTCAGCGTGAACGCGTCTTCTGGTAGCAGGGCGTGCAGCGCAAAGCTGCTGCCGCTCCATGCCTGGCAATGCTGGCAATGGCAGGCATACACCGCCGCCTGCAGCGTGGTTGTGGAGTGGTAGGTAACAGCGCCGCAGCGGCACTCACCGGCAAGTTGCATGGTCGTTTTCTTCCTTGTTCACGCCTGGGGCGCTTGATTGATGAAGCGGGTCTGGTAAAGGATGCGGCAGATTCTGCTTGATTGAAACTGATCAAAGCTGCCTACCTGCTCATAGGAAATGTATGAACGCCCCGCAACTACAGTGGGAAACCCAGCGGGTTTTCCTCGCCGTCCTTCGAACTGGCAGCCTTTCTGCCGCCGCCCGTGCGCTGGGGATTGCTCAGGCTACGGCGCGGCGCCGGATCGACGCGCTGGAGCACAGCGTCGGTACCAGCCTGTTTGTCCGCTCGCCAGCAGGGTTGATGCCGACCGACACCGCCAGGGATCTGGTCGCGCATGCCGAGTCCATGGCGCTGGCCGCCGAAGCCTTCGCCCGCGCGGCTTCCGCCCAGGCCAGTGAGGCCGGCGGCACCGTACGGGTCACTGCCAGCCAACTGCTGGGTGTCGAGGTGCTGCCGCCAATGCTGCGAGCGCTGCGCGATGCGAGCCCCGGGTTGGCGTTGGAGCTTAGCGTTTCAAATCGCATGGAAGACCTGGCGTTGCAGGAGGCCGATGTAGCAGTGCGCATTCGTCGGCCCACCGAGGCGACGGTCGTTACGCGGCATGTGGGGGACCTGCGGGTGGGGCTGTACGCAACCGAAGCGTTGCTTGCGGACAAAGGCACCCCGCGCAGTCTCGATGACCTGGGCCGTTACCCGCTGATTGGCCCAGACCGCAACCTGACAGAGCTTGCGTTCCTAGGGCAGCAGGGCCTTGCCTGCAGCCTGGCGAGCAGCGTTGTCCGCACCGACTGCCATCTGGCCCAGTTTGCAGCGCTCAGGGCGGGGCTCGGTATTGGCGTATGTGCCAACCAGTTGGCGAGGCAGCACGGGCTGGTGCAGGTGCTGCCGGGTGAAGTGGCTTTCCGCGTCGATATCTGGGTTGCCATGCACCATGATTTGCGCCGGGTAAGGCGGGTTGTGCAGGTATTCGACGGGCTGACGCGGGCGCTGCACCACTACCTGGAGTAGCGTTGGTCGGCCCTCCTGCAGCCTATGGGGCCACCAGCACGTCACACTGCGATTCGCTCAGTACATGCTTGGTGACGCTGCCAACCAATAGCTCCTCCAGCGCGCTTGCACCCTGCTTGCCGACTACGATCAGGTCGCACTCCAGCTCCTGCTCCTGCTCGGCAATGCGCCAGCCAGGGTCACCGTGCTCCAGAATCTGCCGTGCATCGGCAATGCCCGCGGCCTCACTCAATGCAGCGAGTTGTGCCTGTGCGTCCTTGCGGATGACATTGCGGTAATGGGTGAGGGTGTCGTGGTCGATATGGGCGAAACGCACGCTGCCTTCGAACGGGGCTTCGTACACATGCAGCAGAATGATTTCGGCCTGTGGGGCAATGGCCCTGGCCAGTTTGATGGCGCGCAGCGAAGCGGGAGAGAAATCGACCGGCACCAGCACCGTGCGATAGGTATCACGAGGGGCCGGCTTGACCACCAGTAAAGGGCAGGGCATGTGGTTGAGCATTTTCTGCACGGTTGAACCCAGCAGCAGGCGCCGCGCCATGCTCTGGCCCTTGGCGCCGCATACCAGCAGGTCGCTGTGTTTGTCTTGCACCACCCGGGTGATTTCCGTGATCACCGACCCGCTGGCGACCTGCACACCCGCGGAAATGTTGTAGCGCTGGAACAGCAGGGCTGCCAGTGCGCGGGTTTTCTCGGCGGCGCTAGCCAGCATGCGCTTCAGCAGGTCGTCATCAGGCGCCACCAACTGCTTGAGGCGTTCGAAGGGCGCCGGGTTGGCAACGTAGAGCAGGTCCAGTGAGGCCTGCTGCGCGTTGCTCAGGTAGGCAGCGCGCTCCGCTGCGTTGCGGGCATGGGGGGACAGGTCGGTGGCTACCAGTATGTGTTTCAGCGGGTTCATGTGGGGCTCCTTGTCCAAGGCCGCGCACAGTGTTCGAGGGTTGTGCACTGTGCGCCTGGCGGTGCTTGAGTCATTCCTTGCTTGCAGCCATCGTCGCGCGAACCCGGCGCGAGGGCTTGATTTGTGTCAATGGAGTGTAGGTGCCGCAGCGGATCATGCCGGCATCACCATGCGTAGCACCCCCGTCATCACGATGGCAAACACCACCACCGGCAAGAGAGAGAACCTCGAAGCTGCGTAGACGGTAAGCCCCAGCGCAATAAGGTCCGCCGGGTGCCCGGAGACAAACTTGGGTGCGATCACGGCAATCAGCACGCAGCCGGGTGCGGCGTTCAGCACCTGGGTCAGCTGCGGCCCCAGGGTACGGTTGCGCAGCAGTACAAAGCCCAGCGCCCGGGTCAGGTAGGTGGCCACGGCCATGTATGGCTTGGCCCACAGGTAAGCGGTCACCAGACCGGCCACGGTACCCGCGAGCACGTACCAGCCACCGGGAATCAGCAGGTAGAACAGTGCGGCAGTGATCAGGCTGAACAGCCAGGCCAGGGCGGCGTGTACGCCCCTCCACATACCCTTGAGCAGCGCCAGGAAGACCGCGGCGAACGCCATGTCGAAGCCACAGCTGCGTAGGTCGCCGAGCAGCGGCCCGACCTGCGCGCCGAGGACAAGGGCAAAAGGGATGAACCCCAGCTGCACCGGCAGGGCGGCAACGGCACCCCGGCGCCGTTCGCTTTGTGGCGTGGTGGTAGGGGGATCGTTCAGTACAGGTTCAAGGGTATTCATGGTCACCTCCAGTGGAGGCAAATTATTCCAATGAACCGCTGAAATTGGCTTGCGTAGTTGCGCTGATACGACTGGCATTTAGAATCTGCTACCGACAATATCGATAATGAGGTCTGTCAATGCCAATCAAGCTCGACGCCATCGACCGGCGCATCCTGCGCGCGCTGCAGCGCGACGGCAGGTTGCAGAACCAGGAGCTGGCCAAGCAGGTGGGGTTGTCTGCTTCGCCGTGCCTGCGACGGGTGCGCCTGCTGGAAGAGGCCGGGGTGATCGAGCGCTATGTGGCGTTGCTGGACCCGGCCAAGGTAGCGCTGGGCCTGACCCTGTTCGTGCGGGTGTGGCTCAAGCGCCAGGACCAGGACACCACCGACGAGTTTGTCGAGGCCGTGCGGCAGTTGCCTGAAGTGGTGGAGTGCCATGTGATGGCGGGCGATTGCGACTTGCTGTTGCGGGTGGTGGCGGCAGACCTGGAAGCCTATCGACGCTTCCAGATCAAGCACCTGACCAGCCTGAGCGTGGTGCAGAACGTGAAGACCGAAGTGCCGATGGAAAAGATCAAGCTGACCACAGAGCTGCCGGTTTAGCCGCGCGTTTCACTCAGGCCCACTCGGCGCGGTCTGCCAGCAGCCTGGCCTTGCAGTACCAGCTAGTAGACGAAGCGGTGCTGTTCTGGGGTGCCTTGCAGGCGGATGTCTTCAAGCAGGCAGTAGTGGTTTGCGGAATCTGCCCACGCGAAGGGTCGGCAGCGGAGACGATGACGATCACCTAGATGCCTGCGATGGGCTGCTCCTGCCTGAAAACACAACTAACTGTTGTTGTGCTGTCCGCCTTGCAACAGCAGTTCGGTGAGTGTGTCCATGGCCGGCGTCGTCTGGCTGCCTTTGCGGGTGACCAGCTCGTAGGGGTCGCTGACCGAGCCCATGGCCAGGGGCAGTATGCGCACTTGCTGGTTCATCGCGCATTGCCGGGCCACGTCAATCGACACCAACGCCACAAAGTCGGGGCGGTCCTGCAGCAGCGACAATGTCGCCAGGATCGAGGTGGTTTCAACCAGGTGCAGCGGGAAGCGCAGCCCGGCGTCGTGGAATTCACGCTCCAGTTGCACGCGCATCGGCATGTTGGCCCGGTATACGATCCAGCGGCTTTCGGCCAACTCGGCAAGGCTGACGGTTTGGGCGTGTTTGAGCGGGTGGTCGACATTGGCGATGACCGCCAGCGTCTCATCCTGGACAAAGGTGCTGGCAAACAGCTGCGGCGTATTGCTGACGCTGGTGCGGCACAGGGCAATGTCCAGCCGGCCGCTTTCGATCTGTGCCAGCAGCGACTGGCTGGTGTCTTCGATGATCTCGAACGACATCTGCGGCTGGATACTGGCCAGCTGTGATACGGCCCGCATCAGCAATGGCACCGCGCCCATGATGGCGCCCACCGCCAGCCGGCCGCCCACACCGCGCAGGATTGCATCCAGGTCATGGCGCAGGTTGGAAATATCGGTTTGCACCACACGCGCGTAGCGGATGGCGCAGTGCCCGGCGGCAGTGGGTTCCAGTCCGCGGTTGGTGCGGTTGAACAACACCGTACCGAAGGTGGTTTCGATTTCCTGCAGCGCTTTGCTGGCGCCGGGCTGGGTAAGCCCGACGCTGCCTGCTGCACCCAGCAGCGAGCGGTGCTCGTCCAGCTCGATGAGCAGGCGCAGGTGGCGGGCATGCAGCCTGGACATGATCGAGTTAAGTGATGGGGTCATCGGGTATGTGTCCTGGTTATACCGCTATGGATTGTTCTCAATACCATGGCCAGGCGCGCATTCCTATACTGGCGCTGCACGGTGTCGCATCCAGTGCGGCTGAACCGCCCATAACAACAATGCCAGGAGCCTGCTGAGCCTTATGTCCCTGATCAACTACATTACCCAGATCCAGTTCGATATCGGCGCCATTGCCCTCTTGCCTGCCGAGTGCGAGCGCATTGGTATAACCAGGCCTTTGATCGTGACCGACCGTGGCGTGCGCGCTGCCGGTATCGTCGATACTGCGTTGAACACCTTTGCCGACAGCGCTGCCCAACTGCCGATCTATGACGGTACGCCACCCAACCCCCACGAGACCGCGGTGCGTGAAGCCGTGGCCATGTTCAAGGAGTGCGGCTGTGACGGCATCATTGCGATTGGCGGCGGCTCGGCGATCGACCTGGCCAAGGGTGTGGCGGTGTGTGCCCGGCACGAAGGGCCATTGAAAAGCTTTGCGGTGATCGAAGGCGGCCTGGCACGAATCACGCCGGCAACCGCGCCGGTGATTGCCGTACCCACCACGGCCGGGACCGGCAGCGAGGTAGGGCGGGGCGCCATCCTGATTCTCGATGACGGGCGCAAGGTGGGCGTGATCTCGCCCCATGTGGTGCCCAAGGCGGCCATTTGCGACCCGGCGCTCACCCTTGGCCTGCCCGCGCAACTTACCGCGGCCACCGGCATGGATGCGATTGCCCACTGCCTGGAAACCTTCATGGCGCCCGCGTTCAACCCACCTGCCGATGGCATCGCCCTGGACGGCCTGTGGCGTGCATGGCGCTTTATCGAAAGCGCTACCCGAGACCCGCAGAACCTCGATGGGCGTATCAACATGATGAGCGCTTCACTGCAAGGTGCACTGGCCTTCCAGAAGGGGCTCGGCTGCGTGCACAGCCTTAGCCATGCGTTGGGCGGGATCAACCCGCGCCTGCACCATGGCACCCTCAACGCAATTTTCCTGCCTGCTGTCATCACGTTCAACCGCAAGGCCGCAACCGTGCTGAACGAGCACAAGATGGCGCGTATCGCCCAAGCGATGGGGCTGGCAAACGAAAGCCAGATCGAACAGGCCATTCGCGACATGACCCGCGCGTTGGGCCTGCCGACCGGCCTGCGCGAACTGGGTGTCAGCGAAGAGCAGTACCCACGCATAATCCAGGGCGCGTTGGCCGATCACAGCCATCGGACCAACCCGCGTGAGGCGTCTGCCGAGGACTACCAGTGGTTGCTTGAAGCGTCGATGTAAGGCGCCAATCCGCTGTTCAATCAATAACAACAAAAGTGAACGCCCATGAATACCAAGTATGCGCAAGCCGAGCTTGTCCCCACAGGGGAAGCGGTCGCCAGCCCGAACCCGTTCAAAAAGTACCAGGTCATCACCGTCAGCCTGTTGCTGGTAATCGGCATCATCAACTACGTCGACCGCAGTGCGCTGTCGATCGCCAATACGTCTATCCAGCGCGACATGGGCATCACCCCGTCGCAGATGGGCATTTTGCTGTCAGCGTTTTCCCTGGCGTATGCCTTCTCGCAGCTGCCGCTGGGCATGATCATCGACCGCCTGGGCAGCAAGATCTCGCTGGGGGCGGCACTGCTGGGCTGGTCAGTGGCGCAGACGGCCTCCGGCCTGATCAACAGTTTTTCCGCATTCATCGGCCTGAGGGTGGTGTTGGGGATTGGCGAAGCACCGATGTTCCCGTCGGCGGCAAAAGCCCTGGCGGAGTGGTTCGAGGCCGAAAAGCGCGGCACACCGACGGGCATAGTGCTGTCATCGACCTGCATCGGGCCGTGCCTGGCCCCACCGTTGCTGACTCTGCTGATGGTCACCTGGGGCTGGCGCGGCATGTTCATTGTCACTGGGGTATTCGGCATCCTGGTCGCCGCCTGCTGGTTCGCCTTCTACAAAAGCAAGGCGCGTTACCTGGCCGAGCTGCCTGCAGAGGAGCGTGAGCGGCTGCTGGCGACACAGGCCCATAAACAGCCGGTGGCAAGCGCCAGGCCGAGCCTGCGGGCACAACTGGCGGCCTGGACCGAGCTGTTTCGCCACAAGAGCACCTGGGGCGCCGTACTGGGCTTCATGGGGGTGATCTACATGCTGTGGCTGCACCTTACCTGGCTGCCGGGCTACTTCGAACGTGAGCATGGCTTGAGCCTGTACCAGACGGCCTGGGTGGTATCGCTGGCCTATGTATTCGGCGCGTTGGGCACCATTGTCGCGGGCCGCATCTGCGACCGCCTGGTGAAGAACGGCGCCAGCGTGTTGGGTAGCCGCAAGCGGGTAGTGGTGACGGCATTGTTCGCGGCGGCGGCATTTACCGTTCCGCTGTCGTTCGGCAGCGGCTTCATGCTCAGCGTGGCGCTGCTGTGCTGCGCGCTGTTCAGCGTGAATATGGCCAGCTCGACTGCCTGGATGATTGCCAACACTGTGGTCGATAGCCAGCGCGTGGCCTCGTTTGGCTCGATCCAGAACTTCGGTGGCTACCTGGCAGGCTCGGTGGCGCCGATCGTGACCGGGTTCAGCATCCAGCAGACCGGGTCGTTTGCCTCGGCGTTCCTGATCAGTGCTGCGGTGGCGGCGGTGGCAGCGATGGCTTATGTATTGCTGCTGAAGCAGCCGGTTTCTGCTGACCAGTGATCGTCAGGCCTGTGCAATCCCTGTGGGAGCGGCCTTGTGTCGCGATTGGGCCGCAGAGCGGCCCCAGGATCCTTGCAGGACCGTCGAGACCGGTGGGGCCGCGTTGCGGCCCAATCGCGACACATGGATCGCATCAGCTTCCAGAAGTCGTTTCATAACGGTTTGTGATGCCAGGCATCATGACAATATATTTATCATTATCAATTTCAGACCCTAGCATCGGTTGCCCCGCATCGCCCATTTCCATGAGGTCTTGATGAACAGTTCGCTTTTCGTACCCCAACGTACTGCGGCCCTGTTGCTGCAGCACTGGCGCAGCGGTGACTTGCTCACGGAACTGCCTGCCAGCCTCAGGCCCGAAACCTTGAAACAAGGCTATGACAGCCAGGATCAGTTCTTCGCCGCCGCCGCTGGCCAGCGTGCCGGGTGGAAGCTGGGTGTCGGCAGCCCCGCAGGCATGCGTGCGGCCAACCTGTCCCGGCCGCTGATTGGCCAACTGGAAGCAAAGCGCTGCCACGCTGATGGTGTGCGCATCGAGCTGCCGGCGGTGACACCTGTGACCATCGAATGCGAGATCGCCTTCGTGCTTGACCGCGATATCCCCCCGCAAGCGGGACGGGTGCCGGCCAGCGAGGATATCCGCGCAACCTGCGTCACTTTCGAGGTGGTGCGCTCACGCTTCGTCGACCGCAAAAGCGTCGGCTGGCCAAGCTTCGTGGCGGACAACGTGGGCTTTGAAGCGTTGGTCGTGGGCAACAGCCTCGGGGCAGGCATCAACGTCCCCTTGCTTGCAGACCTGGCCGAGACCACCGAGGTGTACGTAGATGGCGAGTTACGCGCCCGCGGCTTGTCTGGCGATGCTGCGACCGACCCGCTGGTGTCGCTGGCCCACCTGTATGCCCATGCTGCCGAACGCGGCCAGACATTGAAGGCAGGTGATGTGGTGACCACGGGGGCCATGTGCCAGCCGTTCGACGTGAATGAAACAGGCCATCAGGTTAGCGCCAGGTTCCTTGGCCAGGCGCTGTCGTTCACGCTGTAACCGTCGATCACTGTTGATAGGGCGCCTGCATCTCTTGCTGGGTTGGTGGGGCAACGGGGATCAGGTGCTCGCAAATACCAATAGCCGTACCAAAATATTGCATGAGTCATCTTGATGCTTTGGCATAGCGGTACTAATACTTAAGCACTGCCGAAGAGGGATGATCATGCAGACGCGCTTCGTTGTGGTTCCTGCAGTGCCAATAAACAGAGAGGTTTACCCTCGGCGCCTTGGCTTTCCGGCCGCACTGGGGGAGGGTTATGACCTTTACGACACACAAGAAAAGATGCGCTTGAGCCTCAACTTTTCCACACGGGCCCAGGCCGAGTTCGAGTGCGCATGCCGCAACCTCGGCCATGAAGGCGATGAAGCGGGTATTGTCGGTATGGGCTGATTCGGTGGAGCCCAGGTAAAGGACGGGATACCGTTGTTGATGGCACCGGCTACGCCGGTGCCTTCCATCGCGCCCTCAACCTTGTTTGCGCAGCGCTTCTACCAACTCTGCCTTGGTCATGGTGGAGCGGCCCTTGATGTCTTTGCTGCGCGCTTCCTTCATCAGGCTTTGCTTGCTCTGGCTTTCCAGCGAAGCACCCGAACTGCGCGAATGACCCTGGCGTGACTTGGCCGCGCGTTTGGCTGAGTCGGAGCGGGCTGTCTTCTTTTCGCTGGCAGCCGTGTGGCTCCCCGAGCCGCCCTTCTTGTCGCCACCTCCGGACTGTTTGTTGACGGTGGCCCAGGCACGGGCTTCGGCCTCTTCTTTCGACAAACCCCTGTCTTCGTAACTCTCCTCTATGTGCTCGGCCTTGCGCTTCTGTTTGTCTGTGTATTTGTCCTTGTCACCGCGTGGCATGGTTTTCACTCCTGCTGGATTTGCCAGCACGGTTGAGGCCAGCCGTCCACCGAGAGTGCCGGACAATGGACAAACGGTGCCTGATGGCACAGGCAAAAAGCTCTACCGTGCGGCCTGCCACTCAACAGTCACAAAGCTGTAACACAGCTGATGCAAAGTGTGCCGGCCATCACAAGGAGCACTTTTTGATGAAACGCCTGATGAAGTCTGCTGCACTCGCCGTTGCGGTCTCCCTTTGCGCCACTTCGGCAGCCTTTGCTGCAGAAAACGTTCGCCTGACAGGTTCCGGCGCCAGCTTCCCTGCACCAATCTACCTGACCTGGTTCAAGGACTTCAGCAAGAACACTGCTGGCGTCACCGTTGACTACCAGTCCAAGGGCAGCGGGGCGGGCGTTCAGGACTTCCTGAACAAGACCGTCGACTTCGCCGCCAGCGACTCGGCCATGAGCGAAGCAGACATTGCCAAGGTTGGCGAAGGCGTGCAGTTGCTGCCAATGACCGCCGGTGAAATCGTCCTGGCCTACAACCTGCCGGGCAACCCTAAAGGGCTGAAGCTGCCGCGCGACGTGTACTCCAACATCTTCCTGGGCAAGATCACCCAGTGGAACGACCCGCAAATCGCCGCGGCCAACCCTGAGTTGAAACTGCCAGCTACCCCGATCACCGTGGTCGTGCGTGCCGACTCCAGCGGTACCACTGCGGTCTTCACCAAGCACCTGTCGGCCATCAACGCTGACTTCAAGCAAGGGCTGGGTGAGGGCAACACCGTCAACTGGCCGGCCACCGACAAGTTCATCAAGTCGCCGAAGAACGATGGCGTAACCGCCACCGTCCGCCAGACCCCGGGCGCCATCGGCTACATCGAATACGGCTTCGCCAAGCTGGCCAAGGTCGACTTCGCCGTGCTGCAGAACAAGGCTGGCCAATACGTCGTGCCAAACGCAGAGAGCGGTGCCGAAGCACTGGCTGCGGTGAACATGCCGGAAAACCTGGTGGCCTGGCTGCCTGACCCGGACGGTGCCAAGTCCTACCCGATCACTTCCTACACCTGGATGATCTTCCGCAAGGACAACGGCAACCCGGCAAAAGCCAAGGCCATGCGTGAAATGGTCGAGTACAGCCTGACCAAAGGCCAGACCATCGCCGACTCGATGGGTTACATCCCGCTGCCTGCGTCGGTTGTCGACCAGGTGCGCAAAGCGTCTGCCAACATCCAGTAATACCCAGGCGCTCCCGGTATCGGCATGAAGCCATGCCGGGGGTGTTTGTCCCTAGTCCCGGAACTTGCCCATGAACACACCCTTTGCCATACCGGATAACCCCGATTCCGCGTGCCAGCCACCGTCTGCGAAAGACTTCCTGGTCGATCGCACCTTCCGTGCGCTTGCACGCATTGGTGTGGTGCTGGTACTGGCGCTGGTCTTCGCGCTGGTCTACGAAGTGGGCCGCAAGGCACTGCCCGGCATCGAAAAGCACGGCTTTGACGTGCTGTTCGGCAGCGTCTGGGACGTCAACCAGGGCAAGTACGGTATTCTGCCAGCGATCTGGGGCACGCTTTACAGTGCCTTCATCGCCCTGTTGATCGCCGGTTTCTTCGGCGTGAGCATGGCCATTTTCCTCACCCAGGATTTCCTTCCGGCCAAGCTCGCCGCGGTGTTTCGCACCATCGTCGAACTGCTCGCCGCCATCCCCAGCGTGGTCTACGGCCTGTGGGGCATCTACGTGGTCATCCCGGCGATTCGCCCGCTGACCGCCTGGTTGAACAGCGAGCTGGGCTGGATCCCGTTTTTCGGCACCTCCCTGAGCGGGCCCGGCCTGCTGCCTGCTGCGCTGGTACTGGCGATCATGATCCTGCCGACCATCGCTGCCGTTTCCCAGGATGCGCTGACCAGCGTACCGATGAAAACCAAGCAGGCTGCCTACGGCATGGGTACTACCCACTGGGAAGCCATCCTCAAGGTGATGGTTCCATCGGCTGCTACCGGCATCTTTGGTTCGCTGGTGCTGGGCCTGGGCCGCGCGCTCGGTGAAACCATGGCACTGGCCATGCTGGTCGGCAACGCCAACACCATTTCCCTTTCCTTGTTCGCCCCGGCCAACACCCTGGCGGCGCTGCTGGCGCTGAACTTCCCGGAAGCCGGCCCGAACGAGGTCGAAGTGCTGATGTACGCGGCACTGGTCCTGATGTTCATCACTCTGCTGGTGAACGTGCTCGGCTCGATGATCATGCTCTACGCCCAGCGTGGTAACAAACAATGACTGACTTGACGACCCCTGTAGCCGCATTGCCCAGCCTGCAACGCAAGCTGGAAGGCCGTGCCCTGCGCAGCGTGCTTTTGACCACCCTGGCATGGCTCGCGGCGCTGGTGGCCAGCGTGCCGCTGATTTCCGTGCTGTACATGCTGATCACCCGCGGCGGTGCACGCCTGAGTCTGGAAGTGTTCACCGAGCTGCCGCCGACCGGCTTCGAGATGGGTGGCGGTTTTGGTAACGCCATGGCCGGTACCTTCGTCATGGTCGGCATCGCCGCCGCCATCGCGGTACCGGTCGGTATCCTGGCAGCAGTGTTCCTGGCCGAACTCGGCCCCGACAGCAAGCTGGCCAACGCCGCGCGCTTTGCCGCCAAGATGCTCACCGGCCTGCCGTCGATCCTGGCCGGGGTTTTTGCCTACGCCCTGGTGGTGATGACCACCGGTACTTACTCGGCGCCGGCTGGCGGTGTGGCCCTGGCAGTACTGATGCTGCCGATCGTGGTGCTGACCGCTGAAGAGTCGATGAAGATGGTGCCCAAGATCATGAAAGACGCCGCTTACGGCATGGGCTGCACCCGGGCCCAGGTGATCTGGAAGATCGTCCTGCCCACCGGCCTGCCGGCCATCCTCACCGGCGTCATGCTGGCCGTGGCCCGCGCCGCTGGCGAAACCGCGCCACTGCTGTTCACCGCATTGTTCAGCAACTACTGGATCTACCATGACGGCAGCCTGGCGGTCATGAACCCTACGGCCTCGCTCGCCGTACTGATTTACAACTTCTCCGGCATGCCATTCGACAACCAGCTCGAGCTCGCGTGGGCGGCCTCGCTGGTCCTGGTAATGATCGTGCTGGTAATCAACATTCTGAGCCGAGTCTTCGGCAAGCCCAAGTATTGAGAAAGGGAGCATCCCACTTGAACGTATCCACTGCGCAAAGAGCCGCTCCCATGGTCAGTGAAGCCACCCCGATCGTCATGGACTGCAAGCTGGACAAGATTTTCTACGGCAACTTCATGGCCGTGCGTGACAGCCATGTGCCGATCAGGAAGAACGAGATCACCGGCTTCATCGGGCCGTCGGGCTGCGGCAAGAGTACCGTGCTGCGTAGCCTCAACCGCATGAACGACCTGGTGAAGGGCTTCCGGTTTGAAGGCCATGTGCACTTCCTGGGCCAGGATGTCTACGGCAAGGGTGTTGACCCGGTGGTCGTGCGCCGCTACATCGGCATGGTGTTCCAGCAGCCCAACCCGTTCTCGATGAGCATCTTCGACAACGTCGCCTTTGGCCTGCGCCTGAACCGCTACAAGGGCGACCTGGGTGACCGCGTGAAGCACGCCTTGCAAGGCGCCGCGCTGTGGGACGAAGTGAAGGACAAGCTCAAGGTCAGCGGCCTGTCGCTGTCCGGCGGCCAGCAGCAGCGTCTGTGCATTGCCCGCGCCATCGCCACCGAGCCCGAAGTGCTGCTGCTGGACGAGCCATGCTCGGCACTCGACCCTATTGCCACCCGTCGCGTGGAAGAGTTGATGGTCGAGCTGAAGAAGGACTACACCATCGCCCTGGTGACCCACAACATGCAACAGGCGATTCGTGTGGCTGACACCACGGCGTTCTTCTCGGTCGATATTTCCCAGGGCAGCCGCACCGGTTACCTGGTCGAGATGGGCCCTACGGCGCAGATTTTCCAGAACCCACGCGAGCAACTGACCAGCGACTACATCAGCGGCAAGTTCAGCTGAGTCAGGCACGCCCAAGGTGGCCGGGTGTTGCAGCCAGGGAGGTTGCAGCACCCGGCCGCGTTACCTTCCGTTAAAGTGTTACCCGGGATTTCCAATGCGAGCAACGCGTCGTCTTGATCTTTCAGCGGTAGAGCGCGCACTGCGCGAGGTGCAGGGCCGCTTTGCCGAACTCAGCCGGCATTTCACCGAACCGCGGGATCCGTTTACCGACGAGGTGCTGCTGAACGTGCTTGAAGGCTACGCCCTGATTGACGACTATGTCGCTCGCGGTATCGACCTCTTCGACCTGCAACAGCTGAACCTGATGCTGGAAATCAATGCCACCGTGCTGTGCGGCAGCGACCCGGCCCGTCGCCTGGAATATGCCCCGCACCTCGCCGCAACCGAGGCGCACTTTTTCAACAACGTCGAAGGTGGCATCAAGGACTTGTACAACTGGTACTGCTCGTACCGCAGCGATTCGGTCTGGAAGCGGGCAGCCGGTGTTTATGTACGAATCCTCAGCAAGCCGCAGTTGTTCATCGAAGGCAACAACCGCACAGGTTCGCTCCTCGTCAGCTACCTGCTGATGCGTGCCGGGCTGCCGCCTTTCGTGCTGTCGCTGGAAAACGCCGAGGGTTACTTCAACCCGTCCTCGGTCATACGCAACTCCGCTAAACACGGTGTAAAGGCTTTGTACGAACTACCCAAGATCAAGAAAAAGTACGCTGCTTTCCTTGAAGAGAAGGCGCCTGAGCCCGGCAAGTTCTTCCTGAACGGCACGCCCGTGCCTGCCTGTGAGGGGCGCCGCTGATGCAACGTTACTCCATGTTCGCACGCGGGCGCCAAGCCCTTGAACGCAAGCTCAAGCGTGGCCAGGTACGCATTTCGTTCGATATCGACGACACGCTCGCCTGCCTGCCCGAGCACGCTGCTGCCGAAGACAGCAAGCTGCCGAAATTCGTCCATCGCTGGTTGGGCGAGCCCCTGCGCAGTGGCACGCGGTCGCTGATCCGCGACCTGCGCCGCCAGGGCTGCAGCATCTGGATCTATACCTCGTCGGGGCGCACCCCGGCCTACATCCGGCGCTGGCTGATGCTTTATGGCATCCATGTCGATGGTGTGGTCAACAGCGAACGGCACCAGCATATCCTGGCCCAGAACGGCCTTGAGCATTCGCCCTCGAAGTTGCCCTCGGCGTTCGATATCGACCTGCATGTCGATGATTCCGAAGGTGTGCGGCTGGAAGGCGTCGACCACGGTTTTCGCGTTGTGGTGGTGTGCCCGAAAGACGAAAACTGGGCACAGAAGGTGATGGACGCGGCGGTCGACGTGCAGGCACGGCTGGCCTGGCAGCAACCGCACCGCTATGAGATGCCCGAGCGCCAGCGCTCGCAGGCGCTTGCTTCCTGAGGGCAGTGGTCAGCGCAATCGGTATCAATGGGGCCGCAGGGCGGCCCCAGTTCGTACAGTTGTACTGATACCTGCCTGCTATTCATGCGTACACCCTAAGTCTTGCCTCCTGGCCCGACCTGGTACCGCGACCAAGTCCTCACGCCGCATTCGCTAGCCCAAAGCACCTGCCCGCCTGCCCCAAAGCAGCGTATCTGGCCATTTGGCCACTTCCGATAATCGCCTCCGACATCCAGTCCCCGTTTGGAGCGCGCCATGCACAACAACAATAAGCACCTGCCGCCTCGTTTCCTCGCAGCCGCCATCGCCAGCTTTTCTGCCCTGGGCCTGAGCGGCGTCGCCGAGGCCGAGATCATGCTGTACGACAAGGACCAGACAACGTTTTCCACCGACGGTTACATCAACGCTTTCTACGTCAACAGCAAGGTCGACCGTGAGGGCGAACAGTTCGACCGCCGTCAGTCGCGGGTGAAAATGGGCTTCTTGCCCAACTACCTCGGCTTCAACATGGGCAAGCAGGTGGATGACCTGAAGCTCGGCGCGCGTGCCTCGTTCTGGGTAACCATCAACGACAGTGAAACCAACGGCACCGACACCGCCATCGACGTGCGCCAGTTCTACGGCACCGTGGCCAACCCCACGTGGGGCGAGGTGCTGATTGGCAAGGACTTCGGGTTGTTCGCCCGCTCCAACATCCTGCTGGACGAGCTGCTGGCCGGTTATGGCCAGGTCAGCGACAAGCTGGGGCTGGTGGACGGCGGCGGGGTGTCGTTCGGCAACATCGGCAGTGGTTACCCGTACCCGTTCCCCACCTCGCAGATCACTTACCGCACGCCGGTGGTGGACGGCCTGCGGGTGGCGGTGGGCATCATGGACCCGGTAGACACCAACGACAGCAGCCCGACCGGCAAGGCGTACCAGGAAAACCCGCGCACCGAAAGCGAGATCACCTACCAGTTCGACCTGGGCGGGGCGCAGATCTACAGCTGGGTCAACGGCAGCTACCAGACCTCCGACAATACCGATTCGACGGTGGAGTCCATTACCTCCAAAGGTGTCGGCTATGGCGTTCAGGCCAAGATGGGCGGGTTGTCGCTGACTGGCTCGGGGTTCCAGGCCAAGGGCATCAACCCGTTCTTCACCAACAACGCGGGCGAACCGGTTTTGCGCAATGTCGACAGTGACGGCTACCTGCTGCAGGGCTCGTACAAGATCGGCAAGAACCGCGTGGCGCTGTCCTATGGCAAGACCAATGACGATGGCAATGGCGCGGTGGGCAGCGGGGCGGACTACGAGACCCGCGGCGTGGCGCTGTTCCATGATGTAAACGATAACCTCAAGCTGGTGGCCGAGTACAACCAGTTTTCCATCGACGGGCATGACACCAGCGCGCAGAACGAAGACACCGATACCTTTGCGGTGGGTGCGGTGTTGACCTGGTGAATCCCTGGGGCCGCAAGGCGGCCCCAAATGATGCGGGCTATTACGCCCATGGAACCGCCCACCCACTACCCAAGTAGCATTCGTCCCCCTTGCTCACCTTCGTACACTGACCCCTCAGCCACCCGCGCCGGAGACCACGATGCAGCAGGCTCAAAACGACGGTGTGGTCAGCGCCATGTCACAGGCCCCTGATGCACGGCTGGCCGCCCAGGACCTGGCGCGGCAGCTGCTGCACCCGCACCTGGGTTTCGTACTGTTCTTCTGTTCCGCCGAATACGACTTGCAAGCCTTGGGCGAAGCGTTGGAGCAGGGCTTTGGCGGTATCCGCCTGGTCGGTTGCACCAGCGCTGGCGAAATCACCCCGCTGGGCTACGGCCGCAATTGCGTCACGGCGGTGGGCTTTGATCACCGGCATTTTTCCATCGCTACCGAGCTCATCGATGAGATGGAGCACTTCAGCCTGATCGACGCGCAGCAGATGGTCGAGCGCCTGGTCGGCACCTGCCGCAGTAACACCCTGGCGCCGATCAAGGGCCACAGCTTTGCCCTGACCCTGCTCGACGGCCTGTCCAGCCGCGAGGAGATGGTGCTCGCCGCGCTCAGCGCGGCACTGGGTGACATCCCGCATTTTGGCGGTTCGGCCGGTGACGACAATTACCTGACCCGTACCCATGTGTATTTCGGTGGCGCGTTCCACAACGGTGCCGCAGTGGTGGTGCTGGTCAACACCTGGCTCGATTTCGAAGTGTTCACCACGCACCACATCCTGCCACGCCAGGAAAAACTGGTGGTAACCGGCGCCGACAGCGCCCAGCGTCGGGTCTTCGAGCTGAATGCCGAGCCTGCTGCCGAGGAGTACGCCCGGCACATCGGCGTGCCGGTGGCTGCGCTCGATTACCGGGTATTCGCCGCCCATCCGCTGGCCGTGCGCATTCATGACCAGTACTACGTGCGGGCGATCCAGCAAGTGCATCCGGACCTGAGCCTGAGTTTCTATTGCGCAGTGGAAAATGGCATCGTGCTCACCGCCATGGCCCCGGGCCCGCTGTTGCCGAACCTGCACCAGCTGTTCGACGGTTTGCACCAGCGCCTTGGCCCGCCGCTGCTGACCATCGGTTGTGATTGCTTTCTGCGGCGTCTGGAGCTGGAAGCCCATCACGGCCTGGAGCCGGTGGGTGCGTTCTTGCGCGAGCAGCGGGTGATCGGCTTCAACACCTACGGAGAACAGTTCAATGGCATGCATATCAACCAGACCTTCACCGGGGTCGCCATTGCCCGCAACCGGCCTCCTGTCGGGCGCTGAACTGCAGGCCGAGCTCAGCCGGCTGCAGCACGAAAACCACAAGTTGCAGCGGATCAACGGCGCGTTGATTGAACGCATCGAGTCGGGGGTAACGCGGGGCAACGACCCCTATGCGGCGTTCCAGCATTCGGTGGTGCTGGCCGAGCAGGTGCGTGAACGCACCGATGCCCTGAACCAGGCCATGGCTGAGCTCAAGGCCGTCAACCGGCTGCTAAGCGAAGCCCGACAGCGGGCCGAGACCGCCCACCAACACCAGATTCGCCTGATTACCGACAATGTCCCGGCGCTGATCGCTTACCTGAATGCCGATCTGGTCTACGAATTCACCAACAAGGTTTATGAAGAATGGTATTGCTGGCCGCACGGCGTGATGCTGGGCCAGAGCCTGCGCGAGGCCCACAGCGAGCAGCATTACCAGCGCCTGGAAGCCTATGTGGCGCGGGCGTTGGCAGGGGAGAGTGTCACCTTCGAATTTGCCGAAACCAACATCAATGGCCAGGAGCGCTACATGCTGCGCTCCTACGTACCGAACCGCCTGGCCAATGGCGACGTGGTGGGTATCTTCGTATTGATCCGCGACATCACCGAGCGCCGCAATACCGCCCAGGCGCTGCACCAGGCCTATCAACACCTGGAGCAACGGGTGCGCGAACGCACCGCTGAACTGACCAGCCTCAACGACCAGTTGCTGCGTGAGATAGAGGAGCGCAGCCAGGCCGAGTCGCGCCTGCGCGAGGCCAAGCGCGAGGCCGAACAGGCCAACCTGTCGAAAACCAAATTCCTCGCTGCGGTCAGCCACGACCTGCTGCAACCGCTGAACGCGGCGCGGCTGTTCACCAGCGCGCTGCTCGAGCGCCGCGAGCCGAAAGACAATGCCCACCTCATTCGAAATGTCAGCAACTCGCTGGAGGATGTAGAGAACCTGCTAGGCACCCTGGTGGATATATCCAAGCTCGATGCCGGGGTGATCAAGGCCGATGTCGCCCCGTTCGCCCTCAGCGAACTGATGGACAACCTGGCTGCCGAATACGCCGAAGTGGCGCGCAGCGAAGGGCTTGAACTGCATTTTGTGGGCTGTTCGGCGGTGGTGCGCAGTGACATCCAGCTGCTGGCGCGGATCCTGCGCAACCTGCTCAGCAATGCCATCCGCTACACCCACAGCGGGCGCGTTGTGTTGGGTTGTCGGCGCCAGCGTGGCGGCCTGCGGATCGAAGTGTGGGACAGCGGTATCGGCATTGCCGAAGAGCACCTGGAAGACATGTTCCAGGAATTCAAGCGCGGTGATGTCCAGCGCCCGGACCAGGACCGCGGGTTGGGTTTGGGCCTGGCGATCGTGGAAAAGATCGCCGGCATCCTCGGCCACCGGATCCGGGTGCGTTCATGGCTCGGCAAAGGTTCGGTGTTCGCCGTCGAAGTGCCGCTGAGCGCCACCGCGCCCAAGGCCCAGCCAAGCCCGGTGAGCTGCGAGCCGATGCTCGAACGCTTGCGTGGGGCGCGGGTGTGGGTGCTGGATAACGATGCGGCGATCTGCGCCGGCATGCGCACCCTGCTGGAGGGCTGGGGCTGCCAGGTGGTCACGGCGCTGTCGGAGGAAGACCTGGCGCGCCAGGTGGACAATTACCACGCCGAGGCCGACCTGCTGATTGCCGACTATCACCTGGACAACGACTGCAATGGTGTCGACGCCGTGGCGCGGATCAATGCCCGCCGCGCCCAGCCGCTGCCAGCGCTGATGATCACCGCCAACTACAGCAACGACCTCAAGCAGCAGATCCGCGAGCTGGGCCATACCCTGATGCACAAACCGGTGCGGCCGATGAAGCTCAAGACTGCGATGAGCCACTTGTTGGCCAGCAGCATGACATAGCCGCTGGCCTCTTCGCGGGCTCTGTGGGAGCGGGTTCACCCGCGAATAGGCCCGAACAGGTCAGCGCCGCAAGTAATCAGCAAAATCGATATCGCCGGCACTCAGGATCGCCTGCACCCGATTATGCACGTTCAACTTACGCAAGATCGCCGACACGTGCGCCTTCACTGTGGTTTCGGCGATATCCAGCGTATAGGCGATCTGCTTGTTCGATTCGCCCTTGGTCATGCGCTCAAGCACCAGCAGCTGCTTGCGGGTCAGCGCCTGGAGCATTTCCGGCGGGAAGCTTGGGGTATCGTTGTGGCGCCGGCTGGTGCTGCTTTTTTGCGCACGGATGATGTCGGGTGGCAGGTAGACATTGCCATTGAGGATCTGCTCGATCGCTTCGATCATCTGTGAGCGTGGCGAGGACTTGGTGATGAAGCCCACGGCACCGTAGGTGATGGCCTGCAACACGATCTGCTTTTCCTGCTCGGCCGAAACGATCACTACCGGCGTGGTCGGCGCCTCGTTGCGCAGGGTGATCAGGCCATTGAGGCCGTGCATGCCGGGCATGTTCAGGTCGAGCAGGATCAGGTCGAGGTCGTCGTGCGCCTGGGTCAATGCCAGGGCGCTGTCCAGGTCGGCAGTCTCCATGACCTCGCTGCCTTGAAAGCCATCGCTGATGACGTTGTGGATGGCTTCGCGAAACAGGGGGTGATCGTCGGCAATCAGAATTTTGTACATGGCCTTTTCACCTTGTTTTTATTGGATGGGCACGCGTTCGCAGGCAAGTGTTTCAGGGGAAGGGCACGGGTTGCGCCGGCTGCAGCGGCAGGTTGGCTTGCTGCCAGGCGTCCAGGCCATCGCGGTACCAGTACAGGTTGTTATAGCCCAGGGCCTTGGCGCGTTTTACCGCGTTCCAGCTTAACCAGCAATCGGAGCGGCAGTAGAAGACCAGCGGTTGCTCTGACTGCCCGGCGGTGGCTTTTTGCAGGTTACGTATGAAGTAGTCCTGCCAGGCCGGGCTCAGTTCGCCGTCGCCGGTGTTGGCCAGCCACAGGCTGCCGGGAAGGTTGCTGTGCGGTTCGTCTTCGATGAAGCGGCCTTGCAGCCATTGCCGGCGATAGACGTCAACCAGCACCGGCCTGGGAGTCTGCCCCAGCAGGCGTTGCAGCGTGGCGGTGTCGATGACCTGGCCACCTTCGACCTGTTGCGGGGTCGGGCTGCGATAGAGGGTGGTGCGATAGCCTTCGGCGGAGAACAGCGGCGTGGTGTCGGCGCAGGCGACGCCCAGCGAGAGGCTCAGCGAAAGGGCAGCCAACAAAGGGCGCAGGGCACGTGGCATGGTTTTATCCTTTTTGTTATAGGCCCATTACATGCCAGTGGCGGTGCGTTGTGAATGCGACGATTAGACAGCAAAGGCAGTACTAAAGTAGTAGAAGCCCGGGCGCTGAAAGGAATGTAGCTAGCCCAATCGCGACACAAGGCCGCTCCCACAAGAACAGCGCACTCACAGGCCTGGTTAATCAGCGGGGCTTGCGCAGCGCCGCATGCTGGGGGTTGAAGGTGAGTATCGCCAGCAGGGTAAACAACGCGGTCAACCCCAGGCACACCGCCAGCGCCAACAGGTTCAACCGCTCATACAGCGCAAACCGCACCAGTTCCACGGCATGGGTGAACGGGTTCACAGCACACAGCCAGTACAACCACTGGCTGGCCTCGCGCATCTTCCACAGCGGGTACAACGCCGAAGACAGGAAAAACAGCGGAAAAATCACGAAATTCATCACCCCGGCAAAATTCTCCAGTTGGCGGATCGCGTTCGACAGCAACAGACCCAGGGCGCTGAGCATGAACGCCACCAGCAGCATTGCCGGCAGCGCCAGCAGCAAGCCCGCAGCCGGTGGCTGCACGCCGTAGAGCCAGGCGATGGCGAGGAAGGCATAGACTTGCAGCAGGGAAATCAACGACGTCGCCAACAGTTTGCTGCCCAGCAGGAAAGGCCGCGGCAATGGGCTGGTCAAGAGCACGCGCATGCTGCCCATCTCGCGGTCATAGACCATCGACAGCGAGCCCTGCATGCCGTTGAACAGCAGAATCATGCAGGCCAGCCCCGGAATGATATACACCTCGTAAGGGATATAGGTGTCGTAGGGCTCGATGATGGCAATGCCCAGCGCCGCGCGAAACCCTGCGGCGAACACCAGCAACCACAGCAACGGGCGCACCAGGGCACTGAGCAGGCGCGTGCGCTGCAACACGAAGCGCAGCCATTCGCGCAGCATGATGCCGTTGAAACATTGCCAGTAAGCGTTCATCGGGCGTCGGCTCCTGAGTGGGCGTTGGTCAGCCTGGCAAAGGCGTTGTCGAGGTCGCCGCCGTGCTCCAGGCTCAGCGCATCGGCGGTGCCACTGGCCACCAGGCGACCCTGATGCAGAATCAGCAAGTCATCGCTGGGCTGCACTTCGTCCAGCAGGTGGGTGGTCCACAGCACACTGAGCTGCTGCTCGCGGCACAGCCCGCGCAGGTGCTGGTTGAGCGCCAGTCGGCTGGCGGGGTCAAGGCCGACGCTGGCTTCGTCGAGCAGCAGCAGGCGCGGTTCATGCAGCAGCGCGCGGGCAATTTCCACCCGGCGCCGATGGCCGATGTTCAGCTCGCGTACACGATCGCGCCTGCGTTCGCCAAGGCCCTGGCGGGCCAGTTCGGCTTCCACCCGCAGGTCGCTCTGGCGCCGCGACAGGCCATGCAGCGCGGCGTGGTAGCGCAGGTTCTGTTCAACGCTCAGGTCCAGGTCCAGGGTGCTTTGCTGAAACACCACGCCCAACTGGCGCAACGCCGGGCGTGCAGCGTTGCGCAGAGAGCAGCCGCTTACGCGGATGTCGCCGTGCTGCAGGTCGTAAAGGCGGGTAAGCAGGGCGATCAAGGTCGACTTGCCGGCGCCATTGGGACCCAGCAGTGCGGCGAAGCGCCCGGGCGCCAGGCTGAAACCCACCTGCTTGAGGGCTTCGCGCTGGCCGTAGGCGAAGCTCACATCACTGACGTCGAGGGCATTCATGGTGTTACCACCACGCCCCAGGGGTAGCGCCCCACCTTCACCGACTTGAGCACTTTGAGGGACTTCGCGTCGATCACCGAAACGTCGCCGCTGACCCCGTTGGTGGCCAGCAACTGGCTCTGGTCCGGGGTGAACGCCAGCTGCCAGACCCGCCGCCCGACCAGCAGGTAGTCGAGCACATCCAAGGTCTTGGCATCGATAACCGCCACATGGTTGGCCGGGCCCAGCGCGACGAAAGCGTACTTGCCGTCGGCGCTGAGCTTGATGCCCACCGGCTGGACTTTGTCCGGGTGCACGCCCTTGATCTGGAAATTCAGGGTTTTCAATACCTGGCGCGTGGTCACGTCGAGGATGGTCACCGTGCCACCGATTTCCGCCGAGGCCCACAGCCGTGAACCGTCCTTGTCGAACTCGACGAAACGCGGCCGCTGGTCGACCAGGGTGCTGTCGGCCAGGGTCTGGGTGCTGGTGTCGATCCAGTGCAGCATGTTGGTGGTTTCACTGGTGTTGACGGCCCACTTGCCGTCGGGGCTCACCGCCATGCCTTCGGGCTCGATACCGACGTCGATCTGCCCGAGCACCTTGTCGGTGACGGTGTCGATCACCGTCACCAGCGCATCGTCCTCGTTGGACACGTACAGCCAGCGGTCGTTGGGGTGCAGGGCGAACTGCTCGGGGTCCTTGCCAGAGGGCAGCTCCTTGATGATCTTGCGGGTGGCCACGTCCATCACCTGCACCCGGTCCGAATCGCTGGCGCAGATGTACAGCAGCTTGTTGTCGTGTGACAGCAGCAAGCCGCGCGGGCGCTGGCCCACCGGCAAGGTTTCGGTGACTTCCAGCGTTTGCATGTCGATCAGGCTGAGGCTGTTGTCCTTTTCGTTGGAGACCCAGGCAGTGGCGGCCATGGCGTGCCCGCAGGCCAGCGCCAGGGCGCCCGACAGCAGGCTGGGGTAAAGCAGGGCCCGGTGGAAGAGGGGGCGGCGCATGGCGAATTCCTTATTGTTGTGGTTATCGGATCAGGGGTAGCTGCAGGTCACTTCGGGCTTGTCGTAGCCCAGGCTGTCCATTTCGTTGAAAGGGTGCAGGAAGCCCTCCTGCGGCGAAGTGCTGACCAGGGCGCGCGGCTGCACCAGCGGGATTGGCTGGCGCAGTTCGCCATTCCACGGGCGGTAGCTGAGCTTGCGGCCCTTGAAACCATCCAGTGGCAGCTGTTCGCTGAGCAGCAGTTGTTGTAGCGCGCGGGGTTCGGCCTGGCGCAGCTTGCTGGCTGCGCTGGCAATGCTGCGCACGGCCATCCAGGCGGCAAAGTCGCGGTCATTCATCCAGCGCCCGGCCTGGGCCTCGAAGCGTTTTTGCAGCTGCGCTGCGCCAAAGGTTTCCACGGTCTTGTGCCAGCCGGTGGGGGTCAGGCCCTGGGTGCCGGCCACGGGGCGGGGGTACCAGGTCTGGTAGGGCAGGTACTCGCCAAAGTCGCCGCGCTCGTCGGCCACCAGCACCACGTCGTATTCGGCGGTTTGGGTGAACAGCGGCATGTCGGCCTGGGCGCTGCGGCGCTGGTCGTTGTCGAAGGTCCAGGTCTTCTCCGCTACCAATTGCACGCCAAAGCGCTTCACCGAACGGCGCAGGGCGGCGGCGTAGGCCTGGTCGTCTTCGGTCTGGCCAACCACCAGCAGCGCCCGCTGCCACTTGCGCAGCACCAGGAATTGCACCAGCGCATCGGCCAGCATGGCCCGCCCCGGCAGGCTGTGCAGCACATTGCCCAGGCACTGGCTGCTGCGCAGGCTGTCGTCGGGGCTGCCGGCGTTGAACAGCAGGCTGTCGGGCAGGGCGGCAGACAAAGCGCGCAGGCTGGCGGCCGGGGCATTCACCACAAACAGCCGCAGGCCTTGCTCGTGCTGTGCCTTTGCCGCCTGCAGCAGCGCCTCGGGGCTGTCGACCGTGGCGTTGCTCAGCTGGAACTGCTGCTTCAAGAAGCGCCCGGTGCTGTTACTGTCGACAATCGCCAGCTCGGCACCTTGCCGCCCGGCGTCGGCAGGCTCTGAAATGACATTGGACAGCAGCGGGCCGGGGTCGGGCCGATAGCCCAGGTAGCCGATGCGCACTTGCAGTGGTGCTGCGGGTTGGCCCTGAGCGGCGGGCGCCAGGGGCGCAGACAGCGTCGCGGCCAGGGCCAACAGGCAGGTCAGGGCAAGGTGGGCAGGCTGGCGCATAACACACTCCACGGCAGATGGCGCCAGCATAGGAAGCCCGCCGAGAGGAGGAAATATGCAGAAAGTAGCGCTAGCCCGGTACCAAGGTAGTAATTCGGCGCGGGTGCTGCGGCTTTAGGATGGGGAGCACGATGGGCCACGACGCCCCGAGGAGAATCGCCTGTGCGCCTTGTCAACCTGTCGGCCCTGTGGCGGATCAACCTGTGGGTCACGTTCTGTTTCGCTTTGGTGGCGCTAGCCTGTGCCGGCGTGTTGTTGCACCAGGCGATAGCTGATGTAGAGCGTGAGTTGCAGTCTGCCGAAGCGGTGGTGGCGTATCTCGGTGACACTGCCGAACGCGACCCGGCAAGCCTGCAACCCCGGCTGACCCAGAGCCTGCGCCATGTGCGGGTGCACTGGCTGGCGCCGGGTGAAGCGCCGCGGTTACCGCCGCAGACCGGGCTGGATGCCTGGCTGGGCCACCAGCTGTTTGGCGAGCGCCCCAGCAGCAGTCGGCTGCTGGAGCTGAATGACGGGCGCCGGGTGTTGATTGCGGTCGATCCGCGGGATGAGATCGACGAAGTCTGGGACTCTCTGCAGCAACTGCTTGGCCTGTGTGGCCTGGCCTTGCTGTTGAGCTTGCTGACCATTCGCTGGGCGGTACGGCGGGCCATGGGCTTGCTGGATGAGCTGCTGTGCGCCTTGCGCCAGGTTTCGGGCGGGCAGTTGACTGCGCGCTTGCGCGAGGCGGGCCTGCCGGAGGCGCGCCAGCTGGCGGCTTACTTCAACCATATGACCGCGACGCTGGAGCAGGCCAGGGGCGACAATGCGCAGCTGACCCAGGCACTGCTGGCGGCACAGGAGCATGAGCGTACCCAGCTGGCGCAGGCGCTGCACGACGACCTGGGGCAATACCTGGCAGGTATTCGTGCCCAGCTCTGTCTGTTGCGTATGGTGGCCGAGCAACCTGCGGTGGTGACACAGACGGCGCACGACCTCGAACTCAATTGCGAGCGCCTCCAGCACGGTTTTCGCGCCTTGGTGCACAACCTGTATCCGGTGGCGCTGCACTACATGCCGCTGGCCGAGGCGTTCGGCCTGCTGGTGAGCCAGTGGCAGGCCAGCCAGGGCATCGAATGCCGGCTGCGGGTTGGCGAGCACTTGCCGGCGCTGCCCGGGGCGAGCAGAACGCACCTGTACCGTTTGCTGCAAGAGGCACTGACCAACGTCGCCCGGCATGCCGGCGCAAGCCAGGTGCGGGTGCGCCTGCAGCGCAGTGCCAAGGGTTTGCGCCTGTTCATTCGCGACAATGGCCGCGGTGCGCACCCGCCCCATCGCCCAGGGGTAGGCCTGCACTCGATGGCCGAGCGTGCGCGCAGCCTTGGGGGGGAGTTGCGCATCTTGAGCCGCCCGGGTGGCGGCTGGGCGCTGGCCCTGAACATTCCCAAGGAGGTGTGATGAATATCGTATTGGTCGATGACCATGCTGTGGTCCGCCAGGGCTATGCCAGCCTGCTGCGCACGGTATTGCCGGCGATGCAGGTGCGTGAGGCCGCCAGTGGTGAAGAGGCCTTGGCCCGGGTACAGGAGCAAGTACCGAACCTGGTGATCATGGACTTTGGCCTGCCGGGTATCAGCGGCCTGGAAACCACCCGCCGCCTGCGCCAGCGCCTGCCTCAGCTACGGGTGCTGTTTTTCAGCATGCACGACGAGCTGCCGCTGGTGCGCCAGGCGCTGGAGGCGGGGGCCTCGGGCTACCTGACCAAGAACTCGGCGCCCGAGGTGTTGATCGAGGCCGTGCAGCGCGTGTTGGCCGGGCACGCCTACATCGAACAACCCTTGGCTACCCAGTTGGCGTGCACGTCACAGCAAAGCACCAGTGACCCGCGCTTGCAGCGCATGACCCAGCGTGAACTGGAGATTTTCACCATGCTGGCCAAAGGTACGCCGATGCGGGTGATTGCCGAGCAGCTGTGCATCAGCGCCAAGACTGTGTCCAATCATCTGACCTTGCTCAAGAGCAAGTTGCAGGTCAGTTCGCATGCCGAGCTGGTGCACCTGGGCATCAACCTGGGGGTGGTGAAGGTGGCGGGGCGAGGTTTGTCAGCGGCCCCTGCTAACTGAACTCATTTGTCCCATGTATCCGGGCACCCCTTGCACCCCTCCATGTTGGCCTCCTGGAAATTCCCGTAATGCTGCCGCGCCCCGCGCAAATCGGCACGCGCAAGGTTGCTCTGGCTAAACTTGGCCTCTTGCAGGTTGGCATCGCTCAGGTTGGCCCCTTGCAAATCAGCCTTGCTCAGCCACGCCATCTCCAGGTCCGCCGCCTGCAAGTTGGCCTGCTGCAGCTTCGCCCCGGACAGCCTGGCGAACTGCAAGTAGGCTGCACTGAGGTCGGCCTTTGCAAACTGTGCCCCTTGGGCGAACAAGCCCCAGCCCTGAATGGCCACCAGCTTGCTGTTGCTCAGGTCAGCCACACGCAGGTTGCTCTGTTGCAGGCTGGCACGGGTCAGGTTGGCGCCCTGCAGGCGGGCTTTTTCCAGGTTGGCCAGGTCCAGCCGGGCATGGCGCAGGTCGGCATCACGCAGGTCGGCGCCGGCCAGGTTCATCTTGCGCAGGTCCTGGTTGGCCAGCTTGGCACCGCGCAGGTTGGCCCCCTGGCACTGGCTGGCTTCGGCAATGACGCAGCCGTTGATGGTCAAGGGGGCATCGTTGCCATCGTCGTCGGCACTCACGGCCAAGGCAGGGGACAGTACCAACAGCAAGGCAAATGGCAGGTAGTTCATGGTGAAAGGCTCTCAGTTGGAACAGGGCATTTGCGGGGTCGCGCGGCCCATCGCCGGCAAGCCAGCTCCTACAGGGACTGCACAGCCCTTGAGATCTGCACCGTAGTGTGGGAGCTGGCTTGCCGGCGATGGGCTGCAAAGCAGCCCCAGTAACGCTTTACCTCAGGCAGTCAACGCTGCGCAGTCTTGTTGTCCCAGCTCGGGATCTTGAACACCCAGAACGAGCCGCCCTGAGCCACCGGCTTGGTCAGCTCGGCCATGTCGCCGCCCCACAGCGGCACGGCGCCGCCGTAGCCCACGGTCACGCCGATGTACTGCTCGCCGTCCTGCTCCCAGGTGATAGGCGGCGAGACGATGCCGCTGCCGGTCTGGAACTTCCAAAGCTCCTTGCCCGTCTTGGCGTCGAAGGCCTTGAAGAAGCCGTCGCCAGTGCCGGTGAACACCAGGTTGCCCTTGGTTGCCAGTACGCCTGCCCAAAGCGGCAGGTGCTCCTTGTGCTCCCACACCAGCTTGCCGGTGGTCGGGTCCATGGCGCGCAAGGTGCCGACATGGTCGTCGTACATGCGCTTGATCCGGAAGCCCATGCCCAGGTACGCCGAACCCTTCTTGTAGTTCACTTCCTCGGTCCAGTATTCCTCTTTCCACTGGTTGCCCGGGATGTAGAACAGACCGGTGTCCTGGCTGTAGGCCATCGGGTTCCAGTTCTTGCCACCCAGGAACGGCGGCGAGACTTCCACCGGCTTGCCCTTGGTTTCACCCGGCAGCGGCTTGGCCGGGCGTTGGCCGGGGTTTTCAACCGGGCGCCCGGTCTTCAGGTCGATATGGCTGGCCCAGGTGATGTTGTCGACGAAGGGGAAGGCGTTCTGCAGCTTGCCGTTGTTGCGGTCCACCACGTAGAAGAAGCCGTTGCGGTCGGCGTGCCCGGTGGCCTTGACCACCTTGCCGTCCTTGTCCTTGTAGTCGAACAGTACCAGCTCGTTGTTGCCGGAGAAGTCCCAAGCATCGTTGGGGGTGTGCTGGTAGAACCACTTGACCTCGCCGGTGCTGGGGTCGACACCGACCTGGCCCGAGGTGTAGAGGCTGTCGTAGTCGTGGGGGTTGCCATCTTTGGAGGTGCGCGCCCAGGTGTTCCAGGGGCCAGGGTTGCCAGCGCCGACGATGATGGTGTTGGTCTCGGCATCGAAGCTGGCGCTCTGCCAAGGGGCGCCGCCGCCGTGGCTCCAGGCTTCCACCTTGCCGGTTTCGGTGGTTGGGTCGTCTGGCCAGGATGGCGCCTTGACGTCGCCGGTGGGGGTGCTGTCCTTGCCGTTCAGGCGGCCCATGTGGCCTTCGACGAAGGGCCGCATCCATACCTCTTCGCCAGTGTCCGGGTCACGGGCGAACAGCTGGCCGACAACGCCGAATTCATCGCCCGAGCTGCCATGGATCAGCAGCACCTTGCCGCTGGTCTTGTCCTTGATCAGCACCGGGGCGCCGGTCATGGTGTAGCCGGCGCTGTGGTCGCCGAACTTCTTGTTCCACACGACTTTGCCAGTGTGCTTGTCGAGGGCGATGAGCCGCGCGTCCAGGGTGCCGAAGTAGATCTTGTCGCCGAAGATGGCCGCCCCGCGGTTGACCACGTCGCAGCACGGGCGAATGTTGTCGGGCAGGCGGTGGTTGTAGGTCCACAGGCGTTTGCCGGTCTTGGCATCGAGGGCAAACACCCGCGAGTACGAGCCGGTGACGTAGACCACGCCGTCGCTGACGATGGCCTGGGATTCCTGGCCGCGCTGCTTCTCGTCGCCGAAGGAGTACGACCAGGCCGGAGTCAGCTTGAAAACGTTCTGGTCATTGACCTGGGCCAGCGGGCTCCAGCGCTGGGCATTGGTGCCCATGCCGTACTGCAGCACGTCCTTGGTGGTCAGGTGGTCGTTGGCGATGTCTTCCCAGGTGACGCTCTTGCCGGCAGGTGCAGAAGGTGCAGTGGCCGCTGTTGCCACATTGCCCAGGGCCAGGCCACCGGCCAGTAGCAGGACGCGCACGCTCAGGGCCAGAGGGGAAAGGGCGGGTAGCGATCTTATTGTCATGGTTGCAGTTCCCAGTGGAGGTTTTGGCCTGCACAGGGTGGGGCGGGGGAGCTGTCGCGGGATACGGAAAAAGTCCCGCCCTTGCCGGGAATAGTTCCCGAACGGCACCTCAATTGGCCCTTCGCCACAAGCCCTACTACCAAGGGAGTAAGGCCCGGCCACCAAAGCAGCATTCGAGCGCCCGCAGGCTGTTTCTAAGATGGCGGCACGGCCTCTGTGGTTGAGGCTTTGCGTGCAATGGTGAGGGCATAACAATGACAACAAAACACAATGTGTTGCTTGCTGCAGGGCTGCTGGCTGCAGCGGTGCTGACCGGTACGGCCTGGGCCCATGGCAACGTAGTGCCCCAGGCGGTGGAGACCAAGGGCCTGACCCCGATCAAGGACGCCGGTGTAAGCCTGGACGGCGACGGCTGGGCGGCAGTAAACCCTTACCGCAGCTCGCCGGAGCACGACAAGGCCGTGGAAATCGGCGCCTCGGCCTACAACCAGAATTGCGCTGCCTGCCATGGCCTGGAGGCCAAGTCCGGCGGTATTGCCCCCGACCTGCGCATGCTCGATGCCGGTGACGCCGGGGATGAATGGTTTGTCGAACGGGTACGCCATGGCGCGGTCCGCGATGGCCGTGTGTACATGCCGAAGATGGCCGACTACCTCAGCCAGGAAGCCCTGTGGGCGGTGCGCACCTACCTGGACAGCGTGCACGTCGAGGAGTGACGGCCATGCGTCTGTTTGCCGTGTGGCTTTGTAGCCTGCTGCTGTGGTGCGCGACGGCCCAGGCGCAGGTGCGCAACTACGACGCGATCATCGCCGCTGGCGAACTGAAGGTGGCGGTGTACAAGGATTTCGCGCCCTACAGTTTCGAGGACCACGGCAAGCCCCGGGGTGTCGATGTGGAGCTGGCGCAGGCGTTGGCGACCGCCTTGGGGGTGCGCTTGCAACTGATCTGGGCGCCGGCCGGGGAAAAGCTTGACGATGACCTGCGCGATTACATCTGGCGCGGCAGCCCGCTGCGCCACCAGCAGTTGGCCGACCTGATGATGAGGGTGCCCTACGACCACGCCTACGCGCAAAAACGCAACGAACTGGGCGAGCTGGAAAACGCGCAGGTGGTGATGTTCGGCCCTTATCAGCAAGAGCGCTGGCAAGTGGCCTACGACCAGCGTCGTCTGAAGTCGGTGGCCAGTGTGGCGGTGTTCCAGCAGCATCCGATCGGGGTCGAGGTGGACAGCGTGCCTTCGTTCTACCTCACTTCGGTGTTCAACGGCATGCTCAGTGCCAAAACCCGTCATTACCCCGGTGTACAGCAGGCGTTTGAAGCAATGAAGGCCGGCCAGGTGGACGCGGTGATGGCGATGCGTGGCGAAGTTGACTGGCAGCTGCACCAGGCCGCCGACCCGCAACTGGCCCTGGCGGAAAACGCCTACCCCAACCTGGGCAAGCAGGCCTGGGAAATCGGCATGGCTGTCCATGAAAGCAACCGTCAGCTGGCCTATGCCGTGGAAGAAGCCCTTGAGGCGATGATCCGCGATGGCCGGCTCAAGGCGATGTATGCAGCTTACGGCCTGCGCTACGAGGTTCCGGAGATGTATCAATAGCGGGGCACACACCTTCCCTGTGGGAGCGGGCATGCCCGCTCCCACAGGGCCTCGCTGAATCAGTGGCTTATGTGTTGTTCAATCAGGAGCAGGCCATGAACTGGCGAGCGACTTTCCTGCTGGCCTGCTGGATACCCTGGTCAGCCCAGGCTGCCATCCCAGCCCCCCAGACGGACCCGGTGCCCTCGGTGATGTGGGACTTCTACCACAAGCAGCTGCTGGGCCAGGCCGCGTTCGTCTTCGATGACCGGGTCAAGCTGCTGGCGCCGCCCTTTGCCGAGGACGCACGGCAGGTGCCGCTGGAAATCGACGCCCGGGCATTCGCTGGCGAGGTGGTGCGGATAATCGCCTGGGCCGAGCTCAACCCATTGCCGCGCATTGTCGACTTTCAGCCCGGCGAGCACGTGTTGCCGTGGTTGTCGATCCGCATCCGCATCGAACAGGCCACGCCGCTGCGCGCCGCCGTGCTGACGCGCGACGGCCTGTGGCACGTCGGCTCGACCCTGATCGATGCCGCCGGCGGCGGCTGTACCGCGCCCAGCGTGGTGCGCACGCAGCCTGGCTGGGAAGAGCACCTCGGTGAAGTGCTGGGCGGGCGCTACCCGCGTGGCGACAGCAGCCGCTTGCGCCTGCAGGTGGCCCACCCGATGGACAACGGCCTGGTCAGCGGTATTCCCGAGTTCTTCCTCAACCATGCCGAGTTGCAGGACGCGAAAGGCCAGCGCCTGGCCAGCCTTGAGCTGTACCCGGCGGTCAGCGAAAACCCCAGCCTGGGCTTCGATATCCAGGGCGCCGGGCCGACCCGGCTGCTGTTGCAGGACAACAGCGGCAACCAGTTCGAAGCGGCAGTGCCCTGAGCCCATTGCCCGATTTCACCCCTGACCAGAGGCGCTCTTCATGCGTTGGATGATGCTGTTGCTGCTGTGCCTGGGGCTGCCGGCCCAGGCAGACCTGGACTATCGGCTTGTGCCCCGGCAGATTGCGGAGGGTACCTGGCTACTGGAGGGCAGCACCGACAACTTCGCCAAGGCCAATGGCGGCAATATCGTCAATACCGCGTTCATTGTCACCGACAGCGGTGTGGTGGTGATCGACAGCGGGCCGTCGAAGCGTTACGGCGACGCGTTGCGCCAGGCGATTGCCGCCACCACCGAAAAGCCGGTGCTGGAAGTGCTGCTGACCCATCATCACCCTGACCATGTACTGGGCAACCAGGCCTTTGCCGATGTGCCTATTGGCGCCTTGGCCGGTACCGGCGACTTGCTGCGCCAGCAGGGCGAGGCCATGGCCGAGAACATGTACCGCCTGGTCGGCGACTGGATGCGCGGCACCGAAGTGGTGCTGCCTACCCAGGTGCTGCAGCCGGGTATCCACGAGGTGGGCGGGCACCGCCTGCGGTTGCTGGAGCTAGGCGGGCATACCGGCGCCGACCTGGCGATTCTGGATGAGAAGACCGGCGTGCTGTTCGCTGGCGACCTGGTGTTTTACGAGCGTGCCTTGACCACCCCCAACAGCCCGGGGCTGGGGGTGTGGCAAAAGGACCTGGACACCCTGCAAGCCTTGCCCTGGAAGCTGCTTGTGCCCGGGCACGGGCCGGTGGCCAGCGATGCCCGGCCGTTTGCACAGATGCGTGATTACCTGGGCTGGCTGGATGGCCTGATGCGCGACGGCGCGGCGCGAGGCGACGACATGGCCGAGATGATCCGCAGCCCCATCCCTGAACGCTTTGCCGGGATCACCCTGACCCGTCATGAGTTGATTCGCAGTGTCAGCCATCTGTATCCCCGCTACGAACGCCAACAACTCCAGCGGGTCGACGCCAACCCCTGATGCGATCCCCAAGGGATCGCGCTTGTCTTGGGGACGCAGCCCTGTACCAAGGAACTAGAAAACTCCGCACAGCGGGCAATTGTTGGCGAACTGGCGGCAACCAAGAATTCCCGGCACACCGGGAAATTTTCCCGGGCACAACAAAAAAACCAAAGGTAGCCGTCATGACCCGATCCCCGCGTCGCCCCATGTTCGCCGTGAGCCTGGTGCTCAGCGCCATGCTGCTTGCCGGTGCAGCCCACGCCGCTGTCAGCACTGAAGAAATCCTCCAGGACCCGAAGAACCCGCAGCAGATCGTGACCAATGGCCTGGGTGTGCAGGGCCAGCGCTACAGCCCGCTGGACCTGCTCAATGCCAACAACGTCAAGGAACTGCGGCCGGTCTGGGCGTTCTCCTTCGGTGGTGAAAAGCAACGCGGCCAGCAGGCCCAGCCGCTGATCAAGGACGGGGTGATGTACCTGACCGGTTCCTACTCGCGGGTGTTCGCCGTGGATGCGCGCACCGGCAAGAAACTGTGGCAATACGATGCACGCCTGCCGGATGACATCCGCCCCTGCTGCGACGTGATCAACCGCGGCGTGGCGCTGTACGGCGACCTGGTGTTCTTCGGCACCCTGGACGCCAAACTGGTGGCCCTGAACAAGGACACCGGCAAGGTGGTCTGGAGCAAGAAGGTGGCCGACCACAAGGAAGGCTACTCCATCAGCGCCGCGCCCATGATCGTCAACGGCAAGCTGATCACCGGCGTCGCCGGTGGCGAGTTCGGCGTGGTGGGCAAGATCCAGGCCTACAACCCGGAAAACGGCGAGCTGCTGTGGATGCGCCCCACCGTGGAAGGGCACATGGGCTACGTGTACAAGGACGGCAAGGCGATCGAGAACGGTATTTCCGGCGGCGAGGCGGGCAAGACCTGGCCCGGGGACCTGTGGAAGACCGGCGGCGCTGCGCCCTGGCTGGGCGGTTACTACGACCCGGAAACCAACCTGATCCTGTTCGGCACCGGCAACCCGGCACCGTGGAACTCGCACCTGCGCCCCGGTGACAACCTGTATTCCTCGTCGCGCCTGGCGCTGAACCCGGACGACGGCACCATCAAGTGGCACTTCCAGAGCACGCCGCATGACGGCTGGGACTTCGACGGCGTCAACGAACTGATCTCGTTCAACTACAAGGATGGCGGCAAGGAGGTCAAGGCCGCCGCCACCGCCGACCGCAACGGCTTCTTCTACGTGCTGGACCGCACCAACGGCAAGTTCATTCGCGGCTTCCCCTTCGTCGACAAGATCACCTGGGCCACCGGCCTGGACAAGGACGGCCGGCCGATCTACAACGAGGCCAGCCGCCCAGGCGCACCCGGCAGCGAAGCCAAGGGCAGCTCGGTGTTCGTCGCCCCGGCGTTCCTCGGCGCCAAGAACTGGATGCCGATGGCCTACAACAAGGACACCGGGCTGTTCTACGTGCCCTCCAACGAGTGGGGCATGGACATCTGGAACGAAGGCATCGCCTACAAGAAAGGCGCGGCGTTCCTCGGCGCCGGCTTCACCATCAAGCCGCTCAACGAAGACTACATCGGCGTGCTGCGTGCCATCGACCCGATCAGTGGCAAGGAGGTGTGGCGGCACAAGAACTACGCGCCGCTGTGGGGCGGGGTGCTGACCACCAAGGGCAACCTGGTGTTCACCGGCACGCCGGAAGGCTTCCTGCAGGCCTTCAACGCCAAGACCGGCGACAAGGTCTGGGAATTCCAGACCGGCTCCGGCGTGCTTGGTTCGCCCGTGACCTGGGAAATGGACGGCGAGCAATACGTGTCGGTGGTCTCCGGCTGGGGCGGCGCGGTACCGCTGTGGGGTGGCGAAGTGGCCAAGCGGGTCAAGGACTTCAACCAGGGCGGCATGCTCTGGACTTTCAAGCTGCCCAAGCAGCTGCAGCAAACGGCCAGCGCCAAGCCGTAAAGCAGTGGCCTGAGGCAAGCAGCCCTACTACCAAATGACGAGAGCCCCGCTGCCAACGATGCATTCGCCTGGCACGCGGGGCTTTTTACCATCGGTCCATCGCCTGTCGTGGGACAGGCATCGACCCGCAGAGGCTCAGCATGATCTACGCACAACCCGGAACCCCAGGCGCCGTCGTGTCCTTCAAGCCACGTTATGGCAACTTCATCAATGGCGAGTTCGTGCAACCGTTGGCTGGCCAGTACTTCACCAACAGCTCGCCGGTCAATGGCCAGCCGATTGCCGAATTCCCGCGTTCCACTGCCCAGGACGTCGACCGCGCCCTGGACGCCGCACACGCAGCCGCCGAAGCCTGGGGCAAGACCTCGGTGCAAGACCGCGCCCTAGTGCTGCTGAAGATTGCCGACCGTATCGAACAGAACCTGGAAGTGCTGGCCGTCACCGAAAGCTGGGACAACGGCAAGGCGGTGCGCGAAACGCTCAATGCCGATGTGCCGCTGGCAGCGGACCACTTCCGCTATTTTGCCGGTTGCATCCGTGCCCAGGAGGGCGGCGCGGCCGAAATCAACGAAGGCACCGTGGCTTATCACATCCATGAGCCGCTGGGCGTGGTCGGGCAGATCATCCCGTGGAACTTCCCGCTGCTGATGGCCGCCTGGAAGCTTGCCCCGGCCCTGGCCGCCGGCAACTGTGTGGTGCTCAAGCCGGCCGAGCAGACGCCACTGTCGATCACCATTTTTGCCGAGCTGGTGGCCGACCTGCTGCCGGCGGGCGTGTTGAACATCGTCCAGGGCTTCGGCCGTGAGGCCGGCGAGGCCTTGGCCACCAGCAAGCGCATCGCCAAGATCGCCTTCACCGGCTCCACCCCGGTGGGTTCGCACATCATGAAATGCGCGGCCGAGAACATCATCCCGTCCACCGTCGAACTGGGCGGCAAGTCGCCGAACATCTTCTTCGAAGACATCATGCAGGCCGAGCCCGCGTTCATCGAGAAGGCCGCCGAGGGCCTGGTGCTGGCGTTCTTCAACCAGGGCGAGGTGTGCACCTGCCCGTCACGGGCACTGATCCAGGAATCGATCTACGAGCCATTCATGGCCGAGGTGATGAAGAAGATCGCCAAGATAACGCGGGGCAACCCGCTGGACACCGAGACCATGGTTGGTGCCCAGGCTTCAGAGCAGCAATACGACAAGATTCTGTCCTATCTGCAGATTGCCAAGGAGGAGGGCGCGCAGCTGCTCACCGGCGGCGCTGCCGAGCGGCTGCAGGGCGACCTGGGCAGCGGTTACTACATCCAGCCGACCCTGCTCAAAGGCAACAACAAGATGCGTGTGTTCCAGGAAGAAATCTTCGGCCCGGTGGTGGGCGTGACCACCTTCAAGGACGAAGCCGAAGCGCTGGCGATTGCCAACGACACGGAGTTTGGCCTGGGCGCCGGCCTGTGGACCCGCGACATCAACCGCGCCTACCGGATGGGCCGCGGCATCAAGGCCGGCCGCGTGTGGACCAACTGCTACCACCTGTACCCGGCCCATGCAGCGTTTGGCGGCTACAAGAAGTCTGGCGTGGGCCGTGAGACCCACAAGATGATGCTCGACCACTACCAGCAGACCAAGAACCTGTTGGTAAGCTACGACATCAACCCGCTGGGCTTCTTCTAGACCGCGTCGCGGCCTTTTCGCGGGCATGCCCGCGAAGAGGCCGGCACAGGAAACAAAATCCCCTACCAACGCACCCTGCAAGCTCCTTCCAAAGTAGCATTCGGCCCTGGCTCCCCCCGTGCATTAATGCATCTACCGGACTCCCCCGGCACAAGAAGAGGACTGCCCATGTGGAATAAACCTGCCTTTACCGACCTGCGCATCGGCTTTGAAGTGACGATGTATTTCGCCAACCGTTGATGTGCCACCCGGCCATCACTACGGTGGCCGGTTCCTCTGACTGCCCGTGGCTGAGCCAGTGCTGCTCATTGGTCTGGTTGCTTTCGCTGCGGGATGCTTTACGCTGGCGGTTACCTTTCAGAACAATAAGAACAGGCTTGCCAATGAGCCAGAGTTTCAGCCCGCTTCGCAAGTTCGTATCGCCTGAAATCATCTTTGGTGCCGGATGCCGGCATAACGTCGCCAATTACGCGAAAACCTTCGGTGCCCGCAAGGTGCTGGTGGTCAGCGACCCGGGCGTGATCGCCGCCGGCTGGGTGGCGGACGTAGAGGCCAGCTTGCAGGCCCAGGGCATCGATTACTGCCTGTATACGGCCGTGTCGCCCAACCCGCGGGTCGAAGAGGTGATGCTCGGCGCCGAGATCTACCGGCAGAACCACTGCGATGTGATCGTCGCCGTCGGCGGCGGCAGCCCGATGGATTGCGGCAAGGCCATCGGTATCGTGGTGGCCCACGGGCGCAGCATCCTCGAATTCGAAGGCGTGGACATGATCCGCGTGCCCAGCCCGCCGCTGATCCTGATCCCGACCACGGCCGGCACCTCGGCGGACGTTTCGCAGTTCGTGATCATCTCCAATCAGCAGGAACGCATGAAGTTCTCCATCGTCAGCAAGGCGGTGGTGCCGGACGTGTCGCTGATCGACCCGCAAACCACCCTGAGCATGGACCCGTTCCTGTCGGCCTGCACCGGTATCGATGCGCTGGTGCATGCCATCGAAGCCTTTGTTTCCACCGGCCACGGCCCGCTGACCGACCCCCACGCGCTGGAAGCCATGCGCCTGATCAACGGCAACTTGGTGGAGATGATCGCCAACCCGGCCGATATCGGCCTGCGCGAGAAGATCATGCTGGGCAGCATGCAGGCGGGGCTGGCGTTCTCCAACGCGATTCTGGGCGCGGTTCATGCCATGTCCCACAGCCTGGGCGGCTTCCTCGACTTGCCCCATGGCTTGTGCAACGCCGTGCTGGTGGAGCACGTGGTGGCGTTCAACTACAGCTCGGCGCCAGAGCGCTTCAAGGTGATTGCCGAGGTGTTCGGTATTGATTGCCGCGGCCTCAACCAGCGGCAGATCTGCGGGCGCCTGGTGGAGCACCTGATTGCCCTGAAGCACGCCATCGGCTTCCATGAAACCCTGGGCCTGCACGGGGTGCGCACCGCGGACATTCCGTTCCTGTCGCAACACGCGATGGATGACCCGTGCATCCTCACCAACCCCCGCGCGTCGAGCCAGCGTGATGTCGAGGTCGTTTATGGCGAGGCCCTCTGACGAGCAGCAGCGGGCACTGGCCGGGCTGTTGGGGCTGGGCGACCACTCCGCACGTAAAAGCCATTACCCGGAGCTTTCCGCCCGCCTGGACGAGCTGGAGGCCGAGCGCAACCGCTACAAGTGGCTGTTCGAAAATGCCGTGCACGGGATTTTCCAGGCTAGCCTGCAGGACGGCATGCGTGCCGCCAATCCGGCGCTGGCGCGCATGCTGGGCTACGACGACCCGCAAGCGGTGCTGTTTTCCCTGACGGACCTGGCCGCCAACCTGTTCGACGGCGGTGCCGAGGAGTTGCAGGCGATTACCGCGATCCTCGCCCGTGAGCGCAGCCTGCACGGCTATGAAACCCGCTTGCGGCGCAAGGACGGCAGCCACCTCGATGTGCTGATGAACCTGCTGCTCAAGCCCGGGCAGGAAGGGCTGGTGGAGGGTTTTGTCGCCGACATCACCGAACGCAAGCTGGCCCAGCAACGCCTGCAACAGCTCAATGACGAGCTGGAGCAACGGGTTGCTGCGCGTACCGATGAATTGCTGGAGGCCCGCGATGCTGCAGAAGCTGCCAACCGCAGCAAGGACAAATACCTGGCCGCCGCCAGCCATGACCTGCTGCAACCGCTGAACGCCGCCCGCCTGTTGATCTCCACCTTGCGCGAGCGGCCATTGCCAGAGGCCGAGCACGTGCTGGTGGAGCGTACCCACCAGGCCCTTGAGGGCGCCGAAGACTTGCTGACCGACCTGCTGGACATTTCCCGGCTCGACCAGGCAGCGGTGAAGCCGGACGTGGCCGTGTACCGCCTCGACGAGTTGTTCGCACCACTGGTTTCGGAGTTCCGCTCGGTGGCCGATGCGGAAGGCCTCAAGCTGCATGCGCGCATCCCGGATTGTGCCATCAGCACTGACCTGCGGCTGATGACACGTATCCTGCGCAACTTCCTCAGCAACGCCTGCCGCTACACCGACGAAGGCCGGATCTTGCTGGGGGCAAGGCGCCGGGGTGGTCATTTGCGGCTGGAAGTGTGGGATACCGGGCGGGGTATCGCCGAAGACCGGCTGCAGGCGATCTTCCTTGAGTTCAACCAACTGGACGTCGGCCGCGCAGCGGATCGCAAGGGCGTGGGGCTGGGGTTGGCCATCGTCGAGCGGATTGCCAAGATTCTCGGCTACCGGATTGAGGTACGTTCGTGGCCGGGGCGTGGCTCGGTGTTCAGCATCGAGGTCCCGCTGGGTAAAGAGGTGCCGCTGGCCGCTCACCAGGCTGTGCCGCTGCCAAGCGTCGGCAACCCGCTACCGGGCCGCCGGCTGTTGGTACTGGACAACGAAGTGAGCATCCTTGAGAGCATGGGCGCGCTGCTTGGGCAGTGGGGCTGCGAAGTGGTGACCGCGACCGACCAGGCAGGTGCTTTGCTGGCCTTGCAGGGGCAGGCCCCGGAATTGATCCTGGCCGACTACCACCTGGACCATGGCGTGGTGGGTTGCGAGGTGGTCAGGTATTTGCGTGAGCATTTTGCGGTTGCCATACCGGCGGTGATCATCACCGCCGACCGCAGCGATCAATGCCGGCGGGGCTTGCAGAAACTGGGGGCGCCGCTTTTGAACAAACCGGTCAAGCCTGGGAAATTGCGCGCGGTATTGAGCCAGTTGCTACAGGAGCATTGATTGCGCAGGGCTCATTGGGGGCGCGATTACTGCCTTTGCCCGAAGCCTGCGCTGTACCTGTGGGAGCGGGCTTGCCCGCAAAAAAATGAAATGGGGTGGCGCTGTACACCCCCCTGATTTGGAGTTGCCCTGCGAACAACGAAGTAGAGCCGTGAAGGCCCGTTGCAAAGTTTGGATCCAGTGATCAAAAACTTTACCGTTCGGTCAGCTTGCAAGAAGCTAGCAAACTAACTAATGCGGCTTTAAATACCGCTGGTCGGTGCTTTTGCCCAAGAAATGAACGATTTCACTGTTGATGGCTCATATTTGCCAGCAGGTGTATTCGCATGAGTTGCACTTGGCACCTTCCAGGAAGTTATCAACCTTAAAACGCATGTGCGCCGCAGGGATGCACATGGGGATTTTTATTGTCTCTGATCATGGAGTAACGCCTATGCCAAACCGAGGCTCAACGGTTGAGCCGCTGTGTATTCAAGTTTCAATCCGCTGTTTCAATTAACGATATGAATGGGGGCTTGCCGCTGCGACCACGCCGTTCGCACGCCTGTAGCAAGGCCCGCTAGCGCTAATGCATTACGTGGAGAATTCGACGTGGAGTTTAATACAATTATTAGCCTGTTCGGGCAGAAAGAATCCATGGAGCTGGTGCGGTTGTCAGTTATTTATGTTCATTTGCTGGCCTGCTGCGTTGCCATCGGGCTGGTATTTGCCAGCGATGCCGAGATGGTCAGGGACTTGTTGAAGGGGCATCAACCGGCCGGGCATGACGGTAGGCATATGGCACGTTTGCAGAAGTCTGTAACGAACGCCTTGATGTTCTTGTGGCTCACCGGGGCTGCCGTCATCGGTGTCGACTACCTTGAAAAAGGCGTGAGTTACTTTGCCAATCCGAAACTTCACGCCAAAGTTATTATTGTCCTGTTGCTGACATTCAATGGCATGTTGTTGCACCGCTATGTCTTGCCGGCATTACTCAAGGCGGGCTCTTTGCTTGACCTGAATATCGGCGTGCGCATGTTTGCACTGTTCTCCGGCGCATTGTCCGGTGTGTCCTGGTTATATGCGGCAATGTTGGGTGTCGGTCGGCCGCTGGCCTGGAAGTATTCGCTGACCGAGTTGTTGCTGGCCTATCCCGTCATGATCCTGCTCGGCTTTGCCCTGATGGCCGCACTGACCCAGTGGGCGCGAAAACGCACTATGGCCAAAGCGACGCAAGCACCTGTCTGGCCGCTGGCGGGCATTCCTTGCTGATCGCTTGAGCCACGTCTGTGAACGCAGAACGCTGCGAACCTGTAACGTTCGCGGCGTTGTTGAGGCTTTGGACATGACACCGGCTGAACTGGCCCCGTTTGTTCCTCATCCAGCCGGTGTGCCACAACCCTACCGGCTCGGATATCTCCCCGGCCGTTTGCCCAGTGTATCCGCGCCTGACCCAGTCCTTGGGCCTGCACTGGCCGCTCCTACAGGTCAGTGCAGGCTTCTTTCACGAGCCAGTCGATCAACACCTGCAGGCGTTTGGGCATCGGGTCATGATGCGGGTAGACCAGGTAATAGCCATAGTTGGGGGTGTCGACGAAACCACCGAACGGCAAAACCAGCTCACCTCGTGTAATGCCATCCTTGACCAGCTGTTCGCGGCCAATGGCGATGCCTACGTGATTCAGCGCGGCGAGCGTGCACAGGTCGGAGCGATCGAATGTGAGGAATCGGCGCGGGAGGCTGATACCCGTACCTGTGGTGTTGGCCCAGAGCTGCCATTCTGCATCGAATGCAGCGTTGTCCCAGGCCGCTACGTCATGCAAGGCGGTGCAGTGATCCAGCGGGTGCAGGTCACCGGTCAGTGCATGGGTTTCTGCATAACGGGGGGAGCACACCGGGGCAATCCGCTCGTCCATCAAGTGGATGCTCTGCAACCCCGGATGATGGCCATCCGAATAACACAGGACCAGGTCGATCTTGCGGGTGCGGTAATCGATGCTCTCGTTGCCCACCCTGATATCCAGCTGGATATCAGGGTAGCGGGCAGTGAACTGCGCCAGCCGCGGCACCAGCCAGCATTGTGCGACGGACGGGCGCACATACAACGTCAACTGGCCGGCGATTTCGGCGTGAGCACGTTCCTGCACGGCTTCGCTTAACTCATCCATGGTCCGTTGCATGACCGCGAACAGGCGCTCGCCGTCTTCGGTGAGGCTGACCTTGCGCGGCATGCGGTGGAACAGCTTGAGCGCCAGCTCATCTTCCAGGCGATTGATGCGATGGCTCACGGCACTGGCGGTCAGGCACAGCTCATCGGCGGCGCGCGAGAAGCTCAAGTGGCGTGCCGCCACCAGAAAGACATGCAGGCTGCCCAGGTGCGAGCCATTGAGTTTCACGGCGCCGCCGCCGGGCTTTTTCATTGATCAATCCTTCCTGCGCCGTTAGCAGATTGCGGTTACACGTTTGCCTGCAGGCTGCGCCCTTTCGCCAGATAGGCGTTGAATTCATCGTCCGGCACCATGCTGCCACCCGTCCCCCAGACGAGGTGGGTAGCCTGCTGCAGCTGGGTTGGGGTGAAGCCCTGGCGAGCCAGGTACTCGCCTGCTTGCAGCACCCGCAGCATACCGGGTACGCCGGCCAGGGCAGAGGGTTCCAGTTTGACCTTGTCCTGCTCATGGGCGATGACCATCAAGCGGTACAGTTCTTCGTCGGTCACGGTGTAGTAACCATCGATCAGGCGCTGCATGGCTTTGCCGACAAACCCTGATGGGCGCCCGACCGCCAGGCCGTCGGCAGCGGTGATGTTGTCGATGCCGAAGTCCTGCACGCTGGTTTCATCGTGCAGGCCGGTATAGACACCCAGCAGCATGCAGGGGGAATGGGTGGGCTCGGCGAAGATGCAGTGCACCGCATCGCCGAATACCAGCTTCAGCCCGAACGCAACACCGCCTGGGCCGCCCCCTACGCCGCACGGCAGGTACACGAACAATGGATGATCTGCGTTTACCTGGATGCCCGCCTGGTCGAATTGCCGCGCCAACCGTTCGGCGGCCACGGCATAGCCGAGAAACAGCTGTGGGGAGTTTTCGTCGTCGACAAAGTAACAGCTGGGGTCTGATGCCGCCTGCTGGCGGCCTTGCTCGACCGCCACGCTGTAGTCGGAGGCGTGTTCGACCACCGTGACGCCGTTGGCCCGCAGCTTGTCCTTCTTCCATTGCCTGGCGTCAGACGACATGTGCACGCTCACCTGGAAGCCCAGCTTGGCGCTCATGATGCCAATCGACAGCCCCAGGTTGCCGGTCGAGCCCACTGCGATCTTGTACTGGCTGAAGAATGCGCGGGCCTGGTCGCTCGCCAGTTTGGTGTAGTCATCCGTGGGGGTGATCAAGCCGGCCGCCAGGGCCAGGTCCTCGGCGTGCTTGAGCACTTCATGGATGCCGCCCCGGGCTTTGATCGAGCCGGAGATAGGCAAGTCGCTGTCCGCCTTGAGCCACAGGCTGCCCACGTTCTGCAGCGATCCCTCCTGGACAAGCAGCTGGCGCAGCTGTGGCAGCGGGGTAATGTGCGACTCGATGACCCCGCCGGCCGCTGCCGTCTCGGGGAACACGGTGGCCAGGTAGGGCGCGAACCGCTGCAGCCGCGCGCTGGTGGCTTGCACGTCAGCCGCCGTCAGGCCCACGTCGCGCAGGGCTTCTGCAGCCTTGGCGATGCCAGGGTTGAACCAGCTGGTTGGCTTCAGGGCCACCAGCTCGGCGATGATCGGGTGGCTTTGTTGCCAGGCTTCCAGGGTTTTTCCGTGAATCATGATTTCACCTGTAGTGCGGTATGTGCAGAGTAGATCAGACAATCTTCGAAAGGAGCAGGGTCAGGCACAAGGCGACTACCGAGGCCAGCACTGTAGCGGCAGTGAACTTCTTCAGTGCATCACTCAGGGAAAGGCCCAGGTATTCCTTCACCACCCAGAACGCCGAGTCGGTGATGTGGGTCCAGCCGATGGCGCCCGCACCGATGGCGATCACCAGGATTTCCCGGTTGTATTCAGGGTGCTGGCCAAGGATCGGCATTACCATGCCGGCCGCGCTGATCATCGCGACGGTGGCCGAGCCGACGGCAAAGTGCATGATCCCGGCGATCAACCAGGCGAGGATGATCGGGTTGAGCTGCGTCTGGTTCAGCACATCGGCCAGTGCCTTGCCGATGCCGCTGCCCACGAGCATGTCGTTGAAGGCACCGCCGGCACCGATGATCAGCAGAATGCCGGCCAGGGGAGGGAAACAGCGCTGGGTCAGGCTCAGCAGGTGCGCCATATCCAGGCCGCGACGCAAGCCCAGCGCCCAGTAGGCGAACACCACCGACAGCGTCAGGGCAATCAATGGGCTGCCCAGGAAGGCCACCCACTCGTACAGCGCAGAGCCCTTGTCCAGGACCGTGACGGCCAACGTTTTGCCGACCATCAACACCAGTGGCAGCAGTACGGTGGTGAGTGTGATGCCGAACGCGGGCATTGCCTGCTCTTCTGCTTGAGCCACCGTGCGCGCAGACAGGAAGGCCTGCTGGGATTCGCCAGCTTCACGGCTACAGGTGAAGCGAACCCACACGGGGCCCGCGATGATAGCGGTCGGAAGGCCAACGATCAGGCCGTACAGGATGACAGTACCGATATCCGCATTGAGCATGCCGGTGATGGCTGTGGCGGCCGGATGTGGCGGGAGAATGCAGTGCACCACCATCAGCGAAGTGGCCAGCGGCACGCCGAGGGACAGCATGCTGATGCGGGTTTGCCGTGCCACCACGTAGATCAACGGAATCAGCAGGACGAAGCCGACCTCGAAGAATACCGGGATGCCGGCGATGAAGCCGACGAGCATCATTGCCCACGAGGCATTGCGTTCCCCCAGCCTGTTCAGCAGCGTGGTGGCGATGCGCCTGGCGCCTCCGGATTCCTCCAGCAGTTTGCCGAGGATACTGCCCAGGCCGATGATGCCGGCAAGAAAGCCCAGCGTGCTGCCCATGCCTTTCTCGAATGCCGCCACGATTGCCGTAGGCGCCATGCCGGTGCCGACACCGACCACCAGGCTTGCGGCCATCAAGGCCAGAAACGGGTGTACTTTGAGTTTGCTGATCATGACGACGATCAGGAGTATCGCGGTGCCCAGGACGAGTAATGAGAACGTTGGAGTCATCGTGTGGTTTTCTCTATCGCTGATCGCTTCCGTGCGAGCTTCTTGTTGGTTTGCACCCATTAGATTTCAGCGATTTGATCGACTCAAACGATCACTCCTCACCCCATAGGTGAGCCCATGTCATGCATGGCGCCAGCGCTCAATGCCGCGCCGACCAGGCACAATTCAACGCTGCCACCGCAACCGCCAGTGCCGCCCCGGCATAGGCCCAGATCGCCGGTACCTGCGGCAGCAATACCCCCGCAAGCATCGGCCCGAGCCCAGCGCCGATGTCGCGCCATATGGCATTGCCGGCCAGGGCCTGGATGCGTTGTTGCGGGTTGCGCAGGGCGACCAGTGTCATCACCAGCGGCAGTTGCAGGGCACGCAGCACCAGCACGAAGAAGGCGCCGATGAACAGCCAGTGGCTGCCAAACAGCAGCAGCGCCATCGACGTGGCCAGTGACAGCACCACCAGCATGCGCAGCGGCCCGAAGCGGTCGGCCAGGCGCCCACCGAAGGGGCTGAAGAGCATTTCGCTCAGGTAGCGCACCGCCATCAGCACACCTGCTGCCAGCACTCCGGACTCACCCAGGTGGGTTTGTGCGTAAAGCGAAAGGCCAAAGATGAACAGGCCGTCCAGGGCCACCCCTTCGATGAAGGACCAGGTGGCAATGCTGTCTGGCAGGCGCAGGCGCCGGCCACCCCGGCTGGCGACCGGGTGGCCGGTGCTGGGCAGGGCACGTGCACGCCACAGCCCGAACAGGGCACTGATGCAGAGCACGAAGAACACACTGCGCGGGCCGTAGGCCTGGGCCATCAGCGCACCCAGCGGCAGGGCCAGCATTGGCCCGATGGAGATGCTCGCCCGCGAACGCCCGGCACGCCGCGCCGCGCCTTGTGCTTCAGCGGTGGCGAGGGTCTGGGTGCTGAGGTTGAAGGTGGCGAAGCACAGGCCCCAGACCAGGCGCAGCACCAGCAGCGCGGCGAAACCGGTCAGCACCGCGTTGCCCAGTGCACACACGGCGGCGGCGAAGGCGGCGAGGCTGCAGGCCGCGCGGTCACCGTGGCGGGCATAGAAACGCACTACCCAGCCGTAGCCGATGATGCGCACCAGGCGGTTGGCCGCCAGCAGAATGCCAGCCTCGGCCAGGGTCACGCCAAAATCGGCTGCGTACATCGGCAGTAGCAGGTAGAGCAGTACGTCACTGGGCAGGCACAGGCTGAGCACCTGGGCGGCATTGCGGGAGTCTTGGTCGGCGCGGTGGGTTTGCACCGGTGTGGCAGCGGACGACATGACAGCCTCGTGACAGGGGTGAGGGGGCAGGATAACCCACGGCGTCTCGAACATTGCAATTGACGTCACTGACGTGGTCCAACTGATTGGCTCGATTCCAAGGCAAGTACCGGACCTGTAGGAGCAGCCTTGTGCTGCGAAGAGGCCATTGCAGCCAAAGATGATCTTCAGCCCTACCGGCCTCTTCGCAGCGCAAGGCTGCTCCTACCTGGTGATGCGGTAGCCTGAGTGATGGTGCAAGCCAGCTCCTTCCACTGTGGGAGCGGGTTTACCCGCGAAGAGGCCGGTACAGGCACCAGAGGATCTGAACAGTTTGCTCATTCAGCCATAAGGCGGCGCTGGCAGTTCGGCCAGCAGGGTTTTCAGACCGTCACTCCACTGCCTGCGAATCTGCTGGTAATAGGCATCGTCGCTGGTGATGCGCTGGCGCGTCATGCTTTGCAGGGTGTTGTTGCGGTACACCAGCAAGTCCAGTGGCATACCCACCGACAGGTTGCTGCGGATGGTGGAGTCGAACGAAATCAGGCCGCAGCGCAGCGCCTCATCGAGCGGTGTGCGGTAATCCAGGTTGCGGTCGAGGATTGGCCTGCCGTACTTACTTTCACCCAGTTGCAGGAACGGGGTGTCCGGCGTGGCCTGGAAGAAATTGCCTTGCGCGTAGACGTTGTAGATGGCCATGGGGCCGCCGGCTATCTGGCCGCCAACAATGAATGAACTGCTCAGGTCGATGTCGGCCGTAAGCTTGCTGCGGTCTCGGCTTACCACTTCGCGCAGGGTGTCGGCAACCAGCACCGTTGCGTCGTAGAGCGTGGCAACGTTCAGCAGGTGGGGGCCGCTGCCCTGGGTACGCTGGCGCAGCAAGTTCACCACCGACTGCGAGGTCGCCAGGTTGCCGGCGGTCTGCAGCACGATCAGCCGCTCGCCCGGCACGCGGAAGACGAACAACTTGGCAAAGGTGGAGATCTGGTCGATGCCGGCGTTGGTGCGTGAGTCGCTGATGAAGACAAGCCCGTCCTCCAGGTGCATGGCGACGCAGTAAGTCATGCGGTTTCCCTTGTGTTGCGAGTGGAGTGGTCTTGCCGCGCCGTGCGGCAAGACCGGCCTGCAGCAAACCCGTCACTGGCGATGTACGTGGACGCTGGCCTGCATGGCTTCGGCGCCACCACCGCGGCGTACGCCCCTGACCGGGCAGGCGTCCAGGTAGTCCAGGCCGACCGCCAGCTTCAGGTGACGTTCTGGCCGGGTCAGGCGGTTGGTGATGTCGAAGCTGTACCAGGCGTCGTCGACCCAGGCCTCGGCCCAGGCATGGCTGGCCAGGTGCTGTTCGTCCTCGGTGCACAGGTAACCGGACACATAGCGTGCCGGCACCCCCAGGCTGCGGGCGCAGGCCAGGAAGGCGTGGGTGTGGTCCTGGCACACGCCGGCGCCACCCCTGAACGCTTCGATGGCCGTGGTGCCCACCGAGGTGGCGCCGGGGCTGTAGGGCATGTGCTCGGCCAGGCCTTGCATCAGCCCGATCAGCGCTGCGCGGTCGCGGTGGCTGCCACATTGCCGGGCGGCGAAAGCAACCAGGGCGTCGTCGGCCAGGGTCAGGTGGCTGCCGCGCAGGAACGGCAGGGGTGACTGGCCCTCGGCTTCGTGTTCGCAGTCCGGGTCGATCTCGACCTGGCCGCGGGCGGTCAGTGCCAGGTGGCCATGGGGTTTGTCCAGGGTCAGCACATGCAGGATGTTGCCATAGGGGTCGATCTGGCCCTTGACCTTGCAGGGCAGGTCCAGTTGCCAGTCATTGATGCGCTGGCGTTCGCTGCTGCGGGGCGTCAGGCGCAGGAACTGGATGCTGTTGCTCACGTCGCTGGCGTAGCTGTAGGTGGTGTCGTGGCGGATGGACAGTTTCATACGACCTCCAGGTAGGAGTGGTGGACGGCCTGGCCCAATTGGTTGACGCGGCCAATGAAGTCGCTCAGCCACGGGTGCAACCCGGCGTCGAGTATTTCGTCGATGGCGGTGTAGCGCAGGCGCGCGTTCAGTTCGGCGGCCATGCGCTGGGCGGCGCGGCCGCTGTTGCCCGGCAGGCCGGCCAGGATCAGGTCCAGTTCCTCGATGCAGGCATGCAGCGAGCGCGGCACGTCCACCCGCAACAGCAGCAGCTCGGACACCGGCCGGGCGCTGGGTGCGCCGCGATAGATTTCGTTGAAGGCTTCATACGAGGTAAGCGCGCGCAGCAGGGCGCTCCACTGGTAATAGCCGCGGGCGGAGCTGTCGCTGACCTCTTCGGAGGCCTCGCCGAACATTTCGTAGCGCGCATCGAGCAGGCGCAGGGTGTTGTCTGCCCGCTCCAGGAAGGTGCCCAGGCGGATGAAACTGTAGGCATCGTTGCGCATGATGGTGCCGGAGGTGGCGCCGCGGAACAGGTGCGAGCGTTCCTTGACCCAGTCGCAGAACTGGCTGATGCCATAGCGGCCAAGGCCATTGCTGGCGATGTTGCGCATTTCGATCCAGGTGGCGTTGATGTTCTCCCACATGTCGGCGGTGATCCGGCCGCGCACTGCATGGGCATTGGTCCTGGCGGCCTGCAGGCAGCAATAGATGCTGCTGGGGTTGGTCGCGTCCAGGGCAAAAAAGTGCAGCATGCGCTCGGTGTCGAGCTCGGTGTGCCGGCGGATGTAGTCGTCCAGCGTGCCCGAGGCCAGCAGCGACATCGCCAGTTCGGCATGGCCGTCGCTGCGCCCGGCCTGGGGCATCAGCGACAGCGAATAGCTGACCTCGAGCATGCGTGCGAGGTTTTCTGCACGTTCCAGGTAGCGGGACATCCAGTACAAGTCGGAAGCGGTTCGCGAAAGCATGGTTCAGTCCTCTACCACCCAGGTGTCCTTGGTACCGCCGCCCTGCGACGAGTTGACCACCAGCGAGCCTTCCTGCAAGGCCACGCGGGTCAGGCCGCCAGGCACCAGGCGCGTTTCACTGCCCGATAGCACGAACGGGCGCAAGTCGATGTGGCGCGGCGCGATGCCGCTGTCGACGAAGGTGGGGCAGGTCGACAGGCACAAGGTGGGTTGCGCGATATAGGCGTGCGGGCGGGCTTTGATACGCGCGCGGAAATCCTCGATCTGGGCGCTGGTCGATGCCGGCCCCACCAACATCCCATAGCCGCCGGAGCCCTGGGTTTCCTTGACCACCAGCTCGGGCAGGTGAGCCAGGACATGGGACAGGTCTGCGGGTTTGCGGCACTGCCAGGTTGGCACGTTGTTGAGGATCGGCTCTTCGCTCAGGTAGAAACGGATCATGTCGTCCACATACGGGTAGATCGACTTGTCGTCGGCCACGCCCGTGCCGACGGCGTTGGCCAGCACCACATTGCCGGCGCGGTAAACCGAGATAAGCCCCGGTACGCCCAGCGTCGAGTCAGGGTTGAAGGACAGCGGGTCGAGGTAGTCGTCGTCCAGCCGGCGGTAGATCACGTCCACCTGCTGGGGGCCGGCCGTGGTGCGCATGTAGACATGCTCGTCACGCACGAACAGGTCTGCGCCTTCGACCAGCTCGATGCCCATCTCCCGGGCCAGGAAGGCATGCTCGAAGTAGGCGCTGTTGAAACGGCCCGGGGTGAGTAGTACGGCAGTGGGGTTATCCAGCGGGCTGGCGCTCTTGAGCGTGTCCAGCAGCAGGTTGGGGTAGTGGTCGATGGGCGCGATACGCTGGGCGGCAAACAGTTCGGGGAACAGGCGCATCATCATTTTGCGGTCTTCGAGCATGTAGCTGACGCCGCTGGGTGTACGCAGGTTGTCTTCCAGCACGAAGTAGCTGCCATCGCCGTCACGCACCAGGTCGACACCGGCGATATGGGCATACAGCCCACGGTGCAGGTCCAGGCCCTGCATGGCGATCTGGTAGCCCTCGTTGGCCAGTACCTGCTCAGGCGGGATGATGCCGGCCTTGAGGATGCGCTGGTCGTGGTAGATGTCCTCCAGGAACAGGTTAAGGGCCTGCACCCGCTGGATACAGCCACGCTCGACCGTGCGCCACTCGCTGGCGCGGATGCTGCGCGGGATGATATCGAAGGGGATCAGGCGCTCGGTGTCCTGGCTATCGCCGTACAAAGTGAAGGTGATGCCTGCACGGTGAAACAGCAGGTCGGCCTCGCGCCGGCGCTGTTCCAGCAGCTCCAGCGGGGTGTTGGCCAGCCAGCGGGCGAACTCCTGGTAATGCGGGCGGCAACTGCCGTTCGCTTCGTACATTTCATTGAAAAAAGCCCGGGACATACCCACTCCTTGCCGCCGTCGCCGGCAGCTTTATTGCGATTCATCTGCGTTTTTCAGGGTGCTGCCTTGCTCGGGTAAGGGGATGCTGTGTCTGGCGTAAGCCTCGGTTGCGATTGATTGGCTGTGCGTAGGGCACAAACAGCCTTTGCAATGAAAGTGCCGAACACGCTTGGCAGTGCCGGGAATGCGGGAAATGCGAGGGGCATGGCCGGCCGGCGCTGTCGGGCGGCTTTGGCCGATGCATCAAATAAGTGCGGTTTTAATCAGGGAGAGGGTTTTGAACCGAGATGGGGCCCAGGCCGGTGCCTGGCGGGGAAAAGGGAAGTGTTCCGGGTGCATGTCTTGGGGGTTATGTGGGGCGTATATCGAGCGCCGCGCGGGCGGCGCTCGATCGCACAGGCGCTGAAAACCTCCAGACGAGCGCCTCAAGGCCCTCAATGCCCTCAAAGGCAGGCGTACACCACCAGCTCCACCAGCATTTCTTCGCGTGCCAACCCCGCCACTACGATTGCCGCGCGGTTAGGGTAGGGGGCCTGGAAGTAGTCGGCATACAGGCTGTTGACGGTGGCCAGGTATTGGCGGTCGGTCACGTAGATCAGCACCTGGGTCACGGCATCCAGCGAGCTGCCGGCGGCTTCCAGCGTGTGACGCAGGTTGTCCAGTGTCTGGCGGGCCTGCGCCTCGATGCCGCCAGCAACCACTTGGCCCTGTGCGTCGATGGGGATCTGGGCGGTGTAGAGCGTACCGTTGCCGACTACCGCCCATTCCAGGGGGGCCCTGGAGGCGAACAGCTCTGTCTTGATTGCATGTTTCATACGTTGGTTTCCTGAGTGATGAGCGGCTTCAGTCAGCATCGCTGCCGCCGCCTGCGCCGTGGCGGCGCGAGGCATCGGTGCTTTCGACGAGGATGTGTTCGGCCAGCTGCTTGAGCCGTTGCCAGGTGTGTTCGTTGACTGTAAAGCCCTGATGCAAGGGGCTCTGCGTGTTGGCTGGCGCCGTTGCGGTCTGGCCAGGCCGGCTGAACAGCACCGTGACGCTTTGCTCGGCCGCGTCAATGGTGCCGGGCCGGGCTTCACTGCGCAGTGCCGGGCGCTGAATGCCGGCAGTAAAGTCGGCCAGGTGGCACTGACGGGCGTCCTCCCAGCGAGCTTGCACGTGCAGCCCCAGCACAGCTGCCCGGCTCAGGTAACCCAGCAGCAGCAAGCGGTTGTGGCAGTGGTGGATGCGCAGCTCGGCCTGACCACGGCGCATGGCCTTGGCGGCTGCCAGTTCCACCACCGTTGCGGCGCAGCGCAACACGCTCTGGCCCTTGGCGTCGATCACCAGCAGGGTGTCATCCTCGTGGCTCAGGGCGTATGGCTGGGCGGCTTCGGCTTGCAGGTAGAGCAGGGCCTTTTCCAGCGCACCCACGCCATCCAGCCCTTGCAATTGCAGCCAGCCCACCAGCTCGGCGGCATCCTCGCAGTCGCCGGGGGCGAAGCCCATGCCTTCGAAGGCCTTGCGGCACATCACCTGTATTTCGTTAAGCGATACGCGCATGGTCAAAGTTCCCCTTGCGGCATGACCGCGAAATTCCAGTCGTCTGCGAACGGTTGGCCGATGTCGCTGACCAGTGGTGCGCCCTGGAACAGCGTGATACGCACCCAGCGGCTCGACTTGGGGTCGAACTTGCCCGCGCCGAAAAACGCCAGTTTGCAGCGCAGCAGGTGAATCGGCAGCATGTCCCGTGCCAGCAGGTTGGCGCGGATTTCGCCGTAGGTCGTCTGAGCCATGCCTTGCAGGCGGCGCACCGTGCCCTTGAACGCCGGTTGGGCGATCAGGAAGTGCGCGGTCAGCGCTTGGGGCTCCAGCTGCAGGTGCTTCAGCAATGCGGCGTGGCACTGCTGGATATTACGGGCAATGCCCAGCTGCATTTCTTTTTCGGCCCCCGGTTCCTCGGCGCGCATGCCCAGGCGCGGCTCCTCTTTCTCGGCCGAGCGGTACCAGAAGAAGTGCTCGGCATCCACGGCACTGAAGTCGTACTCCAGCGCCCAGCCGTACTGCTGCTCGATGAGCTGGCGCAGTTGCCCAAGGGGCATCTGCGCGTCCAGCTGCCAGCTTTCGTTGACGCCCATGTGCTCGGCCAGTGGCGTGACCTGCTCGGGGTACAGCTCCAGCAGCAGGCTTGCCAGCAGTTCTTGGCAGCCCACCCCCACCTGTGCCTCAGCCCAGGCCAGCAGGCGCGACCAAAGGCCCGCGCCGATGGCTTGTGCGCCAAGCCAGGTGGTCAGTAAAGCAAGCTCGGCCAAGGTTTGCAGGTTCTGCTCATGCTGGCGCTGGTCTTCGGTCCGGGACTGTTCCAAATGCAGGCGGGCGCGTGCCAGCAGTGCCTGCAGGCGCACCAACCGGTCAGGGTCGGCCGGCTGCGCCAACACCAGGGCCAGGGCGGTTTCCCGGGTGCTGATCCAGCGTTCCACCAGCTGCGGGTGGTTGATCAGGAACGGGGCCATGCCCAACCCGGTCGCGTTGCCGACCCCCAGGTAACGTTGCAGGGGCGGGGCCAGTTGCACTGCCCGCTGCGGGTCGAGCGCCTGGGCCATGTGGTTGATCTGCTCGATGCTGAAGTGGCGCAGCAGGTAGACCGTGAACATCTGCGCGCTGAACGGCTGGTTGAAGTCCGGGTTGTCCTGCAGGCAGCCAAAGTCGGCGATGCCGAACTTGCCATTGCCGTACACTGCCGTGGTGCGATACAGGTAGCCGACCTCGGCCAACTGGCCTGGGTCGGGCTGTTGGCCCTCAGCCAGCGCCGCCAGGAACCGGTCGAAATTGCGCAAGCTACGGTTGGCCCGTGATAGTACCAGCACGCGGGCATCGAAGCGGCCAGCCTCCTGCAGCGGCACGTTACGCTGCAGATCGGCCAGTTGCTCGGCATCGACATCACCCGTCACCAGCACGAAGGTGACGTCCCACTGGTCGGCGATGACCCGGTCGCTGCGCTTTTCCGGCGGCAGGTAGGCCGAGAAGATCACGCAGTGGTAATGGCCATTCGGCGTGTCGATGCGGTAGATCGCGGTGCCGAAGCCTTGGCCGTCCAGGTCGAAGCAGCTGCGCTGGATGTGCCAGTGCTGCTGCATCATCCGCCGCATGCTGCTGCGCACGAAGCTCAGCGGGCTCTGGAAGTGGCTGCCCAGCCGGGCCAGGTCCATGACCTGGCTGGCAGGGCGCATCGCGGGTATTGCAGGCACGGTGTTGGGCATTGTTGTTGTACCTGGATGGATCATGTTCAGACGCCTTGTTCGCGGGCCATGTGCCGGGCGATGCGCACTGCATCCCACAAGGCTGGCAGGATCACCAGCGACACCGGTACCGCGGTAATGACAATAAAGGACTGCAGGGCCGTCACGCCGCCAGCGCCGATGGTGATCAGCACCACCGCTGCCAGGCCCATGCCGATGGCCCAGAAACCGCACAGCCATTTTTTCGGTTTATCGTTGCTGGACATCGCCAGCGCCACGGTGAAGGCCATGGCATCGCCATTGGTGGCCACCGAGATGAAGCTCAGGAAAAGGAACAGCGCGCTGATCAGGCCACCCAGTGGCAGGTTCTGCGTCACCCCCAGCAGCAGGTCCTCGGGCTGGGTGCCGTGGGCGGTGACGATGCCTGGCGTTTGCAGCTCCAGGCCGATACCGGTGCCACCCACCACGGTGAACCAGAACATGGTCACCAGCGGCGCGATGATCGACAGTGTCATGATGATCTCGCGAATGGTTCGGCCCCGCGAGATCCGCGCGACGTACAGTGCCACCATCGGCGCGTAGCCAATAAACCAGCCCCAGTAGAACACCGTCCACCAGTCCAGCCACTTGGGGTCGGCGCGGAACATCGCCATCGGAATGAAGTGCTCCACATGCAGGGCAAAGGCCGCCGGGAAGCCGCCGAGGATGAACAGCGTCGGCCCGAACACCACCATGAACAGCGCCAGGCCGATCATCAGCCAGACGTTGATCTCGCTGACAAAACGGATGCCTTTGAGGCCCACCAGGCACGAGACGGTGTACATGGCCGTGACCAGGACGATGGTCAGCGACTGGGTGACGATATCGTTGGGCAAGCCCCACACCGCATGCATGGCGCTGCTGATCTGCAGGCCGAGGAAGCCGATCGGGCCGATGGTGCCGGCGACCACGGCGATGATCGAGGTGGCGTCGGCCAGGGTGCCGATCGGGCCTTTGAGCGCCCGCTCGCCGAACAGCGGGTAAAGCAGGGTACGCGGCGCCAGCGGCAGGCCTTTGTCGTAGTGCAGGTGCATCAACACGATGGCCAGCAGGCTGCCCAGCACAGCCCAGGCGAGAAAGCCCCAGTGCACGAACGATTGCGCCAGTGCCGCGGTGGCCGCCGCTTCGCTGTGCGGCTGCAGGCCGGCGAATAGGGGCGGCGGGCTGGCAAAGTGCATCATCGGTTCGGCAGCGGCCCAGAAGGCGCCGCCACCTGCCAGCAGGGCGCACATGATCACCGCGATCCAGTTGAAGGTGCTGATGTCCGGGCGCTGGGTGACGCCGCCCAGGCGGACGCGCCCGCATCTGGAAAAGCCGATGAACAGGCTGACGGCGAAGGTTGCCAGCATCAGCACTTGCCAGTAGAGGCCAAAGAACCTGGTCGACCAGGCGAACAGGGTATTGACCAGCGCCGACACGCTGTCGATGTCGATCAGTGCCGCCAGGAGGAAGGCGCCGAGGAACCCACCGCTAATCACGAACAGCGGCCAGTCGATGTCGCGTGCCATTGGCAGGCCCATGGCCTGGCCTTCAGCCTGCAGGGTGGTTGGGTTTTTCATGAAGCCTCCGGAACCTGCGATTGTTGTTATTGTGGATGCTGTCCGTGCAAGGGGCTCAGGCCTGTGCCGTGGTGGCAGTCTCCAGCAGGCGCAACCAGTTCAGGCCCATGATGTTGGCCACATCCTGTTCGGCAAAGCCACGGGCGCGCAGGCCCTGGGCGATGTTGCCGAAGTCCCGGCTGTCGCGGAACCACTGCAAGGGCGCTGGCCAGTTGGCGTTGTCCTTGGAGCCTTCGCCGTAGTCCTTGTCCTTGCTCCAGCGGCCATTGCGCATCCATTCCAGCACGGCCAGCGGTTGCGCCTGGCACAGGTCGGTGCCGATGCCGATATGCTCCACGCCCATCAGGTCGGCGGTGCGCGCGACCATGTCGCAGAAGCTTTCCAGGCTGCAGCCCGAGGCACCCTTGAGGTGAAAAGGGTAGGTGCTGAAGCCCAGCAGCCCGCCTGATGCTGCGATCCCGCGCAGCACCACATCGGACTTGTTGCGTTTGGCGGCGTGGAAGCTGGCCGGGTTGGCGTGGGAGATGATCACCGGTCGGCTCGACAGCTCGATGGCCTCCAGGGTGCTGCGTTCTGCGCTGTGGGACATGTCGATGAGCATGCCGACGCGGTTCATTTCGGCGATCACCTGGCGGCCAAAGCGGCTGATGCCGTTGTCTTCGCGCTCATAGCAGCCGCTGGCCAGCAGGCTTTGGTTGTTGTAGGTCAGCTGCATGACGAACACCCCGAGCTGGCGGAAGACTTCCACCAGGGCGATGTCGTCCTCGATCGGCGAGCAGTTCTGGAAGCCGAAGAAAATCCCCACCCGGCCTTCCTCGTGCGCCAGACGGATGTCGCTGGCCGTGCGCACCGGGCGGATCAGCTCGGGCCAGGTCTCGAAGCGGCGGTTCCATTCGCCCAGGCGCGACAGGGTTTCGCGGGCGTTCTCGTGGTAGGCGATGGTGGCGTGCACCGCGCTCAGGCCACCGGCCTGCATCTGCTGGAATATTTCCGGGCTCCAGTTGGAGTACTGCAGGCCGTCGATCATCAAGAGGTCGTGCATGGCGTGTACTCCTTCAGGGCCGCAGGTAGGTGGTCTTGACCACGGTGTAGAAGTCACGGGCGTACTGGCCCTGTTCCCGTGGGCCGAAACTTGAGGCTTTGCGGCCACCGAACGGCACGTGGTAGTCGGTGCCGGCGGTGGGCAGGTTGACCATTACGCAGCCGGTCTGGGCGCGGCGCTTGAAGTGGCTGGCGTGGCGCAGCGACTGGGTGATGATGCCGGCAGTGAGGCCGTATTCGGTGTCGTTGAGCGTGGCCAGTGCCTCTTCGAAGTCGCGTACGCGGATCACGCAGGCGATGGGGCCGAACACTTCCTCCCGGTTGATGCGCATGTCGTTGCGGCTGTCGATGAACAGCGCCGGGCGCATGTAGTAGCCGTCGCTCTCCAGTTGCAGGCGTTCGCCACCTTCGATAAGGGTGGCGCCTTCGGCCTGGGCCAACTGCAGGTAGGCGAGGTTCTGTTCCAGCTGGCGCGCGTCGGCCACCGGGCCGATCTGCACGCCGGCCTCCAGGGCATGGCCGACCTTGAGCTGGCGCATGCGCAGGCGCAGGGCCTCGACGAAGCGGTCGTGGATGGCGTCGCAGACAATCAGCCGTGACGAGGCCGTGCACTTCTGCCCGGTGCCGAAGAAGGCACCGTTGAGCGCGCATTCCACGGCCAGTTCAAGGTCGGCGTCATCCATGACCACCAAGGCATTCTTGCTGCCCATTTCCAGCTGGCAGCGCACCAGGTTACCTGCGGTGGCGACCGCCACGCGCCGGCCAGTCTGCAGCGAACCGGTGAACGTCAGGGCATCGATGTCGGCGGACTGCACCAGGGCTTCGCCGACGTCGGCGCCGCTGCCCATCACCAGGTTGAAGGTGCCGTTGGGTAAGCCCTGGCGGCTGATGATCTCGGTGAGTGCCCAGGCACTGGCCGGCACCAGGTTGGCCGGCTTGAACACCACGGCGTTGCCGAAGGCCAGGGCCGGGGCGATTTTCCAGGCGGCGGTGGCCATGGGGAAGTTCCATGGGGTGATGATGCCCACCACACCCACCGGTTCGCGATGCACTTCGATGTCGACCCCGGCGCGCACCGAGGCGGCGGTCTCGCCCATCTGGCGCAGTACTTCGGCGGCGTAGTAATGGAAGAACTGGCCGCTGCGGTTGACCTCGCCGATGCCTTCGGCCAGGGGCTTGCCTTCTTCTCGCGAGAGCAGTTCGCCGAGCTCTTCCTTGCGGGCAATCAGTTCGTCGCCAATGGCCATCAGAATTTGCTGACGGGCTTCCAGGCCGCTGGCGGCCCACTGCGGTTGCGCGGCGCGGGCGGCCTGGATGGCCTGGCGGGCCTGTTCGGCGCTGGCCTGATGGTACTGGCCGATCAGGTCGCCGGTGTCCGAGGGGCTGTAGTTGCCCAGGGTGGTGTGGCCTTCGCACCACTGGCCATCAATGTAGTTGTTGTAGGTCTTGTGTGACATGGATGAACGCCTCTGTTTGCATGACATTCATCATGCGAGCAATATGCAGCAAATAAAAATTAATAAAAAAAATGCTTTGATAAGGAATGCTAACCATGTTGCCCGAGCTGAAGATCGCCCAATTGCGCTACTTCGTACTGGTCGCCGAACTCAAGAGCTTCCATGCCGCCGCCCGCCAGGCCTTTCGCACCCAGCCGGCGATATCCCTGGCCGTGCGTGAACTGGAGCAGAAGCTGGGCCAGGCATTGGTCGAGAAAAGCGGGGGACGGGTAGAGCTGACGCCCTTCGGCGAGCATTGCCTGCCGTTGTTTCGCGGTTTGATCGAGCACCATGACCGTATCGCCCGTGAAGCCACGCTGCTTGCCCGGCATGAAATTGGCCAGGTCAGCATCGCCACGGTACCTTCGGTGGCCAGCCGCATGCTGCCAGGGCCGCTGGCCCGGTTCGTGGCCGCACACCCGAACGTGCAGGTCAGCATCCAGGATGGCACCGCCGAACGTGTGCAGCAGTTGCTGGCCCAAGAGCAGGTGGATTTCGGCATCAGCAGCCTGTGGACGGATGATGAGCAGGTTGAATTCGCCCCGATCGTGAACGATCAGGTGGGCGTGGTGTGCCGTAGCGACCACCCGTTGGCGCAGGCGGGTGATCCGCTGCACTGGGCGCAGTTGCAGGGCGTGCCGATGATCCGCAATGGTACCTCGCAACTGCTGGCAGGCACCGAGGCCGAGGGTTTGCTATCGCACAGCCGGCTTTTCATCTCCAACATGATTTCGTTGATCGCCATGCTGGAGGAGGGGGTGGGGATCAGCACCCTGCCGTACCTCGCTTTTCCGCAGGAAAACGACAAGCTGGCGTTCGTACCGCTTGTAGAGCCCATGGTAGAGCGGCATATCGGCATGCTCACCCGCAAGGGGCGCAGCTTGTCACCCGCGGCGGGGGCGTTGATGGCATTTTTGCAGGTGCAGTTGGCACAAACCGGCTGAGCCGTTGGCGCATGGTCCCTTGATTTTTGGTCTGAACAGGGAGGGAATTAAAAGTTGGCATGGAAATCTCATGTACAGCGCCTGGCATAGGATCTTCGTAACCTTGCGCTCACCTCCATGGACAAAAACAAAAGGGGGCTTACATGAGTTGTCTGATTTGCGCGGGACAGGCGCAATCCGTCGAATGCACCCAGGGATGGGAAGAGCGGCATTGTTCCCAGTGTGGATGTTACCGAATGTCACAAGCACTCATCCTGGTGATGATGGAAGAGGGGCAGATTTTCGATACTGCACGCATGCGGGAATGGCTGACGGCTCGGCGTGCGTTGGTGCCTGTTCCTTCCATCGACCATACCCAGGCGATATTGGCGAGTTGAAGCGCCGCTGCGGCGGGTATGGTGTACCTGGCTTGGTGGACTGCGGCATCATGGCGTGCCCAGCCATCCATGCATCCAGGAGACAACAATGATCAAGACTGGCGATCAATTGCCCGACGTTACACTGTACGCGTACAACAACGACGAAGGCGCCTGCGCAATCGGCCCGAATGCTTTTTCCATTCGCGCGCGCTGCGAGCAGAAAACAGTAGTGATTTTCGGTTTGCCTGGCGCGTTCACGCCTACCTGCTCCGAACGCCACGTCCCGGGGTATGTCGCTGAGGCACCCGCGTTGTTTGCCGCTGGGGTTGATGAAATTCTCTGCGTTTCGGTGAACGATGCCTTTGTCATGAATGCCTGGGGCAACAGCCTGCAGGTGGGCGAAGCGGTGAGGATGATCGGCGATGGTAACGGCGAATTCAGCGACGCACTGGGCCTGATCCAGGACCTGTCGGCGCGTGGATTGGGGTGCCGTTCGCTGCGTTACGCCATGGTGGTCGACAACCTGGTTGTCAAACACATTGCTGTCGAAGCGCCTGGCAAGTTCGAGGTCAGTGATGCGGCGAGCGTGCTGGCCACGTTGCGTCACGTTTAGCCGCCAGGCCCTTCAGTCAGGGCCTGTCAGGGTCGCCAAAGCCTATTTCAAACCGACCCGATAACAACAAGGGAAAAGACGGTTGAAACTGCATCAACTCAAGGCGCTGGTCGCCATCCACAACGCAGGCAGCATCCTTGAAGCTTCCAAGCTCATGCACATTACCCAGCCTGCGCTGAGCCGTTCGATCAAGGAACTGGAGCGGGAAGTCGGCTTCAGCCTGTTGCAGCGGTCGCACAAAGGCATGGCCCTTACCGAGGAAGGCAAGCGCGTCATCCGCCACGCCAACCTCGTGGTGGAGAGCATCCGTCGCCTGCAGATCGAAGCCGCGAGCATTCAGGATGCCGCGCTGGGCGCGGTGTCGATCGGGGTGACATCGCTGACGGCGATGCTCGATGGTGTCGATGAGAGCATCTTGGCCTTCCGGCGCAAGTACCCGCGGGTGAAGATCACCATCACCGACTTGCGCCCCAGCCAGATCCTGCAACGCCTGCGCGACGGCAGCCTGGACTTTGCCATTACCTCGCAGCAACCGCTGAGCCGGCTGAGCCTGGACTGGGAGGCGCTGGGCAGTATCAAGGGCAGGGTGATTTGCCACGCGTCCAACGCACAAAAGTTTTCCAAGTCACTGCGCACCTTGCAGTATGGCCACTGGATCAGCCTGGATGAGCTGTCGGACCAGGCTTCGCAGTTTCACCAGCTGTTCGAGGTCAATGGCCTCCAGGTCCCGCAGAACACCGTTGAATGCACCTCGGTGATGATGGCGCTCAAACTGCTGAAAAACACCGAATCGTTGATGACTATCAGTGAGCTGGCGGTGGACCAGGGGTTCACTTTGGGCGCGCATGGCGAGTACGTGGCCATGGCGGTGCAGGAGCTGATCCCGGACTACCCTATCAACCTGGTCTGTATCGACCGCCACAGCCTCACAGCGCCTGCCCAGGAGCTGTTTCACAGCTTGCGCGGGCAGGTGCTCAGGCAAACACGCCCCGTGGCCTCAGAAGTGGTAGTACATGCCTAGCGAGACATTGCTGGGGTTGTCGCCAACCTGGTCCACCGGGGTGCCGGCGTAGGTGACGGACGACGCACGCTGGTTGGCGATCAGGCCGAGCCGTCCATAAATGGCCCAGCGCGGAGTGATGAAATGGTCATAGCCGATCATCACCCCTGCTGCGTCCTTGTCTCGGGCGGTGACCTGGCGCTGCATCACGGCCAGGCGTAGCACGTCCAGCTCGCCGACCGGCGCCATCACCCCAAAGGTGTACAGCGTGGTACTGGGCGTGCCGGCCTGGTCAACGTCCTGGCGTTGCCAGGTCAGGCTGGTGGCCAGCGGGCCGAAATCGTAGAACGCCGCCAGGCTCTTGTAGTAGTTGGCGGTCTGGCGTGAGACGCCGGCGTCGTCCCATGGGTCGCTGTAGTACAGGTTGTAGGAGGCCAGGAGCATTACCCGGTTGTTGCGGTATTGCAGCTTGGCACCGCCACCACGCACGGTGCGCCCCTGGCTGGCGGCATCGTCGAAGCCGAAGCTTAGCGCGGTGCCGATGCTGAAGCCGTTCAGGTTGGGGCTGGTGTAGGCCAGGGTGTGCTTGGCGCGCAGGTCCAGGTAATAGGCGCCCTTGCCGGCAGCAGGCAGGGCCAGGTAGGTGTAGGGCGAGCCGTAGGTGGCCAGAAACGGGTCGGCGTAGGTGGGCGTGCCCATGCTGTAGGTCTTGCCAAACTCAAGCTTGCCCAGGGTTCGCGAGCGCAGGGCGACCGTTGCCAGGCGCAGGGTACCGATGGTGTCCCAGGTCCCCTCCAGGGCTTTGCCATTCACGTTGAAGCCTTCCTCGACGTCGAGTTCCAGCACGGTGTCGGGGTTCAGCCCCTTGCGGGCATACAGCCCGACCTTGTTGGTCCATGCACCGCCGCCGGCCAGGCGAAAGCCCGAGTGGTGCTGCGAGTCGTGATAGCTGGCGAATGCATCCACGGTGCCGTAGACCTTGAGCTTGTCATCAAAACCGTAATCCACCCCGTAATAACCAAAACCTGGCGCAATCCGGCTGAGCGTCGGAAAGCCCTCGGCCTGTGCCTGCACGGCAAGGCATGCCCCTTGGATCATCAACAGCAACGACGTAGTGCGAGTGTTCATTCACGACTCCAGGCCAGCACAGTGATGTGGTGGCTGTAGCGTCGGTGAACAGCAGGTAGCAGCGTGATTGCTTATTCGGCTACGTCATGCCGTTTGGTTAATCAAGGCCCCGCGGGGCGTTACGGATGGCGAGAACGTCTAGGGTAGGCAGGCCTCGAACACGCTGCCAGGCCGCGCTTCTGGCCCGGTTGCGTGAGCACTATCGGGGCAGCGCGCACAGGCAAGGCAATCTGTGCGCCACCTTAGGGCAAATTGGTCAACGCCCGGGCCGGTCAATTAACCATTGGTTAGCCGCATGCCGAAACTGCAAGTGTGTTGGTTGCCCGATTGGCCGATATTCGCTGCATGCCGCGAATTGCCAACGGAGATAACAATGACCAGACCGCTACCCGCACCGACCCTCATGCAGACGGGCGCGCATTCAACTGCGCAGGCATCGTCCTCACGCAAGACCTTGATCGCCTGCTCACTGGGCAATGCGCTGGAAATGTACGATTTCACGATCTACAGCTTCTTCGCTGTGCTGATCGGCAAGCATTTCTTCCCCTCCGAGTCGGCGATGGCTTCGTTATTGATGTCGTTGGCCACCTTCGGCGTCGGTTTCCTGATGCGCCCGGTCGGGGCAATGGTCATCGGTCGCTATGCCGACCGGCGTGGGCGCAAGGCGGCATTGAGCCTGACCATTGGGCTGATGACCCTGGGTACTGCGCTGATCGCGTTTGCGCCCACCTATTCGCAGATCGGCATTTTTGCAACGGTGCTGCTGGTGGCTGGCCGGCTCATCCAAGGCATGTCGGCAGGCGGAGAGGTGGGTACCGCGTCGGTGTTCCTGATGGAGTCCAGTGCGGTTGGCAAACGTTGCCAGAACGTCAGTTGGCAGGCCGCTAGCCAGGGATACGCTGCATTGCTGGGGGCCGGCTTTGGCTTTGCCCTCAGTCAGTTGCTCGAGCCTGCTGCCCTGGAAAGCTGGGGATGGCGGATACCCTTCATCTTCGGCCTGCTGATCGGCCCGGTCGGTTGGTACATTCGCACGCGCTTGCCAGAAACCCATGAGGCCGCCCCGGCGCACAAGGCCGAACAGGCGCTGGACGCTGAACTGCTCAAACGTATCGCCCAAGGCATCGGTCTGATGGCCAGCTCGACCATCGGCATGTACCTGTTCGTGTTCTACATGCCCACCTACCTGACCACGGCCTTGCATTACCCGCCAGGCAGCGCGATGGCAATTGCCTGTATCAGCAGCGGCTGCATGGCGGTCATCTGCCCGTTGGCCGGCAAGTTTGCTGACAAGTACCAGCTCAGGAAGCGCCTGCTGGGGTGGACGGTTGCCATGCCGGTGGTGCTGACCCTGCCGGTGTTCTACCTGCTTGGGCAGGTGCAGCACATGGGCCTGGCCATGATGTGCGTGGCGGTGCTGATACTGCCTACCTGCATCGGTGCCGGCGCGTTCTTTGCGCTGATGATGGAGGGCTTCCCGAAAGCGAGGCGCTCCTTCGGCACCTCGGTCAGCTACAGCCTGGGGGTAACAATCTTCGGCGGGTTTTCGCCGCTGATGGCGACCTGGCTGATTGCGGCGCTCGGCACCCCGTTGGCGCCGGCGTACTTCCTGCTGGCCGGGGGTGTTGTCAGCCTGGCCTGCCTCAAATACTTCCCCGAAAACAAAGGATGCGAGTGACATGGGCACTTTGAACATGACTACTTTCCCGAGCAACCAATCTCAGGCCCCGGCGGCTGAACTGGATGAGTTCGTCGTGATTCGCCGGCAGATTCATGCCGCGCCGGAGCTTGGCGGCGACACGCCTGACACGGCGGCCCTGGTGGCCGACAAGTTGCAGGCCTGGGGTTATGAAGTGCATCGCAACGTCGGCGGGCATGGCGTGGTCGGGGTGTTGCAAGCAGGCGACAGCCCGCGCAGCATCGGCCTGCGTGCAGACATGGACGCATTGCCCATGAGTGAGAAAAACCCCTTCGCGCATGCCAGCAAGATCCCCGGTCGCATGCATGCCTGTGGCCATGACGGGCACACCGCGATCCTGCTGGCAGCCGCTGCGCAACTGGCGGCCACGCGCAGCTTCAACGGCACGTTGAACGTGATCTTTCAGCCGGACGAAGAGGGCCTGGCCGGGGCCAAGGCGATGATCGACGACGGCCTGTTCGAGCGCTTCCCGTGTGACTCGGTGTACGCGCTGCACAACATGCCCGGCATGCCGGTAGGTACCTGCGTGGTGCAGGCCGGGCCAACCATGGCGTCCTCCGAGCGGGTCAGCATTCGTATCACCGGCAAAGGTGGGCACGGGGCGATGCCGGAACTGTCGGTGGACCCGGTGATGGCGTTGAACAGCCTGATCAGCGGTATCCAGACCATCAAGTCGCGCAACCTGAGCGTCGAGGAATATGCGGTTATCAGCATCGGCATGATCCAGGCCGGTACCGTCTACAACATCATTCCTGACGAGGCCAGCATGCTGCTCAGCGTGCGCACAGACACGGCCGAGACCCAGCACAAGATCAACAGCCGCATTGACGCCCTGGCCAAGGGGCATGCCGAGAGCTTTGGCGTGGAGATCGACGTTCAATACACTCAACTGGCGCCCGCGTTATGCAACAGCGATCACGAAAGCGCGTTGCTGCGTGAAAGCCTGAGGCCCTTGTTCGCCCACGGCGCGTTACTGGACAAGATGCCGAAGAAGGTCATGGGCACCGAGGACTTTGCCTACATGTTGCAGGCGCGGCCTGGCTGTTACTTCATGCTGGGGAATGGTACAGGCGAGTTCCATGGGTGCTCGGTGCACAACCCTCACTACGACTTCAACGACGCGTTGGTGAAGATAGGCGCCGATTGTTGGGTGAAGTGGGTGCAGGACTACCTGCGTTGACGTTCGTGCATGGCAGGCCGGCAGCTTTGGCCCCTTGGCCCCGGGGCCATTGACTCTCCCTCCAGGGGCAGGCTTTACCCTGAAGGCTTCTTGTTCAGGATGAAGGGACGATGCGCAAGCGTGTGCTGGTGGTGCTGGGGCACCCGTCGGGGGAGAGTTTCTGTGGCGCGCTGACGGAGGTTATGTTGGGTTGCAGCAGATATACGCCGGGCCAGGTCCGGAACTGACAAACCATGGGGCATGAAATGGCCGCCTCTCGACAGGTGTCCGCTTCACGCCCTGATGAGGCTAGCCACTGCTGGCGATGTCGACTCAGATCCAGATGTCATTCAGCGCTGTTCGCTCCCCGCCTTCATGACCGGTGTTCAACACGCCTTGCGGCTCAATCATCATAAGTGTTGTTTCCGTCTGTGCCGCTGTTCTGTGCTCTACACCACGTGGTAGTCGTTCATTTCGGCGACAACCCTTGGGCTCCATTGCTGCTCGATCAGAGAAGCTTTTTGAGTCAGGTTCACAGGCTGTGATGCCAATTGCTGCTGCTTGCTGGACATAGCTGATCCTCTCTTGATTGGAGTGACCAGCCTATCGAACGGAACGCGCACTGGCCGGCAATCCTGCCCCGCACGATCAATGTGGTCGTCATCATGACGATGACCCTGATCATCGGCTTCGCATCTGGACCATGTTTCACTATGGCATCGCAGGGTGGGCGATGTTGCCCTGCTGGGAATGGCCCTACGAGCCCGACGGGGCCGGCTGGATGGGGGGTTGGACGTTGTTTTTCTGGGCCTTCTGGCTGGCCTGGGGGCCATTCGTCGGCGTGTTCCTGGCGCGAGAACACGTTGCTGGGTGCCAGCTTGGGCTTCATGCTATCGCCGCAGTTCGGCGGGTTGATTGCCTATTCGGACACTGTCTCCGAGCGCACAGGTTCACCGGATGTGAACACCTGGACCTTGCGATTGCAGTATGTGTGGTGAAGACTTCAATCAGCGTAGGACTTTTGCAGACGCTACCCCCCATGGACTGGAGAAAAGACATGCCGGCTTGCCCCATACCGACTGACGAAACGCTGCGCCAGCGTACCCTCGATGAGATGAATGTGCTGGATACACCGGCTGAGCATTACCTGGATACCCTGGTGCGCCTCACTCAAGAAGTGGCGCACGTGGATACTGTACTGATCAGCCTGATTGATCACGATCGGCAATGGTTCAAGGCCAGGATTGGTCTAGATGTATACGAGACTCCGCGCAATGTGTCCTTCTGCGGCTACGCCATTCTGGGTGACGACACCCTGCTGGTGGCTGACGCCGAGTACGATGCGCGATTTGCCGATAATCCGCTGGTCATTGGCGCACCCTTCATCCGCTTCTACGCCGGTCACCCCTTGCGCGCCGGGAACGGCAAAGCAATCGGAACGTTATGCATGTTCGACCCTCGCCCACGCCTGCTAAGTGAAGCCCAACAGGCCAACTTTAGAGACTTGGCCACGCTCGCAGAGGGTTATCTACAACTGCGCAGCTTGATACAGGCCAACCACGACTTACGGCTTGAAATGGACCGTGAGCAACGCAAGGCTTTGCTTGATCCGCTTACACAGCTATGGAACCGCGGCGCGGTGGCGGCCTTCCAGGATCGTGAACGCCGTTTGGCAAAGGAGAAAGGTCTGAAGCTGGGTGCTCTGTATGCGGACCTTGACCACTTCAAGTCGGTAAACGACAAGTACGGTCATGCTGACGGTGACCAGGTGCTCTGCGAGTGTGCGCGTCGTTTGCGAGCTGCCCTTCGCCCGGACGATTTGCTGGTACGCCAGGGCGGTGAGGAATTCGTCGCATTGCTACGGGTAAAGGACGCTGACGAGCTGGTGCGGATCGCGGAACGCGTGCGCCTGTTCGTTGGCAGCAGACCGATGCAACTCTCCAGCGGTCCGCTGAGGGTGAGCCTCAGCCTAGGATCTACTTTAGTCGCCGATAGCGAGCAGATCGATGATGCACTGCGGCGCGCCGACACCGCACTTTACGCAGCCAAACAGGGAGGGCGAGACCAGGTTGTCTATCTCCCGCCGATCCTGTAAGAGCCTAAGCTGGGCCATGGCGGTCACACAAGCGCATCAGTAGCTCGCTTCGATCATTCCTCCGGTGGTTCGGCTGATGGCTTTTTTGACAACCAGCAGCCACCGCAATGCCTACCAGTTCTGCCCATGGGGCTCTGGCCCCGTCAGCGATGGAAACAGTGGCAGCACTTCTTCTGCCAGCTCCTGGATGATCTCCTGCGCCGGGCGCTGGGCCATCTGCATGCCCAGTGCAGCATGATTGACCCCGGCCTCGCGCCACTCATGCAGCAGCTCGATCAGCCCGTTGCGGCCTGTGCGCAACACATAGTAGCCTGAAGGCAGCCGCCGAGCGTATGGGGGTTACCCCAGGCGCAATCAGTCAACAGATTCGTCTGCTGGAAGATCGCCTCGGCGTTATCCTGCTGACCCGGAGCCGTTATGGGGTGCAGCTCACCGAGGCTGGCGCGAGCCTTTATCCAGGGCTTTCACGCGGGTTTGGCCAGATCGAAAGCGCCTTGCTGGACCTTGAAGTGCTGACGCGCGCTAAACCCCTGACGATCAGTACTCAACCCTCGTTCGCGTTCGGTTGGCTTGTGCCATGCTTGGCGGATTTTAATGCGCAGCACCCGGAGATCGACGTGCGTGTGCAGTCCACGGCCGAGCTGGTCGACCTGCATCGTGATCCTGTCGATATTGCCCTGCGCCATGGCCTGGGCGATTACCCTGGGCTGGAGTCGATACCGCTACTGGCGCCTGTGCTGCTGCCGGTAGCCAGCCCTGGCCTGCTTGCCGGCGGGCCGGCGCTGGATGAGCCGCAGGACTGCCTGCGTTACCCGCTGCTGCAGGATGCCGACCGTGCCGACTGGAGGTTGTGGTTGCAGGCGCATGGTGTGGAGCCCGATCAGCGGAGCCGCCGCGGGCCGAGTTTTGACGAAGACCTGCTGTTGTTACGCGCGGCTGCCAGTGGCCAGGGCATCGCGCTTGTGCAGGCGCAGCACGCGGAAGAAGACCTGCGAAGCGGCAGATTGATGGTAGCGATAGACCGGCCATGGCCTTCGCGCTTTGGCTATTACCTGGTTACCCGCCAGGACAACCTGGGCCGAGCGCACGTGCGGGCATTCATCGGCTGGATTCAAGCGCAGCTTGCATCCGAGAGCGACCTTCAGCCACACGGACCCATCCAGTTCCATCCTGGACAAGTCCAGTGGTGGCTGACTGATCTTCAGCGCGAGGATGTGCTGGTTGGCGATGCGCACAAGCAGCGCCAACCCTTCGACCGTTTCGTCTGAATTCAGTCTGGAGTCTGCTCGGCTGCGGTCTCGGCAACGGGGGCCGCAGCACGTGCTTTCGACTTGGCACGATTGCGTCGGTCCTGGCCGCGGTGGCGAGCAGCTTGCTGCTTCGCATGGATCGCCTGCGTGGCGGTCACAATGCCGGCGACCTGGCCGTTCAAGTCCAGGCGCGGGGCGTTCTCGACCATGCTTGCCCAGTAACGGGTGCCCCGGCACCAGGTGGAAATACCCAGCTTGAGCTGTTCACTGGTGATGCCAAGCAGCTCCAGGTGTTGCTCGGCATCTTTGAAGATGCCTTCTTTGAGCGGAACCTTGGGGGCCGGATTGACAGGGAAGGCCAGTGGAAAATGCTTTTGCAATGGCCAGATCGCCGCTACCGCCGGGTCCTGCTCACGAGGCTTCGCCTGGGGCGGAGACTTGCGCTTGGGGGGCTTCGGGCTTTCGGCCTTTTCCTGCACTTTCTCCGCCCGCAGGCGGTCACGTAGCTCAGCTAGTTGTTCAAAACCCATTGTTCAATTCACTGCTTCGAAGTTGATTGCGAGGCACAAGGATAAGCCATGCAGCGCTACAGATCAGCTTAAACAGATGAATTGCCCCAATTTTTCTGGACACGGCGTGTCTGTTTGCCCAGAGCTTCGTCCTGCAGCACATCGGTATTTAGCGCGGCTCAGTATCAAGTCGCTGCATTTGGTATCGCTTATCCGAAAGGCGGCGAATAAATACAGCCACGCCAGCAAAGCCGCAGTCGTACGAGTACACAGGCCTTTCTGTGTCTGACTTGAGGTAAGCGATCATGGCTAATAATCAAGACAAGGGCGGCAATCAGGGCGATGCTGACACCGGTGCGGGCAGCAACACTGCGGGTACCGGGCAGCAAGGCGGTCAAGGCTCGGGCGGTGGCATGCCGAACCGGCAACAACCGGGTCATAACCAGCCAGGGCAGAAGCCCGAAGACAAGATGAACAAGGACTGGGACCGTTCCAGTGATACCGGTAGCAAAGGCGGCCGGCCTGAAGACAATGTAACCGACCAGCAGAACCAGGCGGATAAAGACCGCATGGGCGGCCAGCAATCGCAACGCGATAACCCGCAGCGTGACCAAGACCGCTGATCGTCGCTAAAGAAAGCGCACCAGGGTGGGCTAGCCATCCTGGTGCAAGCGGGCCCTGCAGCCGCTTAAGATCGATCGCTGATTGACGCGGGCAGCTAGCTGCTCCGCGGTTTCCTTGCGCTCCGAATAGCGGTCCACCAGGTAATCCTGACGGTCGCGTAGCAGCACGGTGAACTTCACCAACTCCTCCATCACATCCACCACGCGGTCGTAGTACGGCGAGGGTTTCATGCGGCCAGCCTCATCGAATTCCAGGTAGGCCTTGGGTACGGAAGACTGGTTCGGCACAGTGAACATCCGCATCCAGCGGCCAAGCACCCGCAGCTGGTTGACGACGTTGAACGACTGCGAGCCACCACACACCTGCATCACCGCCAGGGTCTTGCCCTGGGTGGGGCGAACGGCGCCCATCGCCAGGGGCACCCAGTCGATCTGCGCCTTGAACACTGCAGACATCGCCCCATGGCGCTCCGGCGAGCACCAGACCTGGCCCTCCGACCATTGCACCAGCTCGCGCAATTCCTGCACCTTGGGGTGTTCGACTGGCGCATCGTCAGGCAGCGGCAGGCCAGAAGGGTCGAAGGTTCTGGTCTCGGCGCCGAAGTGCTCCAGCAGGCGCGCAGCTTCTACTACCAGCAAGCGGCTGAAAGAGCGTTCGCGGGTAGACCCATACAGCAGCAGGATGCGTGGTTTGTGCTCGCTGGCCACGGTTGCCGTTGGGGGCAGATCGAACAACGCGAGGTCGAGGTTGGGGAGATGATCGGACATTTTTTACTCCTGCTTATTGCGTGCCGATGCGATCCAGCGCGTGCTTGAGCTGATCACGGTCGAGGATAGCGAATGGAAGGGCGAAGAAGGCTCGGCAGCGCGATTCGATGTGGGCCAGCGTGGCCTGGAAGGCCGCGTCGACTCGCGCCTCGTCACCCACCACATCCGACGGGTCTTCCAGCCCCCAGTGCGACTTCAGCGCGGGTCCGAAATACACCGAGCAGGCTTCGCCGGCGGCCCTGTCGCAGACGGTAATGACGATGTCTGGCGGGTTGCCCTCGAATGCGTCGTTGCCCTTGCTACTCAGGCCAGCAGTCGAAATACCGGCCTGCTCCAGCGTGCTCAGGCTACGGGGCAATACTTGCCCCTTGGGGAAGCTGCCTGAACTGATCGCTTCGAAACCTGCCGGGGCAAGGTGGTTGAACAGCGCTTCAGAAAGGATGCTGCGGCAGCTGTTGGCCGTGCACATGAACAGGACTCGCATGGAGGGCTCCTTTGCTTCGTGGCGGACGTCAGGGGCGCCGGCGCAGTGCCAGGGCCGAAAGGGTGATCAACAACAGGCGGCGTCGCGAACGGGGCGGTCGTCCATGCACTTGAGCCGAAGTGTGTTGTCGGCCAACCACTGCGAATTGGCCTGCAAGGTGACCTGCAGCATCTCGTGAACCCAGGCGGGCAGCGCCGGATTAAGGCGGTAATACACCCACTGGCCCTGGCGCCGGTCCAGCAACATGCCATTGCTGCGCAGCTGCGCCAGATGGCGGCTGATCTTCGGCTGGCTGTCGCCCAACGCGCACATCAGTTCGCACACACAAAGCTCTCCCAGGCTGGCGATGAGCAGGGTGGCGCGAGCGCGGGTTTCGTCAGCCAGGCATTTGAAGACATCGGGCGGAGTGATCATCGCGGCACCAATACATATGGAAAGCCGAATATACGTATTTCCATATATTCATGGTAACCCCCGCAATGCAGAAACTGGCCGCATCGGTTTCAGCCCTCATTCATCCGACCAGCCTTACGCGGCGGCCTTTTGCGTTCTTGTCGGCACCCGATTAGTCAAATATGATACTAAGTCTCATTTGCATCGTTCTTGTGGCCGCCAATGGCATCCGTCGATACCGCTCAGTTCACTGCCCTGTACGAACAGCAACACCGCTGGTTGCGCAGCTGGCTGTATCGGCAGTTGAGCTGCTCACACCGCGCTGCTGATTTGATGCAGGACACCTTCATGCGTCTGTTGGCCAGTGACGAGGTGATTGAAGTCCGCCAGCCTCGGCCTTTCCTGGCCAAGGTGGCACGCAGTGTCCTGTCCAACCACTACCGCCGCGCACGCCTGGAAAAAGCCTATCTGGATGCGCTCCAGGCGGAAGACGAAAGCGTCCTGCCGGACTTGGCGACCCAGTTGATCATCTTCGAGACGCTGGTCCGCCTCGACGAAGCACTGTGCAAACTGGACGTCGCCGTCAAAAAGGCGTTTCTCTGGTCACAACTGGACGGGCTCAGCCACGCAGAAATTGCCGAGCGGCTGGGGATTTCAATCGCTACCGTCAAACGCCATATCATCAAGGCGGGTGCGCAATGCATGCTGGTGACGGAATTGCTGCGATGACTAGCACCGGGAACGCCTTTATCCGAGAACTAACGCTATCGCCGAAAATGTGTGAGGAGGCAATGGAGTGGTGGCTCGATATGCAGGAGGCCGAGTTCGATTCATCTGCTCAGGCCGCTTTCATGGCATGGCGCCGTGAAAACCCCTTGCATGAGCTGGCCTGGGAAAAAGCCTTGGCGCTGGGGACGCAACTCGACGCATTACGCACCCGAGGCGATCCAGGCCTTGCCCGACAGGCCCTGTTGCTGCCTTCCCAGGAAGGGCTGAGCAGGCGTCAGACAATAAAGGGGCTGGCCTTGCTGCTGGCTGTGGGCACCGGCGCATGGTTGAGCCGAGACAGCGAATTGGTGTCGCGCATTGGTGCCGATTACACCACGGGGGTGGGCGAGCAGCGACGAGTTGCATTGGCCTCGGATCTGTCGTTGGAACTCAATACCCATAGTGCAATAAATGCTCGCGGCACTGACCGTGGTTGGCACCTTCGATTAATCAGCGGCGAGGCCTTGATTGACAATGCCTTGAGCCCGGCGCTGTTCATCGATACCGCTCAGGTTCGCACGCAAGCGTCCTCGGCGCGTTTCACGATACGTCAGTTCGACAATGGCTCAACCCAGTTGGCAGTTTATCGCGGCGCGCTTCAGGTGATCCCGACTCAAGCCAGCACCTGGACTGCCCTGCACGCCGGGCAGGTGGCGCGTTTCGGGCCGCTTGGGATGCTCGATCTGGGCGTCATGCAAGCATCCGCTCCCGCCTGGGCCGAAGGCATGATCGTCGCCAACGGCCAACCGCTTCAGGCGTTTCTCGACGAACTTGGGCGGTATCGTCATGGCTATCTTGGCTGCGACGCCGCCTTGGCCAATCTGCGAGTATGGGGCACCTACCCGTTGGCAGACAGTGATCGAATCATCGATGCCGTCGCCCAGACGCTGAAACTGGATGTACAGCGTTTCACTCGCCTGTGGGTCAACTTGCGCCCCTCGCCAGCTAACGTTTGAAGTTTTTTCATCCTTGATGAGCCGTTTTGATTTTTGGCGAGACTCATAGGCCATACATCAAAAAACATCGGGGAACTTCACATGCATCACCGCAGTATTTCGTCGTGCTTCGTAACCCCGCTTGCCAGCACCTTGGGTCGCGCTGCAGCGGTTCTGATTGCCACTTCATCGCCAGTGTGGGCAGCCGCCGATAGCACCGTGCAACACTACGAAATCCCCGCAGCGCCCCTGGGCACTGCGCTCAATCAACTGGGCCAGCAAGCCCATTTGTTGTTGTCGTTTCCCAATGACTTGATTGCGGGGCAAAACAGCCCCGGCTTGAATGGTGATTACACGATCGACGGTGCGTTACAGGCGCTGCTTGCGGGCAGCCAACTGATTGCGGTGCGCCAGCCGGATGGGCGATACACCCTCCAGCGAGCGCCGGCCTCTACCGCGCTGGAGCTCCAAAGCATTTCGATCTCGGGCAAGGCGCCCGGGTCGACGACAGAAGGTACCGGGCTCTACACCGCCTACTCATCCAGCAGTTCGACCCGCCTGAACCTGACCCCCAAGGAAACCCCGCAGTCGCTGACCGTCATGACCCGCCAGCGCCTGGATGACCAGCGCCTGACCAATCTCAGCGATACCCTCGATGCCACACCGGGCATCATTGTGTTACGCGACGGGCTGGGTGCGGAATCCGATGGTTACTTCTCGCGCGGCTTCGAGATTCAGAACTTTGAAATCGATGGTGTGCCCACCGTCAAGCGCATGGACAATTACACCCAGAGCATGGCCATGTATGACCGGGTGGAGGTGGTGCGCGGTGCTACCGGCCTGATCAGCGGCCTGGGCAGCCCTTCAGCGACGATCAACCTGATCCGCAAGCGTCCGACCTTCGAGGCTCAGGCCAGCGTCACCGCAGAAGCCGGTAACTGGGACCGCTACGGAACCGGCTTTGATGTATCTGGCCCGCTGACTGAAACCGGCAACGTACGCGGTCGCCTGGTCGCCGACTTCAAGACCGAGCAATCATGGGTCGACCGCTACAAGCAGGACTCGCAGCTGATCTACGGCATTACCGAGTTCGAGCTGACTGAAGACACCTTGCTGACGATGGGCTTCAGTTACCAACGTACAGACGTTGACTCGCCCATGCGCTCCGGCCTGCCGACGCGCTTTACCGACGGGTCTCGCACCCACCTCAAACGCTCGCTCAATTCGGCTCAGACGTGGTCTTACAACGACCATGAACAAACCAGCTTTTTCACCTCGATCGAGCAGCAGTTCGCCAATGGCTGGAGCGGGAAGATCGAGCTGACCCACTCCGAAAACAAGTTTGACGAGGTCTTCAACTACGTCAACGGTAGCCTTAGCCCGGACGGAAGCGGCACCACGCAGTTGCCGGTGCGCTTCTCCGGGATCCCGCGCCAGAACAACATCGATGCCTACCTGACCGGCCCGTTCGGGCTGTTGGGCCGCGAACACGAGTTGATCGCCGGTGTGACCTTGTCCAACTACTACGAGAACGTGCCCAGCTACGGCGGCTGGAAATACGACTATTCCGGCTCGCCGGCTGGCGCGATCGACAACTTGCTGAACTGGAACGGCGGCTCGGTCAAACCGGAGTTCGACGTCACGGGCAAATCCACTGCCGACGAAACCCAATACGCCGCCTACCTCGCCACGCGACTGCACGTCACCGACGATCTCAGTGTCTTGCTGGGTAGCCGCGTGATCGACTGGCACCGTGACATCGAGGATAAGCCCTACAACGCAGAAAAAACCAAGACCAAGGAATCGGAAACCGGCGTCTACATTCCCTATGCCGGCGTGGTGTATGACGTCAACGACACGTGGTCGCTGTATGCCAGCTACACGAAAATCTTCAACCCTCAGTCGTCCTGGGTTCGCGACATCAACAACAAACCCCTGGATCCCATGGAAGGCACGGGTTATGAAGTCGGGGTCAAAGGCAGCCACTTTGACGGCAAGCTGAACTCCAGCGTCGCGCTGTTCAAGATCGAGCAGGACAACCTGGCCATCTGGATCGATACCCCAGGCGGCAACACGTACAAGTCAGAACAGGGCACCACCACCAAGGGCGCTGAGTTCACCCTGGACGGTGAACTGGCCGAAGGCTGGCAGGCATCCGCAGGTTATGCCTATGCGGTCAGCACCGACGCTGACGACCAGCGCATCGTTACCACCCTGCCTCGTCACAGTCTCAAGACGTTCACCAGCTACCGGCTGCCGGGAATTCTGAACAAGGTCACCCTCGGCGGCGGTGTGAACTGGCAGAGCAAAACCGGTGCCGACCTGCACACCTTCACTCAGGGCAGCTATGCCGTCACCAACCTCTTGGCGCGCTACGACTTCAACCAGCATCTGAGTGCGTCAGTCAACCTGAACAACGTGTTCGACCGCGAATACCTCAGCTATGCCGGCGACCACGGTATGTACGGTGCTCCAAGAAACATCATGACGGGCATCAAATACAACTTCTGAGGTACGTAGGCTCCAGGCTGAGGCCACGACTGACCGACAGCTTTTTCGCAGTCCCTCAGACGTCTGGTTTGCACTGGGTAAATTGACAGCCCGTTCAGGCACCTGCCTTGGCTTGCTGTTCCAGATGCACCTGCAATGCCGGGTCGATTTGCAGTGCGCTGGCCAGTTCGTCAGGGTAGGCCCGCTCGGCGTCCTGCTGGTCATCCACCAGCATCACGCTGGCCAGGTACATTTCTGCTGCCATGGCCGGGTCCCGTGCCGACTGGGCCACCTCGGCAACATCGAGCGGCTTGCTGACTTCTTCATCCAGCCATTGTTGTAGCTGTGGATCGCTGGTTTGACGTTTGATTTCAGCGTAAATCAGTTGCTCTTCCTGCTGGTCGATGCGGCCGTCTGCCTTGGCTGCCGCAATCAGCGCGCGCAAGATGGCATGGCTGTGGTCCTCGGCCTCGGGGCCGGACAACTGATCGACAGTACGCACCGCCTGTTGCGGGGCTGTCGCCTGGCTGCGCTGCCAGCTTTGATAGGCCTGGAACGCCATCATCCCCAACGACGCCAGGGCCGCGAAATTGGTGCCGCCCGCAGAGCGCCCTTGGGGCAAGCCGCCCGTGCCGCTGCCAGCACGGCCACCCAACAGGCCACCCAGCAAGCCGCCCAACCCGCCCAAGCCGTCTCGCCATGACATGCCGCCGCTGCCTTGACGCGCTTGCGAGCCTTGCCCGGCGCGCAGCAACTGTTCGAGTAGATCACTGGTATTCATGGCTGCGCCCCTCGCTCGGTAGTCGTTGCCCAGACAAGCAACGATAGCCCTCTCAAGGCGATTCGCCATGACCGTCTGGCCCCTTGCCGCGCCGGCGCGGGAGCCTGGCGGCGATGGCAACGATGCCTGAGCGCCGTTTGACGCGCGGCGATCATCGAGTGGTGGTAGGGCACACATTAACCCGGCGAATCATTCGCATTATCGCCCGCGCGCGTCATGAGCATGGCTAAAGGTTCTGTGAAATCAATTCAGTTCCCTCGGTCATGCCCCCAACCTAAAATACCGGCCAATTACAGAGAATATGGATATTTGAGCAGGCTCCCGGTCATGACGAATAAAGACTTCAAGTTTTCCATCAAGAGCACTCGCTTCGACGAGCACTATCACCCGTCCGGAAACACCCGTATTACTACCAACTTCGCCAACCTGGCGAGGGGCGCGAGCCGGCAAGAGAACTTGCGCAGCACCTTGGGGATGATAGATAACCGCTTCAACGCCCTGGCGCATTGGGATAACCCCAAAGGCGACCGCTACGCCGTCGAACTTGACATCATTTCTGTCGAGATGAGTATCGATGCCGAGGGCGGCGATCAGGCGCTGCCGCTGATTGAAATATTGCAAACGACTATTATCGACCGACAAACCGGCGAGCGCATCGCGGGCATGGTAGGGAATAATTTTTCTTCCTACGTGCGCGATTACGATTTCAGCGTACTGCTGCCGGGGCACAATGCCAACCAGCCTGTGTTCAGCACGCCAGACCATTTCGGAGAGCTGCACGGCAAGCTGTTCAAGCGCTTCGTGAACTCAAGCACGTACAAGCAGCACTTCGACAAGCCTCCGGTTATCTGCCTGAGTGTTTCCAGCAGCAAGACCTACCATCGAACGGATAATCAGCATCCTGTATTGGGCTTTGAATATCAGCAGGATGAGTACTCCTTGACGGATACTTATTTCGAGAAGATGGGCTTGAAGGTGCGTTATTTCATGCCGCCCAACAGTGTTGCACCGTTGGCCTTCTATTTTTCGGGCGATTTGCTCAGTGACTACACCAACTTTGAGTTGATCAGCACCATCAGCACCATGGACACGTTCCAGAAAATCTATCGTCCCGAAATCTACAATGCAAATTCTGCCGCAGGGAAGTGCTATCACCCCAGCTTGCAGCATCAGGATTACTCGCTGACCCGTATTGTTTATGACCGGGAGGAGCGTAGCCGGTTGGCCATCGAGCAGGGGCATTTTGTGGAGGAGCACTTTATCAAACCGCACCACGCGATGCTTGAGCAGTGGTCCGCCAATTACGCCTGCTGACTAACTTATATAAGGTCTTCCCTCGTGAAAAAGCTGTTACCCACTTCGACTGCCGGCAGTTTGCCTAAACCCTCCTGGCTCGCAGAACCCGAAACGCTCTGGTCACCCTGGAAATTGCAGGATGAGGCGTTGATCGAAGGCAAACAGGATGCCCTGCGCTTGTCATTGCAAGAGCAGCAAAACGCCGGCATTGATATCGTCAGTGATGGTGAGCAAACGCGCCAACATTTTGTGACGACCTTCATTGAGCACTTGAGCGGCGTCGATTTCGAGAACCGTGAAACCGTCAGGATCCGTGATCGTTATGATGCCAGCGTACCGACGGTGGTGGGTGCCGTTGCACGGAAAAACCCGGTCTTTGTCGACGATGCCAGGTTCCTGCGCCAGCAGACCAGTCAGCCCATCAAGTGGGCGCTGCCAGGCCCCATGACCATGATCGATACGCTGTATGACAGCCATTACAAAAGCCGTGAAAAACTGGCTTGGGAATTTGCCAAAATCCTCAACCAGGAAGCCCGGGAGCTGGAGGCTGCCGGTGTTGACATCATCCAGTTCGATGAGCCCGCTTTCAACGTCTTCTTTGATGAGGTGAATGACTGGGGGGTCGCCACTTTGGAAAGGGCCATCGAAGGCCTCAAGTGTGAAACCGCTGTGCATATCTGCTACGGCTACGGCATCAAAGCCAACACGGACTGGAAAAAGACCTTGGGATCAGAGTGGCGGCAATATGAAGAAGCCTTCCCCAAGCTGCAGAAGTCCAGCATCGATATCATTTCGCTGGAATGCCACAACTCCCATGTACCCATGGACCTGCTTGAGCTGATCCGAGGCAAGAAGGTGATGGTCGGCGCGATCGACGTGGCCAGCCACACCATTGAAACCCCCGAGGAAGTAGCCAATACCCTGCGCAAGGCCCTGCAATTTGTAGAGGCAGACAAGCTCTATCCTTGCACCAACTGTGGCATGGCGCCCTTACCGCGTAGGGTCGCCAGCGGCAAGCTCAGAGCGTTGAGTGCGGGTGCAGAAATCGTCCGCAGAGAACTATTGGCCAGTTGAAGGCACCCGAACGTCGGGACTTACCATGTCACTTTTGGCCGTCGGGCGCCTGATCTCGGGCTTCAGAACCCTTCCAGCACGATCTTGCCGCGTGCTTTGCCACTCTCGATCATGGCATGGGCGCGCTTGAGGTTCTCGGCGTTGATCGTGCCGTAGTGCTCGCCCAGGGTCGTCTTGAGCGTGCCATCATCGACCAGCCGCGAAACGCGCTCAAGCAGTTGGTGCTGCTTGATCATGTCTTCGGTCTTGTACAGCGAGCGCGTGAACATCAGCTCCCAGTGCAGTGAAAGCGACTTGCGCTTGAGCGGCATCACATCCAGTTGCGCGGGGTCGTCGATCAGCGCGAGCTTGCCTTGTGGCCGCAGCACTTCCACCAGTTGCGCAAGATAGGTGTCGGTATGGGTCAGGCTGATGACGTAGTCGACCGGCCCCAGCTTGAGCGCTTCCAACTGATGTGGAATCGATTCGGAGTGGTCGATCACATGGTGGGCTCCCGCTTGCTGCACCCAGGCTTGGGTCTCGGGCCGTGAGGCGGTGCCAATGACTGTGAGCTGTGTCAGCTTGCGGGCAAGTTGAACCAGGATCGAGCCAACCCCGCCGGCAGCACCGACCACCAGAAGGCTTTGCTGCTTGCCACCGTTTTCTTCAACGCCCAGGCGGTCGAACAGCAGCTCCCAGGCCGTAATGGAGGTGAGCGGCAAGGCCGCGGCGCTGGCGTTGTCCAGGCTGCGGGGCTTAGGCCCGACAATGCGTTCATCCACCACGTGAAGCTCGCTGTAGCTGCCTGGGCGGTCAATGGCACCGGCGTAGAAAACCTCGTCGCCCGGTTGGAACAACGTAACCTGTGGCCCCACCTCGCGGACGACGCCGACAGCGTCCCAGCCGAGCACTTGTGGTTGTTCACCACCGCGGCTTGCACGGATCTTGGTATCAACCGGGTTGACGGCAATTGCCCGGACTTCCACAAGCAGGTCACGGGCCCCCGGTTTTGGCGTGGGCAGCTGCGCGTCATACAGCGATTGTGGGTCGTGGATCGGGAGACCGGGCTGGGTGTAAACGACTGCCTTCATTGGCGTTGCCTCATGGGGATGCGAAAAGTGGGTTCAGACTATTCGTTTCGATTCACTCAAAAAACAGCCTGGGTGGAGTAAGACTTTCTCGCTTGCAGTGAAAATGGTGTGAAGCGCGTGATCTGGCCTGGTCGCCCCACACATTCTCGACTACGTTCCTTTCGCTGCTGATCACCTGGCGCTGTAGCGCTGCGCCAGCCGGTTGCTGGACAGCTGGCCGAACAAGGCTTGCCGGCTGGCCTCAAAGTGGTCGAAGGCTTGCAGGTCGTGCAGCGACGGCAGAGAGATCAGCACGCCGTTGTCGAAGTCCTGCAGGGCACCGTTTACCAGGTCCTGGGCAGACATCACGATGCCTGGGTCCAGGTTCTCGACGGGCAAACCGCCGGTCTGCCAGAAATCGGTCGCGGTGGCCCCGGGCAGTACTGCCTGAACCTGGATGCCTGTACCCGCCAGTTCCTTGTTCAGCGACTGGGTGAACGCGGTGACGTAGGCCTTGCTACCACCGTACACGCCGTTGAGCAGTTCGGGTGCCAGGCTGACGACGGACGAGATATTGATGACCGCGCCTTGCTTGCGAGCGACAAAGCCGGGGACAGCTGCATAGGTAAGGCGGGTGAGGGCGGTGACGTTGAGGGTGATCATGTGCGCCATCCGGTCAACGTCGCTTTCCAGCAGCCCGGTATGGGTACCGATACCGGCGTTGTTTACCAGCAGGCTGATGCTGGCGTCTTCGCGCAGTTTGCGTTCTACCTTGGCCAGGTCATCGGCGTTGGCCAGGTCTGCCGGGAATACTTCGACGTTCTGCCGGGTTTCGGTGGTAAGCCGGCCAGCCAATGCGTTGAGGCGCTCCCGGTCGCGTGCCACCAGCACCAGGTCATAGCCGCGACGGGCCAGGTGCTCCGCGTAGATCGAACCGATACCGGATGAGGCGCCCGTAATGAGCGCGGTACCCTTGAATTGCTGCGTCATGCTGATGCTCCGTAGGTTGGGTGTGGGGCCATCATGCAGCAGCTGGTCTTTGTCTCAAACGACGCATATAGTGCTGTTTTAGGACATTGCACAGAGGGCATCAGCGATGCACCGGGTCGGCTACCTCATCACCGAAGGCTTCCAGATCATGTCCCTGGCGACGCAAACCGTGTTCGAGCTTACGAACATCATGGCGGGCGAAGCGGTTTACAGGGTCCAGAACTTTTCCATCGATGGCGGCACGGTGTGCTCGTCACTGGGGATGCATATCGACACGCTGCCCGTGGGGGCGCCGGGGCTGGCCGACACCTGGATGGTCACCGGCACGCTGACGCCTCTGACGCCCCCCAGCGAGGAGGTGCTCGCCAGCGTGCGGGGCTTTGTCGACGGTGCGCGCCGTACAGCTGGCCTTTGCACCGGCTGTTTTGTGCTGGCGCAAGCCGGCGTACTGGATGGTCGGCGCGCGACCACTCACTGGGCTTATGCGAACAAGTTGCGAGAGCTGCACCCGAAGATCGACGTCGAGGAAGACCGGATTTACATCGTCGATGGGCCGATCTGGACGTCTGCCGGCATGACTGCCGCCCTGGACATGGCGCTGGGTATGGTGGAAAAAGACTTGGGCAGCGAAATGGCCAGGTCGGTGGCGCACAAGATGGTCATGCACCAACGCCGATCTGGCGGGCAGTCGCAACACTCCGAACTGTTGACGCTCTCGCCCAAGTCGGACCGTATCCAGAGCGCGCTGGATTACGCCCGCAAGCACCTCAGCCGCCCATTGAGCGTGGAAGAGCTTGCTGAAGTGGTGCACCTGAGCCCACGGCAATTCACCCGCGTGTTCACCGCCGAGACCGGCCAGTCACCGGCCAAGGCTGTCGAGAGCCTGCGGCTGGAGGCTGCCCGGCTGATGATCGAGCAGAGCCTGCACAGCCTGGATGTGGTGGCCAGGGAGACCGGCTTCAGGGACCGCCGGCATATGCGGGAGGTGTTCATCCGTGGTTTTGGGGTGCCCCCTCAAGCCGTGCGAAGGGATGCTCGGCGGCTGGTCTCCCTCTGACGGTTCGGCTGCTTGCAATCGGGTCAGTTTATCCGGCATTGCAGGCCCCCGTTGGCGTCGTGCAACCAAACTAAACCTTCGCACCCGTCGTCAGTCAGGTTTAGTAAGGGCTTCGTTCGCTGCTAACCCATAGGAGGTAGACATGGCGCGGGCTATCTGGAAAGGCGCGATCAGTTTCGGGCTGGTGCACATCCCGGTTTCGCTCAACGTTGCGGTGAGCTCCGAGCGGGTGGATTTTGACTGGCTCGACAAGCGCAGCATGGAGCCGGTGGGCTACAAGCGGGTGAACAAGGTAACCGGCAAGGAAATCGACAAGGACAACATCGTCAAGGGCGTGGAGTACGAGAAGGGCCGCTACGTGGTGATCAGTGAGCAGGAAATTCGCGATGCTCGCCCTGAAGCGACCCAGACCATCGATATTTTCTCGTTCGTGAAAGCTGGAGAGATTCCGCTTCAGCACTTTGACACACCTTACTACCTGAGCCCTGACCGGCGCGGCGGCAAAGTCTATGCGCTGTTGCGCGATACGCTGGAGAGCACCGGCAAGGTAGCCCTGGCCACCGTGGTGCTGCATACCCGTCAGCACCTCGCGCTGCTGCGGCCACTGGAAGACGCCCTGGTGCTGATCACCCTGCGCTGGCCCGAGGAGGTGCGCAGCGTTGAAACCCTGGAACTGGACAAGAGCGTGACCGATGCCAAGGTCGACAAGCGCGAACTGGGCATGGCCAAACGCCTGGTCGAAGACATGAGTGGGTCCTGGGCTCCGGACGAGTACCACGACGCATTTCGCCAGACCATACTCGACCTGGTGGAAGAGAAAGCCAGCAAGGGCAAGATCGAGGCAGTGGACAAAGGGGAGGGCGCCAGTGTGGAGAAAGGCGCGGATATCCTCGACCTTACCGAACTGCTCAAACGCAGCCTCGGTGGCAAGGCCAAGGGCGCAAAACCGGCTACCAAACGACCGCGCAAGGCCTCCTGATGGTGGAGACTCGCCAGGTGGTCACACCTGGCCTTCCAGGCCACTGAGATAGTCGCCGAACCCCTGCTTTGCGCGGCTATCACGCCGGCTGCTGGTCGCCACGCTGTGCTCGGCGGTCCAGACGATCTGCGCCCCGCTGGCTTGCAGGGCCAGCACCAGTTGAACATCCTCGTGGGCCGGCAGTGGCTGGAACCCGCCAACGCGTTCGTAGGCCTTGGCGCACACACCGAGGTTGGCGCCATGAATATGCCTGTGCCCCTCACGGGCCTGGTAAAGGCTGCGGTACAACCGGCGCAGGGCGATACTTTGCCAGGGTTGCCAGCGCTCGATGTGCACCGTGCCGCACACCACCTCGGCGCGCCATTGCAATTGCGATGTCAACCAGTGCTGCGGGACGCGGCTGTCGGCGTCGGTGCATGCCAGCCATTGGGCGCCGCGGGCGATCATCCATGCTGCGCCTGCACGCCGGGCGACGCCGACATTGCCAGCGTCCACTTCAAGGGTATGCACACCGTGGCGTCGGGCCACGAGCGCACTGGTGTCGCTGCAACGGTCCAGCACCACCAGCACCTCTACCGCTAAGCCTGCCGCCTCGGCTCGCGCACTTGCAGCCTTGACCGCCTTGAGGCAGCGCCCCAGGCGCCGGGCCTCGTTGTGGGCGGGTATGATGACGGCGATCATGGGCAGGGCTCATTCAGGTCGACGACGCTGGGCTGGCACGTCCAGTACTCGAGTAAAAAGTCCGCCTCCTGGTGACGCAACAGCGGATACAGCGGCAAGTGCCTCGCCAGCAGGGCATGAACCTCGCGGCCGTCCTGCGGGCAACCGGCAATGGGGTGGCGCCAGTGGCAGGCGAGCAGGGCGCCATCGGCCGTGAGGCTGGCCACCGACTGCTCGATCACCTGCAGCCAATCGGTGGGGTCGAGGTAGTAGCCGATTTCGCTGAGCACGATCAGGTCGAACTGCCCGCCTGGCCAGTCGCCCGGCAGATGCCCTTGATCCACCCGGGCATGGTTCGCGGCCCCCAGGCGCTGGCGCGCCAGCCCCACGGCGGTCGGGTCGATGTCCTGGCACAGCAAGCTGACGCAACGCTCGGCCAGCAGCACGCTCAGCTCGCCGTTGGCACAGGCCGGCTCGAACACGCGCTCATAGCGCTGACGGGGCAGGCTGGCCAGCAGCAGGTCGCGCTTGCGCCGTTCGTACCAGCGGGTGCGAAACGCCCAGGGGTCATCGCTGTCGGCATACAGGTCGGCGAAGTATTGCGCGTCGAGGCTCATGGCGACTCCATCACAGGAAAACCAGTTCAAAGGGTTGCAGCAGGCACGCCTGCAAATGCGCCGGCAGCACCGGCGGGCGATCACCGTCGGGCTGCAATTGGCTGGTATGGGCAGCCAAGGCCTCGCGCTTGCGCGCCTGGCGCGTTTCGTCGACCTGCAAGCGATGCGCCCGCGACCAGGGCAGGCGTGGGTCGTCGGGTGCGGCCCAGTGCCAGGCCCACACCGGCGCTTCGGCCAGCTGTGCCCCGCGCGCCTGGGCTGCCTGGGCAGCGGCGCGGCCTGCGGCCTCGTGGTCGCAGTGGCCGTCGCCACGCCAGGTGGTCAGCAGCAGGTCGTCAGGCTCCAGCAACTGCTCCAGGTGACGGACCAGAAAGGCCTCATCGCGGGGCAATGCGCCGTCCTTGAGGTTAAGCCGCCGCCAGTCCAGGCGGGTGAGGTCCAGGTCTAGCTGCTGCAAGGCATGCCGACTCTCCAAGGGGCGCTGGTGACGCAAGCGCTGCTCGGTCCAGTGTGGTGAGTGCGGATGGCTGCCCTCGCCGTTGGTGGCGGAAATCAGCACCAGGTCCTGTTCGCGCCCGCGAAAACTGGCAAGCAGTCCGCCGGCCATGAGCACCTCGTCGTCCGGGTGCGGCGCCAGCAGCACCAGGCGTCGGCCGGGTGGGCACAGCTGCTCGGGCGCAAGCCAGGTAGCGCGTGCCAGGTGCGCAGAATGCTGCCAGTCACTCCACGGCGTACCCGTGGCCGCATCAATAAGGTTCTCGCTCATAGCTGCCATGCTCCTGTCGGTGTGCTGGTCACTTGCTGACCCAGTTCGGCCAAGTCGCGTTCAGCGTGGCTCTGGCGCAGGTACACCGGCAGGTCGGCGCTAAGCCGGGCGAAATGGCTGCTGCGGCAGAAGGGGGTAGCCCCCAGGGCTCGGCCAACATGCTGAATGACCTGTTCGACCGCCTGCTCGATCTGGGCGCGGGTGCGGCGTACCTCGAAACTGGCGTCGTCCTGGGGGTGCTGGTCGATCCACGCGGCGCACTCGCGAAGGGCGGCGCGGGCACCGTACAAGGCCGCATCGACCGCCCCCAGGTGGGCATTGGCATAGGGGTCGGGCCGAGGTTTGTTGCAGTGCTCGCGCAGGTAGCCTGCCAATGCCTCGGCCGCGCCGTACCAGCAGGCAGCGATACCTGCGCCGCCCTGCCAGAAGCCTGGGCGGGACAGGTACTGGCCGGGTGTGCCGATGGCCAGCCCCGGCGAGTTGTCGAACTCGACGATGACACTGGCGGTGTTGGCCATGCCTACGGCCTGCCATTGCTCGGCCTGGATGCGCTGGCTAGGGTGTGACAGTTCAACGGCCACCAGCTGTGGCTGGTCATTCTCCCAGGCGGTCAGCAGCGCTCGATCGATCTGCAGCGCGCCCGAGCACCAAGCCTTGCGGCCTTGCAGTTGAACCCGTTCGCCATGGCGCGCGACGATGTGGGCCCTGGCATCCGGCGGCTCCGCGGCCCACATGCCCCAGATACCGTCGTGAGCATCGTGGGCGGCGCCGCACTCGGCGAGGATCGCCAGGGCATCGGTGTGGCCTTCATACAGCTTGGCCAGTCCGAGATCGTAACCGGCAACCCGCGCCAAGGCCCGCCAGCGCTCGAGGGTGCGCCCGTGGCCGGGCAATGGCAGCAGGTCAAGCTGTTCAGCATGAAGTACCTGCAACAGTTCAGGCAGCAAGGGGTCGAGGTCGATGGCCCGCGAACGGGTACCGAAGCGGTCCAGCAGGCGGTCGAGGTGAGCGAAGTCCATCATGCGATCCCCAGTTGCTTGCGCATGCGCAGGGTGATCGATTGCCGGGTCGAGCCCAGCTCGGCCCAAGGGTCGTCCACCTGCGCAAGCCGCGCCTGCAAGTTGCCGATATTCCATTGGTTGGCACTCTTGAGTTTGGGCAGCTCCTCGCGCCAGATCGGCACCGACACTGGCAGGCCTTCGCGGGCGCGCAGCGAGTAGGCGGCCACGGTGGTAGCGCCCTTGCCGTTGCGCAGGTAGTCGATGAAGATGCGCCCGACCCGGTTCTTGGGCCCGGAGACTGCGCTGAGCCGGTCCGGGAACAAGTCTGCCATGTGTTTGACCAGGGCATGGCTGAAGTCCTTCACTTCCTCCCAGCCGGCCCGACGGGTGAGCGGCACGACCAGGTGCATGCCTTTGCCACCGCTGGTCTTGAGAAACACCTTCAGGCCCAGCTCATCGAGCAGGGTGAGGGTCAGCTGGGTGGCCTCGAGCATGGCCTTCCATGGCAATGCCGGGTCGGGGTCGAGGTCGAGGATGAAGCGGTCAGGCCTGTCGAAGTTTTTGTCGGTGGCGTTCCAGGTGTGCAGTTCAAGCATGTTCATCTGTACTGCGCCCAACAGGCTCTCGGTGCTGTTGAGCACCATTGCCGCCTGGCCGGCCTGGTCCTTGGTGTAGCTGGTCAGCTTGGGCAGGTGCAACTGCCCCGCGTGCTTCTGAAAGAACAGCTCGCCGTCCAGACCCTCCGGTGCGCGCACCAGCGCCACGGGGCGGTGTTCGAGCTGTGGCAGCAGCCAGTCGGCGACTTGGGCGTAGTACTCCGCCACCTGTCGTTTGCTGGTGCCACTGGTCTTGTCGATGACGCGGTCGGGGTGGGTCAGGTGCAGGTTGCTCAAACCCTTGGGCTCTGCATGTGCTGCGTTCTTTACCGGCATGGCACGTTCCAAGGCAATGGCAGTGGCGGGCTTGTCGTCGCGCAACCCGTGAAAAACCGCGTGGCGCACGATCCCTGTGCGGGTCATCTGGGCGTAGGCGACCTCGGCCAGCAGTTCTGGCTTGAGCCAGTGCACGCCCCGTGCATCGGCACCGCTGGGGAGCTCAGGCAAAGGTGGTTTGTCGGTGTGCAGGGGCTTCAGGCGGTTGAGGATGCTCGTCAGCGTGGCAGCACTGAAGCCGGTGCCCACCTTGCCGGCGTAGCGCAACTGGCCGCTGTCGGTGTCGTGCAGCGCCAGCAGCAGGGCCCCGAAGCCTTGGCGGCTGCCCTTGGGCGCGGTGTAGCCGACGATCACGAACTCCTGGCGTTGCGTGCACTTGAGCTTGATCCAGTCGCTGCTGCGCCGGCTAACGTAGGGGCTTTCGGCGCGCTTGCCGATCAGGCCTTCCAGCCCTAACCGGCAGGCGCTGTCGAGCAGCGCGTCGACCGGCTGGTTGAAGTCTTCGGAAAACTTCAGGATGGCCGATGCGTTGTGCTTCAGCAGTTTGGCCAAGGTCGCCCGGCGGTCTTGCACAGGCAATTCACGCAGGTCCTTGCCGCCGAGGTAGGGCAGGTCGAACAGGTAGTAGGTAATGTCATCGTCGTGCTCGTTGTCGAAGGCGGCCTGCAAGGCCTGGAAGTCGGCCACGCCGTTCTCGTCTGTGACCACCATCTCACCGTCCAGCCATGCCGAGTCGAGCCCCAGCGCTTTCAGCGCCTGCACCTGATGGGGCAGCTTTGCGCTCCAGTCGTGGCCATTGCGGGTAAACAGGCGCACATCGTCCCCGTCGATGCGGGCCAGCATGCGGTAACCATCGAACTTGACCTCGTATCGCCAGTCACCCTCGGGGGGGGAATCGGCCAGGGTTGCCAGCTGCGGTTGGAGCATGTCCGGCAGGGCGCCAGCGCTGGCCTTGCGCTTGCGCGTGGAGGTCGCCGCCTTGGCTGGGCGGCGGGGGACCAGTGTACGGTCGCTCAATACGCTGTCAGGCAGGGCTTCGACGATGCTGTAGTCCGCTTCGCTGCGGGCCTCGCCATCGTGGGACTTGACCAGCATCCACTGCTCTTTCTTGCCAGCCAGGTGGGTACGAAACAGGTTCCAGACACCCGACAGCTTTTCACCTTGCAGGCGAAAGCGCAGCTTGCCCTTGGCATAGGCCTCGCGCGGGTCGCCTTCGGGCTCCCAGAGCCCCCGGTCCCACACGATCACGTCGCCGGCGCCGTAGTGGCCTTCAGGGATGTGCCCTTCGAAACTGGCGTAGTCCAGCGGATGGTCTTCTACATGCACGGCCAAGCGGCGGACCTTGGGGTCGAGGGATGGGCCCTTGGGAATCGCCCAGCTTTTAAGGGTGCCATCCAGCTCCAGGCGAAAGTCATAGTGCAGATGGCTGGCGTCGTGCTTCTGGATGCAGTACTGCAACCCGTGAGCAGGCCGTGGGTGGGCACGCTTGCCGGCTGGCTCGGGTGTGGCGTTGAAGTCACGCTTGCGCAGGTACTCCTGCAGGGGCTTGGCCATGGCGGGCTCCGGGACAGTTCGCGGTCTCTTCATTGGGAGAGGGCGCCTGCGCATGGAGTTCAAAAAAAGCGTGGGGTCGCGGACCGACGAACCGGCCCACTGCTAGAGGCTCAACACGCCCCATGGCGCGGTCTATTACGTTGGTAATCCCGGCACGACAATCCTGGGCATCAGCCCCACAAGGCTTCCAGTTCACTTGGCACACGCCCGGTCCAGCGCTTGAACGAACGGCGGAAGTTGGTGCTGTCGCTGAAGCCCAGGTACTGCGCAACCGCGTCGTTGCTGTAGCCCTTGACCTGGTAGAGGTACAGCGCCTGATCGCAGCGCACCTGGTCCAGTTGCTCCTGGAAGTTGGACCCATGACGGGCCAGGCGGCGCTTGAACGAAGCGGGGCTGGTGGCGAAGGCGGCGGCTACCCGTTCCAGGTTCAGCGGCTGGCGAATCAGCCCGAGCAGGTGCTCGTAGACCAGGTCGAGAAAACTCGCCCGCCAGCCCCAGGCCGCCAGCTGTGCATCGCAGGCCTGGCGTGCCACGTGCTGGGCGGTCGACCCGGCACCCGGCCAGGCACGCAGCAGGTATTCCCGGGGCAGGCTCATCACCGTGGATGGGCAGTCGAAGGCCAGAGAGTCGCCCAGGTGCACCCAGTACTGCTCGACGTAGGCCGGTTCGGCATGGCGGAACCGGAAGCGCCAGGGCAGGTGCTCTTGTTGCTGGCGCCGCGCGAGGGCCACCACCGCTGTCATGCTGGACTCCAGCAGGAAGCGGCGCTGCTCGTCGATGGCGCAGCTTTCCCGCCAGTACAGGTGCAGGTAGCGCTCATCGAGGCGCAGCACCGGGCTGAGCAACGGGGACAGCAGGGCGCGGTACTGCTCGATGCGCTCCAGGGCCTGCAGCAGGTGGTCGGCCTGCTCCAGCAACAGGCTGGCGGCACCGTGGTGCCCGGGCCACAGGCGCTGGCCGTAGAGAAAGCTGGTGTCGTCGGCATCGAGCAACCGCTGCGCATTGCCGATCAGGCGAAGGAACTGCTGTGGGCTGATCAGCGCTTTGCCGCTGACCACGTCGTCGTAAAACAGCCCGCAGCCGCGTAGCAGGTGATGGGTGTCGATCTGCCGCGAACGCGCCAGGTCGATCAGCGCAGCGGGCAGGTGGTGGGCGGTGATGAAGCGGCTGTCGCCGTCATAGCCGTTCATGCCCGTTGTACCTGGTGCGTCTGGCGGCTCTTGGCCTGGGCCAGGGCGTAGTTGAGGCGTTTCAGCAGGTGGTCTTCGTTTTCGTCCAGCGCCATCACGCTGGCCACCGTGGCGGTCAGGTGCAGGCGTTCGCCATGCCGGCCGGTGTGATGGGCGAGGTGTGCGATGCTCTGGCGCAGCGCGTTGGCCATGGCCTGGGCCTGGCGTTCGCCGGTGTTGGGCAGCGCCGCGACGAAGCGGTCGCCGGCCAGGCGGCAGAGTATGTCGTGCTGGCGCAGGTTGAGCAGCAGCAGTTGGGCGACCACTTGCAACACCAGATCGCCTTCTTCCTGGCCATAGCGCTGGTTGATCTGGTTGAAATCGTCCAGGTCGACGACGATCAGCGACAGGGCTTGCTGTTCGCGGGCGGCTTGGGCAATGGCCTGCTGCAGGTGCTGGCGCAGGTACCGGGCACCGGACAGCGGGGTGAGCTTGTCGAACAGGCGGTGCTCGCGGAACAGTTGCTCACGCTTGCGCATCTGCGCGGTGATGGCGTGCTGTTCCTGCTGCAGGTGGTACATGCCCAGGGTCAGCAGCAGCATGCCCAGCGGCATGGGCGCAGTCTCCAGCCAGTTGTCCCAGACCGCGTCGTCGGGCAGGCGGATGAATTCGTCGAGGGTGTCCATCCACATCGAAAAGGCGATGAAGCACAGGCCCAGCGAAAGCAGGCGGGTGACCCGGCCAGCAGGGCGCCCGCGTAGCAGCATCACCAGCCAGCCGCAGAGGATCAGGCAAGTGCCGCCCTCGCCGGCGACGTCCATCCAGTTGATCTCGGCCCAGGCTTTAAGCGTGCCGGCGGCGAGGTAGACGAGCAGGCCGGCGTTGGCGGCCAGTACCAGGCCGACCAGCGTAAGGGCGTGCTGTTTGAACAGGGGGCTGGGGCGCATGGGGTGTCCTGTGAGTGTGTTGTTGCCTGTGCTGGCACCGTCGCCGGCACAGGCAGAGCAGCATGCAAGGCGTTTATCTCAATTCGATGACGCTCACTTGCCGCGGGCCGTGCACGGCAGCCCGTCCGGCCCTACGCTGGCCTTGCAGTAACGTTCGTTGGCCAGCGCCAGCTTGGGTTCCTGCAGGAACTTGCGCCCTTTGGCATCACGCGTGATATCGAACGCGTCGTATAGCTGGTCGTCAGCCGAATAGGTGCGCACCTGCAGGCGGTTCTGCTCGACCGTGATGGTCTGGTACAGCTGGGTGTCTTCGGCCGTGCGGTCCGGCTGGTGGCGGGCGCGGTCGTTCAGGCCATACATCTTCGAGCCGGTCACCGAGACCATGTACACCGGGCCGATTGCCTGTCTGGCCTGCTGTGCGGCACGCGTGGCCTGGCGCCCTTGGGCGTGGGTCAGGCGGCTGTAGCAGTGGTCGTGGCCTTGCAGTACCAGGTCGACCTTGTAGCGCTCCAGCAGCGGTTGCCAGGCGGCCTTGAGCGGTTCGGTATCGTCGGGGCGCGCACAGGTATAGACCGGCTGGTGCATGACCACGATGTTCCACTGCGCCTTGCTGCTTTTCAGGGTTTGCTCCAGCCAGTCGGTCTGTGCTTGCAGGGTGCCCAGGTCGAGCGCCGAGGTGCCGTCCAGCACCACGAAGCGCACATTCTGGTAATCGCTGAAGTAGCTGGTTGCCGCCACACCCGGGGCACCGTTGCGCGGCAGGGCGAACTGCGCCGTCACATGAGGGCTAAGGCTACGGCTTTCGCTGCCATCGGGGTTGAGGGTTTCCAGGTACTCGTGGTTGCCGAACGCGGTGAGCTGTGGGATGGCAGCGTACGACCAGCCGCCGGCCTGGTTCCATTCACCCCATTCATCGTCGTGGGCGAGGTCGTCGCGCGATGCCACCAAGTCACCAGCGTGCACCACCAGGGCAGGGTGCGCCACGCTGCGCAGCGCCTGGCGAATGGTGCGCGAGGCGATGGCGAGGATGTCGTTCTGGGTGTCGCCCAGGTAGATGAACGAGAACGGCGCGAACGTGGCCTTGGCCGTGCGGAACTGGTGCCATTCGCTCCAGCCCGCGCTGCCCTTGAGCCGGTAGACGTAGGCGGTGTCTGGTTGCAGGTGTTCCAGGCGCACCTGGTGGTAGTTGGCTGGGCCGTTGTCGCTGTCCAGGCGCTGGGTGCTGCCACTCAATGGGCTGGCCTTGGCTGCCAGCGCAGGGCCGGCGAGGGCCGGGCCGAGCTCCAGCACCGCGTCGGCTTGGGCCAGGTCGGTGCGGTAACTGATGGCCATCTGCGTGGCGGCGTTCTGGCCGGGGGTGAGCACGATACGGTCGGCCAGCTTGCCGGCGGCGTAGGGCAGGCCGGCGGAGCGCGGGATCGGAAGAGGGTCATTGGCCTGGGCATGAGCCTGTGCGGCGCAGAGCAGGGCGGCCATTAGCAGGGGGCGGTGCATGGGGTTTCCTCGATGAGCCCGGAAGGCGTGATGGGCGCAAAGGAAACAAAGGCGGATGACGGTTCTGTTACTGGGCGGGGGGTCGATTTGGCTCAGCTGATCTTCAGGAAAAAACGCGATTTCAAGTGGTCGGTAACGGCCCTGGGCCCCCAGACCGGCCCCACAGCTGCGCCACAGGTTTGCAGGGCATCGCCAGGGCCGCAGCGGGCCTCAGGTCATATCAGCTCAAATTGCGCCGAAAACGATGTTAAAGCCGCGTTTTCAAGCCGCCCCGCCCAGCGCTGTCACGCAAGTGCCACACACCCTTTCTAGCTTTCGCAGCCATTCCCGGGTTCATCGGGTCACTGCAAGCGAGGGTTTCAAGGTGGCAATGCCGTTTCGTCACATCCGCAACGCCGGATTCCGGGTCAGCCTGCTGGCCGTTGCCATTACCACCGCCCCAGCCTGGGCGGAAGATGCGGTCGAGCGGGTCGAGGTGATCGGCCAGGCGGCGAGCATCGACAAGGCGCTGCGCGAGCAGAAAAGCGCCGACAGCATCAAGAGCGTGGTGCATGCCGATGGTGTTGGCCAACTGCCCGACGACAATGCCGCCGAAGCCCTGCAGCGCATCCCCGGGCTGTCGGTGGAGCGCGACCAGGGCGAGGGTCGCTTCGTCAGCGTCCGCGGTATCGCCCCGGACCTTAACAGTGTGACCATCAACGGCACCCTGGTACCGGCCCCCGAGGGCGACCGCCGCGCCGTGGCGCTGGATGTGCTGCCCGCCGAGCTGGTGCAGTCGCTGTCGGTGGTCAAGACCCTGACCCCGGACATGGACGCCAACTCCCTCGGCGGCACCATCGAAGTCGAGAGCCTGTCGGCGTTCGACCATGACGGGCTGTTCTACACCCTTACCGGCGAAGCCAGCCACGACACCAACGTCAGCCGCGACAGCCCGAAGTTTTCCGGCGCGGTCAGCGACCGCTTCAGCCTGGGAGACGGCATCAACAACTTTGGCGTGGCTGCGGCGTTTAGCTGGCAGAAGCGCAAGTTTGGCTCGGACAACGTCGAAACCGGCGGTAACTGGGATTTCGAGGACGGCGCCCGGCTGGAAGAGGTCGAGGCCCGCGACTACCAGATTACCCGTGAGCGCACCGGCCTGGGCCTGAACTTCGATTACCAGCCGGATGACTTCTCCAGCTACTACCTGCGCACCCTCTACAGCAAGTTCAAGGACACCGAGACGCGCAACGCCCAAGGCCTGGAGTTCGCCGACCCGCAGGGTCCCGGCCAGCGTGGCGAGGCCGAAGGCTGGCGCGACTTGAAATCGCGCGAGGACACCCAGGAAATCCAGTCCTACGTACTTGGCGGCGAGCGCATCCTCGACCAGTGGACCATCAGTGCCCAGGCCGGCTACAGCCAGGCCACCGAGCACGATCCGGGTGGCATTGCCGGCGCCAGGTTCGTCGGCGATTTCGACGAGGTCGGCTTCGACGGCACGCGCAAGCCACGGCTAAGCGTGGGCAACGACTTCTACGACCCGGCCCGGTTCACCCTCGACGAAGTGGAGTGGGAGAAGGTGGACGGCAAGGACCAGGAAAAGAACATCCGCCTGGACCTTGCCCGCGACTACGAATTCGCCGACGCCTCGCAGGTCAAGTTTGGCGGCAAACTCAGCCGCCGCGACAAGACCAGCGATACCGAAACCTGGGCCTATGACGGGTTCGATGACATCAGCCTTGCCGATTATCAGGGCAGCAATGTCGACTACGCCCTGGGCAACTTCGGCAACGGCATCAGCGCCAGCGCAATCAAGGGCCTGATCAGTAACCTCGACCGTGCAGCCTACTACGATGAGGAAGCCTCGCGGATCAGTGATTTCGACATGAGCGAGGACATCAACGCGGCGTACCTGATGAACACGCTGGACATCGGCGACTGGCGCCTGATTGCCGGTGTGCGTTACGAAGGTACCAGGTTCGAGGCCAAAGGTACTGGCCTGCGCGACGGTGTGTACGAGAACGTCAGCAGCAACAATCGCTATGACCACTGGTTGCCAGGCCTGCACGCCCGCTACCAGTTGTCGCCGGCCACGGCCATTCGGGCCGCCTGGACCAACACCGTGGTACGGCCAACCTTCGGCCAGCTGGCGCCGGGTTTTGTCATCGATGAGAACGATGCGTCGTTCGGCAACCCCGAACTCAAACCGCTGGAGTCGATGAACTTCGACCTGGGCATCGAGCACTACATGGGCCGCGCCGGCACCGCCTCGGCGTTCCTGTTCTACAAAGACATCGACCATTTCATCTACAGCACCGACCTGGCGGGCACTGGCGCCTGGGTGGACTTCGACGAAGCGCTCACCTTCGAGAACGGCGGGGGCGCCAAGCTGTATGGCCTGGAGCTGGCCTACTCGCAGAAGTTCGACTGGCTGCCGGCACCCTGGAACGGTTTGCTGCTGGGCGCCAACCTCACCCTGAGCAAGTCTGATGCAACCCTGCAAGGGGCCACCGGCAAGCGCAGCATCGACCTGCCCAATCAGTCCGACACAGTGGGCAACTTCATGGTCGGCTGGGAAAACGACCGCTTCAACATGCGCCTGGCCGCCAACTACAAGTCGGGCTACCTGCTGGAGCTGGGGGCCATCGACGACAAGGCCCACGACCAGTATGCCGATGACCAGCTGCACGTGGACTTCAAGGCAGGCTACTTCCTGACCCCCGAGCTGCAGTTGACCTTCGAGGCGCAGAACATCACCGACGAGTCCTATTACGTGTACAGCGGCCACCGTCGCTACAACGCCCAGTACGAAGAATACGGCCCGACCTACAAGGTCGGCCTGACGCTCACCCACTTCTGACCGCACCCTTCAGGGATATTGCCTGCTCATGCGTATGTTCACTTTGTCCATGCTGGGGCTATACGTCGCCTTGGCCCACGCCGGTGCCAACGCGGCGCCGAGCTTCACACTCGACCGCAACGTCATCGACAGCGAAACCAGCCAGTGGCTGGCTCCAACGCCGGCGCTCAAGCAGGCCGAACGCCTGCAACTGACCGCCAGGGCGCTGCAGCTGGTTGACCGCCAGGGCCGCGTACTTGGCGAGTTGCCGGGCCGCTTCGAAACCCTTGACCACCGCACCGATGGCACCGGCCTGATGGTCGCCACCGTCGACAAGAAGCGTCAACAGGCGTTGCTGGCCCGCTTCGATGCACAAAGCGGTTGGGGCGCCCCGCGCTACCTGCCCAAGACCCGCTATGCCATCGAGGGCCTGTGCCTGTGCCTGTACCGCGACAGCGCCGCCAATGACTTCCTGTTCCTGGTTGGCGAGGAGGGCATCGGTGAGCAGTGGCTGGTCGCCGAACATGGCCAGCCGCTGGCCGAGGCGCGCCAGGTGCGCGCCCTGAGCCTGCCGCCGCAGAGCGCGTTCTGCCAGGCGGATGATGCAAGCCATAGCCTGTACGTAAACGAAGAAAACGTCGGCCTGTGGCGCTACGAAGCTGCTGCCGAAGCACCCCTGGTGCGCGAGCCGGTGGACCTGGTGGCACCGTTCGGAAGCCTGGCCAAGGCCGCCGCCGGCGTGGCCCTGGTGCCCGGGGGCCTGATGCTGCTGGACCCGATCGCCAATGCCTTGCACCTGTACCAGCGCCGCGCCGGGCAATGGCTGCGTGATGGAGCCCTGAGCTTGCAAGGGCTGAAAGAGCCGGAGCAGATCAGCGCCCGTGTGAACGACAAGGGCCTGGAACTGTTGCTGGCCGACGACCAGGGTACGCACCTGGCGACGCTGCGCTGGAAGCCAACGCCAGCGCCGATTGCGCCTGCAGTGGTACAGATCAAGGCGCAGGTGCAGACCGACGGCGTGCCCAGCCTTGGCGATGCGGCGGACGACCCGGCGATCTGGGTCAACACGCGCCAGCCCGAACTGAGTCGGGTACTGGGTACCGACAAGAAAGGCGGGCTGCTGGCCTACGACCTGCACGGCAAGCAGCTGCAGGACCTGCGTGTGGGCCGCCTGAACAATGTGGACGTGCGCAAGGGGTTCGAGCTTGGCGAACGTGAGGTCGACCTGGCTGTGGCCAGCAACCGTGACCGCAACAGCCTGCACCTGTTTGCCATCGACCCGGCCAGCGGCCAGTTGAGCGACATCGGCCAGGTGCCGACGGAGCTCAAGGAAATCTACGGCCTTTGCCTTTTCAAGGATGCCGATGCGGCCATTTACGCCATCGCCAATGACAAGGATGGCCGCTTCGTTCAATACCGCCTCGACGGCAGTAGCGGCCAGGCAGGTGGCACCTTGGTGCGCAGTTTCAGCACCGCGACCCAGTCGGAAGGTTGCGTGGCCGACGACCGCAACCAGCGCCTGTTCATCGGCGAAGAAGACCTTGCGGTCTGGGCACTGGACGCCCGTGGCGATGGCCCGACCCGTCTGGACAACGTGATCGGCGTGGGCGGCCTGGTCAAGGACGACATCGAAGGCCTGGCGCTGTACCACGGCAAGGGGGGCGATTACCTGGTGATCTCCAGCCAGGGCAACGACAGCTATGTGGTGGTCGACGCCAAACCACCGTACCGGGTGCGCGGCAGCTTCCAGGTAAGCCTGGACGCCCAGCGCGGTATCGATGGCGCCTCGGAGACCGACGGCCTCGACGTGACCTCGGCCAACCTCGGTGGGCCCTGGGCAAAGGGCCTGCTGGTCGTGCAGGACGGTCGCAAGCGCATGCCCGAAGGCAACCAGAACTACAAGTACGTGCCGTGGGCGGCAGTGGCCGAAGCCTTGGGCCTGGAGTAACGGCCGCCTGTCATGCCAGCGCAACCTGATTGCCTTTGACTAAGACTCACATTGAAAGGACACCCCCATGCAAACCCCAACTCCGCTCGAACACACCACCGTCTGGGGCCTGGTCAGCGAAGCCAGCCTGGTGGTCCAGGCCGTCATGCTGTGCCTGGCCCTGGCCTCGCTGCTCAGCTGGTACCTGATCATCCAGCGTGGCAGCCGTCTGCGGCGTAGCGAAGCGCACAGCCGGGCATTTCTCAAGCAGTTCCGCGAAAGCGAAGTCGGCCAGCTGTATCAGGGCATCAAGGCGCAACAGCCTCACGTCGATGCCGGGCTGCAGCAGCTTTTCGTTTCCGGCTACCAGGCGTTCCAGCAGCTGCAACCAGGCCAGCAGCCCGACAGCGTGCTGGAAGGCGTCGAACGCAGCCTGCTGGTGACCATCGCCGAGCAGGAAGAGCGCCTGGAGCAGGGCTTGCCGTTCCTGGCCACGGTCGGCTCGGTCAGCCCCTACATCGGCCTGTTCGGAACCGTGTGGGGCATCATGAATTCGTTCCTGGGTTTGTCCCAGGTGCAGCAGGCGACCCTGTCGACCGTGGCCCCCGGTATTGCCGAAGCGCTGATCGCCACCGCCATAGGTCTGTTTGCGGCGATTCCGGCAGTGATGGCCTACAACCGTTACTCGGCGCGCAGCCAGACCTTGATCAGCCGCTACTACGCCTTTGGCAACGAACTGCAAGGCCGCCTGCAACGGCGTTTGCAGGGCCACGCCAGCAACCTGGCGGCAGCGGCCTGAGGAGGAACACGCGATGCTCGCCAGACCCGTCCGCAAGCATGGCCTGAAGGCCGAAATGAACGTGGTGCCGTACATCGATGTGATGCTGGTGCTGCTGGTGATCTTCATGGTCACTGCACCGATGCTGGTGCAGGGCGTGCAGATCGAGCTGCCCAAGGTGGCCGCCGAGGCGCTGCCGGCACCCGGCCAGCAGCGCATCGTCACGCTCTCGGTGAAGGCCGATGGCAGCTACTACTGGAACCTGGGCAGCGAGGTCGACACCCGTAGCCAGACCGACAGCGCCGTCGACACCGCACAGATGCGCGACAAGATTGCAGCTATCGTCGCCCAGGACCCGCAGACCCAGGTGTACATGCGCGCCGACCGCAACACCGAATACGCCGCAGTGGTGGCCGGTATCGCCGAGTTGCAACGCGGTGGGGTCAGCCGCCTGGGCCTGATCACCGAGGCGCCGTGACCATGAGCAACCTGACTTTTGACCCTGCCAGCTGGCGCGACCACGGTATGGCGTTTGGCGTGGCGTGCGCCTTGCACGCGGGGTTGGCCTACCTGCTGTTCAACCTGTCGCATACGCCAGAGCTTGCGGCTTTACCAGCGTCCGTGATCCACACCCAGCTGGTGAGCTTGCCGGCACCTGTAGTGGTGCCTGAGCCGCCAGCGCCTGAGCCCGTGACCCAGCCTGTTGTCGAGAAACCTTCGTCGCCGCCACCAAAAGCCCAGGCACCGGTCGTGGATGAGGCAGCGTTGGCCCTCAAGCGTGTGCAGCAGCATAAGCGCGACCTACAACACAAGCGCGATCAACAACAGCGCCAGGAACAGGAGCAGGCCCGCAAGCAGCGCGAGGAGGCTGAGCGGCGCGAGCAGCAACTGGCGCAGCAAGAGCAGGCACGTCAGCAGCAGGCGCGAGAGGCTGCTGCCCAGGCCCGTGCGGCAGCCGAGGCGGCCAGCCGGCAGTACCTGCCCATCGCCAAGGAGGCCCCGGATTACCCGCAACGGGCGCTGGATCGCAATATCGAGGGGGAATGCACGGTCGCCTACACGGTCACGCCGCAAGGCCAGGTCAGTGACCCGCAGGTGGTCGGCCAGTGCCATCCGTTGTTCGTCAAACCGTCGCTGGCAGCGGCAAAGCGCTTCCGTTACCAGCCCCGGATGGTGAACGGGCAGGCGGTGGCGGTGGCCAATGTCAAAAATACCTTCACCTACAAGATTCGATGAATCCCGGCCGGAGGGGCATGTGCGTGGCGTTCATGAAGTGCGCGGTGGGCTTTGTTCAAGAAACTCTGAATCATTTTCCCCTGGCGGGAGTCGACCGAATGAAGCCCACAGACGGAGAACGTTCATGTCAAAACCCGATGACCCAAGACCCCAAGGCGAGATCGACGACACCGAAGACCGCATGGGCTCAGTCCACGAGCTGGATTTCAGCGAGCGCCGCGATGAACGCCAGGGCCGTATCGGCGACGAGCGTCCGGACCGCGAGGTAAACGAGGAATTCCCGCCCCGGCGTGTCGCTGAAGGTGGCATGACCGGGGGCGAGGCCCTCAGCGACAGCCTGCACGAAGACAATGTCACCCTCGACGACATGAGCCCGGATACGTTGTTCGATGAGAGCGGCGCCCGTGATCCCTACGAGCCGGGAACGGATGATGGCCCGGCGGACAAGACCTTGCGCGAGGTAGGGGCCAACGAGATCGGTGGCGGCATCGGCCTGGACGAGGCTGAACTGGCTCGCTCCGCGCCATTGGATGGCGAACCCTGGACCGATGATGTGGCCTCTGAAGACGACCGCAGAGAGCCCTGATACACGAGCAACGCTGTTTCTGCTTGCACCGTGGGTGCTCGTGCCGCTGTCCGGCACGGGCACCCACGGTGCATCAGCGTTTCTCGGCAGCCAGGCCGGCCTGCTGGCGCAACGCCTTGGCACGCTTTTCGAGGATCAGGTAGGTGACCACCGCCAACAGCAGCGGGATCAGGTAGTACAAGGTCCGATAGCCTAGCAGTGCCGCGACCAGGGTGCCCTGGCCGATCTGGCCGTGGAGCAGGGCAAGGAACACGGTCTCCAGCACGCCAAGGCCGGCGGGAATATGCGCCACTACGCCAGCCACGCAACTGATCAGCAATACCCCCAACACGGAGGGATACATCAGCTCCGGCGGCAGCAGCAGGTGGATCAGTGCCGCCATCAGCGCCCAGTTGCTTGCGCCCAGCGCCACCTGGCACAGCGCCAGGCGCAGGCTCGGCAGGGTTACATCATGGCCGCGCAGGCTCCACGTGCGCCGCTTGGCGAAGGCGCATGCGAGCAGGTAAGCCACCGCGACCGCCACCATCAACATGCCAATCAGGCGCAGGCCGCCAGAACCCACCGCCCAGCTTTCGGGCAGCTTGACCAGGCCCAAGGCGAACACCGTGCCGGCCAGCAGCAAATAGCCCATCCAGTTGGTCAATAGGCCCAAGGTGAGGATGCGGGTGATGGTCGCGGTATCCAGCCCCAGCCTGCCGTACAGGCGGTAACGCAGGGCCACGCCACCGACCCAGGTGGTGAAGCTGAGGTTGAATGCGTAGCAGACAAATGCCACTGGCAGCACCTGACGGGCCGGCAGGCGGTGGCCGGTGTAGGCACGGGCGAGCAGGTCGTAGCTGGCGAACACCAGGTAGCTGCACAGCGCCAGCAACAGGCCGAGGGCCAGGGTTGAGGGCCGGTATGCCAGCAGCGACTGGCGCACTTCGTTCCAGTCCAGATTGCGCGCCAGGGTGAACAGCAGCACCGGGATCAGTATCAGGAACAGCACGGTCAGAAGGCGTTTGCCCCAGGTCTTCCTATGTGGATTGGCCATCAGGTTTGGCCCTCGTGGTAGTCGACCGGGATTTCGCTGTCTGCTTGCAGCGACTGCAGGTGTTGCCTGTGTGCAGGGAACCAGCCGGCGATGCGCGGAAAATATCGGGTGAGGTGGAAGCCCAGGAAGATCAAGGGTGCACGCCACCAGTAGCCACGCACCGCACGTTCCAGGGTTACGGTCTTGCAATGCTCCTGGCTCAGCTCGCTCAAGTGGGTGTAAAGGCCATGGTTGAAAGCGCGGTCACGGACTACCAGGTTGGCCTCGAGGTTGAACGACAGGCTCAGCGGGTCAAGGTTGCTTGAGCCCACGGTGGACCAGTCGTCGTCCACCAGCGCCACCTTGCCGTGCAGCGGGCGCTTGCAGTACTCGTGGATGCGCACGTCGTCGCGCAGCAGGTAGTTGTAGAGCAGGCGCGAGAGCGCGCGGACCCAGCGCATGTCCGGTTGCCCCTGGAGGATCAAGGTCACCTCGACCCCGCGCCGGGCAGCGTTGCGCAGTTCGCGCAGCAGGCGATAGCCGGGAAAGAAGTAGGCGTTGGCGACCACGATGCGTCGCTTGGCCTGGCGGAAGGCTTGCAGGTAACAGACCTCGATATCGTTGCGATGGCGACCATTGTCGCGCTCCACCAGCACGGCGCTGGACGGGCCGGCAGCGGCGTTGGTCGGCTCCACTCGGGCCACGCTTTCCAGAACCGGCGCAAGCATTCTGCAGCAGGAGGCGTGCACCTGGGCAACCACGGGGCCGACGACTTCCACCGCATAGTCCTGCTTGGCCTGGGGCCCGAAGTCGCCAAGGTGGTCGGCGCTGTAGTTGATGCCGCCGATGAACGCGCGCTGCCCGTCGATCACCACGATCTTGCGGTGCAGGCGGCGGAACAGGTTGGTGCGCATGCCCGCCAGTCGTGGTTGCGGATCGAACGCGTGAAAGCGCACGCCGGCTGCTGTCATGGAGGAAATGAAATCGTCGGGAAGGTCTGCAGTGCCGTAGCCGTCAACCGCCACCTCGACCCGCACGCCACGCTGGGCGGCTTCGATCAGTGACTGGCGCAAGTCCTGGCCGACCTTGTCGTCGAAGATGATGAAGGTTTCCAGGAGGATTTCTTCGCGAGCCTCGGCCATGGCCTCGAACACGCGGGGATAGTACTGCTCGCCATTGATCAGCAGTTCGACGTGATTGCCGTTGCTCCAGGGCTGCTTCATAGCGTCACCTCGGCTACCAGCGGGGCATGGTCGGAGAGGTGCGACCAGGGGTAGCTGGACAACACCCGCGCCTTGCAGGTTTGCGCATTGCGAAGGTAAATACGGTCCAGGCGCAGCAGGGGCAGGCGGGCCGGAAAGCTGCGCGCCGGTTTGCCGAAGGCTTCGATCAAGTGCCCCGAAAGCCGCGCATCGGCTTTCAGGCGCCAGTCGTTGAAGTCGCCGGCGACGATGACCGGCTCCTCTGGCGGAAGGCTCTCGAGCAATGCCATGAGCAGGCTGACCTGACGCTGGCGATGGTTTTCGCGCAGGCCCAGGTGTACGCAAATGGCATGTAGCTGTTCATGGCCCGGCACTTCGAGCTGGCAGTGCAGCAGGCCGCGCTCCTCGTCGCCATGGACCGAAACGTCCAGGTTGTCGTAGGTGCGGATCGGGAATTTGGACAGCAGCGCATTGCCATGGTCGCCATGGGGGTAGGCCGCATTGCGCCCGTAGGCGAACTGTGGCCACATGCTGTCGGCAAGAAATTCGTATTGCGGGGTTTGCGGCCAGGCCGAGTGGCGCTCGGCATGGTGTTGGTGGCTGCCATGCACCTCTTGCAGGAACACCAGATCGGCGCCGGTGGCACGCACCGCCTCACGCAGCTCTGGCAGGATGAAGCGGCGGTTGAGCGGCGTGAAGCCTTTGTGAACGTTGAGTGTGAGCACCGTCAGGCGGTGCACGGCGGTGACCTTGTCGATAATGCAGTTGGGGGTGGGCAGGGTCCCGTTCATGGCTGCGCCCCCAGCCCCTTGCGGTAGGGCTTGTTGCGGGGTGGGCCATGGCGCCAACCGGAAATACCAATGCAGATTTCGCTCACGAGGGCTCCCTTTCGTTCGTGCACTCATCATTAGCGACCCGCGCAGTGGCAACAGGGTTCAGCAAGGTTGACGAGTGGAAGCGTGATGAAAGCGCTTCGACTGGCCACACCACGCTAGCGCTGCAGGTTATCCCGGGCGGCAGAGTCTCCATCCTCCTCAACAAGCGGCTGTGCGGCCGTTCCACAGCGGCTGCCCATCGCCTCATACGCCTTGCGAAGCTGATGGATCTGGCGGCTGTCGAGCGCTTCGAGATCCAGCACCGACTGCTCCGCAGTTTTTGTAGCGCGGATGAGTTCGTCGAGCTTCACGTGGATCATGTCGTTGTCCCGGTTCTGGGTGTTCTGGATAAGAAAAACCATCAGGAAAGTGATAATGGTCGTCGACGTATTGACGATGAGCTGCCAAGTGTCGTTGTAGTGAAACCAGGGGCCGGATGCAGCCCACATGGCAATCAGCACTACAGCGATGAGGAAGGTGCTCGGTTTACCGGCGTGCTTGGCGAGCCATTGGCAGAATTGCGCGAATTTCATGACTTTTCTCCAGTGATCTATAGCGTGTGACCACAGTGGAGCGCGAAAGCTCTGTAGATGAGGGTGTGCAGCCCACGTACCCCATGAACTTGGCCTAGAGTTAACGACACAAAAGATGGCGCAATCAATTATCGCTAAGAGCCACAACTATTTTCATCGGTAGGGGTCATTGTCGAAGCTGGCAAAAAAATCGATGAGCCGGCCAGGCCTTTTTTCAGGAGCAAACCGTACATGGCAGCACTGCAGAACAGCTCGTTCGAAGCAATCGTCGGTAATCAGCCGCAGTTGTTGGCGCAATGGCTCAGCGCCCTGGAAGCCAGCGGCGCGACCCGCAATATCCGTGAGCATGACTTGCGCCAGGAAACCCGAGACTTCCTGCAACTGGTGATCGACGCGCTGCGCAAGGAGGCAGGTACGCAGATTGGCGTAGAAGAATGGGAAGAAACGCGCCATTTCCTCGAAAAACTGTCTGCCAGCCGTGCGCAGGTTGGGCAGGAATCGCACCAGACAGCCAATTTCATCTTCGCCCTCAAAGGCCCGCTATTCACACTGCTGCAGGCCCACTACCGCGACCAGCCCGCGCTGTTGGCCGAACAGCTGTGGGAAATATCCCAACTGCTCGATGCATTCGGCTTGCACACCATCCGTACTTATCAGAAAAACCGCGAAGCCGTCATCAAGCGCCAGCAGGAAGAACTGCTTGAGCTGTCCACCCCGGTGGTCAAACTCTGGGAGGGCGTACTGGCCCTGCCGTTGATCGGCACACTCGACTCGCAACGCAGCCAGACAGTGATGGAATCGCTGCTGCAGCGCATCGTCGATACCGGCTCCGAAATTGCCATCATCGATATCACCGGTGTGCCGACTGTCGATACCCTGGTCGCCCAGCACCTGCTCAAGACCGTGACAGCTATCCGCCTGATGGGCGCCGATTGCATCATCAGCGGTGTTCGCCCGCAGATTGCCCAGACCATCGTGCACCTGGGCCTTGATCTGGGCACGTTGACCACCAAGTCCAACCTTGCGGACGCCTTGAAGCTGGCGCTTTCGCGTCTGGGTACCAGCACTGGCGAGAAGGTGTGAGGCGATGGAGCGTATTCCCATTCTGCAAATGGGTGAATTCCTGCTGGTAACCATTCAGGTCGACATGCATGACCAACTGGCGCTGCGCCTGCAGGACGACCTTACCGACCGCATCGACCACACCTCGGCCCGCGGCGTGCTGATCGATATTTCCGCGCTGGATATGGTCGATTCGTTCATCGGCCGCATGATTGCCAGTATCTCCGGCCTTTCCCGGATCATGGATGCCGAAACGGTTTTGGTCGGTATGCAACCCGCGGTGGCCATCACCCTCGTGGAGCTTGGCCTGACCCTGCCCGGCGTAAGCACAGCACTGAATGTCGATCGCGGCATGCACCTGTTGCGCCAGCGGGTAGGCCACTCATGAGCATCCGCCAAAGCGGCAGCCAGCCGGTACGCCTGGAGCAGGACGTGGTACTGGCCCGTCAGCTGACCCGCAAGATTGCCACCGACTGCGGCATGCGGTTGGTCGACCTCACCAAACTGGTCACGGCTGTCAGTGAGCTGGCACGTAACACCGTGGTATACGGTGGCGGCGGTGACATGGACTGGGAAGTCATCGAGGAAGCCGGGCGGGTAGGCCTGCGCTTGGTATTTCGTGACGAGGGGCCGGGTATCGCCGACGTCAAACTGGCGCTTACCGATGGCTGGACGTCCGGCGGCGGGCTGGGCCTGGGGTTGACCGGCGCGCGCCGACTGGTAGACGAATTCGAACTGGACACCACCCCCGGGCAAGGTACCCGGGTAACGATCACACGATGGGCCTGAACCTGGCAGCGAGTTTGACCCAGGTGCTGCGCCTTGATGACCCCAGCCAGGTCGGCCATGCCCGGCGTGTTGCCCAGAGGCTGGCCGAGCAGCTTGGTTTCACTGCCGCCGACGCCGGCCGGGCGGCCATTGTCGCCACCGAGCTTGCCAGCAATGTGCTCAAGCACGCCGAGCGTGGTGAATTGCATCTTCGCGTTCTTGCGCATCACGCCCACCCGGGTATGGAACTGGTGGCGGTGGACCGTGCACAAGGGTTCGACCTGGCCAACTGCCTGGCCGATGGCTACTCCACCGGCGGCACCCAAGGCATCGGGCTGGGGGCGGTCAGCCGCCTGGCGCAGGTATTCGATGTGCATGCGGACGCGAAGGGCGCGGTGGTACTGGCGCGCCTCTACCGGCAGGGCCATACGGGCAGGGACATACGCATTGGCGTGACCCAGCATTCGCTGCACGATGACCCGGCCTGCGGTGATAGCTGGCATGTGACGCTGGCCGAACAACGTATCAGCGCAGTACTGATCGATGGGCTTGGCCATGGCGAGGAGGCCGAGCGTGCGGCCAAGGCGGGTGTGCAGGCCTTTACCCTGGCGCCCTTCAGCGCGCCGGAGCAGTTGCTTGGCGAACTGCACCATGCCATGGCCGGCACCCGCGGCGGTGCGGTTGCCATCGCCCGGTACGATGGTGCTGTTGACCACCTGTCGTTCATCGGCATCGGCAATATCGGCGCAACCTTGGTCGGCCGCGAACGGCCGCGCGGCCTGGCCTCGCACCCCGGCATCGTCGGTGGGCAATACCGCAAGGGCCAGGTGTTCGACTACGCTCACGTGAAAGGAAATCTGTTGATCATGTTCAGTGACGGCCTGCAGTCGCGTTGGAGCCTGCAAACCTACCCCGGCCTCGTGCACCGCCACCCGGCGGTCATCGCTGCCGTGTTGCATCGCGATTTCTGCCGTGGGCGGGACGATGTGACGGTGTTGGTCATCGACCTGGAGACCGTGCATGGCTGAATCATCCAGCAACAGTGTCGAGCAGGCCGACCTCATCGCCCGGTTGCAGGCGGAAAACCAGGCGCTGCGCGCCGAACTGGAGGACACCAACCAGGGAGTGCTGGCGCTGTATGCCGAGCTGGACACCCAGGCTGAGCAACTGCGCCAGGCTTCGGACCTGAAAAGCCGCTTCCTTTCCTACATGAGCCACGAGTTCCGCACGCCGCTGGGTTCGATCCTGAGCATCACCAGCCTGCTCGCCGACGAGGTGGACGGGCCGTTGAGCAAGGAGCAGCAGTTGCAGGTGGCGTTCATCAGCACGGCAACGCGAGAGCTGGGCGACATGGTCGACGACCTGCTTGACCTTGCCAAGATCGAAGCTGGCCGCATTACCATTTCGCCTGCCTGGTTCGATATGCTCGACCTGTTTGCGGCTTTGCGCGGCATGTTCCGCCCGATCGTCGACACCGGCGCGGTGGACCTGATCTTCGAAGAGCCGCAAGGCCTGCCGAAGATGTATACCGATGACAAGAAGCTGGCGCAGATCCTGCGCAACTTCATTTCCAACGCCCTGAAATTCACCACCTGTGGCGAGGTGCGTGTGTCGGCGCAGCTGGTGGGTAGCGACCAGGTGCGTTTTGCCGTGAGCGATACGGGTATCGGGATTGCCCCCGAGCTGCTCGGTGGTTTGTTCGAAGATTTCGCCCAGATTGACTCGCCGCTACAGAAACGCTTGCGTGGCACGGGGCTGGGGCTGTCGCTGTGCAAGCGTTTTGCGGCGCTGCTGGGCGGCGAGGTGGGAGTTGAAAGTACGCCCGGCAGCGGATCATCGTTCTTTGTCATCCTGCCTATGGCGCTGGCCCAGGAGAGCGCTGATGAACGCTGACATCCGCCTGCTGATCGTTGACGACAATGTCGCCACACGCTATGCGCTGCGTCGCCGGCTGGCATTGCATGGATACACCGTGACGGAGGCAGGCACCGGTGGCGCGGGGCTGGCGCTGATCGGTAGCGAGCATTTCGATGCCCTGATCCTGGACGTCAACCTGCCGGACATGAGCGGCTTCGATATCGTCCGCCTGCTGCGTGCCAAGCCCGAGACCGCCTTGCTGCCGGTGATCCACGTGTCGGCGGCGTCGATCCAGACGGGTGACATCATTACCGGGCTAGACGCAGGCGCCGATGCCTACCTGGTTCACCCCGTGGATGCCGATGTGCTGGTGGCCACGCTGCGTACCTTGCTGCGGGTGCGCGACACCGAGCGGGCCTTGCGGGACAGCGAGGCCAGTTTTCGGGAAATCTTCACCAATGTGTCAGCCCCGATCGCCGTAATTGACGACAGGCTGAAGGTGCATGAATGCAACCATGCCTTCGAGCAGCTGACCCAGGACAATCACAACCCCGAGGCGCTGCAGGAATGCTTTGCCGAAGACCAGCAAACCGTCATCGCCGAGTTGCGTCAGCACCTGCTTGCGGGGCAGCGCTGGCGTGGCACGTTGGCCATGCACGTGGGCGGCATGCCCAGGGATACCGAATGGCAGCTATCGCCCTACCGGGCGCCTGGGTTGTGCCTGGTGTTCGTCGAAGACGTCACCGAGCATCGCCACCGCGAGCGCTCGCACCTGGCGCGCCTTGAGGACGCCAACACCCAGTTGGCCCGGGAAACGGCCCAGCGCGAACAGACCGAGGCGCAGCTGCTGCAACTGCAGAAGATGGATGCCCTGGGCAGTCTTACTGGTGGCATCGCCCATGACTTCAACAACCTGTTGACCGGCATCATCACCAGCCTGGAGCTGATTCGCAAACGGGTGGCAGAGAGCCGTATCGAAAAGGTCCCTGCATACGCCGACGCGGCCCTGAGCTCTGCCATGAGCGCTGCCTCGCTGACCCATCGGCTGCTCGCCTTCGCACGGCAGCAGCCTCTGGACACGCGGCCGGTGGATATCAACGAGCGGGTACGCTCGCTGGAAGAACTGATCAACCGCACCATCGGTGAGAGAATCGTGCTGAAACTGGAGCTGTCCCGTGAGCCGACGATCGCACTGGTAGACCCGATCCAGCTGGAAAGCGCGGTGCTCAACCTGGTGATCAATGCCCGCGATGCCTTGGCCAAGGGCGGGCATATCTGGGTGAATACGGCGGCGAGCTTCTCACTCGGCGACCCCAACCTGCAGGACGGCCCTTATGTTGCGGTGACGGTACGCGATGATGGCTGTGGCATCGCGCCAGAGCTGCTGGAAAAGGTATTCGACCCGTTTTTCACCACCAAGCCGTTAGGGCAGGGTACCGGGCTTGGGCTGTCGACCATCTACGGTTTTGCTCGCCAGTCGGGCGGACACGTGGCGATCCACAGCGTGCCGGGGCGGGGCACTGAAGTCATCCTCATGCTGCCCGCCAGCAACCAGCAGGAATCCTGCGAGCAGCGCATACCGCAAGCCGATCAGCAAGGGGCCGGTGAACATGTGCTGGTGGTGGAGGACATGGCCTCGGTACGCCTGTCAGTGGCAGAAGTGCTGGCCGATGCCGGGTACCGGTGCACCTTGGCCGAAACCATCGAGCAGGCACTTGACCATCTGCGTGAAGAGGCCGGCATTCAGTTGCTGCTCACCGATGTCGGCCTGCCTGGGATCAGTGGGCGCGAGCTTGCCGATATGGCGCGGGCCTATCGCCCAAGGTTACCGGTGCTGTTCATGACCGGCTATGCGGAGACGGCCCTGGACCGCCAGGCGTTTCTGGGCAGTGGAATGGACATGCTGATCAAGCCGTTCCAGATCAGCGAACTGCTCGCCAAGGTACGCCGGGCACTTGATCAGGCGACATGAAGGGCATGGCTGATTGTTTCGGCGTTGCTTCGACTGTGTGGGCTCAAGCCGCGAATACCGGCCAGCCCGAGTCGGGTTATCGCAGTGGAACGACGCGTCGTAACGGAAAGTCAAAAGCTGATCGACAACTCTACCAGGCTACCTGCGCAGATGACCTTCATCGTCTGGTTCGCCATGCTGGGCATGGTCTTGCTGCTACTCGCGCTTTCATCCTCCTATCTACGCTGGATGCCGGTGACATCCTCTGTGGTGTGCCTTGCCCTGGGCGTCGGGCTCGGATCGTCCGGGCTGGGCTTTCTTCATCTGGATGTCAGCAAGTCCAGTGAATGGATGGAGCACCTGACCGAGGTCGCGGTGCTTTTTTCGCTGTTCTTCAGCGGTTTGAAGCTGCGCCTGCCCTTGCATGACCGCCGATGGTTGGCCGCGTTTTACCTGGCAGGGCCTGTGATGATGATGTGCATCGGTGGCGTAACGCTGGTGTTGCACTACGGCCTGCACCTGGAATGGGGTGTTTCGGTGCTGATCGGGGCGATCCTCGCACCCACAGACCCAGTGCTTGCGACACTGGTGCAGGTGGCCGATGCCCAGGACGAAGATCCTGTGCGTTTCAGCTTGTCCGGGGAGGCGGGCCTGAACGATGGAGTGGCCTTTCCCTTTGTCATCCTTGGGTTGTTCCTGCAACAGAACACCGGGCAGGCCTGGCTCGCTGACTGGTTGATGAAGGACATGCTATGGGCAGTAACTGCTGGTTTGCTTCTTGGCTACTGGATGGGGCGTGGGCTGGGCAAACTTACGCTGTTCCTGCGGCTGCGCAACGACGACAGTACCGTATCGCCCAATGATTACCTGGCCTTGGCATTGATCGCGCTGGCCTATGTGCTCGCCGAATCGATTCAGGCCTATGGGTTTCTCGCGGTGTTTGCTGCGGGGCTGGGCTTGCGCCAGGCGGAGGTTCACACGTCCAGCAGCCCACAACAGCCGGCCGCCGAACACCTTGTGCAGCCGGTGGTAGGCCATCAGCATGTAGCGCCGGAGTTGGCCGTGACAGGTGATGTGAAAGGGCTGGACGATTCTCAGGTTGCAGCGGGGATCATGCTGGGGGACATGCTGGCCTTCGGAAGCCTGATCGAGCGAGCAATGGAGGTGTTCCTCGTGACCTTGCTCGGGGTGGTGCTTATAGAGCATTGGGACTGGCGAGCGTTACTGGTCGCCGGTGCGTTGTTCCTGCTGATTCGTCCCTTCAGCATTGCCCTGTTCCCCATTCGGGGGCTGGTGGATATTCGGCAACGTGGGCTGCTTGGATGGTTTGGCATCCGCGGTATCGGCAGTTTCTACTACCTTTTCCATGCCCTTAACCATGGGCTGCTCCCAGGCTATGCGGTACTGAGCACCAACCTGGTGTTGTCAGTGGTGGCGTTGAGCATCCTGCTGCACGGGTTGAGCGTTCAGCCGCTGCTTGCCCGATACGAAGCATGGAAGAAGCGGGCGTCATGAGGACATGGACAGTGCCGGGTCGGCGCTGGCAGTAATATCAGCGAGCGCCACCGGCGTTAATCCACACTGCATATGCCGACTTCAATGCTTGTGGGAGGTGAGGCAGTTCCCGCTTCATCGCTGTCCGCCCTTGAGCGGTGGGTACCCACTCCGTCAACCAGGCGACCAGCAATACCCGGGTAAGGGGGCAGGGCGCCACCTGGCGTTCGAGCTCATCGGCGATCTCGCCGAGCCATTCGAGCTCTGCGTCCAGTTGCATGATCGGATCAGTCATGAAAGTCGCTCCCTGGATTCAAGCGGTACCTGACAAGAACAGAGTGTTGTACTGACAGTAAGGTTCAGTGGCCCCGTAATTATCGACTAGCGCTGGAACAGAACTGCCTGGGAATAGCGCTCCGACTGAACCTGCATCGTGTCGGCCGGGTCGCATGTTCACATTCACAGCAAAAGGAAGTTGGCGATGAAAGCGATGACTCGACTGTTCACTGGCTTGGCATTGGTAGGTGCCATGGGTGCTTCTTGCGCGTGGGCTGATACGCCCGGTGCTGACTGGAAGGTCAGCAAGGATCAGGCTGAAGCCACGTTGAAAGGCGCCGGCTACACGCAAATTACCAAGATCGAAGCCGACGACGGCCACTGGGAAGGTGAAGGCATGAAGGCTGACGGCAAGCAGTACGAATTCCAGGTTGATCCGCACGACGGCAAGATCATCAAGGATGAACTGGATAACTGATCGCCTGGTGGTGAAGGGTTGCCCGCGCTCGCCTAGCCAGATCGCTGATCCGGCTAGGCGTGTTTGATTCAAGCGGCGGGCCGCTCGCTCTTGAGCACTTTTTTCTGGGTCTCCATGGCGCGCCCCAGCGCCTCTAATTGATCTTTACCGAGCAGCTTCTTCGCGGTGGGGAAGAGCTCGCCTTCCTCTTCCTCGATGTGATGCTCAAGCAGCTCTTTCATCACCTTCACTCGACCTGCGAATTCGAGCGTGCCGGTCTGGGTTTGAAGCAGGTCAGGGAGTACCAGTGCGTCAACTGTCCGGTGTTCTTCTTTGGCCTCGTAATACATCTTGGCCTCCTCTTTACCACCGGCTTGCTTGATCGCTGGATAGAGAATGTCCTCTTCCAACGCGGTGTGGACTTGCAGTTCCTGCTCAATGCGGTGCAGCAAGTCAGCGCGTTTTTTTACAGCACGTTCAGTGGTCGATGAGAGTTCTTCCAGCAGTTTCTTGACCACTTTATGATCTTGAATCAGCAGATCGATGGCATTCATGGAGGTACCTCGTCACGGGCGGATAAATACTGGCTTCCCAGGAGTTGAGTGGCCGACAGCGGCAGGGTTCAACAAGGATGATGATTGGCGTAGGGCCGATCTGTTTCGAGGCCAGCCACAGCTGGCCTCGGTATTGTCATCAGAGGATGGGTTTCCCGCCGGTTACTCCGTACCGTGAGCCCGAGATGTAACTCGCTTCATCAGAGCCCAACAAGACGTAGATCGGGGCTACTTCCACCGGTTGCCCAGGCCGCCCCATCGGGTAGCTCGAACCGAAGTTTCTGACGGCTTCATCGGGCATGGTGGCAGGAATCAGCGGCGTCCAGATCGGGCCGGGTGCTACGCTGTTGACCCGAATGCCTTTCTTGCCCAACAGTTGGGCAAGGCCTGCGGTGAAGTTGGCAATGGCGCCTTTGGTGGCGGCATACGCCAGCAGGCTGGGTGACGGATCGTCAGAGTTGACCGAGCTGGTGTTGATGATCGAACCGCCTCTTGGCATCGAGGGCAACGCCCGCTGGCAGATGCGGAAAATGGCGGTGATGTTGGTATCGAAGGTCTTCACCCAATCATCATCGTCAATCTCGTCCAAGCCCTCATGAGCCATCTGGAACGCGGCGTTGTTGACCAGAATATCGATACGACCGAACTGCGCCACGGTCTTGTCGACGATGTCGTAGCAGTGCTGTTTCTGCGCAAGGTCGCCTGGCAGCAGCAGGCATTGGCGGCCAGCGGCTTCGACCCAGCGCGCCGTCTCCTGCGCATCTTCGTGCTCATTCAGATAGGCAATGGCAACGTCAGCACCTTCGCGAGCGTAGGCAATCGCTACTGCACGCCCGATCCCGCTGTCGGCGCCGGTGATCAAGGCGATTTTGCCTTCCAGGCGGTTGTGGCCGGTGTAGGTTTGCTCACCACAATCCGGATACGGTTCCATTTTGCGTTGTGAGCCCGGCACGCTTTGTGGTTGGGACGGGAATGGAGGGGTAGGGTAGTCGATCATGGAAGATGCTCCTGCAGTTGGGAACGGTCATTACCGTTCGAAGCGTGCGCGAAGCCAGCGTTTAGGTGGGTCATCGGTCTACGCGACGAGCGGTTGGCAAGCGCATTCCCAATGAATTTTCGGTCAGCAGAGTACTCTATCCCTGACGGGTCTTGCGCTGTAATGGGCGAGGCATACGATATCCAGGAGTATCCACGTGCCTCGAATCATCACGCCCACCACGCCGGAACACGAAATCGACCAAAGGAATGCGAAGCTGTTCGGTACGCCGAAAGAGCGGCTGGATTTCTATCGGCGCGAAATCCAGTATGAAACCACCATTCTGGCCAACCGCACTGACGCTTATCTCGCTGCCCAGTCGTTCCTGGTGATCGCGTTCGTATCATCGATGAGCAACCTGAACCAGAGCTGGGGCGAAATGTTCACCTTGATGGTGCCGGCTTTTCTCGCACTGCTTGGCGTGCTAAGTACGTTGAATGCCTGGCCAGGCATCCGTGCCGCCTTCCGGATCATCGAGCACTGGCAGATGAAACAGAGCCACTTGCTGCGCAGCGAGCCGATGATGGGCCTGGCCTATGACGAGTCGCCGTTGTTCTGCGAGGCAGAAACCTCTCAGGCGGGGCACCGCAAATCACTGCTGTTTTCCCTGCGCACGCCCTGGATCTTCCTGTGCTTCTGGATTTTGCTGGGCAGCTATTCGGTTTATATCCAGCTGGCATGACCAGCGCCTTCTGGTCGGCGTCAAATGCGACCAGGGGGCGCTGGAAAGAAGCACACTCAGCTTGCCAGTGCCTTGATCAATTGCTCATTGAAGGCGGGGATATCATCTGGCTGGCGGCTGGTGATCAGGTTGCCGTCCACCACCACCTGTTCATCTACCCACGTGCCACCCGCGTTGCGGATGTCGTCCTGCAGTGTCTTGTAGCTGGTCATGCGCTTGCCTTTGGCCAAGCCACTGGACACCAGCAACCAGGCACCGTGGCAGATGACGGCCAGCGGCTTGCCAGCCGCGTCATGGCTTTTTACCAGATTCTGCGCGGCAGAAATGATGCGGATGGTGTCGGAGTTCTGCACGCCGCCAGGCAGCACCAAGGCGTCGTAGAGGTCGAGGTCGGCGCCCTCGAACGTCGCATCTACGGTGAAGGCGTCGGCGGGCTTGTCATGGTTCCAGCCCATGACCGTACCTTCTTTTTCGCCCAGAATATCAACCACCGCACCGTTGTTTTCCAGTGCCTCGCGCGGGCCGGTCAGTTCCACCTGCTCGAAGCCATCAGTGACCAGAAACGCCACGCGTTTGCCGTTCAGTTGTGCACTCATCGTTTAGCTCCTTTTACCTATAGACCTCAGATAGGGGCCGGCACGGCGAGGTAAAGTTCCAGCGCGGTGCTCAGCGGCTCACATCAGCGGTGCATGCGTTGCGAGCGGGTGATGAAAAAACTTCGAGGCCATGTCCCCTTCATATGTGGTCAGGGCCCAGGGTGCCCGCCGCAGCGCCTGGTACGAGGATGACCTTGCGGCAGTCGTCCTGCTTCTGATCGAACATCTTGTAGCCCATGGCCGCTTCTTCGAGTGCCAGGCGGTGGGTGACGATCAGTTCCGGTTGCAGGCGTCCTGCCTGGATGTGCTCCAGCAGCTCCGGTAGGTATTTCTGGACATGGGTCTGGCCCATCTTGAAAGTCAGACCTTTGTCGAAGGCGTCGCCGAACATGAAGGCATGGATGAAGCCGGCGTAAACACCTGGGACGCTGACAACGCCGCCGCGACGCACTGCAGCAATGCTCTGGCGCAGCGCCTTGCCGCTGCTACCTTCGATCTTCAGTGCCGTCATTACTGTTTCGGCAGTGCTGCCTTTGGCTTCAAAGCCAACCGCATCGATTACCGCATCAACGCCACGCATGCCTGACGTGTGACGGATGATGCTGTCAGCGGGATCGTCGTCCTGCTCAAAGTTGATGGGGACAACACCGTAAGCTTTCTGGGCATACGCCAGGCGGTAATCGTTGTCATCGACCATGAAGATGGTCTGGGCACCGAGCATTCGTGCACAGGCGGCACTCAGCAACCCCACTGGCCCGGCGCCGTAGATGGCAACCGATGAACCCTGGCCAATCTCGGCATTGATGACCGCCTGCCACGCGGTCGGCAGAATATCGGACAGGAAAAGGACCTTGTCATCGGCCAGGTCGGTGGGGACCTTGAAAGGGCCGACGTTACCTTTGGGTACCCGGACGTAGTCAGCTTGACCGCCAGGGATGCCGCCATATAAATGACTGTATCCAAACAGTGCCGCGCCCGGAGGAATGCCCTTCTTGTTGACGATTGAGCCGCGCCCGGTGTTGGTGGTTTCGCAGGCGGCAAACAGATCGTGCTGACAGAAGAAACAACTGCCGCAGGCGATGACAAAGGGAATTACTACCCGATCGCCAATCTGCAGATTTGTAACTGCACTTCCGGTGTCCTCGACGATTCCCATGAACTCATGGCCGAAGATATCCCCGGCCTCGGTTTCTGGAATCTTTCCTCGATACAGATGTAGGTCAGAACCGCAGATCGCCGTGGCGGTGACCCTGAGGATGATGTCGTCTGCTTCCTTGATAATGGGATCAGGGACGTTATCGACCCTGACGTCGTTTGCTCCGTGGTAGGTCAACGCTCTCATGGACGTCAGCTCCTGCAGCCGTAAGGTTTCTGGGCGGGTATGCAAGGGAAGCCATGTGGGGCATCAAAGTTCACACCAACAAGTCCGACGGTATGAAAGCTGAGGGGGTTGAGTTCGATACTGGCCACCAGGACGCCTGGTTCCGAGCCCCCGCCGGATCACAGCACTTTGTCGAGTGTGATCGGTAACGCCCTTACACGCTTGCCCGTAGCATGGTAGACAGCGTTGGCCACCGCGGCAGCCACCCCGACAACGCCGATTTCACCCACGCCCTTGGAGCCCAGTTCATTAACGATGTCATCGTTCTCTTCAACGAAGATCACCTCGATATCCCCAATGTCTGCGTTGACCGGGATGTGGTATTCCGCCAGGTCGTGGTTGACGATGCGGCCCAGCCGATGGTCGGTTAACGCCTCTTCGTGAAGGGCCATGCCCACACCCCACACCACGCCTCCCAGGATCTGGCTGGTTGCAGTCTTTGGGTTGACCACCCGTCCTGCCGCCACGGCGCTGACCACCCGGGTCACCTTGATGGTGCCGAGGTCCTCGTCAACGTGGACTTCCACGAACACCGCCGAATGAGTGGCGGTGGAGAACAGTTGGCGCCTGGCGCCTGGCTCGGCATCGATCTGCACTTCGAAACCAGCATCCGCGGCGCTGGCGACGATGTCTCCCAAGGCCAGGCGAAGGCTGCCGGCGTACAGGTAGCCATCAGCGAAAACGATCTGCTCCGTGGGTGTATTGGCGAGCTCTGGGTATGTGTTGCGCGCGTGTTCCAGCACTTTGCTGCGTAGCACAAGGCAGGCTTGACGCACGGCCGAACCCACTGACGACACGGTGAACGATCCGCCCTGAAGTGGCGCAGTGGGCAGCGAGGAGTCGCCCAGCACGAAGGTGATATCCTGCACCCTGACCCCGGCAGCGTCGGCGGCGATCTGAGTCATGACGGTGTAGGTGCCGGTTCCAATGTCGGTGGTGGCGCTGCTGACAGTCAGCTGGCCCTGTGCATCGATGCGGGCCTTGGCGCTGGCTTTCATCTGCATCGCTTCCCAGACGCCGCCAGCCATGCCCCAACCCACCAACTGATGGCCATTGCGCATGCTGCGAGGCTGCGGGTTGCGGTTTACCCAGCCGAAACGGTCGGCGCCTTGCTGGTAACACGCCAGCAACTCCTTGCTGGAATAGGGCTTGCCCTCGTTGGCATTGTTGGCGGCGAAGTTGCGCCGGCGCAAGTCGAGCGGGTCGATCTGCGCTGCGCAGGCGAGTTCATCCATGGCGCATTCCAGCGCTATCATCCCGGAGGCAGCGCCGGGTGCGCGCATGTCCAGCGGGGTGTACACATCCAGTGGGGCCAAGCGATAGCTGAGCGCAACGTTGTCACACTGGTAGAGCATGCCGCTCCATTCCACCAGATGCTCGGTGAAGTCCTCGAAGCGGGATGTCTGGCCAAGTGCATCGTGGGCAATTGCCAGCAGCCGGCCGTGCGCGTCTGCGCCCAGGCGCAGCCGCTGTTCGGTGCGGGGCCGGTAGCCGAAGGTGAACATCTGCTGGCGCGTCAGCGTGACGCGCACCGAGCGTTGCAGGTGCAATGCCGCCATCACTGCCAACGGCAGCTGGTACTGCGGGCGCAAGCCCGAGCCGAAGGCACCACCGACAAATGCCGCACGCACCCTGATGTCGGCCTTTGGCAGGCCGAACACCTTGTGCAGATAGTCCTGGCAGTTTTGCGTACCCTGGGTCTTGTCGTGGATTTCCAGGGTGCCGTCCATTTTGTAGAGCACGGTCGACGCATGTGGCTCCATCGGGTTGTGATGCTCATTAGCGGTCAGGTAAGTGGCATCTACCTGCAGCGGTGCACCGGGGAATTGCGCGACAAAGTCGCCACGCGGTGCCGGTGTCTCGGCCGGTGCTTCATGCGATTGCGGGCTGGCACCCAGGTCTGTCTGGTGGGCCTCTTCTTCATACTCGATATTGATCAGCGACCCTGCATACCGCGCCAGTTGCAAGGTGTCAGCCACCACCAGGGCCAACGGTTGCCCGCTGTAAAGCACGCGGTCGTTGAACAGCGGCCGAAACGGCGACCCCTCGGCCGAGTCGGCGTCACTGTAGTCGTCGTCGTAACCGGAAATGTGCGGCCGGTGGCGATGGTCGAGCACGGCGATCACCCCGGGCACGCGGGTTGCCAGGGCACTGTCGATCTTGAGTACCCGGCCTCGGGCGATGGTACTGGACACGACACTGCCATGAAGCAGCCCGGCCTCGGTGTACTCACCCGCATAGCGTGCCTGCCCGGTGACCTTGGCCACGCCGTCCACGCGGTCCAAGGGCGTGCCGACCAACGGTGTGGTTCTGTTCATGGTCGTGCCCCCCTGCCTGCAGCGCCCTGTGCCGCCTCGTTCAATGCCCGCACGCTAGCCCGCTGCGCGAGCGTTACCTTGAAACCGTTGTGGCTCAGGGGCTGTGCACCTTGCAGCAGCATTTGCGCGGCCTGGGTGAAAAGCGCTTCGCAAGGCACCTGGCCGATCAGCATGCGCTCCACATCCGGAACTCGCCAGGGCTTGTGGGCAACACCGCCCAGGGCCAGGCGAGCCTGCTGTATCACCTCGCCATCGAAACGCAGGGCAGCGGCAACCGACACCAGCGCGAACGCATAGGATGCCCGGTCCCGAATTTTCAGGTATCGGTAGTGGTGCTCAAATAGCGGGGGCGGCAGCTCGATGCCTGTCACCAGTTCATCGACTGCCAGTTGATTGTCGCGCTCGGGGGTGTCCTCGGACAGGCGATGGAAATCTGCGAAGGGTATCTGGCGTTCACCGGACGGCCCTTGTACATGCACCACGGCTTCGAGCGCTGCCAATGCCACGCACATGTCCGAGGGGTGGGTCGCGACGCAGGCAGCGCTGGCGCCAAGAATGGCATGGATACGGTTCAGGCCATCACGCGCGGGGCATCCGCTGCCGGGTTCACGTTTGTTGCAGGGGGTGCCGGTGTCATAGAAGTAGTAGCACCGGGTACGTTGCAGCAGGTTGCCACCGGTGCTTGCCATGTTTCTCAACTGCGGGGATGCCCCTGCCAGGATGGCTTCTGACAGCAGTGGATAGAGCTGCTGGATCATCGGATGCCAGGCCAGGTCGGCGTTGCTTACCAATGCGCCGATCAGCACGCCAGCGTTGGCGGTGGCGTGGATACCGTTCAGCCCAATGCCTGAGATGTCGATCAGCCGTTCGGGCCGAACCACGTTTTCCTTCATCAGGTCGACGAGGTTGGTACCACCGGCAATGAAGCGCGAGCTGGGGTCTGCCAGGCTGATTGCCTCGCTGACCGATGCAGGCTTGTGGTAGCTGAAAGGCGTCATGGGTTCGTCCCTCCCTGTGTGGCTTGGGGCCGGTCGTTCATTGACGGCAGGGCTTCCTCCACTGCAGCGACGATGTTGCTGTAGGCACCGCAGCGGCACAGGTTGCCGCTCATCTGTTCGCGAATGGCCTGTGGGGTGTTGGCATGGCCTTCGTTTGCCAGGCCCACTGCGGAGCAGATCTGGCCCGGGGTGCAGTAGCCGCACTGGAAGGCATCATGGCGGATGAAGGCGCGTTGCAGGGGGTGCAGTTCGCCGCCGCTAGCCAGCCCTTCGATAGTCACCAGGTGGGCGCCTTCGCACATGACGGCGAGGGTGAGGCATGCATTGATGCGCTTGCCATCACGCAATACCGTGCAGGCCCCACACTGGCCGTGGTCGCAGCCTTTCTTGGTGCCTATCAGGTCCAACTGCTCACGCAGCAGGTCGAGCAATGTTGTCCAGGGAAGGACCAGCAGTGATCGGGGCTGACCATTGATGGTCAGGCCAATGCGGTGCTCTTCGGCACCCACGGGGGCGGTTGCGCTCATGGAAGGTCCTCACGGTCAGGGTTCGCACAGTTGGCTGTGTCTCTGTCGTGCGACCGGCCGGGCCGGAAAAACGTTCAGCCGACTTGCCAGGCTGCAGGGCAGCACCCTCTCTCGCGCTGATTACCATTGCGGCCCAAGCCTCGGCCCCGGGTTCAGTGGCTGGGGTTGATCGTGCCGTTTCATTTTGATCGCCAGGTAAGCGTCATAGATCACACACGCTGAACTACCGCCGTCCCGCCTGCGTCCTCCGAATGAATGCCCAGTAATGAGGGCATTCGCTCATTACTCAGTTACGAGGGCGTAACGATGGACAAGACCGATCAAGGCTCGACGTCTTCACCTGGCAGCACTCAGGATCACGCGCAGGCCATCACCGAAGAGGCCGGTGCGCTGCTAGGTGAAGCCAGGCAGAAAGGCAGCGAGCAATTCGAGCACTACCGCGATACCGCAGCCGATCAGCTTGATTCGCTGGAGCAAGGCGCACGCTCAGCCGCGCAAGCACTGCAAGAAAACGACACCTTCGGGTTATCGCAGTACCTGAGCCAGGCAGCTGGGTGCGTGGGCGACTTGGCCGCGCAGCTGCGTCATGAAAACGCCGAGAGCCTGCTGCAGCGCGGTGCCCAGTTGGCACGGAGCAACCCGGCGCTGTTTTTGGCAGGTAGCGTCGCACTTGGCTTTGCCGTGTCGCGGTTCATGCGGGCCAGCGCCACTCATGGTCAGGCTACCGCCGCGTCATCGGACGAATGGCGCCACCCCCGGCCTGCGCAGCCTGTGACGCCGGATCGCGGTAGCGACGTATCCACCCGCAAACCTTACACCCCCATCGACCCGATCGGGCCAGGCGCCGGTACGCCGGTCAGTGGTAGCCCGTTCGAGCGTGATCCACTCAAAGGAGGTGAATGATGAACAAGGACCCCTTGCAAACCACCCCGGGATTACGCTCGGCGGACGAAGACGCGGTCGGTGTCGGTGGCCTGCTGCGTCAGCTGATGCGGGAAGTACCGGAGCTGTTCACCAAGGAACTGGCGTTGGCAAAGGCCGAGCTTCAGCACAACCTGGCTACCCTGAAAGCCGGGACGGCGGCCGTTGCAGCGGGGGCTGTGGTGATTCTGGCGGGTTTCATCATCCTGTTGCTGGCGGCAGTCTATGCCCTGGCAATGGTGGTCGAGCCCTGGTTGGCTGCGTTGATCGTCGGCGCAATTACCGTGGTGATCGGTTTCATCATGCTGCAGTCGGGCAAGAAGCAGTTCGAGCCCGCGCATCTGGCACCTGATCGCACCTTGCATGCCATGCAACAGGACAAGGATACGTTGAAGAGGAAACTGCCATGACCACTTCCTTCGAACATGACGCGCACAAAGACCCGGACCTGCTCGAGCAGGAAATCAACGCCAGGCGCGAGCACATCAGCGATCTGGTGGATGCCCTCGAACAGCGCCTGAGCCCTGGCCAGATGGTCGATCGGCTATTGGCCTATGCAAAGGGCAATGGCGGTGAGTTCTTCCAGAACCTTGGCACCACGCTCAAGAACAACCCCGTACCCGCTACCCTCACCGTACTGGGCCTGGCCTGGCTGGGCTTGAACCAGAACCGCCCCTTCAACCCCGGGCCCGCGCATCAGGGGCCTGGGTTGGGTGAGAAGATCGCAGACGCAGTGGACACGGTGAAGGATGCCTTTGCCCATGCAGGGGAGGCGGTGCACGATGCCAGCCAGGCGGTGCGCATGAAAGCCCATGACGTGCGTGACCGGGCAGGTGAACTTGGCAGCAGTGCGCGGGACTCGATGGGTGCTTCTGCAGATAACCTGCGTCACTCAGCGCACAAGGTCGCAGACCAGACCACGGCGCTGAAAGGGCAGTTCGATCAGATGCTCCACGAGCAACCGATGGTATTGGCCGCCTTGGGGATAGCGCTGGGCGCGGCATTGGGGGCGGCGTTGCCCAGTACCCGCAAGGAAGATGAACTGATGGGCGCCAGTAGTGACCGGTTGACCGACGCGCTCAAGGCCAAAGGTAGCGAGTTGAAGACGTCGGTCGAAGAATCGATGGATCAGGCGGGTGGCAACGCATCGGCGCGAGCAGGGGGCAAACCGGAAGGCACTGACCTTTCTGACGGGCTTGGCTTCACGCCTTGAGCCTGATGGATGTTCACAGGCAGCTCCATGGGGGGCCGTCCCTTAGGAGGATGGCCCTCACCGCCAAGCAGGTGCAGGACCGGGTTGCCGCTGGCAGCAATTGAGCTCGGGCGCCGCCAGCGCTGTCACCTCACGGTACCGGTACGGGTGAAACTCACACAGAATGATGTACCCGTTTCGTTCGTGGAACTCACTGCCACATCGCCGTCATGGGCCCTGGCTATTTCCCGAACAATGAAAAGGTCAAGACCTAAGCTTCTCAGGTCAGTGTCCAGCTTGCTCACTCTGGTCATTGGCTCAAAGAGGTTACCTACCGAAGATTCGGATATGGCTGTGCCCCCCCATACCTGCGCCTTCCTGCTTGTGAATCACTTTTGCCTGCGGGAAGGCAACGCGTAGCTCCTTCACGCTTCGCTCAATGACCAGGGGCAGATCGGGCAGGAGCCCGTTGCAGGCGAACAGCAGAGGTGGCTATCACTTCTTGCCAGGCAGCACCGAGCTGAGCACCTGCTTGGCTGTCTGCACGATGATGCCCGCCTGGTCTGGGTCGCCCTTGAGCAAGGTAGTGGCGAACTTCTTCGCCTGCTCCAGCTTGATGTGGGGTGGCAGGGGCGGCACGTTCGGGTCGGTCTTGAACTCGATCAGTACTGGCCGATCAGCAGCCAGCGCGCGCTCCCACGCAGCGGCAACGTCCTCTTCGCGATCTACGTAGATACCTTGCAGGCCAATGGAAATGGCGAACAAATGGTAGGGCACGTCAGGGATCGACTGCGAAGCTTCGAACTTGGGGTCGCCCTCCATCACCCGTTGCTCCCAAGTCACCTGGTTGAGGTCTTCATTGTTGAACACGGCACAGATCCATTGTGGGTTGTCCCACTGCTGCCAGTACTTGGCCACGGTGATCAGTTCGGCGAGGTTGTTCATCTGCATCGCGCCATCGCCCACCAAAGCAACCACTGCCCGTTGCGGGTGGGCGAATTTGGCTGCAATGGCATAGGGCACGGCTGCGCCCATGCAAGCCAGGCCGCCGGACAGCGAACACTGCATACCCTGGCGAATCTGCAGGTCGCGGGCAAACCAGTTGGCACAGGAGCCGGAATCGCTGGTGATGATGGCGTGGTCGGGCAGGCGAGGGGACAGCTCATGGACCACGCGTTGCGGGTTAATCGGGTCAGCCTTGGCCAGCGCGCGCTTGGCCACGGTCTTGTCCCACTGCGCACGCCAGGTCTCCACCTTGTCGCGCCAGCGCCGGTCGGTCTTGTGCTCAAGCAACGGCAACAATGTGCGCAGTGTTTCGCTGGCGTCGCCGACCAGGTTGACCTCCATCGGGTAGCGCAGGCTGAGCATGTCGGGTTGCAGGTCTATCTGCACGCCGCGCGCCTGGCCTTCCTTGGGCAGAAACTCGGAATAGGGAAAGCCGGAGCCAATCATCAGCAAGGTGTCGCACTCGGTCATCAGCTGATAACTGGGTTCGGTGCCAAGCAGGCCGATCGACCCGGTGACCCACGGGAGGTCGTCCGGCAACACAGCCTTGCCCAGCAGCGCTTTGGCCACCCCGGCGCCGAGTATTTCGGCAATTGCAATCACCTGCTCTGTTGCCTGCAGTGCGCCGGCACCTACCAGTATCGCCACCTTGTGCCCGGCGTTGAGTACATCGGCGGCGCGCTGCAGGTCTTCGTCGAACGGCAACACCCTGGGCTTGCTGTAGCCGATGCCGGAATGCACCGTACCGTGAGCCCTCGGCGGTTCGTTGTAGGGCAGGTCCTGCAGATCATTGGGCAGGATGATGGCGGTAACGCGGCGCTCGCCGACGGCCGTGCGCACCGCACGGTCGAGCAGGTGGCGCACCTGCTCCGGTGTCGATGCCTGCTGGACGAACGCACCGGCCACGTCCTTGAACATCGACAGCAGGTCCAGCTCCTGCTGGTAGTGCCCGCCCAGTGCCGCACGGGCCTGTTGACCGACAATGGCCAGCACCGGCTGGTGGTCCATGCGTGCGTCGTACAGGCCGGTGAGCAGGTGCGAGGCGCCTGGGCCGGAGGTGGCCATGCAAACACCGAGTTCGCCGGTGAACTTGGCATGTGCGCTGGCCATGAAGGCGGCCATTTCCTCATGGCGGGCCTGGATGAATTCAATCTTGCCCTTGGCCCGGCTCAGCGCGCCGAACACCCCATTGATGCCGTCGCCGGGGTAACCGAAGATGCGCCGTACTCCCCATTGATACAAACGTTCCACCAGAAAGTCGCCTACCGTGCCGGTCATTGCCTGCTCCCGTTCTGTCATCGATAGGTGTCTGGACTTGGCACGTGTCGGGAAAGTTTCAACGGTATGTTCACCCGTCTGCCGGCTGGAACCTCGCAACAGCCGACGGGTTCGAAGGTGAACCGATGACCGCCAGGGTGCGCATCATGACGCTCATGAATACAGAAGATGCCAGCGTGCAGGCCTTGTATTTCGAAGACGACGGCGCCACGCCGAACAGCCGTTTTCCCGTGCTGTTCTACCGGTTGAAGCTCGATCCGTCGGGGGACAATGCCAGCGCATTCGAAGCGCTGTTTACGGCTCACCAATGGACCCCGCTGTGGCGCGACGGAATCTTCGATTATCACCACTTTCACCCTAACGCTCATGAGGCGCTGGGCATTGCCTGGGGGCAGGCGCGATTGACGCTTGGCGGGGAATCAGGGCAGAGCGTTAGCGTGGAGCGGGGCGATGTGCTGGTGCTGCCAGCTGGTACGGGCCATCGCTGCATCGAGTGCAGCGATAAGTTTCTGGTGGTCGGCGCCTATCCCTACGGGCAGGAAAACTACGACATCCAGCGTCCCGACAGGGCAGCGCACCAGCGTGCCGTTGCGCGCATCGCCAAAGTACCGCTACCTCAGCAAGACCCGGTCGGCGGCATTCGGGGTGCGTTGATGACGCATTGGCGCTGAGTGCGCTGCAGTCAGGCCGAGTGGTCCATTGCCTTCGGCCATTTCACCTAACTGCCGGAACCTGCGCCGGATCCACTACCCGATGAGCCTCCGCCACCACTGCCCGAGCCTGTACCGCTGCCACCAGAGCCATTACCCCCGGTGCCCGAACCACTGTTGGTACCGTCACCGCCCGTGTTGTCCGTCCCATTGTCATCAGTACCGCCATTACCCGTACCCATGCCATCGCCTGGTGTTCCTGAGCCCGTGGCACCGCCTTGGCCGTTCATTTGACCATTGTCGTGCGGTTGCACGCCCGGGGCGCGCTGATCGTTCAGGTCTGTGGCAGCCAGGGCAAGTGGTGCAGCGAAGCCCAGGCACAGGGTAAGCACAAACGCAGAGGGTTTTGTGGGTGTCATGGTGAAACTCCTTTCAGGGTTGTTCACCTACTGTTTGGCCAGCCGCTCGCGGGAGGGTGCCTGCTGAGCGACGGAAGGCGCGGTGGCGTGAGGAGTTCAAAAATGCGAGGGGTGGGGGCTGGCAGAAACTCTGAATCATTTGCCGCCGGGGAGGGTCGACCGGGTGAAGCCCACAGATGGAGAGCGTTCATGTCCACACCTCATGACCCAAGACCGCCCATTGAGATCGACGACACCGAGGACCGCATGGGCAGCGTCCACGAGCTGGATTTCAGCGAACGCCGCGATGAGCGCCAGGGACGTGTCGGCGACGAGCGTCCGGCGCGGGAGATCGCCGAGGATTACCCGCCCCGGCGTGTTGCTGAAAGCGGCATGACCGGCGGCGAGGCGTTGAGCGACAGCCTGCACGAGGACAACGTCACCCTCGATGACCTGAGCCCCGATACGCTGCTCGATGAGACCGGTGCCCGCGATCCGGATGAGCCTGGCAGCGGCGGCCCGGCGGACAAGGCCTTGCGCCAGGTAGATGCCCACGAGATCGGTGGCGGTTTCGGCCTGGACGAGGCCGAACTGGCCCGCTCCGCGCCGCTGGACGGCGAGCCGTGGACCGATGACGTGGTGCCCGATGACGAAGGGAGAGAGCCGTGATGAATGAACAACGTTGTTCCTGCACCCATTGTTCTTGCACCGTGGATGCCAACGCTGTGATCCAGGATGGCAAGGCCTATTGCTGCGAGGCCTGTGCGAATGGCCATCGCAATGGCGAACCCTGTCGAATGAGCGACTGCAAGTGTGGTGAGTTGTCTCACACGAAAGAGTCCAATGTCGATAATGCACTGGATGAAACATTTCCGGCGAGTGATCCGATTTCGCCATGATGCCAGTTGCTGCCAGATGTGAGACCAACGGTGGACCAGTCGTTATCCGCCAACGCAACCTTGCCATGGAGCGGCCGTTGGCAGTACTCATGGATGCGCACGTGGTCGCGCAACAGGTAGTTGTAGAGCCGTCGCGAGAGCGCGCGTACCCAGCGCATGTCCGGTTGCCCCTGGAGGATTAGCGTCACCTCGACCCGCACCCCGCGCCCCGCAGCATCGATCAGGGCGTGGCGCAAGGGTTGACCGATCTTGTCGTGGGCATTGCGCAGGTAGATACGGTCCAGGCGCAGCATCGGCAGGTGCGCGGAAAAGCTGCGTGTCGGCTTGCCGACAGCTTCCACCAAGTAGCCCGATAACCGCGCATTTGCTTTCAGGCGCCAGTCGTTGATGTCGCCGGCGACGATGACCGGCTCGTCCGGTGGCAGGCTCTCAGGTTCATAGCGGCTCCTGCGGCTCGACGCCTGGTTCGGTCACCAGCTCGCCGTCAAGCCCTAGCTTGTCCAGCAGGCGGCGGGCATCGTAAGGGGCATGGACTTTCTGGTCGTTGTCGAAGTAGCAGTACACGTCGCGGGAGGTGCGTTTTGCCGGGGCGCGGCGCATCACACGCTGAGCATCCTCAGGCTGGCTGCCTGCAGCCCAGGCTTGTATGCGCAGGCGCCAGCGCCGCAACGCCTTGGCCGTGTAGCCACTACTGTACAGCTCGACATCACCATGCAGGCGCAAGTACACGAAATCGGCCGTGACCTCTTCGACATAGGGCCATTTGCCGGCGCTGTCGGCGACCACCAAGGCAACCTTGTGCTTGCGTAGCAGGTTGATGAAGGTGTCACAGAGGAAGCTGGGGTGGCGGATTTCCACGGCGTGGCGCAGGCGCGCATTACCCGGCACGGCAGTGCCGCCGTTGCCTTGCAGGCGTTCAGCGGCGTGGCGCGCAAGGCTGCGGGCGGCTTTGCGGTCGCGTGGCAGCTTGGCCAGGAAGTCGCTGAAGCGCTGCGCGTCGAATTTCAGGTTTGGGGGAAACTGCCACAGGAAGGGGCCGAGTTTGTCACCCAGCAGCAAGGGGCCCGATGCGAAGAAGTTGGCAAGCGCCTCGTCGATTTCGCGGAGCCTGCGTACGTGGGTGATGTAGCGCGGCGCCTTGACCGAGAACACGAACCCCTGCGGTGTCTCGTCACGCCACTTGCCATAGCGTTCGGGGGTTTGCAGTGCGTAGAACGAACCGTTGATTTCGATACTGTTGACTGCCCGCGAGGCAAACGCCAGCTCGTCGTTCTGGCGCAGTCCCTCGGGGTAGAAGTCCTTGCGCCATGGGCCATAGCGCCAACCGGAAATTCCAATGCGGATCTCGCTCACCATAGTCCCCTGCGGTCCTGTACTTAACAGTAGCGACAGGCAGCAGGACAAGAGGATTCAACAGGATTGACGAGTGGCTGGCATGGAAAAAGGAACGTTACCGGTGCTGCAATCGTTTCCCAGTGGCCACCTGCTGCCTTCGTTATCACTTAGAATGTCGACCACTGCCCCGTTTTTCTGCAAGGCTTCACGAGGTCCCGTCAACTCCACTTGTTCGAAGCCATCGGTGACCAGAAAGGCTACGCGCTTGCCACCCAGTTTTGCCCAACTGACTGTTGCGGTTGAACGTTGCGCGGCTCTTGGGCTCTGACTAGCAGGGATAGAACGAGGCAGCCGTCATGAGTATCGACCGCAGCATTCCTGAACTTGAAGCCTGGTACGCGCAGTACGACGACATCAGCTACCGGCGCGAATCGCCGGATGCCTATCACCATGAACTGGTACGCACCGCCGAGGCGCTGCGGGACGATGGTGCGATTGACTGGGATGACTGGTTGGCGCTGAAGGCACTGGCCGATGAGGCACATATCCGGGCACTGGAAGATGCCGTGCAGGCTCATGTGAGTGACCCTCACGCATGAAAGCGCTGAAGATCGCCACCTTCAATATCAATGGCATCCGCAGCCGCCTGCCCACGCTGTTGGCCTGGCTGGAACGGGAGCAGCCGGACATTGCCTGCTTGCAGGAACTAAAGGCGGCCGACCAGCAGTTTCCTCGCCAGGCCATCGAAGCGGCAGGTTATGGTTGCCTTTACCAAGGGCAACCCTCATGGAACGGCGTGGCTATCCTGGCGCGTGATAGCGAGCCGCTGGAGGTACGTCGCGGGCTGCCTGGCATGCAGGACGATCAGCAAAGCCGCTATCTGGAAGCTGCGGTGCACGGCGTGCTGGTCGGCTGTTTGTACTTGCCCAATGGCAACCCGCAACCCGGCCCGAAGTTCGATTACAAACTCCGTTGGTTCGAGTGCCTGATCAAGCATGCCCAAACACTGCATGGCAGCGGCCATCCTGCGGTGTTGGCCGGCGATTTCAATGTTGTGCCGACCGATCTGGACATCTACAACCCGCGCTCATGGCTCAAGGACGCGCTGCTGCAACCTGAATCGCGGGCGTATTTCCAACAGTTACTGGCGCAGGGCTGGGTCGATGCTGTTCGCCACCTGTATCCCGAGCAGCGCATCTACACGTTCTGGGATTATTTTCGCAATCATTGGGCGCGTAATGCCGGGCTCCGTATTGATCACCTGCTGCTCAACCTCAGTCTCAGCCCTTATCTGAAGCAGGCGGGCGTGGATGCCTGGGTGCGCAACGAAGCCAAGGCCAGTGATCATGCGCCGGTCTGGATCCAGTTGGGCTCGCGCCGCCAGCAACGCTAGCTGGCAGGGCGGCTGTTCCCTGGAGCGTGTGGGCAGGATAGGCGTCTGGGCACCCATCGGCAAAGTTTCACGCACTTCCCCTCATCGCATTCATCTTCAGTGATCAGCGTCGGCTACGCTGATTGGGAAAGCGCACGTGATCTCGCAATGAGACCACGCTCATTGCTCAGTGCGCAGACTGCTCTTGGTTACCTGCGTCGTGAATGTGTGAGTGTAAGACCCACAAGGATTCCCAGCGCCGCTGCGCCTATCAGCAGCGGCGTTTTGTCTTTTGGCTTCCTCCAGCCTCCGTCGATACCCCTCCTGCCACTTGGAGGCTCAAAGAGGTTGCCAGATGATGCTTCGGCTATGGGGCTGCGATTTATCCCCCAGCGCGTCAGCCTCCCTGACAACCGAGGCAGCCCGGGTATCAGGTAGCTGGCCAGATGCGCGAGGCGCGCCGCAGCGCCAACCGTGGTGTGAGCCCGAGGCGAGATTGCGCAGGCCACCATGGCGTTTGCCACCATTTCGGGATCGTATATGGGGCCTGGTGGTGTCAACGCATGCCCGGTGTAGTTGCCCCCATCCCGGAAGCCCGGTGTGTCCATAACTGCAGGATAGATATCGCAGACATGGATGTCGGGAAACGCCGTCAATTCGCCCCGCAATGCCTCGGTCAGTCCACGCAAGCCGAACTTGCTCGCCGAGTAAGCGGCGGCATAGGGCTGGGCCACCCAGCTGCCCAGCGACAGCGTGTTGATCAGAATGCCGCTGCCCTGCGCCTTGAAGAAGGGAAGGGCGACGTAGGCACCTCGCAGGTAACCGAGCAGGTCGGTCTGGATGACCTGTTCGTGTGCCTCCAATGGGGTGTCCTCGAAGTGGCCGACCGCACCAACCCCGGCGTTGTTGACCCAGACATCGATTCGCCCATGGCCAAACTCTGCGGCCTGCGCCGCCAGCGCTTGAACCTGGTCGTTGCGGGTGACATCGGTCGTGATCGCTATGGCATCGGTTCCACAATCGGTGCATTCATCCAGGACATCGAACAACGCCTCTTCGTCGCGTGCGGCGAGCACCAAGCGAGCACCTTTGCACGCAAACGCATGCGCCGCGGCTCGGCCAATACCGCTGGAAGCGCCAGTGACCACCACGACCTTACCGCGCAGAGGCCCTTTGACCGAAGCGCCACTGTTAGGCGCTTCTCGTTCTGTACCCGAGGCACTGTGGTCAAGGGGGGCAACGGTTTCGCTGGCCTCGATCCGCGAGAGTTCAAGCGCGGTGCCATCGACCAGGGTCAACGTCAGCCCTTCGACCGTGCCTGCCTCTCGGTTTGGAAAAACGGGTTCACCTGCGGCATCCAGGCTATCGTAGATGAAGCGTGTACCCTCAAGCCAGCCCACGGCGGTGAGAAGTTCAGGGCCGAGATAATACTTCCCGTCTTGAAAGAAGCCTGGAAACTGATGAGCGCGCTCCACGTTTTCCACGCGATAGCGTTCGCTTGATTTCATGCCTGTTGCTTGATCGATCATGTTGAAACCCCTGTAAGTGGAGCTCGGAAATGTCAGCCTTTGCTGTGCTCGTCGGAAGTGGGCCCGGTACCTCGCTTGATACCACGCGGGCCAGCAACGCCCCAGATACCCAGTCCAACCAGCGGTAGCGCGACGATCAGCAGGGCCCAGGCCGCTTTGACCGTATCGGTCTTGTCGCTTCGGAACACGCTGACGATGGCCCACAGGTCGATGAGTAGAAGAATTGCCGTTACGGCAATCCAGAAGTAGCTGGCGACCCCGTTCATGACTTTGCCTCCTCTACACGTAGTGGGCGTAGGCCAAGCGGTAGGGAATCACCACGCGGTCGCCGATCTGGAGATTGTTGACTGCACGCCCGGTGTCTTCGACGATGCCCATGAACTCATGGCCAAAGATATCGCCTGCTTCGGTTTCTGGAATTTTGCCTCGATAGAGGTGCAAGTCGGAGCCGCAAATGGCCGTGGAAGTCACCTTGAGGATGATGCCGTCTTCTTGAACGATGACGGGATCAGGAACGTTATCGACCCTTACATCGTTTGCTCTGTGGTAAGTCAGTGCTCGCATACTCCTCGCTCCTGCATCACAAAATCGTGGGGGTATGCAGGGGAAGCTTGCAGGCCATGCAAAGTTCAAAACAACAGATTCAGTGGTAATGCTTGAGGGGGGCAGACTGTTTTCCGCTGCAGGAGCGAACGAAGTGTGACGACCAGGAAGGTATCGCGGAAGCCGAAATGCTTGGAAGCTGCAGTTCTAACCATTGTGTAGTAGGTACCGGAGCTGACTGTGAAAGCAAAGCCGTGTCGCCAGTTGAGTCGGCAGCTAACGGGGAGCCGCTTCGAACCGCTTATGCACCTCTTGGCAACGCGGACGCCTGCTCTGTCCACTTGACCAGAAAGTTGTACAAGAAAATTTTCTTGTATCGGAATTGGGGCCGGTCGTCTGATACTCATGTTTCTACCGCCTAAGTGATTGAACTGCCTCATTGCATTGCTATGGTGAGGGTTCCATATAAGACTAAAGTCGTAGGAGGGCGGCATGCGTATTCGAGGTGATGTGTTTTGGGATTGGGCGGATCCAGTGCTTCATCATCGTATCCATGACGAAGAGCTTGATGACGGCACCACGATTGATGTCCAGGTCAGGCTCTCGCGCACCGGTCAGACGCAAATGTTCATCGGTGTGTACGCTGGATGTGGAATGGCATTGCATGAAGAAACATTCGATTCTCGCCCAGGCGAATCCATGACTCGAGCTCTGGCCTGGGGTGTTGGTAGAGCCAGGCGTCTGGCTACAGATCAACGGCCAGAAGCGAAGCAGGTGGCCTAGGACACTGTGTAGTTCGAGGTTGGTCGTTAGACGCAGGTGCTGACGGCCAACTGCTCAATGCAAACCGCTCCATCTAAACTCCGGGCGGGTGAAGAAACAAGGGCTTTCGGGTTGTCTGCTATTGGCAGGCTACAGCCGATCACGAAGGACCGTTACTGGTCCATCGCGCTCGGTCAGTTGTCGATCATCTGCGCCGCTTGCTGAGTGGCCTGGCTGGTGCGCGTGGCCAGCTTGCGCACCTCGTCGGCGACCACGGCGAACCCGCGTCCGGCCTCACCTGCCCGCGCTGCCTCGATGGCGGCATTCAAGGCCAGCAGGTTGGTCTGGCTGGCGATACCCTGGATGGTGGCGACGATATGGGTAAGCTTGCCGAGGGTCTCCTGCATCACCTGGTGCTGTTGCGCCTGGGCCTCGCGAATGGTGCTTTCCTCATGGCGGGCATGGATATCGGTGATAGCCCCGACTACCCGCAGCGGGGCCCCATCCTGACCCCGGCGGGTTTGCCCGCGGCCGCGGAACCAGCGGTAGGCGCCGCTCTGGTGCCTGAGCCGGTACTCCACATCAAACGGGGTATTGCCGCTGTGGTCCTCCACATGAGCGACGAATGCCGCGATGGCGCGCTCGCTGTCGTCGGGATGCAGGCGCGAGGTCCAGCTTTCCAAGGTGTTGGGAAACTCCTCGACGGTGCTGCAGCCCAGCAGCCTGCGCATCTGCGATGACCACCAGATGGTGTTGCCCGGGTTAGCCGGATCGCCCGCCACCACTTCGATATCCCACAGGCCGTCGTGAAGCATCTCGCGGGAAATATCGAAACGTTCGGCGGCCAGCTCCAATTCCTGGATACGCAGGTACTGCTCGTGGATGTCGCGCAGGGTGCCGGCCGTGGCCACCGAGACACCGTGGGCGTCGCGCTGCGAACTGCCGCTGATCCGGCACCAGCGATAGTCACCGCCGGCCGCTGGTTTCATCCGCACGTCCAGCGCAAACGGCGTGCGCCCGCTGCGATCGGCCAAGTGCCGGGCCAGTGCCTGCATGTGGGGTTGTCGGTCGGCAGGGTGCAGTTGCTCGCTCCACTGCCCCAACCGGGTCAGGCGCGGCGCCTGTAGCGAGGCCGAGCCTGTCCACTGCATCGCACAGTCCGGCGCTGGGGTGGCGGCGGTCGTTGGATGCAGTTGCCAGAACAGCTCATCCGCGCCCTGGGTGACCAGCGTCCAGCGCGCCTCCAGTTGCTGCGCGAGTGCCTCGCGCTCAGCCAGGCGCTGCTCCAGCTGGCTGACCTGCAAAGCAAGCACACGAGCCTGCTCGTTGAACTCGCGCCGCTCCTGCAGCACGCGCTCCACGCCTGCCAGGATGCGCCGCAACAGCGGATTGGCCGAAGACAATGGCGCGCTCGGCTGGTCGGGCTGCTCCAGGCGGTCGGCCAGCGGGGCCAAAACCCAGCGGCTGGTACGATTAAACAACAGCATGCGACACCTCCGGTTGCATGGCGGCATCAGCCGACGATGACTGCGCCTGCCGGACTGACACGGTCTGGCTGTCGAAGTCGGCCGCCCCCGGCAACGCTGGCCAGGCCGACGGGCCGCTGGCGATTTCCTGCGGGCTCAACAGACAGTGGTCGAGCTCGCGTTGCAGTGCCTGGGTGTCCAGGTCCTGGCCGATGAACACCAGTTCCTGGCGGCAATCGCCGACGATGCTGTCCCACTTGGCCGTGATGCCCTGCAGGCGATATTTGTCTTGCGGCCATTGCGAGGGGTCGATGAAGCGCCACCAATACCCTACGTAGTCCCACTGGAATTGCTTGCCGCTGTGCACCAGCAGCGCGGTTTCGCGGTGGCGACTCGCAAGCCAGAAATAGCCTTTGCTGCGCAGCAACCGACCGTTGCGCCAGGGACGGGCAAGAAATTCGAGCAAGCGTTGCGGATGGAACGGGGCGCGCTCGCGATACACCCACGACACCACGCCATAGGTGTCCGACTCGGCAGCCGGTGTGTCGTGCGCGTCTATCCGCTTCATCCAGCCGGGCGCTGCGGCAAGGCTGGGCAGATCGAACAGCCCGGTGCCAAGGATGCTCGACAGCGCTACGTTGCCGGCGACCATCGGCAGGATCTGCGCCCCCGGATTAAGTCCGGCCAGAATCGACCGCAGCGCCTGGTAGCCGGCCTCATCGACCAGGTCGCGCTTGTTGACCAGGATCACGTTGGCGTACTCGACCTGCTCGATCAGCAGGTCGGCCAGCGGACGCCTTGGGGTATCGCTGGTGGCATCGGCACGGGCGACGGTTTCGGGTGAATCGAGCAAGGCCATGAACTGGCTGGCATCGACCACCGTCACCAGGGTATCCAGGCGCGCCAGTTCGCTAAGGCTGAAGCCGTTGGTGTCGAGAAAGGCAAAGGTCTCGGCGACCGGCATCGGCTCGGAAATCCCGGTGGACTCGATCAACAGGTAATCGAAGCGCTGCTGGCGCGCCAACGCGCTGATCTGCTCGAGCAGGTCGGCACGCAGGGTGCAGCAGATACAGCCGTTGCTCATCTCGATCAATTCATCCTCGCCACGGTGCAGCGCAACCTCGCGCTGCACCTCGGAGGCATCGATGTTGACCTCGCTCATGTCATTGACGATAACCGCCACCTTCAGACCCTGGCGGTTGCGCAGGATATGATTGAGCAAGGTCGTCTTGCCTGCGCCGAGGAAGCCCGAAAGGACCGTCACCGGCAGTCGGCCCGCCTGGGCGCTATTGCTCATGGGCGCGCCGCTCCCGAACCTTCGATCTTGTCCAGGTAGCTTTCGAACAGGTCTACCACCACCAGCCCATCGTCTGCGGCATCGCCCCACAGGTCTCGCACGCGAAACTCGACATGGTAGGTCGGTTGGTGCGCAGCGCTCTGGTCGCCATGCCCGATCGCATCCGGGAACGGCCACTGTTCGGTGGTCCGGTGCAGCACAACGCCTTGCTTGCCGCGCACATAACCCGGCATGCGCACATGCCCGGCCACGTATTCATCGCGCACGATGACCCGGTCGCCCACTTCGAAAGGCGCTCGCCCGGTGATTGCCGCACGCCCTTTCGCATGGGCGGGGTTGGCCAGCTTGAAATGCGAACCCAGTGCTTCGTCCAGTTCGGCCTGGGTGATGACGCCGGTTTCGACCAGCAGCGTGGCGGTGGCGATCACATAACGCTCGTAGTACTCGGTGCCGACATGCTGGCGCACATCGATGCGTTCGACGGCGTGACGTATTTCGTCGACGCTGAACTTCTTCAAGTGATCGGCGCCGATGAACATCAGGCTGTAGGCCAGGTGTTCCCAGTCCTGCTTGAATACCTGCTTGTAGCTCAGGGTGTTGATGCGATGGGGCACTTTGCCAAAGCCCTGGAAACCGCCGAGATCGTGGAAGCCATCCATATTGAATACTCCGGAAGGTGAATGAAGTGGATGGACCGACTCAACCGACCCGGGGCACGGCGACACCGATGAGCACGTCCTTGGTGACCAGTTGCCGCAACTGCTCTTCGCTCATGTCCTCCGAGCCGGCGGGCCGTTGCGGGAGCACCAGGTAACGGCTTTCGGCGCTGGTGTCCCAAACCTTCACCACCACGTCGTCGGGCAACTCGGTGCCCAGCTCGCGCAGTACCGTACGCCCCTCCCGGACCAGCCGCGCACGGAACTCGAAGCCCTTGTACCACTCCGGCGGCAGGCCCAGCACCGGCCAGTTGGTGCAGGAACACAGGCTGCAGACGATCACGTTCTTCACCTGCGGGGTGTCTTCCAGGGCGATGATGTATTCGCCCTGCGGGCCGGTGAAACCGAACTGGGCGCAGGCGGCGGTACCGTCCTTGAGCAGCAGTTCGCGGAACTGCGGGTCGACCCAGGCCCTGGCGACGATGCGCGCGCCGTTTTCCGGGCTCCAGCCATGTTCCATGAGTTCGGTGAGCTGTTCGATGTAGCCCTCGGGGATAAGGTCCTTGTTCTTGAGCACTGCAAACAGTGCCCGCGCCCGCTCGCCAGGGGTTGAGGTTGCCGTCATGGGATTACTCCTCTCGTTCGACGCGGTTGTTGATGGTATTGCTGTTCTGGTTGTTTTTTGCAGAGGCGCAGCGCCTACAGCGTGCGCCAGTCCACTGCGTTTTCGAAGGCTGCCGCGGCCTGGTAAATCGTGCCTTCGGCGTAATGCTTGCCGACCAGCATCAGCCCGACCGGCAGGCCGTCGACCAGGCCACAAGGGATGGACATGGCCGGGTGGCCAGTGATGTCCTGTGCGGCGGTGTTGCCGAGCATCTCCAGTGCGCGCGAGACGTTCTCGGTGATCGAGCAATCCGGCGCCGGCAGCGGCTGGGCGACAATGGGCACGGTCGGCATCACCAGCAGGTCGTAGCGCTGCAGTGCCTTGTCGTAGCCGGCACGGGCAAAGCGCGCGAGGTTCTGGGCCTTGGCGTAGTAACGGCCGTGGTAGTGCTCAAGGCCGAACTGGCCAACCAGCATGCACAGCTTGAGCGAAGGAGACAGGGCGTCGGCCTGGGTCCGCCAGCCGGCCTGCTTGTCGAGCAGGCCGACGTCGTACAGGCCTTTCCAGTTAAAGCCCGCGCCGTTGCCGTGCATCATCTGCATGGTCAGCCCTTCGCAGCCGATCGGGTTCCACAACGAGCCCGCCAGCGTGTGTTCGGGCACCGACACCTCCTCGACCACCGCGCCCAACGCCTCGAGCCGGGCGATGGCGCTGCGTACCGTTTCGGCAACCCGCGGATCAAGGTTGGCGAGCTGGAAACCTTCCTGGAGGATGCCGATGCGCAGCCCGCTGACACCGCGCCCAACGTAGTTGCTGTAGCTATCGACCTCCGGCGCACCTTGGCGCGGGTCAAGCCCGTCGGTACCGGCCATGACTTCGAGCATCAGCGCGTTGTCGCGCACACTGCAGGTCATCGGGCCGACATGGTCGAAGGTGGCCTCGATGGCCATCACCCCGGTATAGGGCACCAGCCCGAAGGTCGGCTTCATACCGTAGATGCCACACCAGGCCGCGGGAATACGCACCGACCCGCCCTGGTCGCCACCCACCGCCAGGTCAACTTCGCCCGCCGCGACCAGCGCCGCGCTGCCCGACGACGAGCCGCCGGTACTGAAGCCAGGACGCATCGGATTGTGCACGGGCGCCGGGTCGGAGGTGTGGCTGGCGCCGGACAGGCAATAGTGTTCGCAGGTGGCCTTGCCAAGGATGGTTACTCCAGCGTCGAGCAAACGCGTCACCACGGTGGCATCGAACGACGGCACGAAACCGGCCAGTGGCGAGGCGCCGTTCATCATCGGCACACCTGCCAGCGAGATGTTGTCCTTGAGCGCGACCGTCCTGCCGAGCAGTTTACCGGTGCTGGCGCCCATCACCTCGGTGCGGTAGTACCAGGCGTTCAGCGGGTTCTCAGCGCTGGAGGGGCGATAACCCGCCGTGCGCTCGTAGCGCACCAGCGGCGTGAAGTCCGGTAGTTCGTCGACCAGGTCGTAGGCGTCGAGGCTGCCCTGCATGAGCGCCAGGTACTCGCTGGCTTGCTCGGGCGTCAGTTGCATGTGCAGGCGGCTGGCGAGCGCCTGCAGTTGTTCGAGCGTTGGGCGGGTGATGGCCATGGGGTGTCCTTTTTCCTTTCCGGTGCCGGACCAAGGGGCTGGCAATTAGCTGTTCGTGAGGCTCGCCGCGGTTGGGCCTGGTACTAACCTAGCGCCAGCGCGGGGAGCCTACTTGGTTGAGCAGGACAGTCGCTGTGTTGAGCAGGACTGCGTTGGGCCAGGTCGCAGGCTTACTGCTCCAGCTTGGGCACCCCGGCCTGCCCGGCCGCATCGCCGCGTGCGGGCCAGACCACGCCGACGCTCTTCATGCCCTTGGCCGGGTCCATCGTCGGGTTGGCCAGCACCACGTCGCGGTAGGACGGGCTGCCGATCACGGCGGGCTTGAACTTGACCAGGAACTCGTTGACCTCCTTGCGCAGCTCCGGCGCCAGGTTGTAGTCGTCGTAGCACTCCTCCAGGCAATCCAGCGTGGCTTGCCAGTGCACCTCGGTCAGCCCCATGCCGCGGTGTGCCGTGACCATGTCCCTGCCGCGGTACTTGGCGCTGCCACCCCAGTGTTGCGCGAGGAAATCGACGAAGTTGATGTGTTCCTTCTGGAAGGTCGACTCGGACATATGCGCCCAGATATGCCCGATTGCCGGGTGGGCCATGGTCTTGCGCAATACCGCGCCGGCGAACTGATAAATGGCGTCGTAGCCACCCAGGCGGGTATACAGCGAAGGTTGTTGCTCGGTGGAAGCGTTTTGCTCAGTCATGTTCGAATGCTCCGTTTCAGCTGGGAATGTGCAGGCGGTTAAAAGACCCGGACGTACCTGAGGTTCAGTCGGAAGTTTTCCTTCGGCCCGTTTTCTACCGCGAGGTCACGCCCCAGTTGCATCTGCAACTGGTCCTGGGCGGTAAAGAACTTGGTGGCGGTGAGGCGGAAGTTGGTGGTTTTGCCGCGGTCATCCTGGGAGGTGCCGTCTACCCGGCTTTCCCCACCCCAGGTGTGGCCAAAACCGACTGCCAGGGACGTACCCGGGTCGATGATGTAGCGCCCCATCAGTTGCGCGGCGTAGGACGTCTCCTGTTCGCGGCGTAACGAGTTGGCGCCGAAGTCGTCGTTGTCGCCGTACCAGATCGTATCGCCGACCAGGTCGAGAGCCCACTTCTCGCCGAAGTGCTTGATGTACGCGGCCTGAAGATCCACCTTCCAGCGGTTCTCGCCTAGGTTCAGCGCGTCCTTGCGGTCGTAGTTGCCGGTCGGTGCCACCAGGTAGACCGTGGCGCCGAGCGTGTCGTTGGCCTCGTTGAGGCGGTACTTGAGCGGCGCGGTGAGAATGAGGTCGCCGATGCCGCTGGCGCTGCCCAGGGCCGAGGCGTCACCGCCGCTGGAAACATGGCCGAACGGCAGCAGAAACTGCGGCTCGACGGTCAGCCGATCGGTCAATTTATAGACATGCAGCAAACGCAGGATGCCGATATTGGAGGTCAGGTTGAAGTCGGAGCTGACCTTGTGGCCCTGGGCGTAGGCACTGTCGGTAGTGGAGTGCTGGTAATAGACCACACCGATGGTTTTGCCCGCCGGCAGCACTTCATAATCCCCCGGCGAAACTTCAACTGCCTGCGCAGACAGGCACGGCGCGGCCGCTGCAACCATCAGGTAACGGAGTTGTTTCATGGACCAAGTCCTTCTTGGTGGCAAAACGCGGGCAAAAAGAGCCCCGCTGCCGTAACAACGACAGGTGCAGGGCTAAACGTGGAGTTCGTTGGTTAGTTGGCGCTTACTTGGGCGTCGCGCAACATGCCGGTGTGCGGGTGGCAGTTGATGTATTCGAACACCTGGCTGCTCGCATCCGACACCGACACTTCGTGGTAAAGCCGCAACTTCTGCAGCCCCGCAGCCACCCGGAAGAAAGTGACGAAGATACGCAGATGGGTCGGGTGGGATTCCGCCCAGCGTTCGAGCTTTTCCACCGAACGCCAGTGGCCGATGTTGTAGCTCTTGTCGAGCAGGTTGCCGTCGGCATCTATATTGCGCACGAAGCGGTTGCTGTAGCAGCCCAGCGGCTGGCCGTTATCGCGCAAGAAATCCATGCCGTCCTGCAAGGTCGGCAGGATCTCGTCCAGGTACAGCGAGCGCTCGGCCTGTTCAGCCGCGGCCCAGTCCTGGCCCGAGCGAATCAAGGCGATATTGTCGTGGCCGACCACCACCACCCGCCCGCCCTTGGCCGGATCGCCGGACACCACCCGCAGCTCGCCGTCCGGGTTCATCCAGTCGGTTTGCGACACCGGGAAGCGGTCGCGCATCGAGCCCCAGTAACCGTGCTCCTCGATCTCGCCGCTGATGCCGTCCATGACCGCCCCGACCCCGGGCAGATCGCTCTGGAATGCATACAACGTCTCGAACTGCTCGGCCCGCGGCGCACTGATCTCGCGGTAGTAACCCAGGCCATCGTTCAAGCGTTGCGGCGAACTCCACCAGCCATCCACCTCGGCCGAGTGCATCCAGCGGCAATACGCCCTGGCGTCTTTCCAGTAGCCCACCACCATCATGTTGTCGTAGCCGCTACTATCGACATGATGCGTCAGGTCGTGGGTCAGCGGGCCGTCGGCCAGGCTGAAGCTGGCGACGATCTCGCGCAACGCCTGCAAGGCCCGCTCGCGCTGGCCATCGCCGTGGTACTGCACACCCAGGTAGGCCATCACCACCTGGGTCAACTGCTCGTCAGCGCGACCGACCCACATCGGGAACGGCGGCTGGTAATCGTCAGGCACCCGGCGCGATAAGGTGCGCGGGCACTTGAGGTGTTTGTCGATTGCGGACTCCATCACAGGCTCCTTGTTATTTTGGCTTCGGACACACGCTCGGCTTTACCACGGGCACGCCAAGCGCACGCTGCCCACTCGATCAGCCACGACATAAACTCTTCGGGCGCCAGATCGCGCATATGCAGCCACCTGAACTCGTCGGCCATTCGCTGTTGTTGAACTCGCATGGGCTTACCTCATCGGCGCAGGTCGCTGGAAATGCCGTGAGGTCAAAGTTAGGCACGCCACAACAGCGTCGCTTTGTTCGTCAGGACAACCGTTTGGTTGGTAAAGACAGCGCTGAAACACCCGCCCGGACACGAACCGCGGTGGTGCGTTGTATAGGGACAAAGAGGGGTTTTGCCCCGAAATGGGCAGGAGTGATGGGTGCCTTTTGGACGGACGCCGCCGCTGAACTCAAGCCGCAGGCCGTGTTGGCCAAGGTCCGCGCCAATGCTTCACGCTGGCGTGGATATTGCCTGTCGGAACCTCGGTAACAGTGTTTCGTTTACTCAATTAGTTGCATCAAGGTGAGCGCCATCATGGCTGAGACCAATCACTATTCCACCCTTACCGTTTCGCCGGCCCGTCGCTTCGACTACTGGCGGGAAGTGGTCTGCCGACATTGCCTGTCGGCAGACAGCAAATCCTCGTTGCAGAGCAATTTCGAGGGTGCGCTACAGGTCAACGGAATTGGCCCCTTGGACATCACCACCCTGTCTTCGCCACTGCATCACTGGATGCGTTCCGAGCATCACCTGCGCGGCGACCCCGCCGAAGATATCTGGCTGGGTTACACCCTCGACGGTTATGGCGAAATCGAACAACACACCCGCAAGGCCAGCCTGACGACCGGCAGTGTGTTTCTTTACGACGCAACCCAACCGTTCCGCTTCAGCCTGGGTGGTACCGAAAACCACCTGATCCGCGTCCCGCGACCGCTGCTCGCGCACCGTCTGCCGCGTATCACCGACCTCACCGCGCTGGTGCTGGACGAATCCCGCCCCGGGTTGATCCCGCTGCGGCAGATGATCGGCCAAGCAGTAAGTTCCGCTGCGTTGCTGCAAAACGAAGGCATCGCCCGGCGCTACTCCAGCACCATCATCGACCTCCTGGTGCTCAGCCTGGAGCTGCAGGACCTGAAGACTACCCACCAAGAACTTGATCTTTACGGGCGGATCATGAACTACATTCAGCGGCACTTGGCCGAGCCGGAGCTGTCGATCGAATCGATTGCCGTGGCCCATCACGTATCGAAGCGCACGGTGACCCGGGCGTTTGCCCGGCATCAGAAATCCCCGGTCGCCGAAATCTGGAAGGAACGGCTCAACGCCAGCCGCGCAGCGATCGAACGCGGCCAGGTAAGAAGTGTTTCCCAGGCCGCGCTGGAATTCGGGTTCTCCGATTTCTCGCATTTCAGCCATGCGTTTCGGAAGGCTTTTGGAGAGGCGCCGCATTCGTTGTTGCGGCGGAGTAGGGGGTAAGTCCGGCGCCCTCAAGTTAGAGACCAAGCTCCGTATTATCAGCCTTTAAACTCGGTCATGCCAGGTTGGACTTGAAGGCGCGAGGGTCGAAAAATTGAATTGTGGTGTTTAGGGCTTTTAGATTGATTTCATGAGTGATCGCGCTGTCGTGGTGGCAGATGAAACGGTGGCCAACATCGGGCTAGACAATAAGGTGGGGTGAAACGTTAGCGGTTTCCAGTGCTTCCTTTAATTGAATAACTATCCGCATCTGGAGCAGCAAAAAGAGCGGATCTCCGCCCACGCCGGTAACGTTCTTGCTAGCTTTGGCGCAAGAGGCTGGCGGTCGCTGGTTTGAGTTGGGCCAATGGCACCCAATCAAACGCTGGACCGCTGCACGATCAAACCCTAACGCCGTCACGGAAAGAGCGTTCTTGGTTCCTGCAGATGAGCCTGAGGGTAGTGGGCGTGGTTCAAGCATCCCACACGTCCACAATCACCCGGCCACTGATCTTCCCGTCAATCATCTCGGAGGCGGCTGCAAGCGCGCCCTCCAGGCCAACGTCTCGGGCCATCAGCGATGGTGTGTCGAGGTTCAACTGATCGCAGAGCCTTTGCCAAGCCTCGACGCGTCGCTCGAAGGGCTGAGTGACGCTGTTGATGCCGAGCAGGCTTACCCCTCGAAGGATGAAAGGTGCAACGGTTGCCGGGAAATCCATTCCCTGGGCCAATCCACATGCAGCTACTAAGCCTTCAGACATTGTGCTTGCGCACGCATTGGCCAGCGTATGGCTGCCGACCGAGTCGATCACTCCCGCCCATTTTTCTTTTGCCAACGGACGCCCGGGGCCTGAAAGTTCGGCGCGATCGATGGTGGTTGTCGCCCCCAGGCTTTGCAGATAAGCGGCTCCGGGGTTTCCCGGCCTGCGACCATGCCTGCACAGCCTATTACGGTATCGAAACGTGCGAATACTTCAGCCAGCTGATCGATTGAGTCAGTCACGAGGTCAGCGGCCACCATCTGGATGCCGCAGCGCCGAAGCTCATCGATTTTGACCTTTTTCTCGGGCACTTGAGTATTAATGGTCGAATCTCTGAGCAGGACGCTGATTGTGGAACCGGGCGTGCGTTTTGCTAAACGCGCAAGATTGCGTAGAACCGGCAGCCCAAGCTCACCGGCGCCTAGCACGAGAATGGATTGGGGGGGAACTGGCTCACTTCGGTCATGATTTCGCCTGAGACCTGCTGCCTGTAAGATGAACAAATGCTTGCACGATTAGGCAACGTTCGTAAGAAGGCACACCTGTGATACTTGAGAAAGCAATGACTGATCAGGAGGCGCTAAGCCAGGCAGAGACAATTTGCCGAACGCTTAGAGAAGACGATGATGGCGTCAGGCGAGAAGTGCTCGCTCACGCAGGCAGTCGCTGGTCGTTAGGTATTCTGCATGCTCTGGGGTGTACGGCACGATGCGCCATGCCGAAATAAAAAGGCAGATGACTGGGGTGACTCAGCGAATTTTAACCAAGACGCTGCGCTCCATGGAGCGGGATGGCCTGGTGCTTCGGCGGGAGTTCGGAGAGATTCCGCCACGTGTCGAGTATGAGCTCACGCCACTGGGTATGGGGCTGTTGATCCGCATGTCACCTGTCTGGACTTGGGTTGTCGAGAACGTTGAGGACTTCCGCAAGGCGCGGCGTATTTTCGACAGTCAGGATGACAAGAAGCCAGCGTGGCAAATACCTGCATCAACACCATTCCCATCAGACGCGGATGACTGAATGTATATGAGCCGCCGACATTGCTGAATAGGAGATGCCTTTGATGGAGTTACGCCAGCTTCGTTACTTTCTGAGTGTGCTGGAGTGTGGCAGCCTCGGCAGAGCCGCGCTCGAAACGGGCGTTGGGGTATCTGCGTTGAGCCAGCAACTCACGAAGCTCGAAAGTGAGTTGAGTACCCGCCTGCTGACACGCTCTAGCGTTGGCGTCACGCCCACTGCGGCAGGCTTGGCATTCGAATACCATGCGCGCCTGACGCTGCGCCAGGCCGATTACGCCATGTTGGCTGCACGCAGTGGGCGTATGAGCGGGTACGCCAGCGTCGGTATGGCACCCACCACGGCTTCGGTGTTGGGGCTGGCGCTGATCGCCAGGATGCGCGAGCGCTACCCTGATATCCGTCTTCATTTGGTGGAAATGCTGTCGGGTTACCTGGTGAACCAGCTCAATACTCGGCACCTGGATTTGGCGGTGTTGTTTCAGCTGGAGGCTGGCATTCGGCTGGATGCGCGGCCGCTGCTGGAGGAGCGGCTGTTCGCATTGGTTCCGGTAGCCTTGGTCAAGGCTGACTGGGGGACGTCGCTGACGTTGCAGCAGATCGCCTCGCTGCCCTTGGTCATGCCCAGTGCCCAGCACGGTCTTCGCGCCACGTTACGCGTCATCCTTGAGCGCGTCGGATTGGACGCGAATATCGTCATGGAGGTTGATGGCCTGTCGCTTCTCATGGATTGCGTCAGCGCAGGTCACGCCGCGACGATTCAACCCGGCGCCACTGTGGCGCGGGCCATGCAGGCAGGCTTGCGGGTGTTTTCGATCGACGATCCGCAAGCTCAGCGTCGCAACTTGGTGGTGAGCCTGGTCGATGATGAACTCTCGCCTGCTGCACTTGCCACGCGAATCGTGCTGCATGAAGTGTCCCGCGAATTGGTGCAGCAGGATCGCTGGCCAGGGGCGCGTTTGCTGTGAGCGCCTGCGAACGACCGCCCCTTTAGAAAAACTGAAGACCTCCCCCCTGCAATCGTGTTTCGCCCAAGGTATGCGAACCCCTAGAGTCCGGGGTCCGCGAGGAGCTGCCCAACCCTGGCTTCTCGCTCCCTGGAGGCGACATGATCGATGTACTTGTCATTGGCGGCGGCAATGCTGCCCTCTGCGCCGCGCTGATGGCGCGCGAGGCCGGCGCCAGCGTGATGCTGGTGGAAGCCGCGCCCCGCGCCTGGCGAGGCGGCAACTCCCAACACACCCGTAACCTTCGGTGCATGCACGATGCCCCGCAGGACGTGCTGGTGGAGGCTTACCCCGAAGAAGAGTTCTGGCAGGATCTGCTGAAGGTTACTGATGGCCAGACCAACGAGGCCCTGGCGCGTCTGGTGATTCGTGCCTCGTCCGACTGCCGCGGCTGGATGCGCCGCCACGGCGTGCACTTCCAGCCCTCGTTGTCGGGTGCGCTGCACACTGCGCGGACCAACGCTTTCTTCATGGGCGGGGGCAAAGCCCTGGTCAATGCTTATTACCGCAGCGCCGAGCGGCTAGGTGTGCAGGTGCGCTACGACAGCCCGGTGTGCGATCTGGAGTTGCGCGATGGACGTTTCATCGCTGCCCACCTGGCGGCCCGCGACGTCAACGGGCGGCGCCTGCCCGCCGAGCGCATCGAGGCGCGCAGTTGCGTGCTGGCGGCCGGCGGCTTCGAGTCTAATCGACAATGGCTGCGCGAGGCCTGGGGGCAGAATGATCGCGGCGAGTGGCCGGCGGACAACTTCCTGGTGCGGGGCACGCGCTTCAACGATGGCGCGCTGCTGCGGCGCATGATCGACCTGGGTGCCGACACCATCGGCGACCCGACCCAGGCCCACATGGTCGCCATCGATGCCCGCGCACCGCTGTACGACGGCGGTATCTGCACGCGCATCGACTGCGTGTCGCTTGGCGTGGTGGTGAACCGCGACGGCCAGCGTTTCTACGACGAAGGCGAGGATTTCTGGCCCAAGCGCTATGCCATCTGGGGGCGCCTGGTGGCCCAGCAGCCTGGTCAGGTGGGGTTCTCGATCATCGACCAGAAGGCCCTGGGCCGTTTCATGCCGCCGGTGTTCCCTGGCACCCGCGCCGACAGTCTCGAGGCCTTGGCCGTAGCCCTTGAGCTGCCGGTGCCTGCGTTTCTCGAGACCCTGCGCGCCTACAACCAGGCATGCCGCCCCGGCACGTTCGACCACACCCGGCTGGACGATTGCCGCACCGACGGCGTGCAACCGGTCAAGAGCCATTGGGCCTTGCCGATCGATAAGCCGCCGTTCTTCGGTTACCCGCTGCGTCCGGGGGTGACGTTCACTTACCTCGGCCTGCGCACCGATGCCACGGCCGCCGTGCATTTCGGCGGGCGGCCCAGTCCCAACCTGTTCGTCGCCGGCGAGATGATGGCCGGCAACGTGCTGGGCAAGGGCTACACCGCCGGTGTCGGCATGTCCATCGGTACCGCGTTTGGCCGCATCGCCGGCACTCAGGCGGCGGCCGCCGCCGGCCATTGTATTTACCCCCTGGAGGCCCAGCATGACTGTGCAAATGCCTGATCCCCGCGTGTTCGACCCCGCCCCGCCACAGGCCGAGCTGATCCCGCTGCTGAACCTGGACGAGCAGGAGGTGGACCGGCAGATGCGCATCTGCAACGCCTGCCGTTATTGCGAGGGGTTCTGTGCCGTGTTCCCGGCGATGACCCGTCGACTCGACTTCGGCAAGGCCGACATCCACTACCTGGCCAACCTCTGCCACAACTGTGGCGCCTGCTTGCACGCTTGTCAGTACGCCGCACCGCATGCGTTTGCGGTGAACGTGCCGCAGGCCATGGCCAAGGTGCGCGGGCAGACCTACGCTGAGTACGCTTGGCCGGCCCGGTTCGGGCAGCTCTACCGGCGTAATGGCACCTTCGTCGCCGTGGCGTTGGCGCTAGCGCTGTCGCTGTTCTTGCTGCTGGCCTTGCAGGTCAACGGCACTTTGCTGCCTGGGCGGCTGGCCGGAGATTTCTACGCTGTGTTCCCGCACAACACCTTGGCGCTCTTGTTCGGTGGCGTGTTCAGCGCTGCCGGGGTGGCGCTGGCCGTGGCGTTGAGGCGCTTCTGGCGCACGGTGTCGCCCGCCCAAGCGCGGCAACCGGCCAACGGTGCGCTGCCGGAGGCGGCGAGCGCAGTGCTGACGCTCAAGTATCTGGATGGCGGCCATGGCCAAGGCTGCAACAACGCCGACGATCGCTACACGCTGTGGCGTCGACGCTACCATCATTTGACCTTCTACGGCTTCATGCTGTGCTTTGCCGCCACCGTGGTCGCTACCGGTTATCACTACCTGCTGGGCCTGCATGCACCATACCCGCTGCTGAGCCTGCCGGTGGTCCTCGGCACCCTCGGGGGTATCGGCCTGATCGTCGGGCCAGCGGGCCTGCTGGCGTTGAACCTGCGCCGCCCGCCAGAGCATGGCGATGCCGCGCAGCGCCCCATGGACCGTGCGTTCATCCTGCTTCTGCTGTTGGTCAGCACGACCGGTATGGCGTTGCTGGCCCTGCGTGACACCGAGGTGATGGCGATCCTGCTGGCCGTGCACCTGGGCACCGTCATGGCACTGTTCGTGACCTTGCCCTATGGCAAGTTCGCCCATGGCCTGTTCCGCAGTGCCGCGCTGCTGAAGTTTGCGATCGAAAAGCGCCGGCCCGACCCTCATAGCTTGGGCGGGGACTGAACCCTGCACGGAATGCGATGCGACACCGTGTGTTCAGCCTGGCGAGCAACGCAGTGGCCATCGTGCTGATCTCGCTGTCCCAGGGTGCCTGAGAACGCGAAACCCTGCTGCGCCGCCTGAAGGGTCCGCCGAACCTCATCGCCACGGCCGACCGAATGACACAAACGCCTACCTGGCATCAAGCGATGCCGGGTGGGGAAGGGGGCCGTCTACCCGTCGGGCGGCCACATAGACAATAAAAACAAGAGAACAAACCATGCTCGCACTTCTGGGCCTGATCATGGTGGTGACCTTCACCTACCTGATCATGAGTAAACGCCTGTCCCCGATCGTTGCGCTGACCATCGTGCCGATTGTTTTCGCCCTTATTGGCGGATTCGCGCCAGACCTGGGCAAGATGATGCTCGATGGGCTGAAAATGGTCGCACCGTCTGCCGCGCTGCTGCTGTTCGCCATCCTGTTCTTCGGCCTGATGATCGACGCCGGCCTGTTCGACCCGCTGATCCGCAAGATTCTCAAGCGGGTGAATGGCGACCCGATCAAGATCGCGATCGGCACCGCCCTGCTGTCGCTGCTGGTGGCGCTGGACGGTGATGGCACCACGACTTACATGATTACCTGCGCTGCCATGCTGCCGCTGTACAAGCGCATCGGCATGAACCCGATGATCCTGGCGACCGTATCGATGCTGTCATTGAGCATCATGAGCGGCATGAGCCCGTGGGGTGGTCCCGCCACCCGCGCCATTGCCGCGCTCGGCCTGGATGCGACCGAGTACTTCATTCCGATGTTGCCCACCGTCATCGGTGGGGCGGCGTGGGTCGTGTTCACCGCCTACCTGCTGGGCCGTGCCGAGCGCCGGCGTATCGGCAATATTGCCCTGGAGTCCGGTGGCGGCAACTGCTACATCAAGGAAATCCTCGGCGACAGCCCGCACAAGCGCCCGCGCCTTGCCTATGTGAACCTGGTGCTGGTGATCGCCGTGATGACCGCGCTGGTGCTGGGGCTGATGCACGCGGCCATCCTGTTCATGATCGGTTTCGTCGCCGCGCTGATGATCAACTACCCGCAGCTGGACCTGCAGAAAGAGCGCATCCTCGCCCATTCGGGCAACGCCATGACGGTGGTGCTGCTGGTGTTCGCCGCAGGCATCTTTGCCGGTATTTTCTCGGGTACCAAGATGGTCGATGCATTGGCCCAGACGCTGGTGGACTGGATTCCGGAAGCGTGGAGCCACTGGTTCCCGCTGGTGGTGGCGCTGACCAGCATGCCGCTGACCTTCGTGCTGTCCAACGACGCGTACTACTTTGGCGTTGTGCCGATTCTGGCCAATGCCGCGGCCGCGTACGGCATCGACCCGGTGGAAATCGCCCGCGCCTCGGTGCTGGGGCAGCCTGTGCACCTGATGAGCCCGCTGGTGGCTTCCACCTTGTTGCTGGTGGGCATGGTCGACAGGGATATCGGTGATTTCCAGAAAGCCACCTTCAAGTGGGCCGTGCTCACTTCTCTGGTGATCACTGCGCTGGCACTGCTGACGGGCGCCTTGTCCTTCATGGTTTGAAGCACTCAGGGCGCCGCTTGCGGGTACGGTGATATCCCGTTTCTGGAACTATCGTGCTGTTTCGAGCAACCGATTTTGTCATTTTACGATCCCTCTCCAAGCCCCATTGAGCTGCATAAATCAAAGGTTTCAGGGTGCGTCGGGATTTCCCACAAAAAGCACTGATGGCACGTTGACTCTCCCCTTAGGGGGAGACTTTAGACTCCCGGCCCCCGATAGATCTGGCCTGAAACAGCTTTTTGGGCCCGATGACTTTATTCATTCAATGCGGCTTTTGTAGGGAAACAATCAATGAATAATCCGTTGGAATTGGACAGCGTTATCAGCAGTACACAGGAGATTCTTGCGCAGTTGCTGGTGTTGGATAGGGGCGACGTGACAGAGCACAGCAGTATCGTTGACGACCTCAGCGCCGACTCGCTGGACATCGTCGACCTGAGCTTCCAGCTGGGCCGTCAGTACGGTTGCACTTTGCCGAAAACCAGCGTGCTGGATCACGCGGTAGCGGTGTTCGGCGATGCCACCCGGTTTGTCGAAAAAGGCCGAATCACGCAGGACGGCGTGGCCTTGCTGGAGCAGAGCCTCAGCGCTTATGCGCCGGGCCAGTTGCACGTGGGCATGCAGCCGGGCGATGTCTTCTCGGCCACCACCGTGCGTAACTGGGCGCAGCAATGCCATAACGTTTTCAACTACCTCCCCGAGACTTGCCCTGAGTGTGGCGCGGTTCATGCCCAACTCAATGAGCGCCAACAAGTGGTGTGTGGCGGTTGCAGTGCTCGCCTGACCCCTCTGGACGGTGACTCGATCTCGCGTCTGTTGGTTGAGCAGTACGCGGCCGCCCAGTTGAAGGCTTCGGCGTAGAGGGTGCCTTGATGCAGGCCCGAGAGGTTCTGGTCACCGGCTATGGCCTGGTGGCTCCCACGACACTGGATGCGGCCTCGCTGTTCACGATGATCAGCGAAAACCGTTCCTGCATTGGCCAGCACCCGGCGTTTGTCGAACTGGGGTTTGCGAACCCGGCGGCCGGATTTATCGATGAGCAACAATGGCAGGTCATCGCGGCGGCCTTTCCGGGCGACCTGCAGACCACCTCCCGCCAGGAATGGCTGGCGCATTACGTGGCCCGTCAGGCGCTGGCCCATGCCGGGTTGGCCGACGGCGCATTTGCCCGAGTCGCCAGCGGTATTTTCGTCGGGGCCAACAAACATTGCGTGAGCGGTGATTTGCGGGACGCCAGCCGTTACATGGACGATCAGGGGCGGGTCGATCTCGACCAGTACCTGGATAACCACACCCTCAGCGGTGGGGCGTTTGCCCGGCGGGTTGATCAGCAAACCCGCCATCTCGCCGAATGGCTGGGTGTCCGTGACCATATCTCCACGCATTCCGATGCCTGTGCCGCCGGCACCATGGCCATCGGCAGCGCCTATCGAGCGATCGCCCGTGGCGAGATCGACCTGGCATTGTGTGGCGCGGTGGAGTTGATGGCCCATGAATTGTCCTACTACAGCTTTGATGGGCTGGGCGCACTCTGCCAGCGCGTGGACTTTTCCCCACAAGAACAGAGCCGGCCGTTCATGCCGGACCGCTGCGGTTTTGTGCTGAGTGAAGGGGCGGCGCTGTTGGTGCTGGAATCCCGCGCGCATGCCGAGCGTCGTCAGGCCTGTCCGCTGGGCCGGGTGCTGGGTTACGCGAATCTGTGCGAGGCAGAGAAAATCACCTCCAGCAGCCGCGACGGCAGCAAGTATGCTGCCTGCATGACGGCGGCCCTGGCCGATGCCGAACTGACCAGTGCGGCTGTGGACCATGTGAATGTTCACGGTACGTCGACACAGGCCAATGACCGTTGCGAGGCCCTGGGCCTGGCGCAGGTCTTCGGCGAAACCCTGGAGCAGATGACGTTCACCGCCAACAAATCTGCCGTAGGGCATTCGTTGGCCGGCAGTGGTGCCATTGAGGCGGTGCTGTCGTTGATGAGCATTCAGTTGGGCGTGGCCTTGCCGACCCTCAACTTTCAGCCGGAAAAATCCGAATTTCCGGCGTTGAAATTCCTTTGCGAACCGTTGCAGCAACCGATCAATGTCGTGCTCTCCAATTCCTTCGGGTTTGGTGGCGTGAACAGTTCGTTGGTGCTGGGCAGGGCATGACATGACCAGATCCAATTCAACCGCTGTTTATATCACTGCGGCGTCGGTACTCAACGCCGCCGGTACTGAATGTACGCCTCGTGACAGTCAACCTCTGGCCGCGAAACCGCTGGATTTCGACCCGGCACGTCTGGCCCATTGTGTTGCAGCGCCCGCCTTGCCGGCGGGTGTGTACGACCGCAGACTGTCCCGTAGCCTTGAGCCTCAGGGCGCGCGCCTGCTGTATTGCGCCGGCCGTCTCGCCGAGACCTTGCGTGGGCTGGAACTGCCCGACGAGCGGATCGCATTGACCGCTGCCATTCCGGAAGTGGATGGCCCCAGCTCGTGCTGGGATGCAGTGCAGGCCATTGGCGCACAACCGGCAGATCTGTTGGGGCAATTCTTTGCCCACACACCGCCGCTGCACGCGCTGATGATGCTCAATAGCAGCGTCATGGCCCACGCGGCTGAGGCCTTGCGTTGCAAGGGGCCCATGGGCGGTTTTTGCTCCCAGGGCAATGCGGGGCTGGATGCTTTGATGGAGGCCGCTGCCCATCTGAGCGAAGGCCGTGCCGATGCTGCCGTGGTCGTCAGTAGCAGTCCGAACATCACCCCGGCGTTGTACCTGCGCGACGCTACTCACCCACCTGTGAACCCCGGCCCGTGGGTTTTCGGCGAAGGTGCTGCGGCACTGTTGCTGACGACCAACCCAGGCAGCGGTGCTCGATCTGCGTTGCGTATTGCCGGGTTTGCCCGTGGTTACAGCGCGCAACCCGAGCGTGGACTGGCGGTTGGTCGCGACGTCATCGAGCGCGCTTTGAGCAACGAAAAACTGTGCCTCAGCGATGTCGGGCAAGTCGTCGCCGATGCACAGGATCCGCAGATTGCCGCGTTGTTTACCCCATCGGGGCATACCCTCGAACACTCCAAGGCGTTGCTAGGTGACTTGGGCGCCAGCGCCTTGCTCAGTGAAATCGCTGTGACCTGGGCACTGGATTGCAGCCGTTACACGCTGTTGCTCGAACACAGCCGAGGCGGACATTGGGGCGCGGTGCTGCTGGCCAGAACGTCGTCGGACACAGAGACAATGGAGAGTTACCCATGAGCCCCACACGGATCGTGATCACGGGCATGGGCGCCGTTACCGGCTTCGGTTTCGAGTGGCAGTCCATGTGGCGAAGAATGTTGGCCGGCGAGCATTGCATTCGGCCATGGCAACCGGAAGGCGTCGAGGCGGGTGCGTTCCCCGTGCGTTACGCAGCGCCCGTGGATATGGGCTTGATGCCGGCACACTTGAAAGACCATCCGGCTTGGGGGTTGTCGCTGGAGAAACGCACCCGCTTTGGTTGGGTCGCGGCCACCCAAGCCATTGCCGATAGTGGTCTGAGCCCCGAACAGTTGCGTGGCGCGGCGGTATTGTCAGCGTCCGGCGCACCTGCTCATCGTTTGCAGGACATGCTGCTCAGCCTGGCGGATAACCCGGCGCAGGCGCCGTCCTGGGCTCAATTGATGGCGCGACAGGCGCAGGTCGATCCTGACAGTTCACTGTGTCAGAGCAACGACCGCCTTGCGCGGGTGATTGCCGATGGCATCGGCAGTGAAGGCCCGGTGATCAATATCAGCAGCGCCTGCGCGGGAGCGTCCCAGGCCATCGGCAATGCATTCCAGATGATCCGTCGCGGCGAGGTCGAGCTGGCCATTGCCGGGGGCGCCGATTCGGTGCTGAGCCTGGACACCATGACCGCGCTGTATCTGCTCGGCGCCGCCAGCAGTGAACAGCGTTGGGGCACCGACCTATGTCGGCCGTTCGACCGCCATCGCAGTGGCTTGATTGCGGGTGAAGGTGGTGGTTTTGTAGTGCTCGAAACCCTCGAACGGGCGCTCGCCCGAGGGGCAACGCCGTACGCCGAAGTGCTGGGTTTCGGCAGCAGCCTGGATGCCTACAAAATCACCGCACCCGACCCGCAGGGCCGGGGCGCGGTGCTGGCGATGCAGGCGGCCCTGACGGATGCCGGGCTGGCGCCGCAACAGGTCGACCTGATCAATGCCCACGGTACCTCGACACCCCTCAACGATGCCGCCGAAACCCTGGCGATCAAGACCCTGTTCGCCGAGCGCGAACATTATCGGCGGTTGCTGGTGACGGCCAACAAATCCCAGTTCGGCCACCTGATTGCGGCCGCCGGAGCACCGGAGTTCATGCTCACGGCCCTGGCCTGCCGGGATGATCGGGTTACGCCGACCCTGAACCTGCAGGATGCCGACGAACAATGCGACCTCGACTACTGCGCCCTTCAAGCGGTCAAGCGCAAGGTCGACGTTGCCCTGAGCAACTCCTTCGGTTTCGGCGGCCTCAACACTTCACTGGCGCTGGGCAAGTACCGGGAGGCGCCGCGATGAAACAGGCGGTCGCGATTGCCGGTGCGGGTTGCGTGTTGCCCAGCGGTTGGGGTGTCGAGCCTTTCTGGGCGGCCGCAACCGAAGGGCGCAGTGCAATTACGGCGCTGAACGCCCGATGGTTCAGCAGCGAACGCGTAGTGGCGTTCGGGCAAATTCAGGATCAGGACCACCAACGCAGCCGACAAGACCTTGCGCAAAACCTCCAGCGTTACTGCACGCCGGCAGTGATCTGGGGTGTCAGCGCGGTACGTCAGGCGCTGGAAGAAGCCGGCCTGGCCGGTGAGCAACCGGATGTCCGTTTTGGTTTGTATTGCTGTCAGGGCGGCTACACCCATCCGTCTCTGGAATCCTATGCCGAGTTGTTGCTCGGCTGTCGGCAGGACGGCGTCGCCGACATGGCGGCGTTCGCCAAACGGATCCTGCAAGACCGTGCCCAGGACCCTTTTCTGGTGCTTAAAGGCTTGAGCAACTGCTTGCTGGGTGTCACCAGCCTGGCGCTGAAACTGGTGGGCGAGTGCAACGCCTATATGCAAGGTGTCGCCGGCAACCTGGCAGCCTTGCGTGAGGCTACGGCCGCTTTGCAGGATGGCCGAATTGACGCGGCAATCGTTGTCGGTGCGGGCAGCGAGCTGGATGCCTTGGCGCTGTCCGGGTTGGTCCAGGCGGGTGTCATCAGCGCCAACGGCTCGAACACGCTGCTGCCGTTTGACCTTCGGGGCACCGGCGGCATTGCCGGGGAGGGCGCGGCAGCGTTGGTGCTGCGCCGGCGCGAAGACCTGCCGGCCGGTCCTCAGGCGTGCCTCGCCGACATGACGGCCCATGCCACCCTCGGTCGCTTGAGCCTGCCCGACAGCCCAACCGATGTGTTGGTGTGCAGCGGCACCGGCGATGCGCACAAAGACCGCGTGTTGTGCCAGACGCTGGCCCTTGCGCGCGCCTCGCACATCACCAGCGGGTTGGCGATCAACGGCATTCTCAGCGCGGCACCGAGCCTGGTGGATCTGATGCTTGCGCGTTGCGCATTGCAGGCCCAAAGCGTACCGCCGATTGCCGGTTTGCGGCAGCCAGTGGCGAACCTGCCGTTCATTCAGGGCGCGCCCCACGCTGCGAGCCTTGCGCATTGCCTGGTGCTGAACCGCGACGACAACGGATTCAGCGCCGCCTATCAAGTGCTCTACAGCGCAAAGGCCACTCAGGACTGCCGCTGACTACCGCCTCTTTTTTACTTTCAAGGGATATGACTGTCATGGATTATCGCGATTTCGTTCGGCCCAAATTCGTCGGCCTGCTCCAGGCATTGGGCCTGGAGTGTCAATTTGAGCGCGCCCTCGGTAGCCAGTTGTTCTACCGCAACCCCAAGGGCGATATGGTCACGGTCACCGACTTTCTCGGCGGTTACGGTGCGGCACTGTTCGGCCACAACGACCCACAGTTTGTCGATCAGCTATGTGCGCTGCTGCGCAGCGACGTGCCGTTCAACGCACAAATGTCGATCCGCGGTGCGGCCGGGCAATTGGGGCGAGCGCTCAGTGACGCCTTCAATCGCGAACTGAAGAACACCGAACGTTATATTTCGACTTTCTCCAACAGTGGCGCGGAGGCGGTGGAAATTGCCGTCAAGCACGCGGAGTTCCGTCGCCAGAAGAGCCTGCAGAAGCAGTTCGACGACATCGATTTCACCCTGGCCAGCCTGACCGCCAGCGAACACGCTTACCGCGAGCTGGATGTGGGCGACCTCGACCTGCCTGCAGGTGTCCTGCCAGCCACCCTGAACAGCGTGACCTTGCGTCAGGTGGTTGAAGCCGTTCGCCAACACAACCTGGCGCAGTTGCACATCGAGCCGGTATTCGTCGCCCTGCGCGGCAGCTTCCACGGCAAATTGGTCAATACCGTGCAACTGACCTATGGCCGTCAGTACCGCGCGCCGTTTGCCCGTTTTGGTCTGAACGTCGAGTTCATCGACCCACAGCAGCCCCATCAGTTGCAGGAATTGCCGGCCCGGCACACGCACCACTGGTTGAGCCTGCAATGGGACGGCGAACACCTGAACGTACTGCAACTGCCGTTCAGTGCGATTACCGCCGTGTTGATGGAGCCGATTCAGGGCGAAGGCGGTATCAACGAGTTCGCGGCCGAGTTCTATCTGGGGCTGCGCAAGCTGTGTAACGAGCAACAATGCCCGCTGGTAGTCGATGAAGTACAGTCGGGTTTTGGGCGCGCCGGGACGTTTCTTGCCAGCAGCCAGTTCAACCTGCAAGGCGACTATTACTGCCTGTCCAAGGCCCTCGGCGGCGGCTTGATGAAAATCGCCGCGACGGTGATCCGCAGCAGCCACTACGAAGGCGAGTTCAGCTACATCCACAGCTCGACCTTCGCCGAGGACGACCCGTCCTGCCATATCGCGCTGTCGGCATTGCGCCGGTTGTTCGCCAATGACGACGGGATGCTCAAAGACATACGCACCAAGGGCGCCTACCTCAAAGCCTCGCTCAATGAACTGAAGATGGCCTATCCGGATGTGATCGCCGATGTGCGCGGGCGTGGCTTGCTGGTGGGTCTGGAATTGCACGACTTGAGTGTCAGCAGCTCGCTGGTACAGGCGTCGGCCCAGTACAACGATGCCTTGGGTTACTTGATCGCCGGTTACCTGTTGCAATTCGAAGCGTTGCGGGTAGCACCGTCGGGCAGCAACTCCAACGTGATTCGCCTGGAGCCGCCAGCCTGTATCACCCTGGGCGAAATCGACGGGCTGATCGCTGCCCTGCAACGGGTCTGCGACATGCTGCGCCGTGGCGATGCGTTGCCGTTGGCGGCGGGTATCTGCGCGGACTCGATGCCCACCGTGCCAGCCCGTCAGGACGATTTTCGGGTGGCCGAGCCCGTTGAAAACATCGATGCCAAGGTCGAAATCGTCGCTCGGGTAGCGTTCATCAACCACCTGATCGATGCCGATATCCTCGGTGACGTCGATCCCTCGCTGGCAGCCCTGAGCCCGGAACAAAAACGCACGTTCATCAATCGCACCAAGCCTGAACGCCGCGCTGTGCCAGTCGGCCCGGTGATCATTCGGTCGCGCCTCGGCATGGCGGTAGAGTTCACGTTGTACCCGCTGTGCATGGACTCGGATGCCATGGCCGAGTACATCCTCAGCGGTGACCTGGACAGCATCCGCGAAGAAGTCGGCAGGCGTGTCACCGATGCCCGCGCCGATGGCTGCAACATCGCCGGCCTCGGGATGTACACCTCGATCGTCACCAACAATTGTCAGGCGCTGAAGATTGCCGACATGGCGCTGACGTCCGGCAATGCCCTAACCATCGGCATGGGCCTCGAAGCCATCGAGCAAGGCTGTGTACAGCAAGGTCTGGCACTGCGCGAGCAAACCGCTGCCGTTGTCGGTGCCGCCGGTAACGTTGCTTCGACCTATGCGTCGGTGCTGTCCGCCACCGTCGATCACCTGATTCTGATTGGCAGCGGTCGTGACGGCTCGGTTCGGCGCCTGGAGAAAACCGCGCAACAGATTTACGCCGACGCGGCCCGTTCGATCCTCAAAGGCACAGCCGAACACGACCGGTTGGCGCAGCGACTGCTGACCCTTGATGGTTTTTGTGACTTGTTGCACTCACATGGCCAAAAAGCCGACCTCGGTTTGCACATCGCCCGTCTGGTGGATGAGCGCCTTGGCGCGAACGCCTTCATCACGGTCACCAACGATCTCGACGCCATCAAGGGCGCACGGATTGTCCTGTGCGCTGCCAGTGCGCCTCAGCCGTTCCTCGGTGCCGAACATTTCGCCGAGCGCAGCGTGATTTGCGATATCGCCGTGCCGCTGAACGTCCATCAAGACCTGCCGAGCCAACGCGAAGACGTGCTCTACATGCACGGCGGCATCGTCCAGACGCCGTTCGACGACGGCCTGGCGCCCAACGTGCGGGCCTATCTGAAAAAAGGTCAGCTGTATGCGTGCATGGCCGAGTCGGTGTTGATGGGCTTGTCTGGCATGAGCCAGCACGGCTCCTACGGCGATATCAGCCGTGAGCAAGTTCAGCAGGTCCGCGCACTGGCCGCGACCCACGGTTTCACCCTCGCGCAATTCAAAACTCATAACTCACTTTAAGGAGCGGTCATGACTCAGAAAATAGCTGTCGTGACCGGCGGCAGTCGCGGCATTGGCAAGTCCATCGTGCTGGCCCTGGCCGGCGCGGGCTATCAGGTTGCCTTCAGTTATGTCCGTGACGAGGCGTCAGCCGCTGCCTTGCAGGCCCAGGTCGAAGGGCTCGGCCGGGAGTGCCTCGCCGTGCGGTGTGATGTCAAGGATGCGCAGAGCATTCAGGCGTTTTTTGAACGGGTCGAGCAACGTTTCGAGCGTATCGACTTGTTGGTCAACAACGCCGGTGTTACCCGTGACGGTTTGCTCGCCACGCAATCGTTGAGTGACATCACCGAGGTCATCCAGACCAACCTGGTCGGCACGCTGTTGTGCTGTCAGCAGGTGCTGCCCTGCATGATGCGTCAACGCAGCGGCTGCATCGTCAACCTCAGTTCGGTGGCCGCGCAAAAGCCCGGCAAGGGCCAGAGCAACTACGCCGCCGCCAAAGGCGGTGTAGAAGCATTGACACGCGCACTGGCGGTGGAGTTGGCGCCGCGCAACATCCGGGTCAACGCGGTGGCGCCCGGCATCGTCAGCACCGACATGAGCCAAGCCCTGGTCGGCGCCCATGAGCAGGAAATCCAGTCGCGGCTGTTGATCAAACGGTTCGCCCGGCCTGAAGAAATTGCCGACGCGGTGCTTTATCTGGCCGAGCGCGGCCTGTACGTCACGGGCGAAGTCTTGTCCGTCAACGGCGGATTGAAAATGCTATGAGCCAGGCACGCACGATTGTGATTACTGGCGCGGCCAATGGTATTGGCCGCGCCGTCGCGGAAAACTTTGCAGCCCAGGCCGAGCACCTTTTGATCTTGCTCGATCGGGATCTGGCAACCTTGCGGAGGTGGGTCACCGAGGGCGAATTTGCCGCTCGCATCGAAACCCATCAAGCGAACATCGCCGATCTCGCCAGCCTGCAACTTCTGTTCAAGGGCCTGGCCAACCGGGTCGGCTTTGTCGATGTGCTGGTCAACAGCGCCGGGGTCTGCGACGAGAACGAACCCGAAGACCTCGACAACTGGCACAAGGTCATTTCGATCAACCTCAACGGCACCTTTTACGTCACCTCGTTGTGCCTGCCACTGATGGCGGAGGGTGGGCGGATCGTCAACATGTCGTCGATCCTCGGCCGAGCGGGCAAGGTCCGCAACACCGCTTACTGCGCCTCCAAGCACGGCATCATCGGCATGACCAAAGCCTTGGCGCTGGACCTGGCGCCACGGCGAATCACCGTCAATGCCATCCTGCCCGCCTGGATCGACACACCGATGCTGCAAGGCGAATTGGCGGCTCAAGCGCGCATCGCCGGGATCACCCACGAGCAAATCCTGCGCAATGCCAAGAAGAAGTTGCCGCTGCGGCGCTTCATTCAGGGCGACGAAGTGGCGGCCATGGTTCGTTATCTGGCGAGCCCGCAGGCGAGTGGTGTCACGGCGCAAAGCCTGATGATCGACGGCGGTGCCGGGTTGGGAATGTAGCCATGGCTCGACTGGGATTGAACCGCGGCCTTTTGGCCGCGCTGGTCAGCCTCGGCTCGCCAGCGGCGATCGCCGAGTGGTGGCCGGAGCATCATGAAGCGGAGATCGGCGTTGCCACGGCCGTGCGTCTGCACGGTGACGACCAGGTCACGCAAAAGGCCGTGTACCTCAAGTTCAGCCTGGAGGATGCCTGGGACAGCGGCTACTACAAGGCCAAGGGTCGAGCACGTTACGACTCTCGTTATGACGGCAACAACCCATACAGCGCGCAAGCCCGGGACGATTATCGGGCCACTGCCGATTGGCGGCACCTTTACTGGGGGCTCTACGTCGGTGACGGCGAGCTGACGGTGGGCTGGCAGCAGGTGGTGTGGGGGCGAGCAGATGAATTACGGGTACTCGATCAGATCAACCCGCTGGATTATCGCGAGGGTGTGATCGGTCTGTTGGAAGACAGCCGCATCGCCGTGCCGATGATTCGCCTGGTGCAGCCGGTCGCCGAGTGGGAGCTGGAAGCGCTGGTGATCACTGATTTCGTGAAAAACCAGGCGCCGGCCGTCGGCAGCGAGTTCGATGCACCGATCTTTGCCACACCCGATCCGCAGATGTTTGTGGTCGATTCGCGGCCCGGGTATGACGGTCACAGTGGCTTCGGTTACGGCGCCAGTGCCAACGGCCGGGTCGGCACGGTGGATGTCAGCTTCGTTGCCCTCAACGCCCGCCAACAGGACCCGGTTTACGCCGTCGAAGGCCAGACCGAAGAGGGCCTGATTCGCCTCGAACGGCAATTCCCGCGCTATTCCATGGGCGGCGCCGGTGTGGCCATCGATGCCGGCCACAGCATCGTGGTGCGCAGTGAAGTCGCCTACTTCGACAATTGGCGCGTCACCAATCCTTACCGCGCTTACGGCAGCGACCAGACGGCGATGACCAAGTCGCTGCTGGGCGTCGATTACCTCTTGCGGGACTGGCTGATCTCGACGCAGTGGCAACATCAGCGGCTGCTCGACTGGCAGCCCGGCATGGTCCAGGACAAACGCGACGACCTGTTCACCGTGTCTGCCGAAGGCTCGCAGTTCCAGGATCGCCTCAAGACCCGTCTGGTTTTCGGCATGTCGCCGCCAGCGCAGGACGACAGTTTCGTTCAGGGGATCTTCACCTACAAACCGGTGGACTGGCTCAAGTTGGGGCTCGAAGTCGATGTGTTCTTCGGCAAGCCCGACCGCCAGTTCGGTGCGTACGACAACCGCGACCAGGTGCGCTTGTCCGCCGGTTATCTGTTCTGACCACACCGGTGCGGTGTGCGAACCACTCAAACAATGAAAAGGAAATCGCCATGTTGCCCATCTTCAAGACCCTGACTGTAAGCGCACTGCTGCTGAGCGCCGCTGCCGCCATGGCAGCTGAAACACGCACGGCCGACGACATCATTCGCCAGGCCCGGGACCGCGACGACGGCAAGAGCTTCATGTCCCAGGTGTCCCTGATCCTGATCGACAAGCAAGGTAACAGCCGCATTCGCGAGTTCAGCTACCTGCAAAAGGATTACCCGGACAGCGACAAATTCACCATGTATTTCTCCGCGCCGAGTGATGTGCGTGACGTCGCCTTCCACATCGAAAACCCGCGCGAGGCCCTGGGCCTCGAAGACAGCCAATGGATGTATTTGCCGGTCAGCCGACAGACCCGAAGGATTTCCACCACCGACAAACGCGGGGCGTTCATGGGGAGCGACTACTCCTATGCCGACCTCGACAAGATTCGCGCCGAAGACTATCGCCAAACGCTGGTTGGCGAAGAGCAGTTGCAGGGCCGCGATTGCTACGTGATCGAGCGTGAGCCGGCGACGCCTGCCGTGCTGGCCAAGACCGGCTACAACAAGCTCAAGGTCTGGGTTGACAAGAAGAACTCACTGGTGCTGCGCCAGGACTTCTTCGATGTAAAAGGTGTGATGTTCAAGCAGATGCGCACCCTGAAGACTGAAACCATCGACCAGATCGACAGCATTACCCTCAGCGAAACCGAGGACTTCATCGCCGGTACGCGCTCTCAGCTGCGCTTCAACCAGTTGCAGTACAACGTCGCGCTGGACGACCGCCTGTTCACGCAGACCGCGATCAAGCGCGGGCTGAAAGCCGGCGACTTGCCGGAATACGCCGTGTCTGCCCGCTAAGCGCCGCTACCGATTCATCTGGAACCCTCATTCATGGAAAGATACCTGAATTTCGTCGAGCGCTATGCGCGGGCAATTGTGTTCGTGCTGGTGGCGATCACCGCCTACTTCACCTACACCCTCGGCGCGCTGATGTCGGACACCAATCCGTATCTGCTCAAGGACACTCACCCGGCGCGCAAGACGATCATTGATTTGCAGCGCGAGTTCACCGGCACGTATGACTCGGTCATGGTGGCGCTGAACAACCCCGAGAGTGTCTTCAACACCACGTCGCTGAACGCCCAGTTCGAACTGTCCCAGGCCATACGCCAGTTGATGCTGGCGAACGATGAGGACCGTGTCGAACTGCAGCGCATCGTCGGCCTGCACAGTGGCGACCCTGATGCTCAGGCCTTGCTGGTGCAGATCCTCGCCGAGGGTTTTTCGCAGAACGATTACGCTGCCGCCAAAGCGCTGCGCGACCTCGGGATTGCCCGGCACTGGGACAGCCATGACCTGCAGTTCCTGAGCTTTCTTGCCGAGCGGCTTAACCCGATCCAGGAAATGGCCTCGATGGCTGACCTGGAAAACATCAGCTTGAGTGCCGATGGCGAGTTATGGATTCACAAGACCCTGCACGCCCTGGATATGGACCCGATCAAGGTCGAAGCGCAGATCATGGGCAACGAGCAGATGGTCGGTGGCGTCGTCTCGGCGGACAAGAAAGTCGCCATGGTCGTCGCCGAACTGGGCACCAAACAGGACGACGCTCAGGCCCAGCTGCGTGCCTATCACCAGGTCCGCGAGATCATCGCGAAGTACCAGGCCGCCCACCCGGAGTTCACCGATGAGGTGTTCATCGCCGGCATGCCGATCTTCATTGCGGCCCAGCAGGAAATCATCGATCACGACCTGGCGATGCTGTTCCCGATCGTGTTCCTGTTGGTGACCTCTCTGCTGGTTTTCTTCTTTCGCAAACCACTGGGCGTGGTGCTGCCGCTGTTCAATATCCTGTTCTGCACCATCTGGACCCTTGGCCTGATGGCGCTGCTGCGTGTGCCGATGGACTTGCTCACCAGTGTCTTGCCGGTGTTCCTGTTCACCATCTGTTGTGCCGACGCGATCCACGTCATGGCCGAGTATTACGAACAGCTCAATTCGGGTAAGTCTTTCCGCGAAGCCAACCGTGAAACCCAGCGCCTGATGGTCACGCCGGTAGTTTTGACAACGGTCACGACTATTGCCACGTTCCTGATTTCCACCACCAACAACATTGTCAGCATCCGCAACTTTGGCGTGTTCATGTCGATCGGCCTGACGGCGGCGCTGATCATCTCGTTGCTACTGATTCCGGCGTGGATTTCGATCTGGGGCAAAGATGCCGTCCCGCGCAAAGTGCAACTGAAAGCGTCGCTGATCTCCCACTATCTGGTGGTGTTCTGTGCCTGGCTGATTCGCTGGCGCAAGCCGGTATTGCTGGTGACCCTACCGTTGTTGGCGATGATGACGGTGTTCACGTTCAAGGTGGATATCGAAGACTCGGGCATTGCCTACTTCAAGAAGGACAGCCCGGTGCGGATATCCGACGAGTTCATCAACCGGGCTGGAGTCGCCGGTACATCGCCGGGCTGGATCGCTTTCGACACCAAGACTCCGCGTGGCGCGCTGACCACTGAAACCGTGCAGTTCCTCGAACGTCTGGACCAGTTCATCAAGGCCCAGCCGAACGTGAGTTACACCTATTCGGTGGCGACCTACATCAAGCGCATGAACCTTGTGCTCAACGACATGAACCCTGCTTTCCTGCGGGTGCCGCAGGCGGTGGAGCAGGTGACGGTGGTCGATGATGACGGCAAACCGGAGACCTTCGATGTCGATGGCAACTCGCTCATCGAACAACACATCATGATGTTCGAGAACGGTGGCGGCACTGATTTGCAGAACGTGCTCAATGCCGATTACTCGAAGGCGGTGACGCTGTTCACCATGACCTCCTCTGTGGCGGGCGATTACCAGGCGATGCTCGATAAACTGGACGCCTGGCTGGCCATCAACAAACCGGCCAACCTGCAGGTTACCCATGCAGGTACGCCGTACATATGGACCGGGGTGTTGCAGGAAATCACCCAGGGTCAGGTGCTGAGCTTCTCGCTGGCGTTGCTGGCCGTGACCTTGATGATGATGTTCTGGCTCAAGTCAGTACGCCTGGGCATCCTCGGCATGCTGACGTTGCTGACCACGTCGGTGACGGTGTACGGCAGCATGTACCTGTTGGATATCGAGTTGAACATCGGTACCACACTGGTGACGTTCCTGGTGGTGGGCGTCGTGGATTACGCCGTTCACCTGCTGTCACGGATCAAGATGCTGGTGCAGAAGGGCATCGAGATCGACGAGGCCATCCTGGTGGCCATGCAGGGCGTCGGGCGCTCGACGGTGGTCAACGTCGTGATCTTCTCGATGGGCTTTGTCGCGCTGCTGTTCTCCGCCTACAAACCCGTCATCGACTTGGGTGTATTGGTGATACTGGCGCTGTCATCCAGCGGCTTCATGACCATTTTGTTGGTCACGCTGATTTCGCCGTGGTTCTTTGCCTCGATTGTGCCGCAGCCAGCAGTGCAAGAGGGCGAGCAGCCGCGGGGTGGGGCTGTGCCAGGCTAAATCGCCGGGGCGCCTGCGTGCTGAAAACGGCACGGGGCGCCATGGCCGTTCAGGGGCGGAGGAGCGGATTCAGCGGGCTTTTTCCAGGTGTTCGAACTGGCATTGCATCTGAGCATCTTTGAGGCTCAGCTCAAACTCAACCAAGCCGTCATGCACTTGCTGCAAGGCCTGGATTTGCCCCATCAATTCCTGCTTTTTGTTATCGATGGCCTGCATGGCCAGATCCCAGGGCAACTCCTGGCCGCGATGATCCTGCAGAATGGCCTGCATTTCCTTGAGCTTGAAACCGAGTTGCTGAGCGCATTTGATGAAGGTCAGCAGCTCTACGCTTTGCTGGCTGTAGATGCGGTACTTGCCTTCGCGTTGCGGGGGGGGCAACAGGCCGATTTCTTCGTAATGTCGAATGCTTTTGACGGTGGTGCCCGACAGCTGGGCAGCTTTGCCGATGTACATGAAAATCCCTTTTTATGACGCATCAGAAGCGAAAAGATGTCGCGTGCTCGTACAGGCGCGCGACATCTTTGCACAAGCGTCAGGGTGTGGGAAGCCAAGTTGGACAAGGTGTCACAGCAGGGAGGCCCGGCTGGGCAGCGCAGGGGCACGGCCCGACCGGGGCCGATCAACGGCTGGCGACTGCCTGGACTTGCTTGAGCCAGGCTTCACGCTGTTCCGGCTTGGAGCCCAATACCGGACCGAAGGTCAGGGTTTTCAGGGGTTTTATGCCGCAGAACTCCAGGGTGGTCTTGCGCATTTGGTGCAGGCCCGGCATGCGATACACCCACCGGTAGTACCACGGCGGCGTGTCCATGGTCACCAAAAGGTGAGCCGTGCGGCCCTTGAGCAGCTTATCCGGGAAGGGCGAGCCCTTGCGGTACTTGAAGGCAAAGCCGGGCAGAAACACGCGGTCGAAGAACCCCTTGAGCAACGCCGGAATGCCGCCCCACCAGATCGGGTACACCAATGTCAGGTGTTCGGCCCAGGTAATGTCGTTCTGTGCGTTGATCAAATCGGGCTCAAGCAACTGGATCTGGTTATAGCCATCGTGCAAGACCGGATCGAAATCCAGGGTGTCCAGGCGCAGAAGGCGCACCTCATGGCCTGCTTGCGTGGCGGCCTCGACATAACGTTCGGACACAGCGCCGCAAAAGCTGTCGTTCGAAGGGTGGCCGAGGATTACGAGCATGCGTTTGCGCTTCATGACAAACTCCAGGTAATGAAGTGCCAAGGGTAAAGTCTGCCCCTTACGGTAGAGTCAAGCCTTGCCGGTTAGTGGTAGAGACAAACAGTCCAGCAGCGCTCGGCTGGCGCCCGGCAAACCGTCGAAGAGCGACCGTCGAAAGTGGGTTAGAGACTGTCAGGGTCGCCAAAAAACATCTGTATCCGCGACCGCAACCACCGCTCCGCCGGGTCGTTGTCCTGCGCCCCGCGCCAGGCCATGTGCAGTTCGAAACTGCGCACGGGTATCGGCAGGTCTTCGGCCCGCAACCCGCCCGCAGCAGTCAGCACATCGGCGGTGTAGTCCGGCACAGTGGCCACGATATCCGTCCCCGCCAGCAAGCTCCCCAGCCCGTTGAACTGCGGCACCGCCAGCACCACGTGGCGCTTGCGGCCGAGTTCTTCCAGGGCTTCGTCGATGAAGCCGGACAGGTCGCCGGCAAACGACACCAGCGCATGCGGCCGCGCGCAGAAGTCGTCCAGGGTGATACCGCCGGGCACGCTGTCGGCGCGCAGTAGCTTCGGCATGCTGCGGCGCAGCACCTTGCGCTTGGCGTTGGCCGGCAGGTCGCTGGTGTAGCTGACCCCCACCGAAATTTCCCCCGAGGCCAGCAGGGTTGGCATCAGCAGGTAGTTGACCCGCCGCACCACCAGCACAATGCCCGGCGCTTCGGCGCGAATGCGCTTGAGCAACTGGGGCAGCAGGGCGAACTCGGCGTCGTCCGACAGGCCGATGCGGAACACCGCATTGCTGGTGGCGGGGTCGAACTCGGCGGCGCGGCTGACCGCAGTGGAAATCGAATCCAGTGCTGGCGACAGCAGGGCGAAGATCTCGTGGGCCCGTGCGGACGGCTCCATGCTGCGGCCGGTGCGAACGAACAGCGGGTCGTCGAACAGGTTGCGCAGGCGCGACAGGGCCGCGCTGATGGCCGGCTGGCCGAGGAACAGTTTTTCCGCGGCGCGGGTCACACTGCGCTCATGCATCAGCGTTTCAAACACGATCAGCAGGTTGAGGTCTACACGACGCAGGTCGTTTCGATTCATCGGTGCGCTTCGCCTAAAGTGGGGCAGGGGTGAATCTTACGGCCAAAGGCTGTTACCCTGCACGGGTTTAGGGGGACCAATTGCAGGGAAAGTCAGGTGCCCAATCGATGACAAGCATGTCGACTATTAATGACCACTGATGGTCTAACCGTCAAAGCCCGGATAAAGTCAGTGGTAATTAGAGGTTCACAAAGGCGAGGTATGCGATGTCCCGCATGATCCGTTTCCACAAGTTCGGCGCTGCCGATGTGCTCCGTTGCGAGGAGCAGGCCGAACCGTCACCCGCTGCCGACGAGGTACAGATCCGCGTCGAGGCGATTGGCGTCAGTTGGTATGACGTGCTTTGGCGCCAGAACCTGGCGCCGTCCCAGGCACGCCTGCCGGCGGGCATCGGCCACGAAATGGCCGGGGTGGTGACTGCGGTCGGTGAAGGGGTCGAGGACATTGCGGTGGGCGACCGGGTCGCCAGCTTCCCGGCCACCAGTGCCAATGACCACCCGGTGTACGGTGATGTCATCGTGCTGCCGCGCACCGCCATTACCCGCTACCCGGATGTGCTTACCCCGATCGAGGCCAGTGTGCACTACACGCCCTTGCTGATCGCCTATTTTGCCTATGTTGACCTGGCCCGTGCCAAGGCCGGGCAGACCGCGCTGGTGACCGATGCCAGCCATTGTGCCGGCCCCGCCTTCGTGCAATTGGGCAAGGCCTTGGGGCTGAAAGTGTTCGCAGCTACCAAAGAGGCTGAGCAGCGTGAGTACCTGCTGGGCCTGGGTGCCGACAAGGTGATTGTCACCGAGGAGCAGGACCTGTTACTGCAGGTAGGCAAGTACACCGATGGCCGCGGCGTTGACATGGTCCTCGACGGCATGGGCGGGCCGCAGATGTCGCTGCTGGGCGATGTGCTGGCGCCGCGTGGCAGCCTGGTGCTGTATGGCCTGCAGGGCGGTAACCAGACGCCTTTCCCGGCCTGTGCAGCCTTCCAGAAGAATATCCAGTTCTACGTGCATTGCATCGGTAACTTCACCGGCAAACCGGAACTTGGCATCAGCCAGGACCAGGTGGCGCTGCAGCGTGCCTTGCGCGACATCAACCAGTTCACTGCTGACCAGCTGCTGACACCGCAGATCATCAAGGTGTACCCGTTCGAGCAGGTGGTGGAGGCACATCGTTACATGGACCAATGCCCGTGCGGTGGGCGAGTGGTGCTGGACATGGCGCAACACTGACAGCGGTTCGCAATGCCGACAAACCCGGGCAGAGTCCCGGGTTTTTTGTGGGCGAGCAGAATCATTTCAGCCCTAATAAAAAGACCATTCCTACATCGAAGTCAGACGTGGACTACATATAAGGCAATGGCCTGTGATTGTGTGGAAATATTCCGCCAACTATTCAGACTTGAACGCTTCCCGCTAGAGGTTCAGTGTGTCTCTGCAATCTTGCTGAATGGTTTTTTTACCTCGATCTGTATCTTATATTCGCTCTGCATCCCCCGATAATAGCCCCATGATAGTTTGCGCAAGGAGCGTGGAATGAGCATGGCTATGCCTGAGGATCAGCTATGTGTGGTAGCGACGGGCCGTGGCGGCATTGATGTTTTTTCGATGGTCTGGCGACAGTGATGCGTTACGTCATTACTTCAATTTGATCGTAGGAAATTTCTTCGGGGTAAGCACAGGACGTATTGAAACTTGAACACAAGATTCAGCACGCGTTGGCTGCATGAAGTTGATGAGGTGATTTCGTGACGGCTATTCACGATCAGGCAATGCACTATATCTACCAGCAAGTGCTCGAGCGCTTGTTGAGCCAAATGTCGCAGGCGCAGCGGGCATCCTTGCAATTGCTGATACAGCGATTGCTGGTGGCGGCAGGTGGGCTCGAGTGCATCGGTACGTTCCGCGTGCTGGTGCTGCAGGGCGGCGATTGCCGCAGTGTCCGGCTGCTGGCCATGCTGCGTGCGGCGCAACTGAGCATCGCCCTGCGTGCGCCGGTAACCTTTCAGTTGCGGGTGCTAGTGGTCAGCCTGCCGGTGGCCGCCAGCGATACGCTCGAAGGCCACGAGCGCAGTTTCAGTGCCCTGTTCATGCAGGATGACCCGCGGGTTCAGTTGCAGATGGTCGAAGGGCGCGACGTGGTGCCCTTCAGCCGTCGGCCTTCGGCTGCGCCCGAACGTGGGCTGCTGGCGAGGAACGCCATGCTGATGTTCGGTCACATGGTCGATGCCAGGCCCGAAGCCCTGCTGGGTAGCCGCCTGCATCTAGAGCTGGCGGATGCCGTGTGTTGTGCACTGCAGGCACCGACATCGGCCGACGTCTTGATCACCGCCATTCCCGTGCGCCAGCGGCGCCGATACCTGGCCTGGGCCCGGCGTAGCCTGCGCCTGGCAGGGGAGCGCGGCCCGCATGTGTTGCATCAGTGCCTGGCGACGCTGGCCCACGGGCTGAGCCGGTTGCAGGGTGTTATCGAAGTCTCTCCGGGCAGCCTGGCGAAGCCGACACAGGGCGCTGTCACGGAGGAGGATCCGTTGCGGGTGATTGCCATGGATGACCTGCTGCCGCAGCTGCTTGAAGGGCAGCAACTTGACGCGATGCTGGGTGGTGGACTCGAAACGATCGAGGATGCCTGGGCATTGTCGGCATTCGTCGACCCGTACGCGCCGGCACAATTGCGCGAGCTGCGTGCACGCAGCCTTGAGCTGCCGGCTGCTCGCCCGGCGTTGCGGCTGGCAGACCATTCGGCCGACAGCAAGCCTCGCGATGTACAAACGCTACCCCTGGGTAAAGCCTACGGTATCAACCAGACCCAACTGGTGTGCCTGCTGTTCAGCCCGTTCGCCCGGCAGGGGAAGAAGCTGGAGCGTTTTCTGCAGTGCCGGCATGCCGACATGCTGGTAGCGCTGCCGTACCTGCACCGGGCCTTGCAAGGCAAACCCTGCCCCGATGCGGTGAGGGACTGGCTGGTGAATACCAGTGGCCTGCCGCTGGGGCAGTTGCGGGCGATCTATGAAGGGCGCACGCCGCTGACGGCCTGGCGCTTGCAGAGCCACCTGGCCCGCCGCGACGTGCACCTCAAGCTGCTGCCAAGGCCGTCGTCGGGGCGCCGCCGTGGCCCAGTGGCGGCGCCTTGATGGGGCAAGCGGTCCCTGGCGAGTTCGCCTATCGCAAGGTGTATCGCTACCTGGAAGCGTTGATCGAGCAGGCCTCAGGCGGTGGCCCCTGCAAGTTGCCGTCGCTGCGTGCAATGTCCCGGCGGCTGCGGGTTTCATTGGCTACCGTGCAGAGTGCCTACAACCTGCTAGAGGAAGAGGGCCGCGTCCAGTGTCTGCCAAGGTCCGGCTATTACGCTCAGGTCGCTGCCAAGGCAGCGGCAGCGCCCATGCACCTGCTGTCACCTTTGCCAGTGCAACCATTGCTGGAGCGTATGCTGCTAGGGCACGAGCGGCGCTTGGCCCGTCAGCGCGCCAGCGGTGTTGCACCGAGGGAAACACTCGGCGACACCCGTCTGCGTAATGCCGTGGCTGAGTCTTATACCCGTTCCTCCAGCCTGTACTGGCGTGCCGAGGATGTTCAACTGGCCCCTGATGTGCAAGCGTTGCTGGATACAGTGCTCGTGGGGCTTGCCTTGCAGGGCGGAACGGTGCTGGTGCAGTCGCCCTGTTGCTGGCAGGTGCTGCACGCTTTGGCACGTGCCGGCATGCGGGTGCTGGAAGTACCTGCAGATAGCCGCGGCAACCCGAACCTGCGGGCCTTGGCCCGGTTGCTTGGCGCCGAGCCGGTGTGCATGCTGGTCATGCCGTCTTGCCTGGGCATGCCGCAAGGGCGGCTGGTGTCGCCGCACTACCAGCAGCAGCTTGGTCAGCTACTGGGCCAGCACCCTGTATGGTTGCTGGAAAACGACCTGGACAGTGAACACTGTTACAGCGGGCCGCCACGCACGCGCTTGCGCGACTGGGTCGACCCTCGCTCGCTGTTGGTAATGGGGGCATTCGAGACCGCAGTGGGGGCCGAGGCACCTTACGCCTATGTGCTAAGCCATGACGCGGCACTGGCCAAGGCATTTGCCGAACGGGCCTTTCGGCTTGCGCCGCTGCGCCTGCAAGCGCTTGCCCTGATGCTGGGTAAGAGGCAGATCGAGATACACCTGGTAGAGCTGCGTACCGAGCTGGAAAGGCGCATGCAATATCTGGTACGCGCGCTGGCGTTGCAGTTCGGCCAGCAGGTGGCGATGCAGACGCCCCAGGGGGGGCGAATGCTGTGGGTGCGTTTTCGCCAACCGTTGCGGTGGGATTGCATCGTTGCGGCGCTGGCAGGTTCCGCCTTGCATGCACTGCCGGGCAGGCAGTTCAGCCTGCAGGGGCGTTACCAGCAGTGCATGGCACTGGTCTGGCTGGGCGACCAGCCAGATGACCTGCAACAGGCGGTGGAGCGCCTGGCGCAGGCACTGGAGCCGCGCTGCGGGCGACCTGCCAGCGTTTCACGCTGACTATGCCTGCTCTTGCCCCTGGCGCAAGCGGGTGCTGAGCACCGCTGCCAGCACCAGCAATGCGGCAATGATCCACAAGCCGTTGCGCGTACTGCCGGTGGCCTGCTCGATCAGGCCCATCACCGACGGCCCGACGAACCCACCCAACAGGCCGCAGGTGGTGACAAATGCAAGGCCCGCCGCCAGGGCGTTGCCACTCAGTCGGCTGGACGGGAAGACAAACAGGATCGACTGCACCACGAACAGCATCAGGGCGGTCAGTGAGAACCCGATCAGGCCGATGAACGTGTTGGCCAGCGACGCCAGCAGCAACCCGGTCGCCATGGTCAGCAAACCGCAGAACAGCAGGGTGCGGCAACGGCGTGGCGAGGTGGCCAGGCGCGGGAAGGTGGCAGCACCGATGGCAGCCGCAATCCACGGCACGGCAGTCAGCAGGCCTATCTGGAAGGGTGATAGCGCAGCGTAAGTGCCGATGATACCCGGTAGGAAGAAAATCACCGTGTAGATGGTGATCTGGTGCACGAAGTACACCGCGATTGCCAGCCAGATCTGCCGGTCGCGGAACATCTGCCCCAGTTTGCTCTGCTGTGGCGCGGCAGCCCGCTCGGCGGCCAGGCGGCGTTCGATGTCCTGGGCGTCGGCGGCCGACAGCCAGGGCGCCGAAGCCGGGCCATCGGGCAGCTTCTTCCACACCACATAGGCCAAGGCCACGGCAGGCAAGCCTTCGAGCACGAACAGCCACTGCCAGCCATGCCAGCCCAGTACGCCGTCCATTTCCAGCAGCGCACCGCCCAGCGGGCCGCTGAGGATGTTGGCCAGGCACACGCCCAGCAGGAAGTAACCCGTGGCGCGGGCGCGCTGTTCGCGGTCGAACCAGTAGGTGAGGTACAGCATCACCCCGGGGAACAGGCCCGCTTCGGCCACCCCCAGCAGCAGGCGCATGATGTAGAACGACGTTTCGCCCTGGACGAAGGCCATGCCCGCCGAGAGCAGGCCCCAGGTGATCATGATGCGGGTGATCCAGAAGCGCGCGCCCACCCGGTGCATGATCAGGTTGCTGGGCACTTCGGCCAGCGCATAGGTCAGGAAGAACAGGCCGGCCCCCAGGCCATAGGCCGCTGCCGACAGGCCTAGGTCGATGCCCATGCTGGCTTTCGCCAGGGCGATGTTGGTGCGGTCAAGAAAGCTCATCACGTAGACGACGATGAGCAGTGGCATCAATTTGCGCAGCAGCAGGCCGTTCAGGCGCTGCTCGGTGGTGGCGGCAGGGGCCGAAGCCGCTGCGCTGGTGAGGGTTGTCATTGTTTTTTTCCCCGTGAAAAGTGCTGGTGGTGTGCCACCAGTTGGGGGCACACCCAGGCCTGTTGTTCAGGAACGGTTGATATCGAGCCACACCGCGCCGTTGGGGTACTGGTAGCGTTCCAGGGTCTCGGCATGCATTTCGATGCTGTAGCCTGGGCGTTGCGGCGGCATGTAACGCCCACGGCGGATCACCACCGGGTCGATGAAGTGCTCATGCAGGTGGTCGACGTACTCCAGTACCCGGTTGTGCAGCGAGGCAGACACGGCGATGTAGTCGAACAGGGCGATGTTCTGCACATATTCGCACAGCCCGACGCCGCCGCCGTGCGGGCACACCGGCACGTCGTACTTGGCCGCCATCAGCAGCACGATCAGCACCTCGTTCAGGCCACCCAGGCGGGCGGCATCCAGCTGGCAGAAATCCAGCGCACCGGCCTGGAACATCTGCTTGAACATGACCCGGTTGTGGCAGTGTTCACCGGTGGCGACACCAATCGGCGCGATGCGTTGGCGAATGGTGGCGTGGCCGAGGATGTCGTCCGGGCTGGTCGGCTCTTCGATCCACAGCGGTTCGAAGGCGGCCAGGCGGCGCATGTTGGCAACCGACTCCTCCACGCCCCACACCTGGTTGGCATCCATCATCAGGGTACGTTCCCAGCCGATTTCGTCGCGCAGGATGCTGGCGCGGCGGATGTCTTCTTCCAGGTCGGCGCCGATCTTCTGCTTGATGTGGGTCCAGCCATCTTCCACGGCCTCGCGGGCCAGTTTACGCATCTTCTCTTCGCTGTAACCCAACCAGCCTGGCGCGGTGGTATAGCCGGGGTAGCCTTCGCGCAGCATCTGCGCCTCACGCTGGGCCTTGCCTGGGGCCTGGCGGCGGAGCAGGGCAATGGCTTCCTCGGGGGTGAGCACGTCTGTGACGTAGCTGAAGTCCAGGCAGCGCACCAGTTGCTCGGGCGTCATGTCGGCCAGCAGTTTCCACACCGGCTTGCCTTCGCGCTTGGCCCACAGGTCCCACACCGCGTTGATGATGGCCGCAGTGGCCAGGTGGATCACGCCTTTCTCCGGGCCCAGCCAGCGCAGTTGGCTGTCGCTGACGGTAAAACGGTGCCAGAAACCGCCCATGTCGGCGGTAATCTCCTCGAGGCTGAGGCCGACGATCAGGGGGGCCAGTGACTGCACCGCTGCCGCGCAGATCTCGTTGCCGCGGCCAATGGTGAACGTCAGGCCGTGGCCTTCAAGGCCCTCGGCGTCGGTGTGCAGCACCACGTAGGCTGCCGAATAGTCGGGGGCGCTGTTCATGGCGTCGGAGCCATCCAGCGACAGCGAAGTAGGAAAACGAATGTCGCGAACGCTCAGGTGGGTAATACGTATGCTCATGGTCGACTCTTGTTCTGCTCAAGCGCTGGGAGACCTGACTGTAGGTTGTCGAGCGATACAGGCATAATCGCCAATTCTTAATCAGCGATACCGGATTCGATATGTCTCGCTTGCCAATCGACCCAACCCAGGCGCCTGCCAGCCTTGGTGCATTGAGAATCTCCAGCCGCCAGATCACGCTGCTCAATGCGCTGGGCGAGTTCGGCAACCTGCGCCGCGCCGCTGCGGCGATGCACACCACGCAACCGGCGGCCAGCCTGTTGCTGCAGCAGCTTGAGGAACGCCTTGGCGTGCGTTTGTTCGAGCGCTTGCCGCGCGGCATGCAAGCAACGCTCTACGGTGAGGTGATGATCCGCTATGCACAAAGCGCGCTGCATGAGTTCGAGCATGCCCAGGCGCAAATCGCCGAACTGGCGCGCGGGGCCTTGGGCCTGGTGCGGGTGGGCAGCGTCATGGGCCCCGTACCGGGCGTGCTGACCAAGGCGGTACTGGCCTACAAGCGCGACCACCCCAAGGTGCGTATCTCGCTGGAAGTGGGTACCAGCGATACCTTGCTGCCCGCGTTGCTGCGCGGCGATTTCGACATGGTCGTGGGCCGCCTGCCAGACCAGAGCGACAGCCAGGACCTGAACATCGAGCTGTTTGAAGGCGGTGAGCAGATGCGCGTGATTGCCCGCGCCGGGCACCCTCTGGCGGCGGCTGTCGGGTTGCAATTGAGTGACCTGGTGGCCCTGACCTGGATCTTGCACCCCATCGGCAGCCCGATGCGCCGCCGCGTCGAAAGTGCGTTGCAGGCCGGGGGCATGGTGCAGTCACTGGACATCGTTGAAACCGCCTCGATCCTGGCCACCACCGCCATGCTCGAAGCCTCCGAAATGATTGCGGTGGTACCCAATGACGTGGCCGAGCATTATGCCCGCTATGGCATGGTTGCCATCCTGCCGGTAGAGCTGCCGCTGACCATGGCCAACCTGGGCGTGCTGACCCTGCGCTCGCGGCCCAACTCGGTTGCCCTGGATACCTTGCTGCGCTACCTGCGGGCGCAATAACCCTGCCTTTTCACCTGCCTGAGGCCTGCTGCCGATGTCGCCGGACCTGACCCATTCCAGCTTTTGCAGCTTGATCTTTTCGGCTTACAACGCGGGGTCTAGAGGTGATGTTGTCATAACGCTGGCATTACTTGCAAAAAGAGCCTCTGCGCGCCCTCCGGCTCCCACGTCGGCAGAGGGCATCCAGCGACCATAAACCTTGGCGATCATGGTCCAGTCTTTGTGACCCATTTGCTGAGCAACCCACATCGGATTTTCGCCAGCGCTGAGCATCATCGAGGCGTATGTGTGTCGGCTCTGGTAAGGGCGCCGCCACCGTACGCCCGCTTTTTTCATTGCGGGAACCCAAATCACTCGGTAGATGTAGCCGGCATGTCGCCATGGTTCGCCAGTGATGGTGTTCAGGAACACATGCTTTCCGGCCAGAAAGGTCAGTTCCTTTTGCTTGAGCAGTGCCTCTCTTGCAGGGCCAAGCAGCTTAACCGTTCTCCTGCTAGATGCGGTTTTGGTCGACTCGGGAACCTTGGCCGCCCTGGTCTTGGCCCGAACTATTCGGATTTCCCCAGCGATCCAATCAATATCCCCCCACTCCAGCGCGATTAGCTCACTAGGACGAAGGCCCGTCCAGAACGCGAACTGCAGCTGAGCCCACGTCTCCCCCCGCGCCGCCCTGAGCAGCGCCTCCTGCTCCTCCCGGGTGAACGGGTCTACGTCATCCTCCTCCTTGATCTCCTCCCGATTCTTGTATGCCCATCCCGAAAGCGGGTTGCTCTCAATGATTTCGTCCTCTACTGCGTCATTGAGCGCCGACCGAAAGCAGGTCTGAACTGTGGTCAGCCTACTGTTCGAAACCTGGTAATCGGACAACTGATCCTTGATTACCTTCTTGTTGAGCTCTCCGAGCGACAGATCCCCAAACATTGGCTTGAGTATCGATCTGATGATTGACCGGTATAGGGCCGTGGTGCTCGATTTGAAGGTCTTCGTTTTCCGCTCCAGCCATTCGTCCAGGTAGACGCCGATATTCTGGTTTGAGCTGGCTCTGGCAAACTGGGCGGCGCGCTTTGATCGCGGGAATGTGGCGGCGTAATCGAATGTTCCATTTGATATGGCGTACTCGATTGCCGACTTGTGCTGCTCCGCCTTTTTCAGGTTAGCGGCGGTGGGCTTGAGCTGGACCCGCTCCCGGCACCGGACGCCCTGGTATTGGAATGTGATTTCGATACTACTTGAAGACGCGGGCCTGACGCCTCCCCCATCTCTACCCATGAGTAATACCCCTCAACGTCAATTAGGATTCTTCCGTCTGGCGCCTTGCGCCAAACCATGTGTTTTGGCCATTTGCCGTCGCGGATTTTGGTCCTTATGGCGTCTGGTGTGTACCCAGATTCGCGAGAGAACTGTTCCACGGTCTTGTATCGGACCATGATGGGCCTCCTCAGGCCAAGAAGTGGTGCCCGACCTGCGCCGCCCGGGCGGCTTCCTCGGTGCGGAACATGAGCCGTGTTGTGCTGGTGCTGCCCCAGCTGTTGTATTCGACGTCGACCCACCAGGCGCCGAACTTGCGGTACGGCTCGCCGAGGATCTTCGTGACGTAGCAGTCGATCAGGTTCATGGGCAGAGCTCCTTCGGGACTGTGATCGTTTCGCCACGGGCGTGGTGAACAACTGCACGGGCTGCAGCTTCTGCCCGTGTATCGCCGGGCTGGCGGTCGAGAGGGTGACCCGACACGCAGGCCAGCCAAGGCCAGCTGTACCCGCGCTCGATCCACATGCCATGCTTCTGGATCAGGTGCTCGCCGGTTGCGTCGTCGATGGCCTGACCACCGAGCGGCAGTTGCAGTTGGCCGGCGGCTTGCGGGATCGGACCGTCGACCATTTCGACGGCCCAGAGCAACGCCTTGCCGGCCAGGTCGCAGGTTGGAACTTTGATCATGCTGGGCATGGCATCAGCTCCTTCGGCACCTGGACGATATCGCCGAGCTCAAACTGAGCGATCGCTTGCATGGCGACAATCAGTGGGTTGTGGGGGTGGTGGAACGCGGTACGCCGGTGCTTTCGCTCTTTGCCGAAGATCGTGCTGCTCCACAGGCCCGACTCGTAGTAGCCGTTTCGATTGTCCATGTAGCCGAAGTTGCGGTGTACGGCGCTGGCCGGCGGCGACAGCGAGACCTGGTACTTCTCGATCAGCTTCCCGCCCAGCGCCCACTCTTCCCACGGGTTGTAGCGTTTGGTGTGCTCGATGGCCTTGCCCTGGTACCGGGAGAACACCCGCCATGGCACGCCGTTGTATCCGGGCGGCTCCAAGTACACGTCCAGCCCTTCGGCCTTGCCGACGGCCCACCCCAACGCCTCGCCGGCCAAGTCGGCCGTCTTCACTTCGATCAGGTCGGTCATGGCTTCACCTCGGGCCGCTCAGGGAACGACGCTTCGGCTTCGGTGCGGAACTTGATGTCGGCCGAGTCACCATGGCGGCCTGCCGACCAGGTGATCCGCTTGCCGCAGTAGCAGCCGGTCACTTGGGCCAGGTCGAAGTTCTGCCGGAACTCCATCGAAATTCCAGTCATGCCGTGCTGGCGCGCGAGGGCGACTACCGCTCGCGCGAACTCTACGTCTTGATCAGTCACTGCGCTCACAGCTGATACCTCTCATCAATCCAGCGCCCAGGCGCCAGTGCGGGTGTAGGTTCGGGTTGTGTTTCGTGCGGGGAGAGCTGGCGCTGGTTGCCGGCCTGCAGCTGGCTGTCGGGGATGCAGCTGATGCCGACGCCGTTGAGGATGTAGCAGGTGACGCCGCGCTGGCTGTCGTGCTGCACGTCGATGACGTTCTCGGTTGCGCTGGCGCCGGTGGCCAGCAGCAGGAGGCAGAGGGCGAGGCGGGTCATGGCAAGTCACCGACTTTCGCAGCAGCGTGAACAATGGCTCGGCGCGTGCATTCTCGAAGATCGCCGCAGACAGGCACATACAGACCCTCATCCAGGTCACCGCTGTATACATCGACGCCACCGGCGTTGATTTCGATGTTCAGGCGTAGCTCAACCGCCAGTTTCAGCGCGTCACCGTCATTGATGAGTGGGTTCCAGTGAGCGCGCACGCCGGACTGGCCTTTCAGGCGGAATGGCCATTTCGGGTCTCGGCAGGTGCAGGGCTCGATATCCAAGCCACCACCCTTGGCGGCCAGCTTCAGCAGTTCGTGATCCAGGTTCTTTTCTTCGGGCACGATGATTCCTTGGCCGCCATATCGGGGCAGTGAATAGAGGAGGGGCAGCGGGTTTGAGTACAAATGTACTCTGTTCAGTTGGTGTTGCTTAATGCTGTTTGGTTTGGTGATAAAAAATTATACTTGTGCTTTAATGTCGAATTTTCTCGGTTTTATCTAGTCTGAGGGCTGAAATTGCTTACAAATATGGAGGCTGCGTCCGCCGCGCTGGCTCAGATTTTATGTATAACGGGTCTGATATGGATGCTCTTGTTTTCGCATCAAGAACAGAATAGAGCTTCTGTTGTTAAATTGATTGGAAGTGCCTTAGTTCTCGCTTTGGCATTTGCTGCTAATAATGCTTTTACATATGGGCTTGCTATTTTTATAGTTGCTACGCTAGTTACAGATCTCGATTTTCTAGAGAAGCTTGCTGCGCTGTTTTGGAATCGTGATAAGTATTGGGAATATCAGCTTCAGAAACAGACGATCGCAGATGCTGAGGATAAAGCCGCTAAAGAAGCTGCTGCGATTTTGTCTGAAGATCAAGAAGCTTTTGATACGACTACAGCACCCACAAATGAACAGAGCGGAGGGAGCACGCCGAGCGGTCGGGAATCCACAGTTGGGCAGAAAGCTCCAGACATGCAGCCTGACTCAACCAATACAGTGATACTCCAAAATCCGAAGTTCGTTAATGCCACCACTCATTACCAGCTTAAACGAGCAATGACTGGCCGAATACTTGCTTTTGAAGCTAAGGTTGCGGAGGCACTAGTGGCCCCCGGAGGCCCGTTATCTGAAGGTGTTGCGTCCAGCGGTTTTATTTTGAAAACCCCTGAAAGAGACTATCAAATTGATTTGATCGTCCAGGCTGGGGCGATGTATTACGTTGCCGAAATTAAATATGGAGTTTCTCCTCAGTTGGTGAAGTCAGGGGAAATGAGGGCGCGTGAAGTAGCCAGAATCTATGAGTCTTATCTGAAAGATAAAGGGATAAGTAACCCGATCGTGATGCCTATGCTGATTGTTTCTAGCCGCGCAGATTGTTCGAGGGTGGGAAGAGGAATCACTGTGCTTCGCTATGATGAGTACAGGGAGGCTTTTGTTTAACCATCGGCATAGCCAATTAAGCTGATTATGCTGCTTGGGATTGTGCGCTCTTTATTTTCCACGGATCGTTTGCCCGCGCTAGAGCGGCCATCGGCGGCGGGCTGACGCTGTTGCCGCACATGTGCACCTGCTCGGTCTTGGTGAACGGCTTGCCGTCGGCACCCTTGTCGATGATGTAGCTGGCCGGGAATCCTTGGGCGCGGTACAGCTCATGCGGCTGCAGCATGCGTAGGCAGATGTCGACGATCACGTAAGGCGTGCCTTTCACGAACACGGTGACCAGGCCCAGGCGGTCCTTGGTGGTGACTGTTGGCGCTGGCGCGTCTGCCGCGCTGGTGTTTTCAGTTCCGTAGTAGCTGATCAGGAACGCAGCCACGCGCAGCGCACCGGCCTCGTGCTCTGGGGACAACTTATATTCGACCAGCGCGTGGTGCTCGGCACCGGCGGTCATTGTCGGCACCAGGTCATTCACGGCACGGCCTACGCAGTTGCGGCGTAACGTGGCCAGGCTGGCAGTCACCAGGCGCTGCTGGCTTCCTGTGTTGGTGACCGTGCTAATGGGATCTTCCATGCTTCGGGCCGGGGTTGTGTTGAATCCGCCGTTGGCTTGCTCGATAAATGCTGTCACCAACGCCCGATGGCTGCGGGTCATCAGCGTGCCCATTGGCTGGTCAGCTGATACCGGGTTACCGGCATACACCGGGCCGCCGGCCCCTACCATCACTGGGCGGGCCATCATCAGCTCGCCGCGGTTGGCAGCTGTGACCGTGGGCAGCGGCTCGCTAGGGTCATTCACCCGGTCGGCGCCCAGATGGGTGGCGGGTAAGATCACGGCGCTGGACAGCGCGTGCTTCACGCCGCCGGCTACGACCGTGCCCAGCGGCTGGTCCAGGCCAGGAACTCGCGGCTGCTGCCCCACACGCTCACCGTATCCGGTTTGCACCAGGGTAGGGCTGGCCATGGCGAAACTGCCCCCGCGCGGCCAGGAGGTGACGGTGCGGAGCGGTTCGTGTGCTGACTGAGCCAATTCGCCCGACCAGTTCGCAATCGGCACGATGAAGGGCTGCGGGTTGTCCAGCACGAACTTCTTCATGCCCTTGGCGACCCGGCGCAGGGTGGCTGCGGCCAAGTCCTTCTTGCGGCCGAAAATGCTCTTGCTCGGCACGCTCCAATCGATGCAGTCGGCGGCGGTGCGCCACTTCTGCTGGCCCTTGGCTGGGTGCTTGGCGTGGGTAGGCTCAGGCCACACGATGGGCTGGCCGTCGCAGCGGGCGATCATGAACAGCCGCTCGCGGCTGGTTGGCGCGCCGAAGTCGCAGGCCTTGATGATCTGCCATTCCACTTGGTAGCCCATGCCTTCGAGCAGATGCACGAACCGGCCCCAGGTGATGCCGCGTCGCTTCGGGTCGGGCACCAGGAACTGCTGTTGCACTGGTACGCGCTCACCGACGGCGGCCACAGTACCGTCCAGTTTAATCACCCGGCCCGTGGCCTTGTCGCGTTTGGCGATCAGCGGGCCCCACTGCAAAATCTGCTTCACATTCTCCAGGCTGATCACTCGAGGCTTCTTCTTGCCGCCCCACTTGAGGCCGATCCACGACAGGTTGCGGATCTCGCGCTTGCGAGGCTGACCGCCGGCGGCCTGACTGTGGTGAGTACAGTCGGGGCTCATGTGGAACCAGCCCACCGGCCGGCCCCGGCATTCATCGTCGGGGTCGCCTTCGAAAACATCGGTGGTGAAGTGGCGCGCCGCAGGGTGATTGGCAGTGTGCATGCTGATCGCCGCTGGGCTGTGGTTCTTGGCCACGGTCACCGGCCGGCCCAGGCCTATCTCCAAGCCGGTACCGGCGCCGCCGCCACCGCAGAAGAAGTCCACCACGATCTCGTCGTCTTGCGGGTCGAAGCCAAGGCCGTACTGGGTTTTGAAGTCGAGCGGGTTCTTTTTCTGAAATGCAGACATGGGCGGTCCTCGCCGGGGTGGCGTGAGTGTTTGATTTCGGGTATTAGTGCGCGGCTATGAGTGGGCCGGCCTTTGGAGTGGGGAATGAATTGGGAATGCTTTTCTTACTGGATTGAGCATCATCCAGGACTCGCATCGTGGGTTCAGGCCATCGGCTCAATCGGAGCCATAGGAATAGCTATCTGGATTGCGTCTTCTCAGCGGCGGGCCGAGGCCAGGGCTGATAGAGCCAAGTCAAAGCTGGTCCTTGATCTAATAAAAACAGTTGCCGCAAGGGCCGATAGAGCCGTCTCGAACGATTCGGTTAGTTCAATGACGCTCAATGGTCATTTGAACTTGATCGCCGGTTTATACACGACATTGGAGAAAATCGATCTCTTGAATTTGCCAGCTGAAAACATGCTCGAGCCGATGTGCAACCTTCGCGATGCGCTCCGGGCGCTCGAGGCGGGCATGAGAGAGGCGCAGCGTAAAGAGTACCTCGCAACCTGGTTGAGTCAGGGCGAGGCAATTTTATGGAAGGCCCTCGTTAAAACAGCTGCTAAGCAGATAGCAGGACTGAAATGATGCGTGCATGTCGGAGATACCTCGCGGCTATAGTTCGCGGAATTCAAAGGAGGGAGTCTTGATGCTGAACTTCATTCAGTACCGAATCGATTTGCACAGACAGGCTAGAGCGGCGCTAAAGCACGAGCTGAATCGACCATCAAACACTGAAGCGGCTCATGAAAGCGGTCAGCTGGAAGAGTTTTACAGGCAGTCTGACCGCCTTTATGAGTGGCGCATGATCATCCTCACAAGCTATCTGCGTTCTGTAGCGGATGACTTGATCGTTCCCATGCCGCCTCTCGACGACCGCGCTATGTACGCGCAGGTTGATTGGGACGATGATCCGAGGCAGCCGAAGTATCTTACTGAGAAGGGAATCCAGACCGTACGTACAGCAATTAGAGAGGAGCAGAAGCATCGTCGAGACGCGTGGACGTTTCGATTGACCGCCCTGACAGGCCTGGGTGGCATCGCAATAGGGATTCTTTCGGCTTGGCCTAAGTAAAAGTCCTCCATTTGCAGGGGCCGGCGAATAGCTAATTTGTTGTAGTCATTGAAATAACTCGAGAATATAGTTCGACAAAAATGGAGGTAGGGATGAGAGAGGGGGTTGAGAAAAAGGACCTGTTGGATTACTTGAGAAAGCTGGCCGCCGCTTCACTGTTCGTGGTCTCAATCGCAACCCCTGTGTTTGAAATAGGCTCGACGATAAAGTCTGCTTATGAGGTAGCGCACATCGCAGATAAGCATTCTGATTTCTTTGGGGAAGGCCCATTTTGGATCGAAAGCCGCCCAGGGGATCAGTGGCAGGAGAAATCCTCTCCTGATGCTGTTATCGCTAACTACGCAGCCGTATGGACTGTGCATGCGCGACTGGCTCGAAACGGTGCTGTCATTGGTGGTTACGAGAGCCTCATGGCTAAATTAGGCGGCTATGAGGTGCTCATTCGAAGCAGCCCGAAATCAGTCGAAGTTGCTGGAGCTGGCACGATTTTAGTCAAGCAACCCTCAGATCCCTTTGAGTTAGCCGAACTTCGCGAAATCTTGTTGAAATACGCCGTGGCTTTCGCAATCGACGACGGTAGTGGCTCCCTTCACGCCGGAAACGTTGTAATGGGGAACGGAATCCATTCCGAAATAGAGGACTCCTTTAAGGCATAGGCTCTAAGAGGCTTGCGGTGTCGACGTCTCATGGGCAGTTGTTCGCGCCGCAGTTCTGGCAGTCGTTCAGGAATCGGCCGTCCCAGCTGATGAAGCGTCCGCAGCCGTGGCAATTAAGAGGGCGCTCCCATGGCTTGCGCTGCTTCCGTGGTCTCACCAGCTTGATACCCGTTCCGCGCAGGGCCTCTTTGATGTTCACGTCCTGCTTGTGCACCAGGTGCCTGGCCTTGGCCTCAAGGTAAGACAATGGCCAGATCACCGCTTCCTCTGGGGTGTTGCCGATCGCTTCGGCAGCCTCAAGGGTTAGGTGGTGTGCCTTCTCGAATCGGAAGGTGTGGCCTATTGGCCATCTGGCGAATGCAATGTCGTTCCCGTTCCAATGCCCAGGGATCTGCAGGACAACGGTGCATCCCGGGTTCAGCTGGTCGCGGGCTTCGTCCAGGCTGATGTATTGGTGGTCGACGCCGAGATGTGCGCGGGCATCTACGTAATCTTTTGGCCATGGGATGTCTGTTTCCCGGTGGCCACAGGCCTGCTCTTGTGTGAACAGCTCGGCCTTGTCGAGGTTGGTGGTGTAGCCGCCGCCCAAGGCCCAGAACATGAGGCCGTCACCGGTATTGCTGCGGCTGTCCTGTAGGTAGAACTGGGTCATGGCTTTCTCCATGCATGCGCCGCCCTCCGTGCTGGTGGCGGCATGGTGGCAATTTGGTTTGGGATGGGGTATTACGGGTGACCGGCATGGGGCCGGGCACAAGGAAGGAAAATGAAGAAGTCGATTCGAGATCATCTCTGGAACAAAATCCAGGACTTGGATACTCAAGGCCGAAATGCAGCGGACCAAAAGTTGAAAGAGGTCGTCGAGCTTGGGCGCAAGATCAGCCAGGCCGAAGGTGAAGAGGTTGCAAACAATGTTATGGATCACGGACTCATTGAGGTAGCGCTGCTTCGGTGTCGCGAAATTCAAGACAAGAAGCATGGCGGGCTTTGCTACGATGATTTGCAGATCAACTTCCGATATGCCGACATGGCGCTGAAGCGCGCTGAGCAGATAATAGATAAAGAGCTTGCGTACCTCGACCTCTAGCCAGGCAGCAGGACCTCATCCCCCTGATCCTGCTGAATCATCAGCATGCTCTTCCGGTCGAATTCCAGGGCCAGGCGCGGCGAGATACTGATCTCGTGTCGTGGCGGGGCGAGAAACTTCGCCGCGTGCAGCCGGCCCAGGGCGTGGATGCCGTGGATCAGCGCTTCGATCATCTGGCTGTAGGTGGCGTCTGCCCAGCCGCAAATGGCGCGCAAGTGCTGGCCGGTTCGCTTCCTGGCTGACAACCGCAGCGGCTCAGTCCGCGCCACATCACGGTGAGCTTCGATTTCGTGGCGCGCAATCCTGAACAGTGCGTGATGCCCGAGCGCTTCGATGTGATGAATCATCAGCGTCATCGCCTCGCCCTGTTCCTCGATCCCGGCCCACTCCATCAGCTCAAGCAGAGCCTGTTTAGTCCCTGGTCGAACCTTCAAGCGCAGGTCTTCTTCCTGCAGCCTTGCGGCTTTGGCGCGGCATTTCTCGTCGCGCTCCTTGGGTGACATCGCCATACGGCACCTCCATGATTCCGCTGGGCGGGATGTGTATGTGCAGCTGGCGGCGACGCTGCTGCGTGAGCTTCTGGATGCGTCTCATGGGTGGCACACCTCAATGGGCGTTTTCTTCGTCGAGCCAGACGGCATGACCACCAGTAGACGCTTGTTTCCTCGGTATACGCCCCAAGGCTGACCAGTGGATCTGGCCATGGCCGCCGCGTACTTCACGGCGGGCACAGGCTGAGACATGGTTGCGATCATGGGCTACCCCCGATTCCGCTGGAGCGGGAAGTCAATGACGAACTCGGCAAGGATGCGCGCGAACCTGCAGTTACCGATGCCCAGCTCCAAAGTCACGCCCCACCGGGACATGCCAGCATCACGCAGGGCGATGATCTTGTCGGCGAGGTCACTATCTTCCTGGCTCAGTTCGGCCTTTACCTTCTCCGGTCTGGCCGGCTTCGGCGGGCTGAAGAACCTGAATCCTCCCCGCGCCGCTACGCCCCAGAGAGCGGTCTTGGTTTCGCCCAGGAGCTTTGCGACCTCACCACAGGTCATGGTCTTAGCGAGCTCTTCTACCTGAGCTGTGCGTGCCTTGGCGCGGCTTTTACGTTCGCCGCCGCGCTCCTGCTTGGCTGGCTTGACCCGCTCCGGCTTCGGCTCAGGGTGATGGCGCTGGCGGAAGGGCACGTACTGGAACCCCTTTAGCACAATGATCCGGCCGCCAGACGAGAAGAAGGCCGCTTTGGCGGCCTCCAGGTCGATTGATGGGTTCATGCTGACCTCACTTGATGCGGATTGAGCTCTCGCCGCGCTCCAGATGCGCCCAGGCTGGCTCAGGTATCAGTTCGTGTTCGCAGTCTTCACCGGCGGCCATGCGCTTGCGGACGGCTTCGTTGTGCTCGCGATCGGCCTTGAGCTTTGCGGCGATGGCGTTCTTGTCCGGCGCGATCTTGGTCTGCACTGATGTCAGGTCGTCCGGCACCGCCTGCTCGTTGTCGACGATCACCTTTTCCTTACCGGCGACCAGGCTGATGGTGAACAGCGGGCGCTTGATCGACTTAATGTTGGCTGCGTCCATGTTGCGCCGCAGGTAGTCGGTGATCGCGGTCACGCTGTTGGCCTTGATGCGTTTGAGCTCGCTGAGGCGTTCAATCTCGGCTTCGATGGCGCCGATGTCGCCCTCAATGTTCCGACGCAGCATGACGATGTTGTCGGCCTTCACCTCAAACTCGCCCTGAATGCCGGCCATGGTGTCCTGAATGGCCTGCTTCAGGCCTTCGTCGTCGGTGTCACACATGGCGGCCAGTTCGGCCATCTGGCCGGTGAGTGCGTAGAGCTGTGTCATGCTGCAGCCTCCTGTGGCTTGCCGGTATCGAGGTTCTTCAGTTCAAGCGAGATCCGCGCTGCGCCTTTCTCATCCTTGCGGCCGATGAGCTTGCGAACTGCGTGGTCGTGGATTTTCTTGCGCTCATGCGGCGTCACCGCCTTCTGCATGGTCTCGATCGTGTCCTTGATGAAGTCCAGGCGCTCCTGCTGTTGGCGTTCGATCTCGGCCTGGCGGTCTTCAGCTTGCTCGATCGCTTGCTCGGCCTGAAGCTGCTGGACATAGTTCACGTCGTCGAACATGCCCAGGAACACGTCGGCGCTGAAGCCAAGCATCGACAGGGCCTTCTTGATGGCGTCGGTCAGCGACTTCTTCGGCGCCTCGCCGTCGGTGGTAGTGCCGTACTTCGACTTGTAGAGGTACTGGGTGCACCCGTACTGCTCGATCTCGCCGCGCTGGCCGTCGAGCACAAACCAGAAGGTGATCTTGATTGTGTGGTTGAGCTCAAAGCCCAGGCTGACGCGTTTGTCACCTTCGCCACTGAACATCTCAGCGCCCCTGTCGAAGCGCTCTTCAACCACGTTCCAGCCAAAGCCGATGCCGGCCGGGCCGAATACCTCGGTGGCCTTCATGATCATCGCGGTGCCGTTCAGGCTGGTGATCTGCTGGCCGCCGACCTTGGCTTCTTTGGTGAATTGGGTGTTGGTCGTCTGGACCTTCTCCCAGATGCGCATGTTGGTAGTGGACATTAGAAAACCTCGCGCCAGGCCGGCGCCGTCAGTTGAAATAGGGAAATGCCAGGTCACCCAGGCACGGAGGTACGCTCCAGGCCCTGGCTGCGGTGGATGGTTGCGCGCTCTCGCCGCTTACGCTCCCGAAGGGGTACGGTTATCCCGAAGGCCCGCCGTGCGCCGGGTGTGAATTCAGGAAGTGATGTTGCCGGCCAGTGCGCTGGCGAGCATGAAGAAGGTGCAGGCGAAGAGCATGGAGAAGGAGCCGCGCCAAGCCGCGATGCGGCGGGCCCGTTGGTAGGGGGTCACGCCCGCACCTCATACCCGACCGTCCACTCGCCGCAGATGCAGGCCCGGCACTTCCAAGCCTCTGGGTTCTCGATGCTGGCCAGCGCCGCCTCATTCACCGCTGCGGCGAACGTCGGGCCCTTGAACAGCATCAGCACCCGGTCGGCTGGCATCGCCTGAGTCTCGGGCAGTTCCGCGATCTGCTCGTCGATGAGCGTGGTGATTAATGGCGTGGTCATGCTGCCTCCTTGCGCCGTTCGGCAATACGCCGGATGCGCTCGCAGTAGTGTTTGAACTCGTTGGACTCGATGGCCGAGAGGGAGAAGTAGGCGACCACCAGGGTTTCGGCCTTGGCGTCCTCCACCGGGCCAGAGCCCGGCAGAAGCATCGTTTCGATTGCGGCCTCGATGGCGCTGACTGCCAAGCTGTGAGGGCTCATTGCGCCTCCTCGGCCTGGGCCAGCACTCCTTCTTTGGCGAAGGGGGTGAGCAGCTGGCGGGCGATCTCTTCCAGCGCCGACTCAGGGTTGGCCACGCTTATGATCTCGTCAGCTGCCGCTGCTGCGTCGCTGGTCACTTTGCAGCGCGCAGCCAGAACCAGGCGGCCCAGCACCGAGTTGCTGATGCCGTTCAGGCCCAGCTGGCCCATAACGAACTCATCCACCGCCTGGGCGAAGCGCTCATAGGTGACACCCTGCTTCGGGCGCATCCGGCGCTGAAACACTACGTCGCGGCGCGCCATCAGCTCAGCGATGCCATCGTCGATCCAAGTGGATTCCGCGTCGGCTACTTCGCTCACCGCCGGCGGCATCCGGTTGTCGTACTCAAACTGTGCTGCTCGAAGTGCGCCCATGGTCGCCTCCAGGTGGTGGGTTCAGTCGGTGTATGCGATGTACTTGAAGAGGCCTTTTTCCGCGTCGAATCGCTCGAAGCGTCCGCCGAAGGTGCCGCGCACCTTTTCCTCGACTTCCTTGGCGGTGGTGCCAACAGGGAAGACGCCTTCCTTGATCATCGAACTGGCTGTGTGAAGCTCGGCCACCCAGTCGATCTTGGTCGGATCAAGCACGCGCGGTTTTGTCTGGATGTAGGGAAGAGGGGCGCCCAAGCTGATGGATTCGATCTCACGGACGCAGAGAGGGTCATCGGCCGCACGCCAACCGCAATCAGGGCAGTGCATGTCGGCGTTCTCGTGATTCCAGCAGGGTGCAGCGATGTGGCAGCTGCAATCCTTTACTGGCTCGATCTCGATGGAGCCCTCGCAACCGTCGCGAGCGCAGGTTTCGCCTTCGCAGTAACCGAATTCGCTCATGGCGTCACCCGGGCGGAGAGCATTGCATCCGCCATGGCATAGGAGATTTCAGCGACGATGCGCATCTGCTCGCCCGAACTGTCGCCAGTGTCGTCGAGCTCCTTCGCCTGCCAAGCATTGGCGAGGTAGCCGCTCATGGCCTTGACCGCGAAGTAATCGCGGGTTGTCAGTCCAATGCAGGTGCCGTGCCCACCGTATTCGCTTGCCTGTACGGGAAATGCGGGCTGCTCGCCTTGCGCTGCAGGCTGGCAGTCGTAGCAGATACCGCCGACTTGCTCCGACTCTTCGATGCAGCTTGCGCAGCGCAGGCACCGGCCTACGCCAAATGGTTCTGGTGGCTGGTACATGGATTGTCCTCTGGACCGCATTGGTCAGGAGCCAGGCGCGGGTGACCAAACCCACCGTGAAAGGTGGCCTGGCGCCTGCCAATGCGGTCGATGTAAAGGAAGTGGGATACGAGAGGGGGGAGATCTGTCAGGAAAACTGTATTCGGGTCGAATTCGGTCGTTACAGCTGCCGCTAAGCAAGCAGCAGCTATGATTGGTTAGCGCAAATTAGCGTTTGGTGAGGATTGCTTCGTTGGATGTACCGTAGCCGCTACAAGTCCGCGAAGCGGATGTGGGGCTTCTCAAGGTCATGGTGCAATCAACTGCACCATCGTGTATCTGATAAGGCAAAGTCTTTCCTGATGCGGTCCCGGTTCCAGAGCTGTTGGTGGTAGACATAAAAGCCTCTTGAACCTGTTCAATCCGATACTTACCTGTTCCCATGGCGGTAATTTCTACCGTGTAGGTCTGGGAGAAGCCAAGGCTATTTCGACCGGAGCCCGTCCAGGTGCCCGCGAAAACATCTGAGTCTGAGCTATTCTGACCCGCCTCATTCTTGCCTGAGTCTTTGACCTGGTCAGCATTTGCACAAATTGAACACGAGCGGTAAGTAACGGATTGTTGAGTGATAGGGCTGGTGCCGAAGAGGCTCTCGGCCTCTTTGCTCTTGTTCACCAGTATTGTTTGATGAGGTGTGCCGGCAACGTAGTACTCGACTTTCGAGCATACCTTTTCCGAGCTATGGACCTCGATTTCAGCCCCAAAGCTCGGTTTTGATCCATAGCTCTTGATGAAGTCGATAGCCCCAGTGCACTGCCCAACAATCTTCTGACAATCACATTGCTCAGCGTAAGCGCTAGACGTCATAACTAGCAAAATCAAGAGAGGTGCTCGCATGGTGACGTTCCTGCCGTTCAGGTGAGAAAACCCTTTTCGAGATTGTAGATAGGTCTGCGTCACCCGGTTGATTTCCCAGATGCCACTCATGGAATGGCACCTGGTGAAATCCCGGCCTCGCTACTGGCGACAGGCCGGGGTATTGCGTCAGCGATGTCATGGCCATTTCCCCGCCTCTGATTGCAGGTCAGGCTTCGTCGTCGGTGTGGGCTTCGAGCTTCCTCCTCATGGCGGCAATCAGCGCCTGTTCGCCATGGATCGCAGGTCCTTACAACATGCACGCTGCAGCTCTGTTGCCCGGCTTAATGGGGCAGGGTGCATGAGGTCCGGCGCCCCTCAATGCCGAAGCTCGGGGCGCTAATTCTGTTCAGTTTTCTCTCCCTTCTACCGCTGGGATTCGCGGGGCGCATTGCATGCCCGGGTCGTTCTCTCGGTTTAGGCGTTTCACCTTCGTCAGCCGTACAGGGTTGTCCCTGTCGTGGGCAGCCTTTCGGGGCTGTCTGATCGCCGGTCGCCGGTAGAGGCAATGCGGTCTGTTGGTTGTTGCGCTGGCTGTTAAAGAGCGGCGAGGCTTGAGGGCCTCCCGAGGGGCTGTGTAGCGCCTCGATGGATAAAATATTGCCTAGGGAATTATTCTCTGTCAATGCCTCCGGAATTAAAAAATTCTTCGGGCATGAAAAAGCCCGCCATTGCGGCGGGCTCGAGATGCGATGGGAGGGCCTTATTAGTCCTCTGTCACCAGCTTGTAGGTGACAATTTCACGGTCAGAAAGGGGTTCAAATCTAACGTGCTTGAGCACCTTCAAGGACACAGGCATGCCAAGCGTATACTTCTGGATGTGATGATACTGCTGTCGGTTGTAGCTAATTTTAAGCTTCGAATTGCCCGATCGAATGTAAAGGGCTCCGTTCTCCTTCAGATCGGTAACCTCCCCAAAGAGCGATACCGGCTCAGGCTCTCGTATCTCATGCTTAGAGAGCTTTTTATGGGCAAGCCTGACCGCCTCGAGACTTCCACCCCAGTGGTAGACCTTGGCATTTGGCGCAGGCCATAGGAGCTCTGCGCTCAACTCCTGGGCCTCCAATTCGCCAAGCATATCGCTCAGTGCCTTCGTGGCAGAGATGCCTATAGTCTCAACAAGGTCCCGAATCCTGTCCTCGGATGGCTCTTTCAGGACCTCGAAAATCTGCTCTAGGGCTCCCTCTAGAATCGAGTCTCCAGCTATATCGGGAGCCACATTTCCAGCAAACACCAAACGAGTCGATCCCAGGGCAAGGCCAGACAGTCTCAAATCGAGCTCTTGGGCTAGCGTCTCGGGAATTCCTCTCCCTGGGTCCCTACCGTGCCTTAAGTGATAAGCAGCATACGAGAGGGCGCGATTGATCCCATAGGAAACCTTGGATAGGAGCTTAAGCGGGATGCTCCCGTCCATACGGCGGCCTGAAAGGCGCAGCTGGATAACCTCGTTTTGAAGTGCAGCTTTTGCCTGGCGAAGCTCTTGGCGAAGATCTTCTTGATGAGCTTGCCAAGAGCGAAGCGAGACTTGCAGCGAGAACCTGTTCGGCTCAGCAGCAAGGCGTTTCTCGTCTTCTGTGATGAGGCTCGCCACCTGAGCTAACTGGCGCTCAAGCCAATCAATGCGATTTGCCTGCTCCGTCATATGTTAACTCCGATGGATGCCAGACCTTTGGGGGTCACCTCGTCGCGCTGCGTGCCAAATTGCTGTTGCCAGTAGGCGACGCCGCGGGAATTTTCCTCTGCTACTTGGAACACATGAAGCCTGAATCGGTTCATGACCATGGTGCTATCAAAGAGGTTCATGAGCACAGGTCGTGCCGACTCTGAGATCTCATCAAGGACGGAAGACTTGAAGACCAGAACGATATCGATGTCGTCTGGCTCGTCCTTGGCGCACATGAAGGATCCGTCGATCCAGGCGGTGCCTTTGAAGCCTGTGGCACCCAGCATATCCAAGTATACGCCAAGCGCCGAGAACAGAGCCCTCCTCCTGGTGGATTCCGGGAAGGCGTCGACGGTCAGTTCTCTCAAGGATTCAAGAGTGTGGGGATGCAGACCGCCCGGAAGGAGCGGGGGGTAATCAATCTTTTCCTGATTCATTCCGAGGCATCAAAAGATCCATTGCCTGCTTTAGCTTGATAGCTTGCTCTTCCGTCATGCCGAGCATCCTGTCCGCCATCTCGTCTACAGCCATTTTGTGGGTCGGGCTTACCTGCGCATAGCGACTATCTCGGTGGTAGTCGCCATCACCGTAAGCCTGCGCAACGTCAGCGATCTCATCAGCAAGGCGCTTGCTGTACCTCTCAGCAGGTATGCCAAAAAGCTTAAAGATCCCGACAGCCACATCCTTGTTGAGCCTCAACCTTCCGTTCAGGTAGTTGCTGAACGATCCCTGGTTCATCCCGAGCGCCGCTCCAGCAGCCTCCTGGGTAATCCGCTTTTCCTTAGGGCGAGAGGCGTTCTCCTCTTTGATCAAGGCCTTCAGGGCTGCGCATTCAGCCAATTCCCAGTCTTCGAGTGGTCGCTTGTCTTTGCTCATGGCGGGCGAGTGTATTTCCGGAGGTAATGACAAACAAATGCCGGGGGAATTGATTTAAAAAATTCCCTAGGCAATAATCACGACATGAATCACTGGAGGAGAGGCCATGAGCCGTACTCACATCACCAAATTTGCTGCTGATCACGGGCAGACCGAAGCGGCATCGCTCCTGGGCATGACGCAGGGCGCCCTGAGCAAAGCCATCCGGGTGGGTCGCGATGTTTATGTGACTAAGAACTCTGACGGCACCTATTCCGCGGAAGAGGTCAGGCCTTTCCCGTGCCAACAGCACCACCTTAAAAAGTCCGCCGCCTAACCAATTTCAACCGCAAGGAGCAGTACCCCTATGGGATTCAAAGACCCCCTGACACAACGTCGAGACCTGGCGAGGAAGGTCCGGCTTTATCCACTGCTTGATCGGCAACTGCAGCGCGCTGCCCACAAGGCTCGCCGCGAGTACGCGACCTACCTGTTCGAGATGCTCGAGTGGGCCGCTGTGAATGGCGGCATCGAAGCCCTCATGCCTGACGACCTTAAGGATATCGCGGGCTAGAGGCCCTCAGGAGGGCACGATGGAATTTTGTGAAGAGAACGTGCCGCCAGAGACCAGAGCCAAGATTCATCGCCTGATGGAAGCCAGGGGCTGGACGTTTGAGGAGGCCGTTAACGAGGTCTTGCTCGAAGCAATCACGTCCGGCGCAACGGTATTCCTGGGAAGGCGAAAGGCACCGGTTCTGGAGCTGGTGGGACTGAAGAGGCCCTCTACCGGATAGGTGAGGCCCTCACATAGAGACTGAAGAGACCCTCAAATGGCAGGCACAAAAAAACCACCGGGCAGGGTGGCTTCTTGTACTGCATTCGTAACGCTTGTGTGAGGTCATCATATATGCACCAGACCATCCAAAGCAATACCGTGGCCCTCGCGCCACAAAATGCGAACCGCGATTTCGTGGCGCGCAAGATGAGCAGCCTTGAGCTGCGAGATCTGATCAACGCCTCTAGGAAGTCTGCTGGCGAACCCCAGGTGCGCAATGACCAGTTCCTTTCTCGGGTTGAGGACGAGCTGGGAGACGAGCTTGAGGGGGTGCAAAAATACTACACCCCCGTGTACGGCAACCAGGTAGCCACTTACGACCTAACGCTGGACCAGTGCATGCTGGTCGGGATGCGCGAATCAAAGTCGGTTCGCCGCAGTGTTCTCGATAAGCTCAAGTCGCTCGAAGCGCCTCGCGTCATCGCGACTCTGCCTGACTTCTCCAACCCTGTTGCCGCCGCACGCGCTTGGGCTGACGAGATGGAGCAGAAGCAGATCGCCCAGCAGGCCCTAGCCATCGCCGCGCCGAAAGTCGAGTTCGTCGACAAGTACGTCCAGTCGACCGGCCTCAAGGGCTTCCGCCAAACCGCAAAGCTGCTGAGGGCTAATGAGGCCCGCTTCCGTGAGTTCCTGCTCGACAAGAAGATCATGTATCGCATGGGCGGCGAGTGGCAGGCCTACCAACAGCACATCCACGCTGGCCGGTTCTCCGTGAAGACCGGAACCAGTGACAGCGGCCATGCCTTCAATCAAGCCAAATTCACCGCCAAGGGCGTCACTTGGGTGGCTGGCCTGTGGGCACAGTACAACCTGGAGGCCCAATGATGGCCCGCATCCGCACTATCAAGCCGGAATTCTGGTCGAGCGAGCAGGTGATGTCCTGCCGCCCACTTGCACGTCTGCTGTTCATCGGCCTGTGGAACTTCTGTGATGACGGTGGCAACCACCCGCTGGCCGCCCGCACGATCAAAGCCCTGGTCTTCCCCGGTGACGACATCACCACGGAGGAAGTGAGTGCTCTCCTGTGCGAACTGGAAGGCGCAGAGCTGATCCGCAGCTACTGGGCAGCAGGCAAAAACTATCTGCACATCTGTGGCTGGAAGCACCAGAAGATCGAGAAAAAGAACTTCAAGTACCCAGCTCCGCCGGCAGAAATCGACGATGAGTCCGAGAGCGGTCGCCGACAATTCGCCGAGGAGTCGCCGACTGGTCGTCGACCCGTTGACCCCGGAAGGGAAGGGAATGGAAGGGAAGAACACAACACACAACGCGCGGGCGAGGAATTCGGCGTTGACCCAAAGCTGCCGACCGAGATGGACCTTGAGTGGAAGCCTGACGACAAGCTGCTGAAGGCTTACGCCAAACGCATGGGGATCCCTGTTGACTTGTTTACCGATGAAGCCACCGCAGCGTTCGTCTGCCACTACTCGGCCTCTGGCCGCTTCGAGACGCAGGCCGCTTGGGTGAGCCTGCTGGTCAAGTGGGTGAAGCGCGACGTGGCAACTGCAAGCAACGTTAGGCCGTTCCCTGTGAAACGACAGAACAGCGAGCCTGACTTCGACAGCACTGCATGGGCCGAGAACCTGGTGGTGCGCCCATGAAATCAGCCAACCAACTGATGGCCGCTATGGCCAACCGTCCGCCCGAGCTGCACGGCGGCCCCGTGGTCGTGTCGCTGGAAACCGCTGAGGTGGTCAACGACCTGTTCCGCCGTCTGCGCGGGATCTTCCCGGCCTGGCGTCAGGCTTGGCCGTCCACCGAGGCCCTGGCCGCCGCCAAGGAGGAGTGGATCAAAGAATTCGCCTCCGAGGGCATCCGCACGCTCGAGCAGATCGAGTTCGGCATCGAGAAGTGCCGCAAGCTCAAGAAGCCGTTTGCGCCGAGCGTGGGCGAGTTCATCGCCATGTGCCAGCCGACGCCCGAGGACTTCGGCATGCCGGCGCCGGCCGCTGCCTGGGTCGAGGCCCTGCTGGGTGTGTACAGCCACGAGGGCGTGAAGATCGCCGCGGTGGCCACCGGCCTGTTCGACCTGCGCGCCGCACAGCAGAACGACAAGGGCCTGCAGGCGCGATTCGACCGGGCCTACGACATCGTGCTGCGCCGCGCCAAGGAAGGTCAGCCCCTGGACGGCAAGATCGCCACCGGCATCGGCCACGACAGCCAGAAGAGCCTGAGCGATCTGGCAGACGAGTACGCCAGTCAACGCCAGGACCGCCTGCTTGGCCTCCAGCAGATCCCATCAAGCGCCGCCGCGTGCCGTGCTCACCTGCTGACCAAGTTGAACATCAAGCGCGCCGGGCAGCCGGCCGGGGAGGGGGTGTGATGAATTCCCTGTGGCTGGCTTTCGTCTTCGCGCTGTGCGCTCTCGGCGGATGGGTTGGCGCCCACGAGAGCATCAAGAACGACTGCGATCGTATCGGCGGCTTCTACATCGGCAACACCACTTACAACTGCACCATCGGGAGAGCCAGGCCATGACCGAGAAGATGAGCGTCAACAGCCAGGCCAAGCTGTCCGAGGCCATCACCATGCTCACCCGCCTGTTCCGCGACAAGAAGTTCGTCGTGGTCAGCATGCGCTCGGGCAAGGACCGGACCCTGGACCAGAACGCTCTGTGGTTCGCCATGTACGAGCGGATCGCCAAGAGCACCGAGATGGGCGACATCGAGGACGTGCGTCGTTACTGCAAGCTGCACCTGGGCGTGCCGATCATGCGCGCGGGCTGCGCCGAGTTCCGCACCGGCTGGGCTGAGTCGTTCATCCACCTGGATTACGAAGTGAAGCTGCGCCTGATGGGTCCGTGCGCCATGTTCGGACCGGATGGGTTCCCGGTCACCCGGCTGTTCGACCGGGCCCAGGGCTGCCAGTACACGGACCGGATCGTCGAGGAGTTCACGCCGCGGGGCGTGCACTTCGCTGACCTGCTCGGGGAGGCTGCGGCATGAGCGTGCTCGCCAAGGAGATCAAGCCGAAAAAGTGCAAGGCGCCCGGTTGCGGCCAGCGCTTCAAGCCATCCATGTCCACGCAGAAGGTGTGCAGCATCGCCTGTGCCAAGGCCATGGCCAAAGACCCGAAGCTGCAGAAGGTTGCGGCCAAGGCCATCACCAAGCAGGCCCGGGAAGACCTAAAGGAGCGCAGGGAGAAGCTGAAGACTCGCCGCGAGCACATGGCCGAGGCGCAGACCGCGTTCAATGCCTACATCCGCGAGCGCGACGCCGGCCTGCCGTGCATCAGCTGCGACGCGAACCCGAGCGACCACGACCTCATCACCGGCAGCCGCTGGGATGCCGGACATTACCGGTCGGTGGGCGCTTGCCCGGAGCTGCGCTTCGAGCCGCTCAACGTCCACCGCCAGTGCGTGAAATGCAACCGGAACCTGTCGGGTAACGCGGTCGAGTATCGCATCCGGCTGTTGAAGCGCATCGGCGCTGACCAGGTTGAGTGGCTCGAAGGGCCTCATAAGCCCCAGCGCCTGACCATCGAAGGCCTGCAGGCCATCAAGGCGCTCTACAGGCAGAAGCTCAAAGACCTGAGGAGGGCTGCAGCATGACACCAGCATGGGGATTCCTGATTTTGGCCACCCTCATGGTGGTGGGTGGTGTGTCGCTGTCCTGGGCGGGCGCGGTGCGCCGCAAGCGGTACTACGAAGAATTCATTTTGAGAAAGGCCAAGCGGGCAGGGGGTAAACCATGAAGTACCAGAGCGTGTTGGCAGCAGTGGTTCGCGCCCTTGCGACGGAGACCATGAGCGGCGTTAGCGGTGGCGACTTCGAGCCGAAGGTCCAGGCTTCGAAGCTGAAGGGCGAGATCACCGGGAAGGATGCGGCGATGCTGGTGGACTGCTGGGTGCACGCCCGCCTGCACAGTAAGCTGATCCCACGCCACTGGAATGCGCTGACGGCCAGGTTCTCGACCCACAAAGCCAAGAAGGTCGAGGCCATTGGCAAGTTGGTGCCGCTAATCGCCACCCAGGCGCCGAACCTGTTCAGGTACAAGGCGGTCACTGCCTGGGCCATCCCACCCGTCAAGGGCGTGCAGACGCAGTCGGGGCATGAGGTGGCCAGCCGTGCGGCCCGTGAGCGAGCAGAGTTCGACTCGCTGCATGCAGGCGTGGTCAAGCACCTGGAGGGCGGCGAGATGCCCGAGGACGCCGGCCAGGCGCGGCGCGAGCAGTACGTGAAGCGCTCCACCGACATGATCGTGCTGCCGGCCGAGTTCTACAACATCAACACCTGGGATGGCCAGGGCCTGAACCGGACCACGTATTGGCGCTGGAAGAAGGGCATCGAGAAGGTGCTCGATGAGATGGTGATCGAAGCTCTGGCTGCCTCCAGCAAGATTCTGGAGGACGAAGGCGTTTTGATGGCAACTGCCGCTTGACAAGTCTGCAACGGCGCAACAAAATTCTTTCATCCTGTCATTCCTGCGCGTGTTGAGGAGTGATCACAAAAGCCCGGCCATTGTGCTGGGTTTTTTTGTACAAAAAATAATCACTTTCCGCTGTTAGAATTTTAATCTGGATAACAATCTCAAAATGTCTTGAAATTCTTATCTTTAGAGAGCCTAATGCACCCCGACAAGGCAATCCACAAAACCGGGGTATTTCGAATGCAGCAGCGCCACAAGCACCTACTACACCTCAAGCTGGATCAGCTGTGGTCTGAGGGCGTAGTCCGAATTGACCGGTGGGAGATGCTGGCAATTTTCGACAAGCAGAAGGTCACCGTTGCTGATTGGCGCCTGTTCGGGGAGTACTGGGATGAGTTCTGCGGCTCTCCTACAGATGCCGCACCATTGCAATACGTGAAGATTATGGTCGGAGAGCAGCCTACGCCAGTTGGCTACTACGTATTCAACTCCACCAACGTTGAGTCAATTCCCTAACGCATTGACTGTTTAACAGCCCGGCTACTGCCGGGTTTTTCGTTTTTTGAGGCCCTAAATCGGCCTTGGCATGGAGTCAACATGGACCCGACCGACCTCGGCCCAGGCACAGCCACCTGGCTGGGCGGAACGGGTACTGTATTGCTGGGTGGCTTTCTCTGGCTGCGCAAGTGGCTGTCACGGGATGCGACCGACAGGGCAATGGACACCGCCGACATCGGCGTCGTCCGCCGCCTGAATGAGCTGCTGGACATTGAGCGCGAGGCCCGGAAAGAAGCCGAGGCCCGCGCCGACCAGTTCGCCAAGGAGCGGAACGACCTCGCGGCCACTGTTGGCCGCATGGAGGGGAAGATCGAGGCCCTGACCAGCCAGGTAGCCAGCCTGACAGAGCGTGTGGCGCTGCAGAGCGATGAGATCGCCCGCCTGCGCACCAAGCTCGGAGGTACATCGTAATGGACAGATGCGCACTGGAGTTCATTGCTCGCCGCTGGTGGCGACGGGCAGAGGTCTGGATCATTGCTGCTCTGCTGGTTGCTGGCGGGGCGGTGCTGGGCTGGCAGTCTGCCTACTGGGCCATGGCCAGTACCCAGGCCAGCCAGGTTTCCCAGATCCGCGAAGCCTACGATGCGGCCATGGCCGAGCGGGATCAGCGCCTCGATGAGCTGACTCGGAAGGCCGAAAGCGCCGCAACCAAAGCGTCGAAGGCGGCGACCACCGCTAACCAAGCCGCTGACAAGGCTGATGAGGCCCTCAATCGGGTCGCCCCCTCGAGTGATTAAATCACTGCACGGGTTTGATCAAAACGATCGAATCGACGTTACGCCCGGTTTCAGGATCAACCGATTCGCAGCGGTCAAAGTACCCAGTGCCCATCAACTGGTTGATCACCGCAGCAGTGGCTTGCTTAGTATTCGGGGTACGCGCATAACGACTGCGCAGCCAGTAGTCGAGAGAGTGAGGTTTAACCTTCGAGAGCGCCAATGGCACAGCGCCAATCACCATATTATCGGTCTGCCGAAGGTGGAGTTCGTCTATCAGCCGCTCAACGTAGAAGCCTGCTTCAGGGCCACCATGCGGTAGTACGATCCAGGAGCGCGAGCGGGTAACGTTTTTGATGTCAGTATTGAGCGTTTTGAATACTGCCTCCAACTGCTCGATTTTGGAGTTGTGCTCGAAGTCCACCAGTCGTGATGCCACTGTATGAGACAAATTCAACATCCGCGCAAGGCCGGCTACCCGAATGCCGTCAGACTGTATTGCGTTCCACAAGGCAATTTTAGCGACCACCTGAATAGGCATTTTGACGACAACTTGCCGTTCAGCTGGGATAGACGCTTCCGGGATGCGGCGGTACTGCTCTACGTAGAGGCTCAGAGCTTTGATAATGGCCTGCAAGGATTTCTCCTCGACCTCGTTTTTTTCTTCAAACGTGCTGACGGCCTCAGGGATATCGGGGCACGAGGAAACAAATTTGCCTGCTTCTTCATGAATGATGACGGGGTAATCGTACATTGCTGCACCTATCGTTTAAATGTTGGGCCCATGCCCGTTTTGGTCGGGCTTCGACAAGCTGCTAACCCAGAAGGCTACAGAGCAGCGACACTGCGACCCAATAATACATCACTTGTGATTAATATCAATCATAAGTGATGGATTTTTATCGACCGCATGGCCCACGCCCGTGGTCTCTGAGCAAAGCTGGAGCAGTGACCTAAAATGACAACGAAGCAACCCAACGGGGAGGTGATCGAACGAGCCTTCCGGGCCGGGGCGCTTTCCATCCGCACCATTGCTGACGGTAAAAAGGTGAGTGGGGCCCGCGATCCGGAGGATTACCAAAGGGTTGGTGCCGCTGCGAATACGCTACTTTCGTGCGGACAAGCAAGCCTGTAGCGTCACCTGTTGCTGCCTAAACATGTCCCGAAGGTCGTCTCTTTTTCTTTCGCTGAATTGATACAAATCAGCATTCTCAATTGAGCTCTGTAGCTTGTTGCCTACAATGCGTATCGCTTCGCATTGGTCGCTCCTCATGTCGGCTACCTTTTGATTGGCCTCTGAAAGCTCTAGGGATAGCTTGTTGTATCCCTCACTCCACTTTCTGTTCGCATCACGGAAGTCATTAAGCTGCCCCTCTAGGGTGGTGATTCGCTTTTGTCCATCAGCCAATGAGCTTCGCAATTGGCCGTAATCCATGCTCATCTGCACCACTGTTGATAAGGCTGCGCCAGCGGCTAGGGCCAACGGAACAGCAACGGTCCATTTCTTAATTGCTCCCAGGAAGGAGCTTGGGGTGGCAGGTTGGGCGCTCATGTGCAGGGCGGGCTCTTCGGTTTAGGATCGAGTGGGGTGGCTATTTGATGGCGCTTTGCCGTTTTTTCAAGGAGCGAATATGCAAAGGCCAACACCTCCGTCAAGCATGCAAGACTCACCGTGGCTCACATTGTGCCCAGCACCTGCGGTATGGGCATGGATAGGCGAAGAGATCCTGGCTACAACTGGCAGCATTCATAACCCCGAGCATGCCCACCTCATCGACGCCAACATCGGCGTACTGTGGGCATCTACTGGGTTCGCAAAGCAAGGGCGGATGATTCTCGGCCAGGCCGAGCAGCTGATGTTTCGCGCTGGCGGCTGGCAGAGGGCTCGCCAGGAGCAGCAGATGCGGGAATGGTTCGGCGAGGAGCCGACGTATCTCATAACCCTGGCCGCCGACTACTGCGCTCAATGCACCGACGCTGAGTTCTGCGCCCTGGTTGAGCACGAGCTCTACCACATCGCCCAGGCGACCGATGAGTACGGCGCTCCCAAGTTCACCCAGGAGGGACTGCCTAAGCTCTACCTGCGTGGTCACGACGTCGAAGAGTTCGTCGGAGTAGTTCGCCGGTATGGGCCAAGCCACAACGTACAGCAGCTGATCGACGCTGCAAGCCGGCCGCCTGAGGTGGCCAGGATCAACATTTCGAGGGCCTGCGGAACCTGTCTGCTCAAGTCGGCGTGATCCTTGACAGCCCTTGACGGAACCCAAATCTATGGCAGCCCTGAAAAATGAGGTGAAGGCCTTCATCGTTCAGGCTTTGGCCTGCTTCGATACACCGAGTCAGGTGTCGCAGGCCGTCAAGGATCAATACGGGGTGGAGGTATCTCGCCAGCTGTGTGAGCGGTACGACCCGACGAAGTATTCCGGGCGCGACCTGGCGCAGAAGTGGAAAGACTACTTTCACGAGTGCAGGACACGGTTCAGAGAGGAAACCAGCGACATCCCGATCGCCAACCGGGCATACAGGTTGCGCGGTCTGAGCAGGATGGCCGAGAAAGCCGAGGGCATGCGCAACCTCGCTTTGACTGCCCAGCTTTACGAGCAGGCCGCCAAGGAATGTGGCGACATGTACGTCAACCGCAAGCTCGAACCTGACAAGCCCCTGGGTTCCCAGGCGGACCAGCAGCACGCCATTGCTGAGTACAAGCTGGAGCCAGACGAGAATGTCCCCGCTACCCCGTACCTATGACCCGCCGGTGAAACTGACGCCAAAGCAGGCGAACATCTACGTTTGGGGCTTCCAGCCGCAGGCGCGCTTCCGTGATGCGGTGTGCGGGCGTCGATTCGGCAAGACCTTCCTCGGCAAGGCTGAGATGCGCCGCGCGGCCAGGCTGGCTGCGGAGTGGGGCGTGAGCGTCGAGGATGAGATCTGGTACGGCGCACCGACGTTCAAACAGGCCAAGCGGGTATTCTGGCGCAGGCTGAAGCAGGCCATCCCTGAGGCATGGCGCGCAGCCCGGCCGAACGAGACCGAGTGCTCAATCACCCTCAAGTCCGGTCACATCATGCGTGTTGTCGGCCTGGACAACTACGACAACCTGCGTGGCTCAGGTTTGTTCTTCGTCCTGGTGGACGAGTGGGCAGACTGCCCGTGGGCGGCCTGGGAAGAAGTGCTCAGGCCGATGCTCTCGACCTGCCAGTACACGATTCCCCAGACCGGAGAGTCGCGCAAAGGCGGGCATGCGCTGCGAATCGGCACTCCGAAGGGTTTCAATCACTGCTACGACACATACCGCGACGGGCAGCCGGGCGGGGAGCCAGACCACAAGAGCTGGCAATACACGTCCCTGCAGGGCGGCAACGTTCCGGCCGAGGAGCTGGATGCCGCGCGCCGAAAGATGGACCCGCGAACCTTCCGGCAGGAATACGAGGCCGGGTTCGAGAACTATGCCGGGGTCGTTTACTACACCTTCGACCGGGCCGAGTGCCGCACCAGCGAGCGCATCAAGCCAGGCGAGGCCATCCACATCGGCATGGACTTCAACGTCATGAAGATGGCCGCTGTTGTGTACGTGGTCCGTGAAGGGTTACCTCTGGCGCTGGACGAGTTCCACTCGGTGCGCGACACGCCGGAGATGATCGAGAAGATCAAGGTTCGATTCTCTGGTCACAGCGTGTCCGTGTACCCGGACGCCAGCGGACAGAACACCAGCAGCAAGAACGCCAGCGAGTCGGACCTGTCGCTGCTCAAGAAGGCGGGTTTCACCGTCGTGGTCGACTCACAGAACCCCGGCGTGAAGGACCGTATCAATGCGGTCAACGCCATGTTTCTCAACACCTACGGGGAGCGGCGCATGATGGTCAACATCGACCAGTGCCCGCAGCTCACCCAGTGCTTGGAAAGGCAGACGTACACGGACAAGGGCGAACCGGACAAAGACCCCAAGAAGGGGCACGACCACATGAACGACGCCGCCGGCTACTTCATCGCCAAGCGGTTCCCGATCAAGACTCAGTCCGCCGGCACTCGCCGCATCGGAGGTTTGGCGTAATGCCTGTTCAATCCACCAACCCAGACTATGACGCTCACATCGAAGAGTGGCGGATGATGGACGACGCCTTGGAGGGCGAGGGCGCCATCAAGCGCAGTCCGTGTAACCTGCCCAAGCCTAGCGGCATGACCGAGGCCGAGAAGCTGGACAGCGCCGGCAATGCCTACCTTTACCGGAACTACACCGACCGGGCCCAGTACGAGCACTGGGTGCGGGATTCGCTGCGCTCGATGATGGGGCTGGTCTCCCGGCTGATCCCTGAGGTGAAGCTACCCTCGGGACTGAAGGGCTTGGAGGACAACGCCACGGCCGATGGCTTCGGTCTGACCCAGCTGTTCCTGCGGATCGTGCGCCAGGCCATCTCCCATGGTCGCGTGCCGCTGGTGGTCAACATCGATGACGCGGGCCAGCCGTACTTCGCGACCTACGCGGTGCGCAACGCCATCAACTGGGACACTGCCGACCAAGGCGGCCGCCAGGACCTAGTGTTGTCAGTGTTCCGCGAATTCAGGCGCAAGGAGCAGGACCGCTACAGCCACGAGTGCGAGACGGTGTACCGCGAGTTCTACATGGACGGCGCGGTCTGCCGCACGGGCGTGCGCAACGAGGCCGGCGAGCTGATCGAGGACGACCGGCCGCTGGGCACGGTCGACGGCAGCAACAACCTGGTGCGCGGTCTGGACTACATCCCGGTCATCTACTGCGGCTCCACCGACAACTCGCCCGACGTGGACGAGATCCCGCTCCTGACCATGGCCCGGGCCGCGCTGAAGTCCTATCAGCTGAGCGCCGACTACTTCACCGCGCTGCACCAGACCAGCCACCCGCAGCCATGGGTGTCCGGCCTGGACGAGAGCGTTGAGCTCAGCGTGACCGGTCCGTCGGCGGCATGGGATCTGGGGCCAAGCGGCTCGTGCGGCTATCTGGAGTTCCAGGGCGCCGGCATCGAAGCCGTCCGTACAGCGATGGAAGACCAGAAGAACGCCGCCCTTGAGGCTGGCGCCAAAGTGATGGACGTCTCCGGCACCGAGTCGGGCGAGGCCCGCAAGACCCGCCAGAACGACCAGCACGCCACGCTGCATAGCATCGTCATCACTGCGGCGGCGGCCATCGAGCAGGCCCTGCGTTATGCGGCAGAGTGGACAGGCTACGACCCGGACGAGATCGTCTTCACGGTCAAACCTGAGTTCGTGATCCCTGAAGTCAATGCCCAGGTGCTGGCCGAGCTGCAGAAGAGCGTCATGGCCGGCACCATCAGCGCCGAGACCTACTGGCAGTACCTGACCACCGGAACGCTGCCAGAGCGCCCCTACGACGAAGAGGCCGGACTGATCGGCGACGACCACGGCGCCGGCGGCGTCAACTTGGATAAAGACGATGGCGACGAAACCGGACCAGGCAGCGGACGAGAAGCTGCTGGAGCAGGTAAGCCGCCACTCAGTGCTGCTTGAGCGGCTCAAGGCCGGCGAGGTCAAGAAGTTCGAAACCTATCTGCGCCGGGCTGACAGCCATGTTCGTGACCAGCTCACGCGCAAAGAACTGACCACCTACGGCCGGAGCAGGTTGGAAGAGTTCCTTGGGCGGGTAGGTGGCAAGCTGCTGGAGATCTACAAGGCCTTCAGCGACCGAATGCAGTCCGACCTGGTGGACATCGCGCAGTACGAGGCAGCGTTCGAGGGTCGCAGCCTGGCCAAGGCGCTGCTGATCGATGCGGCCATGCCGGTAGACTCGCTGCTCCGGGCGGCGATCAACACGCAGCCCCTGCAGGTGGCAGGCGTGGATGGCGGCAAGCTGCTGAAGCCCTTCCTGACCGGATGGACGCGCACCGAGTCGGACCGGGTAACCAACGCCATCCGGATGGGTGTCGTGCAGGGCCAGACCAACGCCGAGATCACACAGGCCATACGCGGCACCGCCGCGCAGAACTTCACGGATGGCGTGCTGGCGGTCACGAACCGAAGCGCCCGGGCAGTTGTCCAGACCGCAGTCCAGCATGTGGCCACCACGGCGCGCATGGAAACGCTCAAGGCTAATGCCGAGGTGGTGCCGGGCTATCGGATCGTCGCCACCCTGGACCAAAAAACCAGCGTGCAGTGCAGGAGCCTGGATGGCCGCGAGTATGAGATGGGCAAGGGGCCTGTGCCCCCGTTCCACATCCACTGCCGAACCACCATCACGCCGATTACAAGGTTGTCGGCGTTGTTCGGGAAAGGTGCCACAAGGGCCGCAGCGGGCGCGGATGGCGGCGGGCAGGTCTCCGCAAGCCTCAGCTACTACCAGTGGCTCAAAACTCAACCAGCGGCTTTCCAGGACGCCACGTTGGGGCCGGTACGCGGCAAGCTGTTTCGCGATGGCGGGCTGACGGCCGAGCGTTTTGCTGCTTTGCAACTGGACAAAAACTTCAAGCCGCTGACGCTGGACCAGCTTAAGGAGCTAGAGCCCTTGGCGTTCGAGCGGGCGAGATTATGATCGGCTGGTCGAGAAAGTCCCGAATGAGGTGCCAGGCCTCTTTGTAATCGCTAAGGCCTGGCAATCCACGTACAGAGACCTTGCCCCAATCTGCTGATCGTGGGAGCGCACTGATCACGGCCACAGGGAAAACGTAGAACTCCGGCGCTAAAACCTCTTTCGCCTGATCCTTAGAGCCTCGGTTCAGGAAAGCAGCCACGACAAAATCGCAGTCAAAGTTCTTAATTGGAAAGCCGCTGGCTCCAGTCCTCCAGCGACTCTTGATCTGGATCCTTGCTGACGTGTGGTTTTCGGCGTTGGTGGCCACCAAGTCGTAGCCGGGCATGTTCGTATAAGTTTTGTACGCCGCTATCCGGTTTATGAGCAGATGTCCCAGCACGAGGAACTCGGCCCCCTCGCTTTCAAGTCTTGTATCCAAGCGCGGCATAAATCAGTCCCTATCCATTTCAATGACAACCTGTTTATAGCGGGTTTTTTTATGCCCGCCAGGCGGGCCCACCAGTCCCCAGGGGATAGCCACATGCCTTTTGACTTCGACCCGGCCGCCCATGGCCTCACCCTCGACGAAACCCAAACCGCCGCGCTGAAGGCAGCGCTGGGCGGCGAGGTACAGAAATTTCTGGACGGCGAGGTCTCAGGCCTCAAGTCCAAAAACACCGAGCTGATCGGCTCCAACAAGGCCATCAAGACCGAGCTGGACAAGCTGAAAGGTCAGTTCGATGGCTTAGACCTCGAGGCGGTCAAGGGTCTGCTGGCCAAGGCCGGCCAGGACGAAGAGACCAAGCTGATCGCCGAGGGCAAACTGGACGAGGTCATAAGCCGCCGTACCGAGCGCCTGCGCACCGATCTGGGCAAGCAGGTCCAGGCCGCCAATGAGCGTGCTGACAAGGCCGAAGCCTTCGCTGCCAAGTACAGCGACAAGGTACTGGCCGACTCCATCCGCGCTGCTGCCATCAAGGCCGGCGCGCTGCCAGAGGCTGCCGAGGACATCATCCTGCGCGCCCGCGGCACCTTCAAACTGAGCGAAGACGGCGAGCCCGTTGCCACTGACCGGGCCGGCGAAGTCGTGTACGGGAAGGACGGCAAGACCCCGCTGTCTCCCCTCGAATGGGCGGAATCGCTGCGCGAAACCGCTACCCACCTGTGGCCAAGGGCTCAGGGGGCCGGGCAGACCGGCGACAACGGTGGCAAGGCCACGAAGAAATGGGGCGAGTACACCGAGACCGAGCGTGCTGCGATGGCTCGTGACAACCCCGACGCTTTCAAAAAACTCCAAGCCACCCGAGGAACCTAACCCATGGCATCTACCCAACTGTCGGACATCTTCGTTGCCGACTACTACGGCACTCTGGAGCCGGTGAACTCCCCAGAGAAGACCGCCGTTTATGAGTCGGGCATCATCACCCGTTCCGCGACTCTGGACGGCATCGCCAAGAACGGCCAAGGCACTTCCGAGATCAGCTACTGGCAGGATCTCGACGCCGATGAGGCGCCGAACATCTCCAACGATGACCCTGATGACCTGGGCGCCGTCGGCAAGGCCGAGCAGGGCAGCATGCGGGCCCGCACCCTGTACCTCAACAAGGGCTATGGCGTATCCGACCTGACTGCTGAGCTGGCCAACTCCGAGCCGATGCAGCACATCCGCAACCGCTTCGGCACCTACTGGACCCGCCAATGGCAGCGCTACTTGATGGGGGCGGCCCGCGGCGTGATTGCGTCCAACATCGCCAACAACGGCGGGGACATGGTGAAAGATGCGGGCGCGTCCATCAGCGCGAACGCCTTCCAAGACGCTGCCTTCACCGCTGGTGACGCCGCCGACATGTTCGCCGCGATCGGTGTGCACTCAGTCGTGATGAACCAGATGGTGAAGCAGGACATGATCGAGTACCTGCGCGACTCGCAGGGCAAGGTCATCCTGGCCACCTACCTGGGCAAGCCGGTGTTCATGGATGACGGCCTGATCTACGCCCCGGGCCAGTACCTGTCGCTGTTCTTCGGCCAAGGCGCCTTCGGCTATGGCGAGGGCGACCCGCACATGCCTGTCGAGATGCAGCGCAAGCCGGATGGCGGTAACGGCGGCGGCGCTGAGGTGCTGTGGGAGCGCAAGACCTACATCCTCCAGCCGGCCGGCTTCAGCTGGCAGGGCAGCGAGAACCGCAACCTGAGCCCGAGTGCCACCCAGTACGCCGCCGCGGCTAACTGGAAGCGCGTGTTCGACCGCAAACAGGTTCCGTTCGCCGCGGTCATCAGCGGCACCGCCACCCCTTGACCCCATGATGCAGGGCGCCTGCCTGGCGCCCCGCGCAGGAGCTCAGCATGAAAGTCATCTACACCAACACCCCGGGCAGCGAGCGCGATACCTGCTATCGCCGCCTGGATCAGTTCTTCGGCGTGATCGACGGCGCTACCTCGGTTTCCGTTCAGGGCGATGCCCCGCACATCGGCGAGGCCTACCAGCGCCAGGGCATCAGCGTGAGCGAGATCGAGGAAGGTCTGCGCCTGGATGGCCCTACCGTCGCTCAGTGGGTGGGAGAGGGTTACAAGGCGTCGGCCTACCCACCGAACGGCTACGCCTCGGTCAGCAGCCAAGCGGAAATCGACAAGGCGATTGAGGAGGAGGGTGGTGGCGATCCCGAGACCGATCCTCACAAGATGAAGGTTCCGGAGCTCAAAGAGTGGCTGATGGCCCAGGGCATCACCTTCGATCCCGCTCTCAACAAGCCCGAGCTGCAGGCACTGATCCCGTCGAAGGAATAAGCCATGACCGACTTCATCACTGTTGCTGATGTTGACCAGAAGCTCGGGCAGGGCTGGGCCGGCACCGGTGATGCGGTCCTTGCCGTGGCCATGGCCAATGCTTGGCTCACGGCCAAGATCAAGCGACCGGTGCCAGACCCCGTGCCAGACGCCATCGTGAGTGCTGGCGCGCAGGTGGCCAAGCTGGCGGCAGCCGGCAAGCTTTATAAGGACACCCAGCGTGAGGTGCAAAGCAAGACCGTGTCCGCCCAGGCTGGCACCTCGACCAGTAAGACCTACGTCGCGGGGTCTTTTGATCGCTCGACCGGCGAGAACTTCGCTCTCGACCTTATCGCACCTTGGACCCGCCGCGCCGGCACAGTAATGCTCAAGAGGATCTGACCCATGGGTATGCGCGAAGAAATCCAGGCCGATCTGGCGGAAGCGTTCGATGATCCGGACGGCCTGGCCGATGCGGTGAAGCCGGTGGCCGGATCTCGTGTCGTGAAGGGTGGGTATGACCCCGCGATTGGCGGCACCGTCCCGGCCTCGACTATCTACTACGCCGGCCGCGGCGTGTTCGGCAGCTACCTGGCCAAGGAAATCGATGGTTCGCGCATCCAGACCGAGGACGTGAAGCTGCTGTTGCTTCAGAACGAACTGTTCGAGGGGCAGGCTGGCGCTGTCACCGATGTCCCGGCGACGCCCAAGATCGGAGACCAAGTGAGCGGCTACCGCGCACTCAATGTGTCCGAGGACCCGGCCCAGGCGACTTGGACCGTCCAGCTGAGGAAGTGATATGGCGCGCGGCTCACACATGGCTCAGCGATACGGTGGGCAGCAGGGCAACTTTGCCGAAGCTATCAGGGCATTCGCCGAGCAGGCGGAGCAAGCCCTGGACGCGACCTTCCGCGAGATCGTGATCGAGATCGGCAGCAGCGTTATCCGCATCTCGCCAGTAGGCAATCCGGAGCTGTGGGCGGCAAACGTTGCACACCGGGCCAAGGCCAACAAGGCCGCCGACGATTACGACTTCAAGGTCGCGGTGCGCAACACCCTGATCAACCTGAACCAGGACAACTTCACCAAGGCCGGCAAGCTGCGTAAGGGCGTGAAGTACGCGAAGCCGCTGACCACGACCGAGCGTGTGCGGAACTTCGCTGTGAACGGGATGGTTGCAGGCCAGGGCTACGTCGGCGGACGGTTCCGGGGCAACTGGCAGTTCTCCATCGATTCACCGGCGACTGAGGAACTCGACCGCATAGACCCGTCGGGCAGCGAGGCCATTGCCGCGCTCATCACCCAAGTGCAGGCGCTGACCATCGGCCAGACGGCGTACATCGTGAACAACCTGCCTTACGCCATTCCGCTCGAGTACGGACATTCAACGCAGGCGCCGGCCGGCATAGTCAGGGTCACCCTGGCCAACTTCCAACGCATCGTTGACGAAGCCATCAGGAACAACAGCTTATGAGCCAAGCACGAGCCAGGCAGGCCATCGAGATCAAGTTGATGGCCTGGGCCACGGCGCGCCCTATCCGGATCGCGAACTTCGAGCAGGGGTTCGTGGCCGGGGCCGACGAAACCTACCTGCAGGCGTTCCAACTGCCAGCGGGCACCACTTGCCGCTATCTGGGCAGCGATGCCTACGAGTACACCGGTGTCTACCAAGTGAGCATCGTCTGCCCGGCGGGCCAGCCACTGGCTACCGCTGAGGCCCTGGTCGGTGAGCTTTCGAGCCTCTTCCGGGCTGACTCGGAGCTCAGCCGCAACGGCTTCGAGGGTTTGGTTACCGAACCTGTTGACCAGGGCCCAACCATCACCGAGTCGGCAACCTATACGGTGCCGGCCAGCTTCACCTACCGCGGTGTCGCGGACCAATCGCCCGCTGGGGCATAACCAACCGCCGCCTGGCGGGCTATCAAGAGGAAACAACCCATGGCCGCACGCTTCCCGCTGCCGAACGGCTCCGTGCTGGAAATCGCCAGCGTACTCGCCGCTGCCGTAGCCTACACCGCTCTAACCAACGCTGCGCCGCCTGTGGCCAGCGCGGCAGGACACACCATCAAGAACGGCGATGTTCTTGTCGTCAGCTCAGGTTGGTCGCTGATCAACGACCGCGCTGTTCGCGCGGCCAGTGTTGCCGCTGACAAGTTTTCGCTGGCCGGACTGAACACCACCAACACCGATAAGTACACGGCCGGGGCGGGTGTGGGCTCTGTTATCCCGGTGACCAACTGGGCTCAGATCTCGAAGGTGACCGCTTTCACCTCTTCGGGCGGTGAGCAGCAGTACCTCACGGTCGGGTACCTTGAGGACGACGACGATCGCCAGTTCCCCACCAATCGTAACCCGATCACGCTTTCGATCACTGTCGAGGATCAGCCTGCGGCTGCCTACGTGGGCCTGGTCGAGGCCTATGGCGATAGCAAGGAGCTGACCGTAGTGCGTCTGAAGTTGCCAAATGGCGACCAGATCCTCTACCCAGGTTACGTGAGCATCACCACCACCCCAACGATGGAGCGTAACAACCTCATGACCCGCACCATCAGCATCGCGCTGTCGGGTCGTCCGGTCCGTTACTTAGCAGGCGCATAAGGAGCCCCCATGGCGAAGATCAAAATCGCGCAGAACCCGACGTTCACTGCCGAGGTGCAGGTTCCTCGAATCGGTGGAGAGCCAGTGCCGGTGGAATTTGAGTTCCGCTATATGGATCGCGTGAAGCTGGCCGGCATGTTTGATCGCTGGAACAAGGCTCGCGACGCTTGGGCGGAGCAGGCCAGGGCCGACAACGCTACGTGGGAAGAGGTGACCGCTGGCGAAATCGCTCTGCAGGCCGAGCAACTGGGCGAAATCGTCACAGGGTGGGACTTGGAGGACAAGTTCAGTCAGAAGGCGATCCTCGAATTGGTCCGTACCTGCACGCGTGCACCTAAGGCCGTCATCGACGCCTTCCAAGCTGCTTACAGCCCGGCCCGATTGGGAAACTGAGGGCGGCGGCCCGGGCCTGTTATGAGCGTGGGCCATCTGCCGAGCAACTGGCCCCGCTGGGGCTGACCCTGGCGGACATCCCTGAAGAGGAAGTGGAGGTTTGGCCAGACGCTTGGCCAGCCTTTCGGCTTTTCGACGCGATGGGCACGCAGTGGCGGGTTGGAACGGGCGGCCCGTCTGGCCTGGACTACACAGCCATCCCCGCAACAGCCTCGATGCTCGGCATCAAGCGCCGCGACCTCACCGACATTTTTCCCGATCTCCGCGTTATGGAGGTCGAGGCCTTGGCCGTCATGGCCGAATCCATGGAGTAGATCATGACCACCATTGCCTCTCTCGGTCTTCAGATCGACTCCGGTGATGCCGTTGAGGCCAAGGACAATCTCGACCAGCTGACGGACGCCGGCAAGCGCAGCGAGGAGTCGGCTGGGCGAACTGGGCGCGCTTGGGAGACTGCCCTGGGCAGCCTGCAAGGTGACACCCGCCAGATCGTCCAGGAGCTGCAGTCACTCAACGCCAAGCAGGCCGAGCTGGCGCAGCAGATGGCTACCGTGGGGCGCGCTGTTACCAGCGCCTCAACGGCGTTCAGCAGTGCCGCAGTGAATATGGGGGCGTTCCGAACCGAAGCCGCTCAGGCGGGTAAGGTTCAGGAAACGCTGACCAGTGCCACAGATGCGGGCGCCCAAGCCGGCCGGCGCGCTGCCGAATCCGCCGACGAGCAGCAGTCCAGGATTCTGGCCGTGGCCAAAGCCTCGATGGAGGCCAGCCAGTTCGTTCAGTCGCTCAACCGGGCCACCGAGCACACAGTCGAGGTCACCTCTCAGGCTAACGGTGTCCTGTCCGAGAGCGCAAGTCGGCAGGCTGCCATCAAAAGCCGGGCCCAGGCCCTCATTGCCACAGAAGAGCGCCAGGCTGAGGCGGCGAAGAAGGCCGCCGGCGCGCATCGGGAAGAAGGTCAGGCTCTTGAGGAGCTGCTGGGTAAGATCGACCCGACCGTCGCGGCAATGAGCCGCCTGGACCAGATGGAGCAGAAGCTGAAGGGCTTCCGCACCAGTGGGTCGCTCGATGCAGATACCTTCGGCGAGTACCAGGCGAAAATCGATCAGGCGCGTACTGCGCTGGGCGGTGCCGACACTGCGCTGAACAAGACGGGTATGACGGCCAAGGCTACGGCTGCTGCATTGCGCGGCGTTCCGGCGCAGTTCACTGACATCGTTGTGTCCCTGCAGGGCGGCCAGGCCCCGTTAACTGTCCTGCTTCAGCAGGGCGGGCAGCTCAAGGACATGTTCGGCGGCATAGGTCCTGCCGCCCAGGCCTTGGGCGGCTACGTCATGGGGCTGGTGAATCCATTCACTGTCGCGGCAGCAGCGGTAGGTGTGCTTGGCTATGCCTACTACAAGGGCAGCGAAGAAGCGGTCGGATACCAGAAGGCGTTGATCACCACTGGTAATGCGGCTGGCACAACGTCGGATAGACTGTCAGCAATGGCACGGGAGGTCTCGTCCACTGTCGGCACCACGGGCGCTGCCGCTGAAGTGCTCACTCAGCTGGCCGGTAGCGGCAAGGTCGCCTCCGAGAGTTTCGTCGAGATCACTGAGGCCGCGCTAGAGTGGCGTTCAGCGACCGGCAAGGCAGTCGAGGATACCGTTGCCGAGTTCGTGAAGATCGGCAAAGACCCAGTGGCAGCGGCCAAGGAGCTTAACCAGCAGTACAACTTTCTGACCGCTTCGACCTACTCACAGATCGTTGCCCTGAAGGAACAGGGCGATACCATCGGAGCCGCCAAGCTGCTCACAGACACCTACGCGGATACCGTCAAGGAGCGGTCTGGGCAAATAACTGAAAATCTTGGCCTGATTGAGAAGGCCTGGAAGGGAATCAAGGCTGCAGCGGCAGGAGCTCTTGATGCAACGTACGGTGTCGGCAGAGAGGTCACGCTGGCCCAGCAGATCGAAGGGCTTGAGCGAAAGCTGGCGGACCCCCAGTCCTACAGCTCAACTCCGATGATCGGTGAGGACAATCCTGACCTAATGGAGCGCGGCCGAACCCGCGAGGAAGATGAGGATCGTCTGCGCACTCTCAAGCTCTACCGAAAAGAGCAGGAGGGTATAGCAAAAGCGCGTGAGGACGAGGCGCGCAGTCAGCAGGCAGCAATCGTCGCAACAGACAAAGTAGACGCACTGGAAAAATCTGCATGGACGAACGCTGAGAAGCGCGCAGAAAAACTAAAGGAATACCGGAAATCGCTCGACGCCATCCGGCTAAAGAATCCCGACGATGAGCGTCTGAAGCCCGAGCGTATCGCCAGGGTAGAGGCCGACATCGCCAAGCAGTTCAAGGATCCTGCCGGGCGTACCACGTCAGTCGACCTCTCCGGGTTCAACGACCAGAAGAACGCGCTGAATGCCATCCTGGCCGAGTACAAGAACCACCAGAAGGAGCTGGACGCGGCACAGAAGGCCGGTCTGATCTCGCAAGAGTCGTACGCAGCCCAGCGGGCCGCAATCCTCGAGCAGCAAAAGGCCGAGGTCACGAACGCCTACGAGGCAGAGATCAAGGCGCTGGAGGATGCCAAGGGGCGAAGCGGCACCAGCGCTCAGCAGCGAATCCAGCTCGACCAGAAAATTGCTGACGCCCGCGCCGCAATGGTTAAGGCGCAAAAGGACGCCGATACCGAGCTTTCGGTGCTGGCGACAAATGAGCAAGGCCGGCTGGCCAAACAGGCCAGGGCCGTGCAGACCTACACCGATGCCCTTGACCAGCAGGTGCTGGCGCTTAGGCTGCAGGGGCAGCGTTCCGCTGATGGCCTTGGGCTTGGCGATCGTCAGCGCAGCCTGCAGGACCAGCAGAACGGCATCACTGACCGGATGAACCAGCAGCGCCTGGACTTAGCCAACCAGTACGGTGACGGCTCCCGTGGCATGAGCCTCGATGAGTACAACCAGAAGCTGGCTGCCCTGAGCAAGACCGAGAAGGACCTGCAGGAAACCACCATCGCCAACTACGACCAGATGACGGCCGCCCAGGGCGATTGGCGCAAGGGGGCGTCGTCGGCCTTCCAGAACTACCTGGAACAGGCCCGGGATGTCGCCGGGCAGACAAGATCCCTGTTCACCAACGCCTTCAGCTCGATGGAGGACGCGGTCGTGAACTTCGCCATGACCGGCAAGTTCTCGTTCGCAGACTTCACCAGGTCGATTCTGGCCGACATGGTGAGGATCGAGACACAGCGGGCTGCATCAGGGCTGCTAGGTAGTTTAGTGAGTTGGGGTTCTACCGCAGCCTCTGCATGGTTTGGCGGTGGGGCCTCATCTGCTGGATCAACACAAGCCGGTTACAGTCCTGAGATCATCGACGCATGGGCGGCCGCGCGCCAGGCTGATGGCGGCGCCTGGAGCAATGGTGTGCAGTTGTTCGCCAATGGCGGTGCGTTCACTAACTCCATCGTGAGCACGCCCACGGCCTTCGGCATGGCCGGGGGCAAGCTCGGTGTGATGGGGGAGGCTGGCGACGAAGCTGTCATGCCTCTGACCCGCACGTCCGGCGGCCAATTAGGCGTCAGGGCGGTCGGAGGAGGATCTGGAACCGCTATTAGCCTGTCGGCTCCGATCAGCCTGGTCATGGAGGACCGAAGTAACGAGGGGATGCAGCTCGATCAAGCACTGCTTCAACAGAACATGCAGAAGCAGTTGCAGATTGCTGCAGAAAAGGCGGTCGCAGATTCGTGGCGCCCGGGCGGAGTGAGCTACCGAAACGCACAAGGGAGGCGCTGATGGCCATCGAGAAGTTCAGCTGGCCCACCCAGCGCGGCGAAACGCCAGAGATCAGTTACCGGGTCCGCGAGTCCCGTTTCGGCGGAGGCTACCGGCAAACGGTGGGTGACGGCCCCAACAACAAAGAGGACAGCTACCCGATCACCGTAACCGGCACGAAGGCCCAGGTCCGCAAGATCATGGAGTTCTTCGACCGGCACGGCGGCGCCAAGGCTTTTCTCTGGTCGACGCCGCTCGGGGATCTCGGGCTCTTCACTTGCACTGACCCCAAGCCCACGCCCGTCGGGGGTGGCCGATTCAAAGTCACCGCCAACTTCGAGCGTGCATTTCACCCGTAAGGATTCACCATGCCATTCATCAAGGACATCCAGACCCTGGAGCCTGGCAGCGAGGTGTTGCTGTTTGAGCTGGATGGCTCTGACTTTGGCGCCGATACGCTGCGTTTCCATGGGCACGCAATCCCTCACACGCCCGAAGAGCTGGCAGCGGCTGGCGTCAACGCTGATCAGCTTCCGGCGAAGTCGATCTGGTGGCAGGGCAACGAGTACGGCGCCTGGCCCATGCAGATCGAGGGCATTGAAGCGAACTCGGACGGCACCGCTGTACGCCCGACTCTGACGGTTGGCAATGTCAACGGAAGGATCACAGCGCTGTGCCTGGCCTTCGATAATCTGCTCGAATTCAAACTGACCATGCGCCACACCATGGCCCGCTACCTAGATGCGGCCAACTTCCCCGCTGGTAACCCGGAGGCCGACCCTACCGAGGAAGCGATTGAGGTTTGGTACATCGACCAGAAGGTTTCCGAGAACGGCACCACGGTTTCCTGGGAGCTGGCCAGCCCCGGTGATGTCGGCGGCGAAACCATTGGCCGGCAGATGACCCAACTGTGCCACTGGGCAATGACTGCTGGCTACCGCGGCCCCAATTGCGGTTACACCGGCCCCTACTTTGACCTGGACGGGAGCGCTACAGACGATCCGGCCAAGGATCAGTGCAACGGCTGCCTGGATTCGGGCTGCACCGTTCGCTTCGGGCAGGGCAATCAACTCCCATTCGGCGGCTTTCCAGCTGTTTCCCTGATCACGCGGAGCTGACCATGCGAAAGCACATCCTCGCCGCCGTGCAAATGCACGCTGCGGCGGAATACCCGCGGGAGTGTTGCGGGCTGATCATCACCGTGGGGCGCTCCCAGCGGTACATCCCATGCGACAACACCGCGATCGATCCCGCCGAGGAGTTCCGTATCTCCCCGGAGCAGTATGCAGCAGCCGAAGACCAAGGCCAGGTGATCGGCATCGTGCACTCGCACCCGGACGCTACCAGCAGGCCCTCGCCGCGTGACTTGGCCATATGTGAGGCCACAGGCTTGCCCTGGCACATCCTGTCGTGGCCTGAAGGTGATCTTCGCAGCATTACCCCTACCGGCCACGCGCCGCTGCTGGGTAGGCCATTCGTGCACGGCGCTTGGGACTGCTGGCAGGTCTGCGCAGACTGGTACAAGCGGGAGTGGGGGCTGGAGTTTCCGGCTTACGCCCGGGAGGAGGGGTGGTGGGAGCAGGAGGATGGCCCGAGCCTTTACGAGCAGGCCTACGAGGCCGCTGGGTTCTACCAAGTCAGCCAACCACAGCGTGGCGACATGATCGTCATGGCCGTTGGCCGTACCGCCCACCCGAACCACGCAGGTATCTACCTGGGCGCTGAAGCGCAGCTGCCAGAAGAGCATGTCCAGGTGTTCGGCCCCGGCCCCTTCATGCTGCACCACCTGCTCGGCAGGCCATCAGAAATCATCGTGTTCGGCGGGCCCTGGCTCGACCGGACGCGCCTTGTGTTGCGTCACCGGGACGCGAAGTGAAGCGGCCAGGCCGCAGGAGTGGCTATGAGCAATCAGAAGGCGGATGTCGTGGCCGTGAGCAGGCTTGAAACCAGGATCGACCCAAGGGCAAAAGTCGTTCCCGTGAAGCCGGCGACACCCTGCAGATGGGACGACAGCGAAGTCGTCCCATTGCCACAGGATGGGCCGTGGGATTCACGAGAGTTGCTGTTTGTTGGGTGGTGCTCGCTTGAAGGCACCAAGGTGGAACGCATCAGGACCATTTCAACCAGAGTGGTGACTAGCCCAAGTAAAGGCGATAAATATCTTTCTTGAAATCCAGCACTAGTGCCCCGCATTCAATCGTCAGCATTCCGACAACTAGATCCTCGGTCGCGCTGCTATTACGAAGCGGTACAGAGAAAATGTCCGTCTCCAGCTGTACTTTCGCTTCAGGGAAGTAGATGTGGCATCTATGTTGAGTGCTAGCGATGGAGCCTGCGTTGCATCTTATGGTGGACGTCCCGATCTGTGGGCATTGGGCCATGCTGATAGCTTCTGCCGTTCCGTAGTTGTAGTCAGCGCCGGTATCTAAAAGTGCGTAAGTTGGGTTCGGGTTTTCCGGCGCTTGCGCTTTCGCCTGAGCATCTTGTGCGTACCGCAAAACTACTTGGACCACAGGGCGCCCTGGGCGACGATCCCGCACCACCCCATTGTCGTCCATAAATTTGACCGGCACATAGCTCAGCCCCTCGGGTAGTGAATAGCTTGACATTGTGTTTCTTGGCTCGATAAGGCCCCAGTCCATGGGCTTTCTGGCAATGGACCAGGGCGGTTCATTGGAGGTGCAAAGCTACTATGGCGAAATGCTGGCGCGTTACTGGCTTTCCATCCACGCTGGATGCCCGACCAGTTCGGCTGCTACAGTCGCTGGTTTCAAGGGAGGGATCACATGCGAATTCTGTTCGGGGTGGTGGGGCTGGCGTTGCTGGCGGGGTGCGTGTCGCCGAGCGACCTGAAAGGTAATTCTCCAACGACCAAAGCTGTTACCAAGAAGTCGCCAAAGGAGTACGCGCTATGTGTATTCCCTCAATGGCAGGATGCTCGATCTGAAGCGACCATGTCAGAGACTCAGAATGGCTACCGTCTAGTCATTGCTGCGATGAACCTGACAGACGAATTGCTTGAGGTCTCTAAGACGGGCACGGGTAGCTCGGTTGTGTTCTATCAGCGGGTTCCATGGATGCCAGGTGTCGGGCGTTCCGCGATAGAGGGTGCAGTAAAATCGTGCCTTTGATGTAACACCACCTATCAACCGCCTCCGGGCGGTTTTTTATTGCCCGGAGGAAAGTATGGCTGCAACGGTTGCGCATTACGCGCAGATGACAACGATCAAGCTTTCCGGCTCGCTGGCTCAGAAATTTGGCCGTGCGCATTGCCGCCAGTTGGATAGTGGAGAGGGGTGGGAAGCGTTCAAAGCGTTGCGCGTTACTCTTCCCGGCTTCGTGGAGGAGATCAGACGGCTTGATGCCCTGGGAGTCCGCTTCGCCGTCTTCCGCAACCGAAAAAATGTAGGCGCCGATGACCTTGGGCGCCGTGGCACCAAAGAAATCCGCATTGTTCCCGTGATCGGCGGGAGCAAGCGCGGAGGTCTTCTTCAGACGATCATTGGAACCGTAATCTTCGCCGCGTCGTTTTTCGTTCCTGGGATGCAGGGGTGGGGGCAATCCCTCGGAGCATCACTCGCCTTGGGCGGCGTCATCCAGATGCTAAGCCCCCAAGCAAAGGGCCTATCCCAGAGCGCCGCCCCTGAAAACCTACCGAGTTACGCCTTCGGCAGCGCCAAAAACACCACGGCCAGCGGCAACCCTGTTCCGATCTGCATCGGCGAACGTCGCTGGGGCGGGGCGATCATCTCTGTGTCGATTCGTGCCGAAGACAAGAAGTAGCCACGGCTGAACGAACAAGCCGCCTCCGGGCGGTTTTTTATTGCTTGGAGATAAGTATGGGCGCAGCACAGCACCTGGACATCGCTGGCGCGAAAGGCGGCAGCAGCAAGCCGAAGACGCCTGTTGAGGCGCCGGACAGCCTACAGTCGACCAACATCGCGAGCATCCTGCTAGCCGTGGGGGAAGGGGAATTCGACGGCACGCCAACTGACCGTGACATTTACCTCGACAACACACCGATCATGGATGTCAGCGGCAACGTGAACTTCCCGGGCGTGAGTTGGGAGTGGCGTACAGGCAGCATCGATCAGGAATACATCAAGGGTATTCCTGCAATCGAGAACGAGAACACGGTTAACGTCGAGCTGCGTAGCGACAACCCATTCACGCGCGCTCTGAGCAACACCCAGCTTTCGCGCCTACGCCTTCGCTTCACCTGGCCTCGCTTGGCCAGCCAGGACAGTAGTGGCAACACCAACGGGTATCGTATCGAGTATGCGATCGACATCGCTACCGACGGCGGTGCCTATGTCGAGGCTCACCGTGGCGCAGTGGACGGCAAGACCACCAACGGCTATCAGCGCTCCGTCAGCGTCGACCTTCCAGCCAGCACTTCGGGCTGGATGTTCCGTGTCCGTCGGATAACGCCGAACCAGAACAGTGGCACTGTAGCCGACACTATGACTATCGCCGGCTACACCGAAATCATTGACGAGAAACTGCGCTACCCCAACACCGCGCTCCTGTACATCGAGTTTGACGCCCAGCAGTTCCAGAACATCCCTGCGGTAACCGTGAAGTGCAAGGCCAAGCGCTGGCCGGTGCCGACCAACTACGATCCCGTTGCACGCACCTATACCGGCGTATGGGACGGCACCTTCAAGCAGGCCTGGACCAACAACCCGGCCTTTGTGACTTACGGCCTGTGCGTCGAGGATCGTTTCGGCCTAGGTAAGCGCATCAAGTCGTGGATGGTCGACAAATGGGAGATGTACCGCATCGCCCAGTACTGCGACCAACTGGTGCCGAACGGGCAGGGCGGCCAGGAGCCGCGTTTTTTGTGCGACATGAACCTGCAGGGTCGCGCTGAGGCTTGGACGCTGCTGCGCGACCTGTCGGCTATCTACCGTGGCATGGTGTACTGGGCTCACGGCTCGTTGTTCATGCAGGCGGACATGCCGCGCGCCCAGGACATCGACTACGTCTTCACCCGGGCCAACGTCATCGATGGCGAGTTCGTCTATGGCGGCGCCGAGCGCAATACGCACTACAGCCGCGCCCTGGTCAGCTACGACAACCCGGCTAACAACTACGACACCGATGTCATTCCGGTCACCGACAATGCTCTCCAGCGCCGCTACCGAGACCGTCCGGTGGAGATTTCGGCCATCGGCTGCACCCGTGCGTCCGAGGCTCAGCGCCGCGGCAAGTGGGCGCTGCTGAGTAACAGCCAAGACCGCACCGTCACTTTCAAGACCGGCATGGAAGGGCGCATTCCGCTGCCTGGCTACGTGATTCCCGTCGCAGACGAGCTGGTGGCGGGCCGTCCAAACGGCGGCCGGATTTCGGCGGCTGCCGGGCGCGTTGTGACATTGGACCGTGACACGCCGATCAAGGCAGGCGACCGGCTGATCTTGAACCTGCCGAACGGCACTGCCCAGGCACGCACGGTGCAGTCAGTCGCCGGCCGCGCGGTGACGGTAACCACCGCGTATGGCGTGCAGCCCGAGCCGGAACTGCAGTGGGCAATCGATTACCACGACCTGGCTGTCCAGCTGTTCCGGGTGCTGAAGACTACGCGCACCCAGGAAGGCGACTACGAGATCACCGCCCTCGAGTTCAACCCGAGCAAGTTTGCGGCGATCGACACCGGCGCGAAGCTGGATGAGCGTCCGATCAGCGTCATACCTGTGACGACCGTGCTGCCACCTGCCAGCGTTACCCTGACCTCGACCTACGCCGTGGACCAGGGAATCGGGGTCAACACCATGACCATCGCCTGGCCTGCAGTGCAGGGGGCCGTGGCCTATGACGTCGAGTGGCGTAAGGACAACGGCAACTGGGTCCGTGTGCAGCGCACCGGCGCTGCCTCCGTTGAGGTAGTGGGGATTTATGCCGGTGCGTATCTGGCTCGCGTGCGCGCGGTTAGCTCATTCGACATCACCTCGATCTGGCGCGACTCCAGCCTCACCCAGCTCCAAGGGAAGGTCGGACTGCCACCGGCCGTCGCGTCGCTGTCGGCTACTCCGCTGGTTTATGGCACTCGGCTGAACTGGGCCTTTCCTCCCGGTGCGGAAGATACCCAGCGCACGGAAATCTGGCAGAGCCCGACTACCTCCCATGATGACGCCGCCAAGCTGGGCGACTATGCCTATCCGCAGGCCGAGCACGAGATTCACGGACTGGCTGCGGGCGTGTCCTTCTACTACTGGGCTCGCCTGGTGGACCGCAGCGGCAATGTGGGGCCTTGGTATCCGGCGGGCGTCGGGGTAAACGGGCAGTCCAGCAGCAACCAGTCCGAATATGAGGAGTACTTCAAGGACAAGATCAGCAATGGTGCCTTGTATCCCGCACTCCGGGAGGAAATTTCGCTGATTTCGGGGCCGCCAACCCAGGCAGGTTCGGTAGCCCAGCGTCTTGCAGCTGAGGCGACTGCTCGTGCCCAGGCCATCGCTACTGAGGCCACGGCCCGGGGTCAAGCCATTGCCGCTGAAACATCGGCCCGTAACCAGGCGATCGCGACGGAGGTGGTGGACCGCAACAAGGCGATCGCCGTCGAAACCCAGGCGCGCACCAAGGCGATCAGCGATGAGTCAGCTGCCCGTGCACAGGGCTTGCTGTCCGAAGCGCAGGCGCGCGGGGCAGCGATCACTAGCGAGACGCAGGCCCGTCAGTCGGCAGACGACTCGCTCAGCCAGAAGATCGACACCGTCACGGCGTCCGCCGGCAATAATGCCGCGGCGATTCAGGCAGAGGCCACCACCAGGGCCAATGCCGATTCGGCGCTGGGTCAAAGTATCGCTACAGTGGCGGCAAGCACCGCGTCGAACGCCGCCGCGATCGGCAATGAGACCACGGCACGGACCAATGCTGACTCGGCCCTGGCCTCACAGATCGCCACGCTGCGCGCCGAATCTGGAGGGTTTGACTCGACGTTGAACTACGGCTTTGCCTCCACCACTGAGGGCTGGTCTGGTACTCGCTGCACGCTGGCGGTTGAGAACGGCCGCTTGATCGTCACGAATGACGGCGCTGGGGCATACCTCAACGCTCCGGCTGTCTCGATCAAAGGACGGGACCACGACCGTATTCGTTGCCGGATCACCCGGCGTGCGGGCACCGGCTGGACTGGCCAGGTGTCCTACGCCACGGCCGGGCACGGCTCGTCGACCGCGTACAACAAGATCATCCCCAACCCTGGCCTGGCGGTCGGGCAGACCATGGTGCTCGAGTGGGACATGTCGCAGCTGACCAATGGCGGCAGCGACTGGTCGGACAGCACGATCACCAGGTTCTACCTGTGGATCAGCGGCACTGCGGGTGATGTCTTCGAAATCGACTGGATCGCTGTTGGCCAGATCGCGCCGTCGGCGTCGGTCGCTTCGGTTGTGGATGAGCGTACCGCCCGGATCAGTGGCGATGAGGCGAACGCCTCTGCCGTCACCGCGCTGGGCAGCAGCCTGACCACTACCAACCAGAACGTCACCGCCGCCCAGCAGGCCGCCCAGGACGCGGCCACGCTGGCGGGTGGCAAAGGCAAGGTGCTGGTGCAGGCGACTGCACCGGCCGCTGCGGATCGTCTCCCGCAGAACCTGTGGATCGACACCACCGGCAACGCCAACACCCCGAAACGGTGGAGCGGTACCGCCTGGCTGGCTGTGACGGACAAGGTGGCCACCGACGCCGCAGCGGCTGCACAGTCGGCACTGTCGCAGCTGGCCGGCAAGGCTGATGCTTCGGCGCTCCAGGCGCTCAGCACCACGGTGACCAACCAGGGCAACACGTTGTCGAGCCAGGGCAGCAGCATCACCGAGCTCAACAACAGCCTGCAGACCACCAACGGCAACGTTGCCACGGCTCAGCAGGCGGCCCAGGCCGCAGCCAGTCTGGCCGGCAGCAAGGGCAAGGTGCTGTATCAGTCGGCGGCGCCGGCGGTGGCCGACCGTCAGGCGGAAAATCTCTGGATCGATACGACTGGGGCGGCGAATACGCCCAAGCGCTGGAACGGCAGTGCCTGGGTGGCCGTCACCGACAAGGTGGCGACCGACGCCGCCGCAGCGGCTGCCAGCGCGCTGGCGCAGGTGGCGAACAAGGCCGATGCTTCAGCGCTCCAGGCATTGAACTCCGAAGTAATCAGCCAGGGCACCACCCTGACTAGCCAAGGTGCGGCGCTCACCCAGCTCAAGGCCTCGATCGGGCAGCAACCTGACAACCTGATCCTCCGCGGTAGCTTCGAGGATGGTCTGGTCGAGCCCTGGACGAACAACCCGGGCATCACCAATATCTCGGCGCACCCATCGGCCGGGAAGGGTATCTCGTTCTACGACAACAGCTTCTGCGGCGTGGGCTTCAATGTCCTGACCAAGGGCGGCGAGCAGTTCGACCTGGCGGCCGATGTCTGGCCGAACTACATGACGGCGGGGCAGACCACCCGCCTGCAGATGCAGTTTCAGGACAAGGCCGGGGCCAACCTGGGCTATTTCACGGCATTTACGGTGTCGGCAGCGTCCACAGGCTTCAAGGCGCAAGCCGGCCGCATCACCGCGCCGGAGGGAGCGGTTTCGGCGCGGTTCGTGACCCGGACTGAGCCGGCAGACGGTACCGGCCGCTCGCTGTGGTGCAACATCCTGGCGCGCCGGGTGACGGCGGCTGACGCGGCCAACGCGGATGCGGTGAGCAACCTCACCAGCACGGTCACCCAGCAGGGCACAACCCTGACCAGCCATGGCCAGGCCCTGACCCAGCTGAGCAATGACCTGCAGAGCGTTGCGCAGGGTAAGGCAGACGCTTCGGCCTTGCAGACGCTGAGCAATACGGTCACCAGCCAAGGCAACACCCTCAGCAGCCAGGGCGCGAGCATCACCCAGCTGAACAGTGGTCTTCAAACCACCAACGGCAACGTGACCACAGCGCAGCAGGCTGCCCAGGCGGCATCGGACAAGGCTGGCGCCAAGGGTGAGGTCATTTATGGCACTGCCACGCCGGCCGCCGACAAGCGCCTGGCGCAGAACCTTTGGATCGATACCACAGGAGGGGCGAACACACCCAAACGCTGGACCGGCTCTGGCTGGGTTGCGGTGACGGACAAGGCGGCAACGGACGCCGCCGCGGCGGCAGCCAGCGCCTTGGCGCAGGTGGCCACGAAAGCCGAGGCCTCAGCGCTGCAAACCCTGAGCAACACCGTTACCAATCAGGGCAATACGCTGACCAGCCAGGGCAATGCACTCACCGGGCTGCAGGCGTCCATCGGCAGCCTGGCCGGGAACGGGGCCAACCTGCTCGACAGCGCGTACAGCTGGCTGGCCTCGATCACGCTGCCGGAGCTCAGCGGGCAGTTGCTTGCCCGCACTGGCGTGGCTGTAGCGGAAGCCGACTCCGGGTTCGGCCTGCGCCTGGTGACCACAGAGGCGAACAACATCTTCGCCTACGTGACCCTGGCGCCGTCGAACAACGCGGCCGGATTCAACATGCGGGTGGAAGCGGGCACCTACCTGGTGTCGATGTATGTCAAGGGAGACACGGCCGGCCAGGTCATGGCCAACCTGTACGACGGCGTCACCTCGCGCTCGGCCACGCTGAACTACACCACCGACCGCCAACGTCTGACTTTTGTCATCACGATCACGGGCAGTTCCAAAGTCGGCCTGCTGATCTACCCGAACCGCCACAACGCTGCGAGTGCCGCGATCGTGGTGGACTCGATCATGGTCGAGAAGCGGGTAGGCGAGAGCAACGCCCCGTCGCCATTTGTGGCGGGACCGTCGGCACGTGCAACCGGCGTGCTGGCGGCGGCCAACCAGGCCTTGGATGTGCGGGTGACGCAAGCAGAGAGCGGCTTGTCCTCGACCAGCGCGGCTGTCACAACCTTGGGCAACAGCCTGCAAACCACCAACGGCAACGTCACCACCGCGCAACAGGCGGCGCAGGCGGCTGCTGACTTGGCGTGGAGCAAGGGCAAGGTGCTTTACCAGACTGCCGCGCCGGCCGTTGCTGATCGGCAAGCGGAGAACCTGTGGATCGACACGACTGCTGCGGCCAACACCCCGAAACGATGGAACGGTTCGGCGTGGGTGGCGGTGACCGACAAAGTGGCCACGGACGCGGCTGCGGCTGCACAGTCGGCGCTGACGCAACTGGCCTCCAAGGCAGATGCATCGGCCTTGCAGACGCTTCAGTCGACCGTCACCAGCCAGGGCGGCACGATCAACAGCCAAGGCACCGCGCTGACCCAGCTGAAGGCTTCCTTGAGCCAGCAGCCGGACAACCTGGTGCTGCGTGGGACGTTCGAAGATGGTCTGGTCGACCCGTGGACGGGTAACCCGGGGATTGCAGGGCTGACCGCCCACCCGTCCGCCGGCAAGGCGATCGCGTTCTATGCAAACAGCTTCTGTGGTACCGGACGATTCATCGTCTCGGGAGGCGAGCAGTTCGACTTGTCGGCGGACGTGTATCGCGCCTACATGACGGCTGGGCAGACCGGCAACTTCCAGGTGCAGTTCTTCGACAAGACGGACACCAATCTGGGCTACTTCAACGCCTTCACCTTTTCGGCGGGCGGCGGCTTCCAGACGTTCTCCGGGCGGCTCACGGCGCCGGCTGCGGCTGTATCGGCGCGCTTCGTCACGCGGATTCAGCCGGCAGACGGCACAGGGAGGGCGCTGTGGTGCAACATCGTTGCCCGCCGGGTAACCGCAGCTGATGCGGCCAACGGCGAAGCGATTAGCACCTTGGGCACCACGGTGACGCAGCAGGGCACGACGCTTACCAGCCAAGGGCAATCGCTGCTGAGCCTGACCAATCGCATGACCGATGCCGAAGGCGTGAACAGTGCCCAGGCAACGGCCATCAGCCAGATGGACACGACGGTCAAGCAGCAGGGCACGGCGATCACTGCGGCCGCCACCCGCTTGGACGGGCTGTATGTCCAGGTGAACCCGGAAATGGAAGGCGACAGCACCGGTCTGGCCGGCGCCACGGGTGGTCTGGTGGGGGTGTGGACTGAGCAGTCGGCCCGGATCGAGGATGGTATTGCCATTGGGCGGCAGGTCGAAACTGTCCAGGCGCAGATGGGCCAGACCAATGCTTCGGTGCAGCAGGTCAGTGAAGTGGTTGCAGGTGTTGATGGCAGGGTGTCGGCCATGTCTTCTTGGAAGACCGAGACCAATGCCAATGGTAAGAAGGTGGCCACCGGCATCATCCAAGGAAGTGATGGGTCGGTTGGGGAGATCCTGCTGTCGGCCGACCGTGTGGCAATCATCAACGGGTTGAACGGGCCAGAGGCGAGTTTGTTCGTGTTCCAGGATGGCCAGCTGTTCTTGAACTCTGCATTGATCAACCAAGCGTTCATCCAGAGTCTGGTTGTGGGTATGACGCTTCGGTCCCAGGCGGTCAACTCGCAGGGGCTGCCACTGATCGAAATCAATCTGGCTTCAGGATCGTTCACTGTGCGCGGCCAGGATGCCAACGGATCGACGTTGCTGAACAACGGCGGTCTGTACGTCTACGACGCCAATGGCACCGAGCGTACAGCAGTAGGGAGGCTTACCTGATGGCTGATTTGTATGGGCTCCGGACGAGGGATGCGGCCGGGGCCATTACGCTGGACACAACGATCACCTCCGTGCGCTCGTTGAAAATGATGCAGGTCGCTGGCAATGGCGCGTTCGACCAATACATAGCTATTCCCGAGATTCAGGCCCAGTCGTTTGTGGTGGTGGATGCGCTGTTTGACGCCGGTGAAAACACCTTCTCTCCACAAGCTTGGTACTCCGCGGGGCAGTTGCAACTAAGGCAGCCCGGCACGCGGACATGGCAGGTGATGATTCTCTCCCAGGGCGGTGAGCCATTCGCGGCTTCCGGATCATACGGCATCAAGGCGGCTAACAACGGCATTCGAACGCAAATTGACGCCATCAACAAGGTGCTGACCGTCCACTCCAATGGGGGCTTCAACATCGGCTTTCAGGGACCTGGTAGCGGTAATCAGATTCAGTGGGGGGATGTGACATTTCCGATCCCCATCACCACGTATGAGCGGCCACTGATATTTCTGAATGCCGAGAACTACATGATGGTGGGGAACTTTTACGTCAAAGGGAGCCCGGGGAACTGGACCGGATTCCGGCTCAAGGCCTACAACAACCAAGTGGCTCACGGTGAAGTAGCGCTGTACCCGATGAATATCAAGTGGTTCTGCGCCAGTTACCAAACACCTGCTGTTTCGGCGGGTATCTATGGGGCTTCAGTGAGGGACGCTTCCGGAGCGCGAACCTTTGTGACATCGGCGAACTTGGCGCTTTTAAACGGCCAACCGGCCAGCAACCAGTTTATCCAGGCAGGGAATCCCATCACAGGCGGTGCCTACTATGCGCCGAGCCAGCAGATGCCGTGGACGGGTAGCTACGAGGACTATGTGTTGGCTAATGCGCTGTTCTCGGTAACCAATATTGAACAGACGGCCCAGCCGTTCCGAGCCAACTTCGGAGGTTTCCTTCCAGGCAATAGGTCGTTGTTGCAGATGTATTGCGACAACGCCTCGGGGATCAATCCACTCACAGCCAACGGGCGAACGCTGTTTGCCTCCCGGCCAATGAAGCCGCTTTAAGGACCTACTATGGCAAAACAAACAATCAACCTCGGGACAGCGCCCACCGGCGCTGGTGGGGATGACCGTCGGAGCGCGTGGCTGAAGGCGATCGCCAACTTCGATGAGCTCTACAACTTCATTGCAACTGCCTTCAACAGAGCCAATATCGTTGGTTCGGTAGGACAGGCCTCCGGAGTTCCGACTGGCGCCGTGCTGCAACGGGGCAGCAATGCCAATGGTGAATTCATCCGCTTTGCAGATGGCACTCAAATCTGCTGGGGGATGGCCAACATGACCCATAACGGAGCGTCGCTTGCGCCGACCAGTGTAGGCATCACGTTCCCGGCAGCATTCACTGGTTATGTCAGCACAGCTAACCCGAAGATTTCGACGCAGGTCACCATGGCTTACCCCGTTTCGAACAACAGTGTTCAGATCAACCGGCTCAGTGGCTGCGCGACCAGCAATTCCGGGATGCTGATTGAGGGCGCATGGTCGCCTGGTCAATCGTGCTATGTAGGGTGGACTGCTACCGGGAGGTGGTACTGATGAGGCTGCAACTATCCCCCGTGTTCTTCCTGGGGCAGGCGCTAACCGTCTACAAGCAGGGCGACAGCCTGACAATCAATGGCTTGACGCTGGACTTCACCCAGCTGCCAGAAGGCGCCACGCTGCCTGCCGCCGCTACTGGGACCGAATGGATCGTTTCACCGGTGGAGCGTATTGGTGGCGATCTGGTACTTACACTGCTCTTACCTATTCCTGACGAAGCGGACCAGGCGGCGCGATATCCAGCGGATATCGTGACACCGGCTGACGGCTTGGTTGCGCTGCCGATCCCTGACGCAGAACAGCCCGCGCCTGCTCAGGGCTATGCGGCCATCGATTGGAGCCAGGTAGTCACCGCTGAGGACAAGGCCCAAGCCGCTATTGAGCAACTGCGGACGACGGCCATGGCCGAGATTGCCCAACGCCGGGCGGCGGCCGACCTGGCCATCGCCCCGCTGCAGGATGCAGTGGACCTGGATGACGCGACCCCGGCTGAGGCGGAAGCCTTAATAGCTTGGAAGCGCTACCGCGTATCGCTCAACCGCCTGCAGGATCAACCCGACTACCCCAGCGCGATCGACTGGCCAGCACTGCCGGCCTGACCCAGCGCCTCCCCCCCAAATCCAACCGCCACCGGCGGTATTTTTTTGCCTGGAGAACACCATGCCTTTCATCGCCATCAATCTCACCAACGCCTACGACGCCGAGAACAACACCCGCTTCGCCACTCAGGAAGAAGCCGATGCTCGCGCTCGAGCGGTCCTGAACCAGTTTCCTACTGCGCAGGTGTTCACCGCCCAGGTGCTGAAGGATTACAGCGCCAAGGTTTCGATCACTGCGAAAGAGCCGGCTGAGCCCGAGGCCGCGCCAGCGCCCGAAGAACCCGCCGCTTGACCCTTACAACTATCCCAGCCCGCCCCGGTGCGGGCTTTTTTGTGCCTGGAGAAAACCTATGACCACACCGCGCGGCGTCCGGAACAACAACCCCGGCAACATTGATTTCAATCCCCGTAACGCTTGGCAAGGCCAGCTCGGCCTGGAAGAGGGAGTAGCCAAACCGCGATTCGCTCGCTTCGACCATCCCGAAAACGGCATCCGCGCCTTGGGCAAGCTGCTGATCAACTACCGAGGCAAGGACGGCATGCCCGGCGTGGGTGGGAAGGGCATCGATACGGTGCTCGAGACCATCAACCGGTGGGCGCCGAGCAACGAGAACGATACCCAGGCCTACGCTTCAGCCTTGGCAAAGCGTCTGGGCGTGAGCACCACCGACCCGATCAATATCAAGGACCCTGCCACCCTGCGCGGGATGGTGCTCAGCATCATCATCCACGAGAACGGCGGGAATCCATACCCCGATGCAATCATCAATGAAGGCGTGCGGCGGGCGCTGGCGTGACCTGGCTCGGCGCGGTACCGGCTTGGTGCTGGTGGTTGATCGCCCTGGTCCTGGTCGCCGGCGGGCAGCAGTACCGGGTGGTGGTTGCTGACGAGGCGGCGGCCGATGCGCGGACGGAAACTGCCAGGGCAGACAAAGCCCTGACCGATTACCGCCTTGAGGTATCCGAGCACGACCGGCGCGCCGCGGCCCAGGCTAGGGCCGAAGAACAACGCCGCCAGGCCGTGGCGGACGAGGAGGGTGAGAGTGCACGACAGAAACTGGAACTGGCCCAAGGCCGCGCCGCTGCTGCTGAGTCTGCTGCTGGTGGGCTGCGCGGGGAAATCGCCAGACTGCGGGATGGCCACCGAGCCACCTGCGATACCATCGCTACCCAGCAGCGCCAGGCAGGAACCTCTGCCGTCGTGGTGCTCGGGGGATTGCTTGAAGACGCTGACCGAATGGCGGGAAGCTGCTCAGCAGCGCTTGAGCGAAGCCGAATAGCTGGGTTGGCGTGCGAGTCGATCTATAATGGGCTGACCAAGTGAACAGGTCATCGAAGTGGACAAGCGCACGTTTATAGGGATGGTCGAGGCCGGCGAGCCGCTGATTCAGCAGGCTATCGACGCCATGCGTGAGTATCACCAAGCTCAAGATCGCGGTGCGCCTGCAGAGGAGATCGAGCGCCTTCGCCTGCTAGCCGAGTCGCTGTTCCAGGCGGTCTCCGACTACCAGCTTCGCGCTGTGGCCAAGGCCCGTGGAAAGGAGCTGCCGCCTCTTCACTGAGCCAGCCACCGCGAGGACTACCCTTCTGTCGGCAAACGCCAGACACTTAGCCGCGCGACGCTGGTGCTTTCTGACCTGCTCGCACGGCCTGACAAGCGGGCTGGAGAGCTGACGAAAGGGGTGATTACGGCAGATGTTGGCTTGCGAGCGCTTGTATGAGATCTTGTTGCCATGACTTGGGGTCGAGCAAGCCTCTAATTCGGAACGTAGAGAGTTATCATGTTCAAAGATTTAACGAATTTTTCCTACCAGCTCGCTCTTTTCACCGAGAGTGGAAAGATAATGGCTGATGAGCTGAGTGTTGCTTGTAGAAATAAAATGAATATTGGCGCATACACGCCTGCGCTCATTCCAGAAATGCCAGGCATGCCAGACGAAATACCTCGGCTTCAGATACAGACAGATCGAGGATTTCAAGTTGGAATGAGTAACATTAGGATCGATTTCGTAATTGATCTCCCGTTTGGGCTTGATAGTAAAGATAGGGAGGGGTTTATTGAGAATGCAAGGCGTCTTTTGGAGTTGCTTGATGAGCGAGGCTTTGTGTATTCCAGAGTTGGGTTTGTAAAGAAGTATCTAAAAGTTATGCCTGATGCAGGTAAGTTTTTGTCGGGCTTGTTTGGAGGGGTGGGTGGGAGTAGTTTGACTGATTTCAGTGTAAATGCTTCGCAGCGTATCGAAGTGGCCGGTAAGCAGTGTAATAATATATTTAATGTGGGTAGTGGAGTCATTCGTGGGGGAGAGGTGGGGGTAGTTGCCTTGCGCGATGTAAATATTGTTCCTGGTCAGGGTTCTATAGTTAAGGATGATGTTTTAAGTTTTATGGCTGAGGCTGAGAGCATCCTTGGTGTAGAAAGTTTTGACGAGTTTGTTGGGGGATAGAGATGTCTCAGGGAAGGACTGAAGGAAGTAGTGGTACTATTAGTAGTAGTGTGAGTAGCTCAACAATAATTTCCTCAAGCTCTACTGTAGGGGAGAAGAAGTATTCTGCTGATGCGACGGAGCCTGCAGATTATTCAAGACTAAAATTTGAAGAGTTGGCTGCCGTGGCAGCAAATATTGCGGCAGCAAAGGCAGAGCAGGCGGTAAGTGCTAGACTTTCGGCAGCAAACCAAGCGCAAAAGAAAACAGCCTCCATGTTGAATGAAGCTACAGCCATGCTTAATTCAATTAAAAGCGGGCTTGAGACTTCTTCTAGGATGCAGGCGCAGCTAGAGGCTGATATTGCTAATATTAAAGGCAATGCTATCTCTGCTTTGTCGTTGTTTGTTTCTTTTTTCGCGTTCATTACTGTAACAATAAATGTTTTTGGTAAGGCTGATAGTGTTTTTTCTGCAGCAGTTCTTGTGACGATTTTCTGGTGTTTGCTGGTCGGATTCAATCTTATTATCTCGCTGCAGTTCAAGGTTATAGCAAGCAGTCGTGCTGCTTGGTTGGGTCTTGCTTTTGTTTTGACTCTTTCGGTTTCAATGATACTTCTTTTGTATTTTTTTGGATCTGGTTATAAGCTCTTTGGGTCTGGACATAGATTTTTGGTTTGATGGGTCTGGTCATAAGGTATAGTAATGTCTGCATATAAAACGGGTTCAGCAACTGTTTTATAATAACGAAAGCGCTGCGCATATTTAGGCCGCTATAGCAAGTACTAGACCCAAGATCGGGCGCGCTGACGGAGGAGATCGACTGCATGGGCTTGCCGCCCAAGTCGCTAGACGGTCTCCGCTTGCCAGCTTCGTGTGATGGCTTAGGCCCTGAGCAAGGAGCTTTCCGCCCCTTCACTAGCCTGTCGATCGGCAGTTGCCCCGGCATGTGCCGCCATAAGATACTGTATCCATATACAGTTAATGGCCAGCCGAAATGACCGCAACCCTACCCATCGAAGCCGACGACAAGCAGGTGTCGGTAGACGAACTGCTCAAGCTGCGGGCACCCAGCGTTTACCTGGTCAAGGTGGACGGCGAAAGCATGCAGGGTGCTGGCATCTACACCGGTGACCTGCTGGTGGTCGACAGGTTGGTCGATGCCCGGTCGGGCGATATCATCATCGCCGCAGTGAACGGCGAGGCCACCTGCAAGCGCATGGTCATTCGTGACGGGCAGGTAGTCCTGATGTCGGAAAACCCGAAGTACCCGTCCCGGTACATTCTCGAGGGAGACCGGTTCGAGGTGTGGGGCGTGGTCACACACAGCATTCGGGGTCATGACCGTCGACTGTGAGTAGCTATATAAAGGAAGGGGAATGGTCGGCAGAGCGCCGGGGGCTGGAATAGCTGCGTTGTCATAAAGCTGGCATTATCGAGCCATACAGGCCCCAATAGGACCTAAAGGATGTCTTCCCGAAATGATGCAGCCCCCATGGTTAAAGGGCTGCAACTTAGTCACGCAAGCTTTTGCAACTGGATCCGCTACAAGCACCTGGTGCTGATCGACACCCTGGCGCGCACCCGCAACATGCACGCAACCGCCACGCGCATGAACCTCAGCCAGCCGGCCCTGAGCAAGATGCTGCGCGATCTCGAAGAGCAGTTCGGCTTTGCCCTGTTCGAGCGCTTGCCACGCAGCATGCCGCCCACTGAGCTGGGTGAATACGTGGTGCGTTATGCCCAGGGTGCGTTGGCCGAGTCGCAGCAATTCGTCGACCAGGTCAACCGCCTGCGCAACGGCGGGCACGGTTTTATCCGCGTCGGTGGCATCTTTGCCGCGACTGCACTGGTACTGCCCCAGGCCATCGCCGCGATCAAGGCACGCAGCCCGCTGCTGTCGATCGAAGTGGTGGAGCATTCCAGTGATCACCTGCTGACCATGCTGGAGCAGAACAAGCTCGACATCATGATTGGCCGCTTCACCGAAGAGCGCTTCAGCCAGCTGTTCGACTTCCAGCCCCTCGAACCCGAACCGTTCAGCCTGGTGGTCAACAGCGAGCACCCGCTCAACCAGCTGGAAAGCCCGCCACTGTCGGCGCTGGGCGACTGGCCGTGGGTGCTGTACCCGGTGGGCACGCCGATCCGCAACCGCCTGGAACAGGCGTTCCGGGTGGCCGGTATTGCCACGCCCGTCGACAGCGTCGAGACCATCTCCATGCCGATGTTCCTGCAGCTGCTGCAATCGGCGCCGATGATTGCCATGTTGCCGCGTTCGATGGTTGCCGCGCAGCTGGCCAGCGGGCAGTTCAAGGAGCTGCGCAGCCCCTTGCATGTACCCGCGCTGGAGTATGGCGTGGTCACCCGCAAGGATGAACCGCTGAGCGCGTCGGCCCGGGCGTTTGTCGAGATTTTGCTGGAAGGCGCCAAACAGCGACAGAAGGAAGTTACGTCTGCAACTGCCTTGGACAAGACCTGATGGTTCACGGGGTCCCTGTGGGAGCGGGTTTACCTGCGAAGCAGTCGACGCGGTGCATGGCACCGGCTGCGCCGGTGTTCGCGGGTGAACCCGCTCCCACAGGATATGTGCTGGCTTGAGCACTTGGGCAGTCTATTAGGCGATCAAGGATCACCGCCCAATCACAACTTCCGATAACCACTGGTTATCAATTGATCGGATCATCTCATTGGGAATGCTGCGCAAGGCTTCTTACAGTGGCAACAGCCATAACAAGAAGCCCGCCGCACCGCCCTGAGAGGTCCCATGCAACTGATTGCCAAGTCCGGTGACCTTGCCGTCATCCGCCTCAACCCGCTGGACAACGTGCTTATCGCCCGCCAGGCCTTGCCGCAAGGCCTGCACCTGGATGCCGAGGCGATTACCGTGCGCCAGCCGATTCCTTCAGGCCACAAGCTCGCGACCGAACGCGTGGAGCAGGGCCAGCCGCTGCGCCGTTACGGGCAAATCATCGGTTTTGCCTCGCAGGCCATCAATGCCGGCGATCACGTGCATGTGCACAACGTACAAATGGGGGATTTTGCCCGTGACTATGCGTTTGGTGTCGACACTCGCAGCCAGCCTGGCAGCGAAGCGCAGTTCCAGGGCATCGTGCGCGCCGATGGGCGGGTTGCCACCCGTAATTACATCGGCATTCTCACCTCGGTGAACTGCTCGGCGACCGTCGCCAGGGCGGTGGCCGACCATTTCCGCCGTGACATCCACCCTGAGGCACTTGCCGACTACCCGAATATCGACGGCGTGGTCGCCCTGACCCACGGTGCTGGCTGCGCAGTAGACCCCAGCGGCGAAGCCCTTGGCTTGCTGCGCCGCACCCTTGCCGGGTACGCCGTGCACCCCAACTTTGCTGCCGTACTGATCATTGGCCTGGGCTGCGAAACCAACCAGATCGAAAGCCTGCTGGAAACCCAGGGCCTGCAAGCCAGTGCGCAGCTGCGGGCCTTCACCATCCAGGGCATCGGCGGTACGTCGAAAACCATTGCTGCCGGCATCGAGCAGGTCAAGAGCCTGCTGGCCGAGGCCAACCACGTCCAGCGCCAACCGGTCAGCGCACGGCATCTGGTGGTCGGCCTGCAATGTGGCGGCTCCGATGGCTACTCCGGCATCACCGCCAACCCGGCACTGGGCAACGCCGTGGACCGCCTGGTGGCGGCCGGTGGTACCGCAATTCTGTCCGAGACCCCGGAAATCTACGGCGCCGAGCATTTGCTGACCCGCCGCGCGGTCAGCCGTGAGGTGGGCGAAAAGCTGGTGGCGCGCATCCGCTGGTGGGAAGACTACTGCCAGCGCATGAACGCCGAGCTGAACAACAACCCTTCGGCCGGCAACAAGGCCGGGGGCCTGACCACCATCCTCGAGAAGTCCCTGGGCGCAGTGGCCAAGGCGGGTTCCAGCAACCTGGTCGATGTGTACCAGTACGCCGAGACCGTGCGTGCCCGGGGCCTGGTGTTCATGGACACCCCTGGTTACGACCCGGTCTCGGCCACTGGCCAGGTGGCTGGCGGGGCCAACCTGATCGCCTTCACCACCGGGCGTGGTTCGGCTTACGGCTGTGCCCCGGCACCGTCGATCAAGCTGGCCACCAACAACCGGGTGTTCGAACACCAGGAAGAGGACATGGACGTCAATTGCGGCGGTATTGCCGATGGCTCCACCAGCATCGAGGAGCGTGGCGCGTTCATCTTCGAGCAGATGCTGCGCATTGCTTCCGGGGAACGCAGCAAAAGCGAACAGCACGGATATGGGCAGAACGAGTTCGTGCCCTGGCAGATCGGCGCCGTGACCTGATTGACCGCTCCCGTCCCGCTTACGAGATAACAACAATGACTCAACCCACACACCACAACGTGCAAGCGCTCACCACTTTTGTCGAGCAACTGTTCGAAAAAGCCGGTGCCGATACCGAAGTCGCCCAGGTGGTGACCCGGGTTCTGCTCGAAGGTGAACTGCTCGGGCACCGTACCCACGGCCTGAACCTGGTCAGCCGCTACATCGGTGGCATGCAGGAAGGCAAGGTCAAGGCCCGCGCACAGGCACTGGAACAGGTGTCGGACAGTGGCATCGCCAGCGTGTTCGATGGCCATTACCTGTTGGGGCCTTACTGCGTCAGCCGTGCCCTGGACTGCGCGGCAAAAGGTGCGACTGCGCAGGGCATCGGCATTGCGGTGGTGCGCCGTGCTTCGCACATTGGCTGCCTGGCCGCCTATCTCAAGCCCTTTACCGACCAGGGCCTGGTGGCCATGGTTTATTCATCGGACCCCTCCGTGGGGCTTGTCTGCGCCCACGGTGGCATCGACCCGATCTACACCCCCAACCCGATTGCTGCCGGTATCCCGACCCAGGGCGAGCCGATCCTGCTGGACGTGAGCATGTCGACCGTTACCCTTGGGCTGGTTGGCCAGTGCCGCGATGCCGGCAGCCGCCTGCCGCACCCGGTACTGGTGAGCAATGACGGGCAGCTGAGCGACGACCCGGTCGATTTCTTTACCCGCCCGCAAGGCAGCATCCTGCCCCTCGGCGGCCAGGGCTTTGGCCACAAAGGCTTTGCCCTGGCGCTGCTGGTCGAAGCCCTGACGTCCGGCCTGGCCGGCCATGGGCGAAAGGATGCCCCTGAGCAGTGGGGCGCCTCGGCCACTGCCGTGGTCATCGACCCGCGCTTCTTCGGTGGCTTGGAAGCGTTCACCGATGAAACCAGCTTCCTGGGCCGACTGGTACTCGCCAGCCGCCCGCTCGACCCTGCGCGCCCGGTGCGCTTGCCTGGGCAGGCTGGCCTTGCCCTGCGCCGCCAGGCCCTGCAGCAGGGCGTGAGCCTCTCGCCACAGCTGCTGGCTGACCTTGATCGCCTGGCCGGCCAATTGCAACTGCCGGCACTTTCCCAATGATGCACAGTAAGGGTACACAGATGACTGACCGATCGAACGCCAATCAACCGCTGCCGCTGAGCCAGGATGCCAGTGTGTTCGACAGCGGCAGCTGGGTAGGGCGGGTGTGGCTGGCGGACCAGGGGCCGGCGGTGGTGCTGGTGAAAGCCGGCGCGGTCTACGACATCAGCACCCACGTGGCGACTGTCTCGGCCCTGCTGGAAGTGGCCGACCCGGTGGCCTACCTGCGCGCCTTGCCGCTGGCCGAACCGCTGGTGGCGCTATCGGTGTTGCTGGACAACAGCGACCCCACCCAGCGCGACCCGAGTCAGCCATGGCTGCTGGCGCCTGTCGACTTGCAGGCGGTGAAGGCCGCTGGCGTAACCTTCGCCACCAGCCTGCTGGAACGTGTGGTGGAAGAGCAGGCCAAGGGCGACCCGGCCAAGGCCGATGCCATCCGTGACACCTTGGCCAGCCGCATCGGCGCCGACCTGTCGCAGATCGTGCCAGGCTCGGCCCAGGCCGAAGCGCTGCGAAAGGTGCTGGTGGAGCAGGGCCTGTGGTCGCAATACCTGGAAGTGGGCATTGGCCCTGATGCCGAAGTGTTTACCAAGGCCCAGCCGCTGTCGGCAGTTGGCCACGGTGCCGATATCGGCATCCACCCCAAGTCCAGCTGGAACAACCCTGAGCCGGAAGTGGTGCTGGCAGTATCCAGCGATGGCAGCATCAAGGGCGCCATGCTCGGCAACGACGTCAACCTGCGCGACTTCGAAGGCCGTAGCGCCTTGCTGCTGTCCAAGGCCAAGGACAACAATGCCTCCACCGCACTGGGCCCGCTGCTGCGGCTGTTTGACGAAAGCTTCGGCCTTGACGATGTGCGCAACGCCGAAGTGGACCTGCGGGTTGAGGGGCAGGACGGTTTTATACTGTCTGGCCGCAGTTCCATGCGCCAGATCAGCCGCGACCCGCAAGACCTGGTGCAGCAAACCCTCAACGAAAACCATCAGTACCCCGACGGCATGGTGCTCTTCCTCGGTACCCTGTTCGCCCCCAAGCAGGACCGTGACCAGCCGGGCAATGGCTTTACCCACAAGCCGGGCGATGTTGTGACCATCAGCAACCCGCAACTGGGTACCCTGTGCAACCGCGTGACCACCAGCGACCAGGCACCGCAGTGGGCGTTTGGCCTGCGCGCGTTGATCGACAACCTCGGCCGGCGTGGCCTGCTGGAGGTTGCAGCTACCGCACGCCAGCCTTGAGCGGCACGCTGCGCAAGGGAGGGGCGCAGGAACATCGATGGATCGCCAAAGCGCTGACAGCGCGGCAACAATAATAATAAAGGTCGACACATGAACCCTATGAAGAAGTACCAGCGCATCACCGTTGTGTTCCTGCTGCTGATCGGCATCGTCAACTACCTGGACCGTAGTGCGCTGTCGATCGCCAACACCTCCATCCAGAAAGACATGATGATCAGCCCGTCGCAGATGGGCATCCTGTTGTCGGCGTTTTCCATTGCCTACGCCTTTGCCCAGTTGCCAATGGGCATGATCATCGACCGCCTGGGCAGCAAGGTCGCGCTCGGCGCCTCGCTGCTGGGCTGGTCGGTGGCCCAGGCGGCGTTTGGCATGGTCAACAGCTTTGCCGGGTTCATGGGCCTGCGGGTGCTGCTGGGGATTGGCGAGGCGCCCATGTTCCCGTCGGCGGCCAAGGCCCTGTCGGAGTGGTTTGATGCCAATGAGCGCGGCACGCCGACCGGCGTGGTCTGGTCGTCGACCTGCCTTGGCCCGTGCCTGGCGCCGCCCTTGCTGACGCTGTTCATGGTCAACTTCGGCTGGCGCGGCATGTTCATCATTACCGGCGTGATCGGCGTGGTGCTGGCGGTGTGCTGGCTGACGTTCTACAAGAGCAAGGCGCGTTACCTGGCGGAACTGGAGGCCGAAGGCAAGCCGCTGCCAGCGGAACACAAGGCGCCTGTGGCCCCGGTGCAAACGCCGAAGGCTTCGTACTTCGCCGGCTGGCTGGACCTGTTCAAGCACCGCAGCACCTGGGGTGCCGTGCTGGGTTTCATGGGTGTGATCTATATGCTGTGGCTGCACCTGACCTGGTTGCCGGGCTACTTCGAGCGTGAACACGGCCTGGACCTGTACAAGACCGCCTGGGTCGTGTCGCTGGCCTACGGCTTTGGTGCGGCGGGTACAATCGTTGCCGGGCGCTTCTGCGACCGGCTGGTGAAGGGTGGCATGACTGTGCTGGGCAGCCGCAAGTTCAGCGTCATCACCGGCCTGGTGCTGGCGGCGCTGTTCACCTTGCCGCTGTCGTTCGTCACCGGCCTGACAGGCTGCGTCATCCTGCTGTGCCTGGCACTGTTCAGCATCAACATGGCCAGTGCCACTGCCTGGATGATCGTCAATACCATCGTTGACAGCCCGCGCGTGGCCTCGTTTGGTTCGATCCAGAACTTCGGCGGCTACATTGCCGGCTCCGTGGCGCCGATCGCTACTGGCTTCAGCATCCAGTACTCGGGCTCGTTCACTACGGCGTTCATGATCAGTGCGGTGGTGGCGTTGTGCTCGGCGGTGGCGTACTTCCTGTTGCTGCAGGCGCCGATTGGCAGTGCCAAGGACGAAGCAGGGGAGATTACTGGAGCGACTGAACAGGCATAAATCCTGGGGGCGCTTTGCGCCCCAAGCGGATCGTTGATCGTGACGCGACCCACGGCTCTTGTCAGGCATGGTTATCTGTATGTATAAACAGTGCCTGTTACCGCAACCTGACCTCCGCCAGTGATCGCCCATTCCGTCGACGACCCGTTCTACTACCTGCATAACTTCCGCCAGGTAGTGCTGTGGGTCGAACAGCGCTACCAGGACCTGCTCGATGACCAGGAACTGGCCTTCATCCGTGCCTTCAATCAACTGCAAGCGCCAACTCAGGCCTTGATGGTGCGCATGGTCATGCGCAAAGGCGAGCTGTTTCGCAGCGACCGGCTCGACTACGCCGAAATCGGCGATACGGCGCTGGCGCTGCAGCCTTTGCAGAAACTCGGCTGGGTGCGGGAACCCGAGCAACTGGGCCTGGAACAGCTGTTCGCCTTGCTGCGCAAAGACGAACTGGCCCGCTGCTTCGCCCTGCAACTGAGCCGCCCGCGTGCCACCAAGCATGAGCTGTTGGCACAGCTGCAACCGCTGGGGCTGGTGGCCCGGTCACTGGCCGAATGGTTTCCCGACAGCGAGGTGCGCATCCTCCAGTGGTGCCTGCAACCTTTGTGCGACCGCATGCGCCTGTTGTTCTTCGGCAACCTGTACCAGGACTGGTCAGAGTTCGTCCTCGCCGACCTCGGTGTGCTGCGTTACGAGCAGGTGCCATTCAGCACGGGCTCGCGAGCCCTGCAGCAACGTGCCGAAGTCGACCTGGCCATGGCCTTGCACCAGTGCGCCGAGCGGCTGGAGCAGGGCGACGAACCCGTGTCGATTCTGGGTACCCTGCAGGGCCTGCACAGTGACAACCCGTGGCTGGCCCGCCGCCATGCGCGCCTGCAGTTCGCCCTGGGCCAGCAATGCGAGCGCCTGGGGGAGTGGGACCAGGCCATGGCCGTGTACGGCCAGTGCAGCCATGCCCAGGCACGCATTCGCCAGGTGCGGGTGCTTGAGCGCACTGAGCAGTGGCCCCAGGCCCATGCGCTGGCACTACAGCTCGCGGCGGCACCGGCTAACGCGCTGGAAGTGCAGGCACTGGAACGGATGCTGCCACGCCTCGCGCGCAAGCTCGGCGGCCCGCCACAGCGACGCCAGCGTGCCACACCGCTGGAGCTGATCGAGCTCGAGCTGCCCCGCGAGTACGCTGCGTTGGGTGTGGAGGAAGCTGTGCGTCAACACCTGGCGCAAGAGGGGGGGCAGGCGCATTACGTGGAGAACACCCTCTTCAACAGCCTGTTTGGCCTGTTGTGCTGGGAGGCCATCTTCGCCCCTGTGCCTGGCGCATTCTTCAACCCGTTCCAGGCCGCGCCACAGGACCTGCACGACAGTGACTTCCAGCAGCGGCGCAGTGCGCTATTCGATCTTTGCCTGGGGCGGCTCGACGATGGCAGCCATCGTCAGGCGATTCTCGAGTGCTACAAGGGCAAGCAAGGCCTGCAGTCGCCGTTCGTGTTCTGGTCCATGCTCAGCGAGGAACTGCTGGAACAGGCCTTGGCTTGCTTGCCGGCTGCCCAGCTGAAACAGTGCTTCCTGCGCTTGTTGCAGGACATTCGCAGCAACCGCGCCGGCATGCCCGACCTGATCCAGTTCTGGCCCGAGCAGGGCCGTTACCGCATGGTCGAGGTCAAGGGGCCCGGTGACCGTTTGCAGGACAACCAGCTGCGCTGGCTGGAGTTCTGCAGGCAACACGGCCTGCCCGTTGCGGTGTGCCATGTGCGCTGGAGCGAAACGCCTTGAGCTACAGCGTGGCGGTGCGTGCCTTGTGCGAGTTCAGCGCCAAGGTCGGTGACCTGGACCTGCGCTTTACGCCGTCGCCCACCGCCCAGGAGGGCATCGAAGGGCACCAGCGGGTAGTGGCACGGCGTGCTGCGGGCTACGAGTCGGAAATCACCCTTGAAGGCCAGTTCGAAACCCTCAAGGTGCGAGGCCGCGCCGATGGTTATGATCCTGGCAGCAATCGCCTGGAAGAGATCAAGACGCACCGTGGCGATCTGGCGCGTCAGCCGGCCAATCACCGCCAGTTGCACTGGGCCCAGGCCAAGGTCTATGGCTGGTTGATGTGCCAGGCACGGCAATTGCCAGCCATCGAGGTGGCGCTGGTGTACCTGGACGTGGACAGCGATGACCAGACGCTGTTCAGTGAGCACTACACGGCTGCTGAATTGCGGGCCTTCTTCGAAACCCAGTGCCAGCGCTTTCTGGGCTGGGCCCAATTCCAGCAACGGCGTCTGGCCGAGCGTGACCAAGGGCTTCAGGCGCTGGGTTTCCCCTATCCACAGTTCCGCCAGGGCCAACGGCAGCTGGCCGAAACCTTGTACAAGGCGGTAAGTACCGGGCGTTGCCTGATGGCCCAGGCCAGCACCGGCATTGGCAAGACCCTCGGTACCTTGTTCCCGCTGCTCAAAGCCATGGTGCCGCAGCAGCTGGACAAGCTGTTCTTCCTCACTGCCAAGACCCCGGGCCGGGCGCTGGCCCTCGATGCCATGAGCCAGATCACCGATGCCACGCCTCAACCTGCCTTGCGCACCCTGGAGTTGATCGCCCGCGACAAGGCCTGTGAGTACCCGGACAAGGCCTGTCATGGTGAATCCTGCCCACTGGCCGCAGGCTTCTACGACCGTTTGCCGGCAGCGCGTGAGGCTGCGGCAGCACTGCCTTTGCTTGACCGTGCCAACCTGCGCGAAGTGGCCTTGGCGCATCAGGTTTGCCCGTATTACCTGGGGCAGGAGATGGCGCGCTGGGTCGACGTGCTGGTCGCTGACTACAACTACTACTTCGATGCGCATGCCTTGCTGTTCGGCCTCACTCAGCTCAACCAGTGGCGCGTGGCAGTACTGGTGGACGAAGCGCATAATCTTGTCGAGCGTGGGCGCAGCATGTACAGCGCCACCCTTGACCAAGGGCAGCTGCTGGCCCTGCGTCAGAGCAAACCGCCTGGGCTGGTCAGTGCGCTGGACCGCCTTAACCGGCAGTGGAACGCCCTCTATAAAGAACAGCGCGCGCCTTATCAAGCCAGCGAGTCGCTGCCAGACGGCCTGCTGCGCGCCCTGCAGCAATGCATCGGGCTGATTCAGGAGCAGATCAACCAGACGCCTGCGCAAATGGACCCGCAGGTGTTGCAGTTCTTCTTCCAGGCCTTGCAGTTCAGCCGGGTTGCCGAGTTGTTCGATGAGCACTTTCTGTTCGACATCAGCCAGCGTCAGGCCCCGCGCAAGCGTCGGCTGGCTACCCTGTGCCTACGCAATGTCACCCCGGCACGCCTGTTGGCCCCGCGCATGCAGGCGGCGCGCAGCGTGACACTGTTTTCCGCCACGTTGAGCCCGCGGCATTTCTACAGCGACTTGCTGGGCATGCCGGCCGATACCGCGTGGCTGGAAGTGGCTGCGCCGTTTCGCGCAGAGCAGCTGGAGGTACGGATTGCTAGCCAGGTGTCCACCCGTTACCAGCAGCGCCACGCCTCCCTGGCGCCGATCGTCGAGCTGATTGCCCAACAGTACGAGCGCATGCCGGGCAACTACCTGGCGTTCTTCAGCAGCTTCGAATACTTGCAACAAGTGGTCGGTCTGCTGGCCGAGCGGCATGGGCAGATTCCCCTGTGGGCCCAGGAACCGGGGATGGACGAGGCGGCCCGCCAAGGGTTTCTTGACCGCTTTGTCGCCGATGGCAAAGGCGTGGGCTTCGCCGTATTGGGCGGTGCGTTCGGCGAAGGCGTGGATTTACCAGGTACCCGGTTGATCGGCGCCTTTGTCGCCACCTTGGGTTTACCGCAGGTCAACCCGGTCAACGAACAGTTCAAACAGCGGCTGGGGCAGCAGTTTGGGGCGGGCTTCGATTACGCCTACCTGTACCCTGGAGTGCGCAAGGTGATCCAGGCGGCGGGCCGGGTTATCCGTGGTGACCAGGATCGAGGCGTGCTGGTATTGATAGACGAACGCTTTGCCGAACCCCGCGTGCAGCAGATGTTTCCGACATGGTGGCCGGCAGCCATCCTCTAGCAATCCCTGTCTCGCGCTGCCACAAATGAACGCGTCAGCCGGGCATGCCGTCTGTCTGGGCTACAGCAGGAACGATGGGTTGCACTTGCCATGGGCGATCCTCGGTTCGTTCGGTAGGCTTCAATTGGGGTAAGATTACGAACCGTGCCAGTTGCAAAGCTCTTGAATATCAAGGTGATGGCACCGTTCAGGGTCCTGATGGCATGCGCGCTTGCCGGTCATTGGGACTTGTTTGCAGGTCGTTTTGACTCGCTTGAGCGTTTGCCGGTTCGCTGCCGGCGGCCGCTTCGCTACAGGATTCACGTTTTGTCCGATCTCTCGAAAAATCCGCTGCTGCAGTACATGGCCCGTCTGGCCCCATCAAGCCAGCAAACCATGCGCTACATCCTTCAGGACGCCGCCGACCGGCTGGGCTTTGTCGACTGCAATGTCGTCGACGTGCCCTGGCATCGGCTAGAGCCCGGGCACGTGATCGCCTTGGTGTCGGCCCTGCGTGCCGATGGTTACGCGCCCAACAGCTCGTCGCTGTACGTCAACGCCATTCGCGGGGTGATGAACGAGGCCTGGCGCCAGGGCCTGATCGACCATGAGAAGCTGTTGCGCATTCGCGAGGTCAAACCGGCCACTGGCAGCCGCCTGCCGCCAGGGCGCAACCTGCGCCGCAGCCTGATTCGCGAACTGATGGATGTGTGCGCATCCGACCCGCGGCCGCAGGGGGTACGCGACGCGGCGATCATCGCCTTGCTGTACGGCACCGGCATGCGCAAGTCGGAGTCGGTGGACATCGACCTGGCCCAGGTTGATTTCGAGGCGCGCAGCCTGCAGGTGGTGGGCAAGGGCAACCACCAACTGATCAAGTACGCCCCGCCTTGGGCGTTCGAAAAGCTCCAGGCGTGGCTGGATTTGCGCCGTCAGGACCTGCCACCAGGGGCAGAAGACGACTTGTTCCTGTTCAACCGCATCCGCCGCGGTAGCCACATTACCCGGGCGCGTATCACCAAGCATGCGATTTACTACATTGCCCGCCAGCGCGGTGCGCAAGTGGGGGTGAAAATCATGCCGCATGACTTCCGCCGGGCGTTCATTACCCGGGTGATCGAAGAGCACGACCTGTCCATCGCGCAGAAGCTGGCGCACCATGTCAACATCCAGACCACAGCGATCTATGACCGGCGTGACGACAACGAACGTAGGCGTGCGGTTGACCGTTTCGATTACTGAGGTTTGATGTTTTGGGGCCGCGTTGCGGCCCTTTTTGCACTTCTGCCGGCACCGAAACAGGGCCAACCCACGCCCCTGCTTTGTGCGCCATCCCCTCGTATGCCCGATGCCAGAGCGGCCGAGGCGAAAGTTTCATTTGCCTTCACCTGCGGAGTTGGCCCGCAACCTGCTATATCCAGCCTGCGAATTTGATCGAGTGGTCAGGCCGCGCGTGCTAGCTGGTGCCCGCGCCGGACCCTCTAAACGGCCAGCAGGCCACGGATTTCAGGGGCCGCAGGATGTCGCTCGCGGAGCAGATCGAACAACTAGAGGACGATGCAGGCTGGAGCGCCCACCTGCAGTTGCGCTTTGTCAGGCGCGACGATGTGACCCGCCTTGGTGCGCGTAGGCATTTCGGACCTCTTTTGGTGCAGCGGCCTTTCTACCCGGAAGGTGCACCGTGCCACGTCTATGTATTGCACCCGCCGGGTGGCATCGTCGCCGGCGACCGTCTTGACCTGGATATCCATCTGGATCCCGGCAGCCATGCGCTGCTGACCATGCCCGGTGCCAGCAAGTTCTACCGCAGCATCGGCCCCACCGCGCGGCTGACCCAACGTTTTCAGCTGGCCGCCGGCAGCACCCTGGAATGGCTGCCGCAAGACAGCATCTTCTTTTCCGGCGCCCGCGCCAGCCTGCACAGCCGTTTTACCCTCGAGCCCGGGGCGCGCCTGCTGGCCTGGGAAACCCTGTGCCTGGGGCGCCCTGTGATGAACGAGCGTTTCGAGCAGGGCGCTCTGGACAGTCGTTTGCACATCGAATTACCCGACGAAGTCGGCCTGCATGAACGCCTGCGTATCGAAGGCGGGCGCCTGGACAAGCTTGGCGGCCACCCACTGCTTGCTACGTTCTGTGCGGCACCGGCCGACCAGGCGGTGCTGGAGCAGGTACGTCCACTGCTCGACGAACTGGCCAACCCGGCCGGCGCGACCCTGCTGGGGTCGTTGCTGGTTATCCGTGTGCTTGACCATGACAACCAACACCTGCAACGCACCCTGCAACGCCTGTGGCATGTGCTGCGCCCGGCCGTCCTCGGCCTGCCAGCCTGCCCACCGCGTATCTGGGCTACCTGAGAGAGCGCCATGGAGCTGACCCCGAGAGAGAAAGACAAACTGCTGCTGTTCACCGCCGCATTGCTGGCGGAACGGCGCCTGGCCCGTGGCCTGAAGCTCAATTACCCGGAGGCCGTGGCGCTGATCAGTGCTGCCGTGCTGGAAGGCGCCCGCGATGGCCGCACCGTTGCCGAACTGATGAGCCAGGGGCGCGAAGTGCTGACCCGCGAGCAAGTGATGCCCGGCATCGCCGAAATGCTCCACGACGTGCAGGTCGAAGCGACCTTCCCGGATGGCACCAAGCTTGTGACCGTGCATGACCCCATCGTCTGAAACAGCCCAGGAGCCCCGCATGATCCCAGGTGAAATCCAGGTCGCCGCTGGCGATATCGAGCTGAACAGTGGCCGCGAAACGGTCAGTGTCAGTGTGGCCAACCACGGCGACCGGCCGGTGCAGGTCGGCTCGCACTACCACTTCTACGAAGTCAACGACGCGCTGGTGTTCGACCGTGCGCCAACTCTGGGTTTTCGCCTGGATATCCCGGCCGGCACCGCCGTGCGTTTCGAGCCGGGTCAGGCGCGCACCGTGCACCTGGTGGCCTACGCCGGCAAGCGTGAAGTCTATGGCTTCCAGGGCAAGGTGATGGGCCCGCTGGAGGGCAGGGTATGAGCCGCATTTCCCGTCAGGCCTATGCCGACATGTTCGGGCCCACCGTGGGCGACCGTGTGCGGCTGGCCGACACAGCGTTGTGGGTAGAGGTGGAGAAGGACTACACCATCTACGGCGAAGAGGTGAAGTTTGGCGGTGGCAAGGTCATCCGCGACGGCATGGGGCAGGGCCAGATGCTGGCCGCCCAGGCCATGGACCTGGTGCTGACCAACGCCCTGATCATCGACCACTGGGGTATCGTCAAGGCCGATATCGGCATCAAGCACGGGCGAATCGCAGTGATCGGCAAGGCCGGCAACCCGGATGTGCAGCCTGGCGTCAACGTACCGGTGGGCCCCGGCACCGAAGTGATCGCGGCCGAGGGCAAGATCGTCACCGCCGGCGGTGTCGACTCGCATATCCACTTCATCTGCCCGCAGCAGGTGGATGAGGCCCTGAACAGCGGAGTCACTACCTTTATCGGCGGCGGCACCGGGCCGGCAACCGGCACCAATGCCACCACCTGCACGCCCGGCCCCTGGTACCTGGCGCGCATGCTGCAAGCCGCTGACAGCCTGCCGATCAACATCGGTCTGCTGGGCAAGGGCAATGCCTCGCGGCCAGACGCGCTGCGTGAGCAAATAGCGGCCGGTGCGGTGGGCCTGAAGCTGCATGAGGACTGGGGCTCGACCCCGGCGGCTATCGACTGCTGCCTGGGCGTGGCCGAGGAAATGGACATCCAGGTAGCGATCCATACCGACACCCTCAACGAGTCCGGTTGTATCGAAGACACCCTGGCGGCCATCGGCGACCGCACCATCCATACCTTCCACACCGAAGGTGCCGGTGGTGGTCACGCGCCGGACATCATCCGCGCTGCCGGGCAGGCCAACGTGCTGCCATCCTCGACCAACCCGACCCTGCCGTACACGGTAAACACCGTGGACGAGCACCTGGACATGCTCATGGTCTGCCACCACCTGGACCCGAGCATCGCCGAGGACGTGGCCTTTGCCGAATCGCGCATCCGCCGCGAAACCATTGCTGCCGAGGACATACTGCACGACATGGGCGCCTTTGCCATGACCTCGTCTGATTCCCAGGCCATGGGCCGGGTTGGCGAAGTGGTGCTGCGCACCTGGCAGGTTGCCCACCAGATGAAGCTGCGCCGTGGGCCTTTGGCGCCAGACACGGCTTACAGCGATAACTTCCGGGTCAAGCGCTACATCGCCAAATACACCATCAACCCGGCGCTGACCCACGGCATCGGCCACGAAGTGGGCTCGATAGAGGCGGGCAAGCTGGCCGACCTGGTGCTGTGGTCGCCAGCGTTCTTCGCGGTCAAGCCGGCCCTGGTGATCAAAGGCGGCATGATCGTCACCGCGCCCATGGGCGACATCAACGGGTCCATCCCCACGCCGCAGCCGGTGCACTACCGGCCGATGTTCGGCGCCCTCGGTGCCGCGCGACATGCCACGCGCATGACCTTCCTGCCCCAGGCGGCAATGGACCGTGGCCTGGCCGAAGAGCTGAACCTGCGCAGCTTGATTGGCGTGGTCAACGGCTGCCGCCGGGTGCGCAAGCCGGACATGGTCCACAACACCCTGCAACCGCTGATCGAGGTTGATGCGCAGACCTACCAGGTGCGCGCCGATGGCGAATTGCTGGTATGCGAGCCTGCCAGCGAACTGCCGCTGGCCCAGCGTTACTTCCTGTTTTAAAGGAGCACCAATGATTGTCTTGAACCGCCGTATCACCGACACCGGCACGCTTGCTGTAAGCGGCACCGTCACCCTGGACGTGGACAGCCGCATCAAGAGCCGCCTGCGGGTAACCCTGGACGATGGGCGCGAAGCCGGGCTTATGCTCGAGCGCGGCCACCTGTTGCGTGGCGGTGAACTGCTTGCCGATGCCGAAGGCAGCCAGCTGATTCGCGTACTGGCGGCGCCCGAGGCCGTGTCGACGGTGCGCTGCGCCGATCCGCACCTGCTGGCCCGCGCGGCCTATCACCTGGGTAACCGCCACGTGCCGCTGCAGATCGAGCCTGGCCTGTTGCGCTTCCAGCATGACCATGTGCTGGACGACATGCTGCGTGGCCTGGGCCTGACGGTAGAAGCGGAACAGGCACCATTCGAGCCTGAAGCGGGGGCGTACCAGAGCGCACCGCACGGCCACAGCCATGCCCACGGCCACGATCACCCGTTCGTGCGCCTGCCTGCCCATTCCTGAACTGCCTCGGAGCAACCTATGAAAAAGACGTTCGCCCTGTTTCTGCTGATGCTGGCCCTCCCAGCCTTCGCCCACCCTGGCCATGACAGCAACCCGCTGCAGGACGGCCTGTTGCACCCGCTGACCGGCCTTGATCACCTGCTGATGCTGCTGGGCACCGGGGTACTCGCTGCATTGACCGGACGCAGCCTGACACTGCCCCTGGCAACCCTGGCGGCGATGTTTGGTGGGGCAGTGTGTGGCCACCTGTTTGGCGACGTGCTGGGCATGGAAACCTTGATCGCCCTGTCGCTGCTGGTGGCTGGCGGGGCGGTATTGCTGCCGAGCCGTCAGTTGCTGCTGGCCATGGCCATGCCGGTGTTCGCTCTGTTCCATGGCTGGGCCCATGGCGTAGAAGCCACGCCAAGTGCGTTCTGGCAATTCAGCGCCGGCTTTGTCGCGGTCAGCGGCCTGCTGCTGGCAGCGGGCTTTGCGGTCGGTTGCCTGTTGCGCCGTCACAGTGGCCTGCAGAAGGCCTTTGGCGGCGGCTTGCTGGCCAGCGCCGCGCTGGTGCTGGCCGGTTGATGGACAGCGACATGGCATTGCTGCGACTGCTGCAGCTGGCCAGCCCCGGCCTGCCGGTAGGGGGCTTCACCTACTCGCAGGGCCTGGAGTGGGCAGTGGAGGCGGGCTGGGTAAAAGGCGTGGACGGTTTCGCTGCCTGGCAGCGCGAGCAGGTCGACGACACCCTGGCCTGCCTCGACTGGCCGCTGCTGGCGCGCCTGTACCACGCTTGCCAGACCGAAAATGCCCAGACGTTCGCCCACTGGAGCCGCTTCCTGCTGGCCAACCGCGAGACCACCGAGCTGCGCCTTGAAGAGCAACAACGTGGCGCGGCGTTTGCGCGACTGCTTGATGGCTGGCAACTGGGCCAGGCCCCGGCCTGGCGCGCCAGCCTTGAACTGACTCAGCTGGGCGGTATGGCCTGGTTGGCAGTGCACTGGGCAATTCCGCTGCGCCAGCTGGCCCTTGGCTATGCCTTTGCCTGGTTGGAGGGCGCGGTCATGGCCGGGGTCAAGCTGGTGCCTTTCGGCCAGCAGGCTGCCCAGACCTTGCTGCGCGACCTGAGCACCGGCTTGCCTGCGGCCCTCGACCAGGCATTGGCCCTGGGCGACGACCAGATCGGTGGCGGCCTGCCATTGCTGGCCATTGCGTCATCACGTCACGAAACCCAATACACCCGTTTGTTCCGTTCCTGAGGACTGCCTTCATGCAAAGCTATCAACAACCCCTGCGCGTCGGGGTCGGCGGCCCGGTCGGCTCTGGCAAGACTGCACTGCTGGAAGCGCTGTGCAAGGCCATGCGCGACCACTATCAGATCGCCGTGGTTACCAACGACATCTACACCAAGGAAGACCAGCGCATCCTCACCGAGGCCGGCGCCCTGGAGCCCGAGCGCATTGTGGGCGTGGAAACCGGCGGTTGCCCGCACACGGCGATCCGCGAAGACGCCTCGATGAACCTGGCTGCCGTCGAGGCGCTGGCGCGCAAGTTTGGCAACCTGGAGGTGATCTTCGTCGAAAGCGGCGGTGACAACCTCAGCGCCACGTTCAGCCCGGAGCTTGCCGACCTGACCATCTACGTGATCGACGTGGCCGAAGGCGAGAAGATACCGCGCAAGGGCGGCCCTGGCATTACCAAGTCGGACTTCCTGGTCATCAACAAGACCGACCTGGCGCCCTATGTAGGGGCTTCGTTGGAAGTGATGGAGCGCGACACCCAGCGCATGCGCCCGCAGCGGCCGTGGACCTTCAGCAACCTGAAGAAGGGTGAGGGGTTGCAGGCAGTGATTGATTTCATTGTCGAGCGCGGGATGCTGGGTGTGCGCGGCTAAAGAGCTGACAGCCATGCGCGGTCTGTGTAGGAGCGGCCTTGCGCCGCGAAAGGGCTGCAGAGCAGCCCCAAGATCGCAAATTCAACACAGACTGCCGGGGCCGCTTTGCGGCCCTTTCGCGGCGCAAGGCCGCTCCTACAACGACCGTGCCTTGCCTCGATCATCTGTGGCAGCAGGGTGGCTTGTCTGGCTGCCCTTCATAGCGGTCATGGTGCCGCACCCAGTCCATGGTTCCGCTTTCGTTGCGCCCCAGTGGCGCAATGTCGAGGAAGTTGTAGGTATTGACCAGAATGTCCAGCCCGCGGGCATAGGTCGAGTAGGTGTGGTACACGCTGCCATCCGCTTCGCGGTAGAACGCACTCAAACCGGGCAATTCGCTTTCACTGCCCTCATACGGCTCATAGTTGTACTGCCGCTCACCCGCGCTGCCGACACTGACGCCAAAGTCTTCGTTGAACCCGCTGCCGTGTGACGAGTACCAGGGGAACTGCCAGCCCATGCGCCGGCGGAACGCCTGGAACTCGGCGTACGGTGCCCGCGATACCGCCACCAGCGACACGTCGTGGTGAGCCAGGTGCAGGTTGGCACCGTCAAAATGGTCGGCCAGGAACGAGCAGCCGGGGCAGCCCTCGCTCCAGCCCTCGACGAACATGAAATGGTAAAGCAACAACTGGCTGCGCCCCGCAAACAGGTCGGCCAGGCTCAGCCCGCCGTCCGGCCCCTGAAACTGATAGTCGTGCTCGACCTTGACCCAGGGCAGGGCGCGGCGGGCTGCTGCCAGCGCATCGCGGTGGTGGGTAAAGGCTTTTTCGTGCAGCCACAGTTGCTGGCGGGCCGCCAGCCACTGGCTACGTGAAACCACCGGGTGCCTGCTTTCGCTTGTGCTCATGGTGCTGTCTCCACGCTGGGGGATTCACACACTAGTCGAGCACGCTAAGGTCGAATCGACAGGCACCGGTGACCGGCTGATGAGCGGTAAGGCGCTCAGCCCGAATGGGCGATATGCCCCTCGGTCAGTTCATCCGCTGCGTCTTCCTCGCCGGGCAGCGCGGTGATCACGCTGAAGTCACTGACCTCCACCTTGCCGCCGCCGTAGCCCAGCAAGTGGAAGGAAAACGCTTTGCGCTCGGTCGGGTTGTCAAAGCTGAACTCCATTTCCAGCGGCTCGTCGGCGGTGACCTTCACTTCAGCAGGCAAGCCCAACGGTACGTCCTGCTCCAGTTGCTTGGCCTTGAGCTGGATGTAGGCCACACGCTTGGGGTCCAGCGAGCGAACCTTGACCCGCACGCGGGTATGCGAGCCTTCCGGCATTTCCAGGTACTGGGCGCCGATCAGGTTGTCGGCCCAGTCATCGTGAATGCGCTTGCGCAACTTGATCGGCGAAGGGCCGCCGAACTGGTAGCGCAGGTTGAGCGGGGTTTGCAGCAGTGACTGGTCGAGCACCCCGGCAAGGGCGCCGATCTGCTGGCCGAGCAGGCTGTCGCCCGGGCCCAGGTAGCGGGCCTGATCGGCAATGAAGCCTTCGCTGGCGTACCGTCGGCAGCGTTGCTGGAAGTCACACTCTGTGAACACGCCTTGGCCATTGTGGTAACGCAGCATGCCGTTGGTGTAGGAAATCATCTCGCGGCCGGTGTTGTAGTCGCGGTACAGCGAGCGGCCGCCAAGCGCCATGGGAATGGGCAGCGCAAAGTAGTCGAGCACGGAGGTGGCCAGGTCGATATGGCCATAGGTGCCGCGTTTGATACGTGGCAGCTGCGCCTGCTCCGGCGCCAGGGTGAGGTTGAAGCCCCAGGATGAGGCCAGGCGCACGCCGTCGATACCATGGGACTCGTCGGAGGTCACCACCACCAGAGTGTCCTTGAGTACGCCCTGGCGTTCGAGGTTGTCGAGGAAGGCCCCGAGCGCGTCATCCAGGTAGGCGACCGCTGCCTGTTTTGGCGTGTCATAGCGCTCCAGGTATTCGGCTGGCGCGGAGTAGGGCTGGTGGGTACCCACGGTGAGCAGGGTCAGCATCCACGGCTTGTCTTGTTTCTGTAGCTGGCCGACGTAGTCCAGGGCACCTTCGAAGAAGGCGCGGTCATCCTTGCCCCAGGGGAAATCCAGGTAGTTCTTGTTGCGGAACCACTCCAGGCCATGTACCGAGTCGAAGCCGATATGCGGCATGATGCGGTCCTTGGCCATGAAGCGCAGGCCGGCACCTTGCAGGTAGTGGGTGGTGAAGCCGGCCTGGCGCAGTTGCGCTGGCAGGCAGGCCTGGTTGCGTTCGTTCTGCGTCAGCAGCTCTACGCCCTTTGGCGTGCCATTGGCCAGCTTGTCGTAATCACCACACAGCATCGCGTACAGGCCGCGGATGGTCTGGTGGGTATGCAGCACATAATCCGGGGTATTCATTCCCCGCTCGGCCCATTGACTGACCTTGGGCATCAGATCTTCGTCAAAGCGGCTGTGCAGGGCCTGGCGGTTGGGCCGCAGGTAGGCACCGGGGATGCCCTCCACGGTAATGACCAGCAGGTTGCGAGCGCTGCCTGGCCCGGCCAGCAGCCGCTGCCCGTGCAGGTCGGACTGGGTCAGGCCACTGCTGGCCAGCGGTGTGAACGTTTGCGTATGGCCCATCCAGCCTTCGACCGTGCGCTCCAGGCTGCCGACCCCGGCCGACATCAGCTGGTGGGTGAGGTTGTATTGGCGCCACTGGTCGGCGTCGGTAGGTGCCAGCTGCTGGCCACCCCAATGGGCACCAAACAGCAGTACCGGAATGGCCCAGGCCGTACGTGGCAGCGGCATGCTGCGCTGGCTGCGGCTGCGCCAGGCGGTGGCCAGCCACGCCAGCAGGCCGGCACCCATGGTCAAGGGCAGCCAGGCATGGGCCAGGCCGCCACCGGTTGAATTCTCCATGAACTGCGGGTCGACCAGGTAGGTCAGGTCGGCGCTGGTGGGTAACCGGCCCACAGCGCTTACCAACTCGGCTGAAGCCACCCACAGGGCTGCCCAGGCCAGCAGCACAGGCAGGGCCAGCCACCATGGCCGACGGTGCAGCAGCACTATCAGCAGGCTGCCAAGAGCGAGGTCGGACAGGTAACCGAGCGGGTTGGACCAGCCCAGCATGGCGCGCGTACCCAGTGGGATCACCAGTACCAGGGTTGCCAACGCGGCAAGCCGGGTACGTGAGTGGTCTGACAGGTTCTTCACAAAAACTTCCCTTTTGCCATTAAATCGTCATGCATCTGTGCTGGATGATAACAGGCCGGGGAAGGGAAAGCGGTTTGCTACAAGGCTGTTAACCAAAAGCCGGGCCCGCGCTAGCGGGCCCGGCAGAGGGCAAGTGTCAGAAGTAGTAGGGGAATTTCAGGCTGAAGGAAAAGTCTGGCGCATCATCGGTCAGACCAATGGACAGGTTGGGCACGATGGTCAGTTTGTCAGTGGCTGCGAAGGTCAAGCCGACGTTGAAGTTGGCCGCGTTGTAATCACTGTTGGAGATCGATTGCCAGTCGCCGCCATCGGGTTTGATCTTGCTCTTGCGGGCGAACTGGTCAGACACCGAGAACGACATGCTCATCTTTTCGTTCAGGGCAAAGGCAATACCGCCGCCAATCTGCCAGGAGTCGCCAAGCTTCACGTCACCCGGCACCTTGCTGTTGACCTGTGGGCTGATATCGCTGAACGAGTCCTGCATGTTGTAGGTGTACGACAGGCTGCCGAACAGCACGGCTGGGTCGAAGGTCTTGACCAGCGAGATGCCCGGTGTGATCGACCACACGCCGTTGCCGGTCGGCAGGCTGTCCGGGACTGCCAGGTTGCTGTTGCCGTCGACCTCGCGCAGCTTGATGCCGTATGGGTCCTTGCCGGTCGGCGCCTTGACCCGCAGGGTGGCAACCGCGTCAGGCCAGGTCTCGTCCTCGTCCAGGAACTTGTAGGCCACGCCCACGTTGATGTCGCCGATTTCCGGGTCGCGGGTGACGGTCGCATCGGAGGTGGTCGCCCCGGCGCCTCCCGCACCGCCGGACGAATACGTTGATTCGCGGTACACCACGGGCACGTTGATGTCGAACTGCCAGCGCTGCGCCAGGTTGTAGCGCGCGGTCATGTCCAGGGTCCAGTTGTCGGCCTTGATCCGGTCAAGGTTGATACTGCCGAGGAAGATCGAATCCAGTGCCAGGAAGCCATTGAGCGTCAGGGCACGGGTATCGTAATGGGTATAGGTGACACCCGTTTCGAAGCTGAACTTGCCGCCGCCAAAGAATCCGCTGGCTTCGTCATACAGGTTGGAAACACTTTGCGCCGGCTCGGAATCGGCGGTGAGCGCCTGGCCGTAAGAGCTGCCTGTGGTGCCTGGCGCGCCTGAGGCGACGGTCTGCGCACCTTTGACCCCCTCGGCGGGGGACTTGACCAGGCGTTTGGGCGGCGCTGCTGCGGGGGCCTCCTCGACCTGACGCACGCGCTGTTCAAGTACCATCAGCGCCTGTTGCTGGGCCTCGTAACGGCGTTTGAGTTCGATCAGTTCCTGTTTCAGCGCTTCGACCTGTGGATCGGCGGCTGCGTAGAGTGCTGTGGGTGCCAAGGTAGTCAAACACACAAAAGCTCTGAGCGTAAAAGATCGGTACATGGAGTTGCCGTCCCTTCCAACTACTTTTGATGAGACTGAGCGTAGATCAGTATCCGAAGGTGCGAAGACCTTTGAGCTGGTCAAGGCTGCCGTTGAGCGAAGCCGCTGTCGGCACGTTCTCACGCATGACGACATTCAAGGATGTCATGTTGCTGACCCGGTTGCCGTTGCCGAGCAATGTCGAGTTCTGCATCAGGCCCCCCTGGGCCAGGCGTTGCACGCTGCTGCCCTGGTTGTTGCTGGCATTGATATTGAGCTGCACACCTACACCGCTGGAAGACACACTGAGCGCGCCTGCGCCGTTTTCCCCGACCAGGGTCTGGCCGGCGGCCAGCACCTGGCCTTGCTGTTGCACGGCGGGGGCCTGGTTGGCCTTGGTGACGTTGATATCGACGTTGTTGTAGGCCGCGTTGTTGTCACCGGCCGCACGTACCACCTGGGTCACACCCTCGGTAGTAGCAAGGCCATTGCCGCCCGTCACCACGCCAGTCCCGGCAGAAGGCGCACTGCCCGGCGCCGTACCTGTACCTTTTTCATCAATCATCGATACATAGAACTGGGGCTTGATGGTCGACTGCTGAACCTGCAGCGTGGACGTCGCCCCAATCACGTCGCCCTTGGCGTTTTGCCAGGTGCTGCTCATGACGATGCCGAAGCTGACGATGCGTCCCGGCATCACGTAGCGGCCACGCAGATTCGCCAGCTCCTGGTCCTTCAGCTCAATGGGTTTCAACGCCTCGGCGTGGCTTGGCAGGCTGGCAGCCAGGCAGGCCATGGCCAGCCACAAAGAAGTCTTCATGAAATGCTCCCTGGAGCATCATGCTCCTTGTCATTAGAACAGTCGTTAGAAGAAGTCGCTTTTGATGAAGCCGAAGTCCAGCAGCTCGTTGTCCTTCACGGGGGTGAAGGTGTCCACCCGGCCCTTGGCGGTCAGCGGCAGGGGCGGGTCGAGCAGGATGTTGTTCTTGTCGTAACCCTGGCCGATCACGGCGAAAATGATGCCGTTCCAGCCCTTGAGGAAGTCTTCGACTTTGTAGCGTTTGTGGCCCAGTACCGGGTCACCGATGTACACCCAGCCTTTGTCGACCTTCTGCATGACCACGAAGTGCTTGTAGCCGCGCACGTCCATCAGCACCACGACCGGGATACGCACGCTGTGCAGGGTGTCGGGTGCTACGCGATACCCGCGGGCACGCATGCCCAGGCTTTCGACGTAGCGTTTCATGTCGAGCATCGAGAAGCCCTGCGTGCGCACCAGGTCCTGGTCGGCGTGGGCCAGCATGCCTTCGATGATCTGATGTTCGTCCACATCCAGCCAGTAGGCTTGGCGCAGGATGGTGGCCAGCGCGGCGGCGCCGCAGCTGAAGTCGGTTTTCTGTTGCACCAGGTCGGCAAATTTGCGTTCGCGCAGGCTCTGGAGGGGTTTGAACACCACGGCGCCGCCCGGCAGTACGGACAGCGGCATTTGTGCAGCTTCGCTCACGCTGGCCAGGCACAGCAAAAACGCCAAGGCGAAAATACGCATGATCGGTTGCCTTCCGGTGTGTTGAAGAAAGGCCCCCCGGAGGGGGCCTCAAGCGCAGCGTTTAGAACGAGGTGTTGGAGATGGCCAGCGAGTTGCTCTGCTGGTTGCCCACACCGGCCGCCACGTTCACGCCCAGGTTGCCGCTGCCACCATTTACCGAACCGCTAAGGGTTGCAGTATTGGTCACAGGGTTGGCCCAGCCGGTCGGGGTCAGCACTTGGAAGGACACGGTATTGCTCAAGTCGTAAGCGCTGCTTTCGCTGTAGCTCTTCGAAACGTCGTTCGAGGATTGTTTTGATTTCTCGCCAGACTTCGAGAAATCAGACGCCGAAGCATTCTCGTACGAAGAGTCGTGAGACTTGGTGTACGAAGACTCTTTGGACTTGTCGTACGACGATTCACGCGACTTGTCGTAGTTGGAGTCGAATGCTTTTTCGAACGACGAGTCGTATGCACTTTCGTGCGACTTGTCGACCGATACATCCAGCGATGCACTCAGCGAACCGTCGAAGGTGCTGGAGCGGGTGCGCTCGCGACGGCCATCATCGGTGGTGAGCGTACGCGTAGCGTTGGCGGCTGCATCCAGCGATGCGTTCAGGTTGGCGCTGCTCGACGAGCTGTTGCTGCCGCTGGCCGAGCCGCTGGCACCCCAGCTGTTCGAGCCGCTTGCGCTCGAACTGTTGGACCCGCTGGCGTTGCTGGTTTTCGAACCGCTGGAATTCCAGCCACTGGAGCCGCTGGAGCTGGCGCTTTGCGCGCCGGCCACGCTGAAGCTCGACGACGAGTTGCGGTCATCGGTGGAGTTGAACGTGCCATCACGCGAGCTCGAACCGCTTGCCGAGGTGGTGATGGTAATCGTATCCACCCGATAGGTACGGTCGGCGGAGTTGTTCACCGTCAGGCCTGGGCCATCCTGCTCGGCGGACGCGGTGGCAGTGGCATTACCCAGCGGAGCACCGGTGTTGGCGATCGCCATGGTGTTTTTTTGTTGGTTGAGGTCCCCACCGGCGACGTTGATGCCGATATTGCCCTCAGCCCCGCTGGCCGAGCCGCTCATCACAGCCGACGATTGGGTCGAATAGTTGTCGACACGGTTGTCTGAGCTGGTTTGAACGACATCGGCAGTGGCATTGGCCATGCCGAACACGAAGCTGTTGTCCAGGCTCGACTCGGAGCCGGCGTTGGCGATGGCAGCTGCGTTATCCTGCTGGTTGCCGTTACCGGCCGCCACGTTGATGCCGACGTTGCCGCTCGAACCTTCACCCGACTGGTTCATTTCGGCTTCGTTGATGGTGCCCTGATTGGTGATGTGGTTATCGGTGCTGGTTTGGGTATCCCAGGCATTGGCCGTTGCATACACAGGGATCTTGGTGGGTGGAGGCGTGTGCTGACCATTGTTATGGTGGCCGTTATGGTGGTCATTACGCCGATCGTTTTGCCCAGCTTGTACAGCAACAGCCATGACCGCAGCAATTGCGAACACCAGAGGCTTGATTGCCATCGAGGGTTTCATGGTGATTCTCCGTACTTTATTAGGTTAAGTGTTGTTCTTAACTGATTGGGTCAATCCGCGACCCGGATGCTCAAGGTGTTGGCCATGCGGTTTCCCACCCCGGCACTCTGGTTCAACTGAATCACCCCACGGCTACCGGTGAATGCCTGGTCACTGGTGGTGACCTGGCGATAGCCGGCTGGAATGTCAGTTGCTCCGGAGTTGTTGATCAGCGCCACGTTCTGTTGCAGGAGGACGCTGTCGTCGATGCTTTGCGGTTGAGCACTGAGGGTGATGCTCAAGGCGTTGGCTTGCTGGGTATTGGCACCGGCGCTCTGGTTGACCCCCAGTGCGCCACTGCCGTTGCTGAAGGCGCTGCCCTGAATGGTCGAGCGGGCATCCATTGTGGGGTCGGCAGGCGTGTTCAGCCGTTGCCGGACCTGCGTGCTGGCGTTCGCTTCAGGCCCCACGGCGATGGCGCGCGCATTGACCTGTTGCTGTTTGTCGCCAGCCGCCTGGTTGACAGAGAGGTTGCCCTGGTAGCGGCTGCCGGAGCTGTCGATGTTGGCGTTATTGATGACGGGAACGAGTGAATCGGCGAGGGCTGGCGCACTGCAAAGGGTGGCCAGAATCAGCAGCATGTGCTTCATCTCACTTGCCCCCGCCAGTCAGGATCTGCAACGGAGCGAGCCCGCGCTGAACACTTGAGTTGACCATATTCGAGATGCCGTTGCCCGAACCGGTGCCCCGGCCACCCGCCAGGTTGGGCAGCTGGTTCTGATTGCCGAGGTTGCCGCCCAGGTTGTTGGTCTGCTGGGTGATCATGTTGCTGATGCCCGCGCCGCTGCTGATGCTGGCAAAGTCGCCATCGCTCAGCTCGTTGGTCTGTTTGAGCACGTAGGCAGAAGGGTTGGCGTTGACCGTGGTCGGGCTCGGGTCAGGGATCAGGGGGGGGATCGTCGCGTTGCGCACCTGCACGTCACGCTTGATGATGATGATCCCGTTTTCCGCCTGGGCCGCCAGGCTCAGTGACCCCAATACACAACCCACTAGTACGAGGTGATAGAGGCGTTTGTCACTTTTCCTCACGACGGCAACTCCTTCTTTGAGCGCTGGCCCTGTTCAGCGATGCGAACAACAGAGCAGAAGGTGTGCCGCTTTTGAGAATCGTTTTCAGATCAACGGGTTAAGGCAAATGGATGAGAATCTGCGGCGTATTCTGTCTCAGGGTTGATACAGGTAGCCGTGGGTATTGCTGTGCAAGCCAGCAGTGGCTTTGACTGGAAGGGTTTTTGCAGGGGTGTTTCAATGGCTTGACACTGTCCCCGATGCGGGGGAAACCCCCGCGTTTTCGGGGGCTTTGCCCCACTGGTCTGTCTCAGTGGCTTAACACTCGGTAGGGCATGATGGCGCATCGATATTAAGCAGCATAGCAACCGCCTGCAGTGCCCGCAATTGGCGCTGCGGCCAATTGCCCTCAAGTATCTGGTGTGCCTGATCATACCGCTTCAGCCAGGCCAGGCTGTCGTCGAAAAAGCGTTGGCGATCGTTGAGATCGGGCTGGCTGCGCTGGCCGTCGGCAACCCAGTCCACACCTTGCGGGCTGAGCAGCAGGTGCAGGTCGTAACGTCTTGCAAGCAATGCCTGTTCCAGCCAGGGCGGACAGTCATCGAACAAGGCGTGGCTCCAGAGCATGTTGCTGAGCAGGTGGGTGTCGAGGATGAGCAGCGGTGGGGCCTGCTCGCGGGCCCGGTCCTCCCAGGCCAGTTGGCCCCGGGCGATGGTGGGGATATCCGCGTAGCAGGTATCGCGGCACTCCTGGTCGATAAAGTGCCGCACGTACTCGGCTACCACCACGCCGCCGAAATGCGCCTGAATCACGCCACTGAGCCAGCTCTTGCCGCTGGATTCGGGGCCGCACAGCACCAGTACCTTCATGGCCTGTTCTGCGCTCATGGCTGCACCAACGCCGGGTCACGGCGCCATTCCAGCCAGCCGCGCACGGCAATCAGGGTAAGCACGGCGAAGAAACCTGCGGTGAAATACAGCTGCTGGTGCAGGTACTGGCCTACATAGACGATGTCTACCACTACCCACAGCGGCCAGCATTGCAGGCGCTTATGGGCCATCCACAGTTGCGCTACCAGGCTGAAGCCGGTGAGGGTGGCGTCCAGCCAGGGCAGGGCGGCATCGGTCCAGTTGGCCATGGCCGCGCCCAGCGCCGCGCTCAGCAGCAGCCCGGCGACCAGGCCGCTGAGCAGTGCCGGGCGTTGCAGGCGGGAAACCTGGCGGGCGTCTTCCTCATGACCGGGGCGCTTCCATTGCCACCAGCCGTACAGTTGCAGGATGGCGTAGGCCAGTTGCAGCAACATGCCCGAATACAGCTTTACCTCGTAGAACAGCCAGCCATAGATCAGCACCATGACCAGGCCGATCGGCCAGCACCAGGCGTTCTGCTTGACCGTTAGCCAGACAGCGGTAACGCCGAGGACGGCGGCGATGAGTTCAAGGCCGGTCATCGGCGATCCTTGGAGGCTACGGGGAAGGGGCGAGATTGTAGCGGGTCATTGGGCCAAGTTGTAGCGCACATTGTGGGAGCGTCGATGTCCAAAGGCTAGACCCGGAACTGCCGCAGTAATTGTTCCAGCTCCTCGCTCAACTGCCCCAACGCCACCCCGGCATCACTCGATTGGCGCGCCGCGTCAGCGGTCTGCTGGGACAGCCCGGCGGTATCCAGCACGTTGCGGTTGATCTCCTCGACTACATGCGCCTGCTGTAAGGTGGCACTGGCAATGGATGCATTCAAGGCCGTGAGGTTGTTCAGCACCTGGTTGATGGCATCCAGGCTGGCGCCGGCCTCGCGGGCTTGCTCGACGGTCTGGCGCGAGGCTTCGCTGCTGGTGTCGATGGCCTTGACCGCCGCGTCCGACTGGCTTTGCAGGTGCTCGATCATGGTATGGATCTCGGCCGTCGACTGCGCTGTGCGCTGGGCTAGCAGGCGCACCTCATCGGCGACCACGGCAAAGCCGCGACCTTGCTCCCCGGCCCGTGCCGCCTCGATGGCTGCGTTCAGCGCCAGCAGGTTGGTCTGCTCGGCGATGGAGCGGATAACGTCCAGTACGCCACCGATGCGCGTGCTGTGCCCGGCCAGGTCGCGGATCACTTGCACGGCCTGGTCGATGGTCAGCGACAGCCGATCGATCTGTGCCAGGCTGCCATGGATGGCTTGCTGACCATGCGCTACCTGCTGCTGCGCGGTGCGCATTTCCCCGGCGGCCTGTTCGGCGGTCTTGGCCACGTCCTGCACGGCGTACGTCACCTCGTTCACGGCGGTGGCCACTTGGTCCATCTGTAGCGATTGCTGGGCACTGTGCTGTTGTGCGGCACCCGCATTGTCACCCACATGCCCGGCGGATTGGGCCAATGCGTGGGCGGCGCCCTTCAGCTGGCCGACCACACCTTGCAGCTTGCCGTTGAAGCGATTGAAGTGCTCGCCCAGGTGGGTGATTTCGTCACGACCGTGGGTGTCCAGGCGCCGGGTCAGGTCGCTTTCGCCGCTGGCAATGTTGCCCATGGCCTGCACGGCCTCCTGCAAGGGGCGGGCGATGCTACGGGCAATCAGCAAGACCACCAGCGCCATCAGCAGGGCGATGCCCACGCCCACCAGTGAGGCGTCGCGCAGCTGGCGGGCGAATTCGGCCTGCACATCATCAACGTACACGCCAGACCCGATGATCCAGCCCCAGGGCTTGAACAGCTGTATATAGGAAGTCTTGGCCACTGGCTCGCTGGCGCCGGGCTTGGGCCAGCGGTAGTTGACCGGCCCGGCGTCCTGCAGGCGGGCCAGTGCGACCATCTCGTTGAACACGGCAAAGCCGTCAGGGTCGCGAATGGCCGAGAGGTCCTGGCCGTCGAGCTTGGGGTTGGCCGGGTGCATGATCATCCTGGGCCCCAGGTCGTTGATCCAGAAGTAGTCGTCGTGGTCGTAGCGCAGCGCCCGCACCACTTGCAGCGCCTGCTGCTGGGCGGCTTCGCGGCTGAGTGTGCCGGCCGCCTCCAGCCCTTGGTAATAGGCCAGTACACCGGCCGCGGTCTGCACCACGTGGCGGGTTTTTTCCGCCTTGGCCTGGTACAGGTCACCGTGGATCTGGCGCAGCATCAGCAGGCCCAGCACCACCAGCATGGCCACTGCCACCACCAGGATCAGCCACAGCCGACGGCTGATCGACATCGATCTCAGAGTCTTCATCCACGAGCTCCCGCATTGTTCTTTTTATTGAGGTGCATCCAAGCATGCTTTGCGCCAGGGCCCCACTCGACTAATGGCTAAGTGATATCTTAGTAATAGTCTGCAGCAGGTCTCGTAAAGCGAATGCAAAGGCGCTCTGCTAGGATTTCGGCCGCGCAAGATGAAACCTTTAGCCGCCGTGAACTTTTCCACTGGCGTTGCGCCCAACAGTCGCTGTAAAACAGCCGGGCCGCGTGCGGCAATTTCAAGCAAATCAAGAACAAGGGGCCTGCACCAAGCAGCGCTCCATCCGGGGGAATGATGGATTTTTGGACTGCCTTCCAGGCAATCATCTTGGGCGTGGTTGAAGGGCTGACGGAGTTTCTGCCGATTTCCAGTACCGGGCACCAGATTATCGTCGCCGACCTGATAGGTTTTGGCGGCGAACGGGCCATGGCTTTCAACATCATTATCCAGCTGGCGGCGATCCTGGCAGTGGTGTGGGAGTTTCGCGGCAAGATTCTCGAAGTGGTGTTCGGCCTGACCAGCCAGCCCAAGGCACGGCGTTTTACCGGCAATCTGCTGTTGGCGTTCATGCCGGCGGTGGTATTGGGGGTGCTGTTCGCCGACCTGATTCACGAGTACCTGTTCAACCCCATCACCGTGGCGACGGCGCTGGTGGTGGGTGGGGTCATCATGCTCTGGGCCGAGCGTCGCGACCACAGCGTGCAGGTGGACCATGTGGACGACATGCGTTGGAGCCATGCGCTGAAGATCGGTTTTGTCCAGTGCCTGGCGATGATCCCGGGCACTTCGCGCTCCGGCTCGACCATTATCGGCGGCCTGCTGTTCGGCCTGTCGCGCAAAGCGGCGACCGAGTTCTCGTTCTTCCTGGCGATGCCGACCATGGTCGGTGCGGCGGTGTACTCGGGCTACAAGTACCGGGACCTGTTCCAGCCCAGTGACTTGCCGGTGTTTGCCATTGGCTTCGTGACTTCGTTCATTTTCGCCATGATCGCTGTGCGTGCGCTGCTCAAGTTCATTGCCAACCACAGCTACGCCGCATTTGCCTGGTATCGCATTGTCTTCGGCCTGCTGATTCTGGCGACCTGGCAGTTCGGCTGGGTTGACTGGTCCACAGCTCATGGCTGAGGCGTTGCGCGGGCAGCGTGAAGGCGTACGCAATGTGCGCCTGAAGCTGCTGCTGTTGGGCCTGCTTTGCCTGTTGCCTGGCCTGGGTGCTGCGCGCATGGCCTGGAACGATGAAGCCTGGTGGCCGTTGGCGCTGTACCCGGCGATGAGCCTGATCAGCCTGTTGCTGTATTGGCAGGATAAGCAGCAGGCGCGTACACAGGCCTGGCGTACACCCGAGAAAGTGCTGCACGCCAGTGAATTACTGGGTGGCTGGCCTGGGGCCTTGCTGGCACAGCAGCTGTTTCGGCACAAGACCCGCAAGGTTTCGTATCAGTTGGTGTTCTGGGGGATTGTGCTGGTGCATCAGGTGTTCTGGGCGGACTGGCTGTTTTTTGAGGGGCGCTATCTGCCCTTCAATTGATTTTTACCTGTACCGGCCTCTTCGCGGGCAAGCCCGCGAAGAAGCCTGTACAGGCTGACTAGATCAACAAACCCACCTGCAACCGCTTAGGCAACCGCCGCACCACCAGTTGGTGCGAGCGCTGCAGCAAATCACACAGCTCATCACGACCCATGGGGTAGGGCAGCGCCATGCTGATCCACCGCGCCCGCGCCAGATACGGCGCAGGCCGCACCCCTGGGCGGTCGCAGTAGCCGAGAAACAGCTCATCGGCCACTTTGAACGACAGCCCCGCACCTGCCAGGTCCAGCACCGCGAACATCTTGTTGCCCGCCACCGAAAACACCCGAATGCCGCCCCATTTGTAGTCTTCCCGTGCACCCGGCAGGCTCAGGCAAAACGCTGCCACCTGGGCTTCGCTCATCTTCCTGTCAGACATACCGCTCTCCACAGGCCTCGAATGAGGCCGCCAGGTGATCGATCCATACCCGCACCGCGGGCAATACACCGCGCCGATGCGGGTACACCGCCTGCAGGTAGCCGCCTGGCAGTGACCAATCTGGCAGCAGGCGCACCAGTTCGCCGCGTTCCAGTTCTTCTTCGCAGAACATGCTGGGCAGCGCGGTGAAGCCCAGGCCAGCCCGTACAGCAGCGTTACGTACCACGAAATCATCGATGGCCAACCGTGGCTCCAGGGCAATTTCCTGCTGTTTGCCTTGGGGGCCGAACAGGCGGAAGTGCACCAGCCGGTCTGCTTCGGCGGCGCCCAGCACCGGCAATGACGCCAGCTCGCCCGGTTCGCGGATGTGGTCGGCGAAACCGGGCGCGGCCACCAGTTGCATCTGCGCCTGGCGCAGGCGACGGGTAACCAGGGCGGGGTCTTCATCGCCCAGGTCTCGCACGCGCAGCGCGACGTCGATGCCCTCGGAAATCAGGTCGACCCGGCGGTTGAGCAGTACCATGTCTAGCTGCACCAGCGGGTACTGGGCAAGAAAGCGGCTGATCACATCCGGCAGAAAGGCATGCGCCAGCGCCACCGGGCAAGACACCCGCAAGCGCCCGCGCGGCTCACTGCTCATGCTGGCCACGGCTTCATCGGCGGCTTCGGCCTCCAGTAGCATGGCCTGGCAGTGGTGCAGGTAGCGTTCGCCCACCGCCGTGAGTTTCAGCTGCCGTGTGGTGCGTTGCAGCAGGCGGGTGCCCAGGCGTTCCTCCAGTTCGGCAATACGCCGTGACAGGCGCGACTTGGGGATGCCCAGCTGACGCCCGGCTGCAGCGAAACCGCCGGCTTCGACCACGCGGGCAAAGTAGAAAAGGTCGTTGAGATCTTGCATGGGAATGGCTCACTGTTCCATCTGTGGGACAAACTAGCGCATTTTTGCCGACTTATCAGCCATTACTCATCCCGGTAGGATTCTCTCCATCGTGATCGCCCAACGCTGCGGTCTTCAATCACAGGAGAGTCCCATGAAACTGTTGCACATCGATTCGAGCATCCTGGGCGACAATTCCGCCTCCCGCCAACTGAGCCGTGAAGTGGTCGAAGCCTGGAAAGCCGCTGACCCGAGCGTGGAAGTGGTGTATCGCGACCTGGCCGCCGACGCCATCGCCCACTTCTCTGCCGCCACCCTGGTGGCCGCAGGTACCCCTGAGGATGTGCGCGATGCAGCCCAGGCGTTCGAAGCCAAGCTGAGCGCGGAAACCCTGGAAGAGTTCCTGGCCGCTGATGCCGTGGTGATTGGTGCGCCGATGTACAACTTCACCGTGCCGACCCAGCTCAAGGCCTGGATCGACCGCGTTGCTGTTGCCGGCAAGACCTTCCGCTACACCGAAGCGGGCCCGGAAGGCCTGTGCGGCAACAAGAAAGTGGTGCTGGTGTCCACCGCCGGTGGCCTGCACGCTGGCCAGCCGACTGGCGCCGGGCATGAAGACTTCCTGAAAGTGTTCCTGGGCTTTATTGGTGTGACCGACCTGGAAATCGTCCGCGCCCATGGCCTGGCCTATGGCCCGGAGCAGCGTAGCCAGGCGATTGATGCTGCGCAGGCGCAGATTGCCAACGAGCTGTTTGCTGCTGCCTGATCCTCATTATCTGCCCTGTCAGGGCCTCATCGCCGGCAAGCCAGCTCCCACACCGTACGCATCGACTTCGCGTCATGCGAAGTACATGTGGGAGCTGGCTTGCCGGCGATGAGGCCGTTTCAGGCGACCGGGATGGTTGGGTCGGCAGCTGCCAGTGCCACTGCCCGATCGGCCGCTGGCGGGTAGATCCACTGTGTATTGATCTGCGCCTTCAGCACCTTGGCCTCGGCCTTGTCCTCCGGTGGCGACACCGCACGCTCCCACCCCTCGGTATACACCGCGCCCCAGGCCCCCAGGTCCAGGCACGTCACGTACTTGGGCTGGCTGTAGGCCATGGGTGCCACGCCAATCAGCTCGGCAGCGGCATTGTTGCCTGCATGGCGCCCCAGCGGAATCGCATGCTGGCAGGACATCACTGCGTAATTGCCTAGCTCGTCGCAGGCGGCATAGGCCACATCACCGGCTGCGTATACCGCATCATTGCCCTTGACCTTCAGGTTGCCATCCACGTGCAGGCGCCCCAGGCGGTCACGCTCGCCGCTGATCTGTTCGGTGAGCGGGTTGGCCTTGAAGCCCACCGTCCACACCACGGTATTGGCGTCGATGCGCTGGCCGTTGTCCAGCAACACACCGGCTGGGTCAACCGAAGCGACTGTGGCACCGCACACCCACTCCACCCCCAGCGCCTCGCAAGCCTGTTCGATGGCCGGGCGAATGCCGTCTCCCAACGCAGCACCCATCCTGGCGCCGCGGTCGATGACTACCACACGCAACGCTGCGTCCTCACCGAGGATTTCCCGAAGCCGTGCCGGCAGCTCGGTGGCCGTCTCGATACCTGTAAAACCGCCACCGGCCACCACTACGGTATTGCGCGCCGGCGTGTCGGGCAGGCTGGCCAGCGATTTGAGATGGCTTTCCAGCCGCGCAGCGCTGTCGATCTTGTCGACGTCGAAAACGTGCTCGATACCGCCCATGTCAGGCCGGTTGAGCACACTGCCGCAGGCCATGATAAGGCGGTGGTAGGGCAGGGCGCACTGGGTGCCGCTGCGGGTACGGTAGCTGACCCGGCGGGCCGCTTCATCAATGTGGAATGCCGTGCCTTGCACGAAGCGAACGTTGACGGCATCGAGCAGGTCCTGCAGCGGCGCGGCCATGGTGTGAACGTTGGGCTCGTAGAAGCGTGGGCGCACATGCAGTTCGGCCTTGGGGGCGAGCAAGGTGACCTCGACGTCCTTGCTACCGTTGAGGTCAAGCTGGCGGATGGCGCTGAGTGCGCTCCACAGGCCGGCAAAGCCCGCGCCAATGATCAGGATCTGCTTCATGGTTGTGCTCCTTTTCAAGTTCGGTGGACAAGGTAGACCGTCTTGCAGGTCAACGGTGTTACGAACGCCTGCAGGAGTGCTTCAGAATGTTGGCGGCGTGATCACCCAGATCACCACGGCATCCACCTCGCCCGGGTTGCCGTAGCGGTGGGGCTCCTGGCTGGAGAAGCTGAAACTGTCGCCTTCACCCAGCTGGAAGTGCCGTTCGCCCACCCAAAGCTCGAAGCTTCCACTCAGGACGTAGCCGGCTTCTTCGCCTTCATGGCTGTAGCTTTGCTGGCTGTAGGTGCCTGGAGGGAAGCGCGAGTGCAGGATCTCCAGCTGGCGGTTGGGCTGGGGGGTGAGCAGTTGATCGACGATGCCATCTTCATAGTGCACGCTCAGGCGGCTGTTGCGCCGCACCACATAGCCCTGGTCCTCTGGAGCAGTGGTGGCTTCGCTGGCGAAAAACCACTGGATGGTGACACCCAGGCTGCGGGCGATGTTGAACAGCGCCGGGATCGACGGGTAGGAAAGGTTGCGCTCCAGTTGGCTGATGTAACCGGCGGTCAGTTCACTGTGCGCGGCCAGCTCCGCCAGGGTCATGCCGCGGCGCTTGCGCAGGCCGCGGATGCGAGTGCCCAGGAACTGCGGTGCGGCGCCCCCGGCTTCGCTGGCGGGGGGCTGGGGGAGTTGGCTCATGCACGTCGGTCCATCGCAAAAGCCGCAGTATGTACAGCCTCAGAGCGACCAGGCAACCGTCAAGCCGTCGTGAATCGCTTCTTCCGCGGTACGTGGTGCCAGGCAGTCGCCAACGCGCCGCACTTCTACCAGGCCGGCCAGCTCGCTGGCCAGGCTGTCTTCCGGCTGATGGCCCATGCAAAGCACCAGGGTGTCGATGCCCTCGAATATCATCGGTTCGCCGCTGGCGGTGTGCTGCAGGTACACCGTGTTGTCGTCGCTGCCATACAAGCGCGCATAAGGGGTGATGGGGATGCCCAGGCGATGCAGCTCGCCGGCCAGTTGGTCGCGTACGTACAGCGGCAGGTTCTCGCCGCAATGGGTGCCGTTGACTGCCAACTGCACCTGGTGCCCCTCGCGCACCAGGCGTTCGGCGATGCCAGGGCCGATCCAGTCGCAGCGCCAGTCGATCACCAGCACCGAACGCCCCAGCTTCACTTCATTGCGCAGCACCTGCCAGGCGTCCACCACCTGCAGTTCACCCATGCGCTCGAACGCGGGCCAGTAGGGGGTAGCGCCAGTGGCGGCAATGACCAGGTCGGGGCGCTCGCGCTCGACCAGGGCGCGGTCCACCCGGGTGTTGCGAACGACTTCCACGCCGGCCAGGGCCATTTCCCGTTGCAGGTTGGTGCTGGCCCCGCCGAACTCGCTGCGCCGCGGTAGCAATTGGGCCAGCAGCACCTGGCCACCGAGCTGCGGGCTGGCTTCGTACAGCGTTACCAGGTGCCCACGGGCGGCGGCCACGGCGGCGGCCTTCATGCCGGCGGGCCCGCCACCGGCGACGAGGATGCGCCTGGGCGTAGTGGCGGGCGTCAGCTGCCCGTATTGCAATTCGCGGCCGGTTTCTGGCCGCTGGATGCAGGAGATGGCCAAGCCACGATGGAAGTGGCCGATGCAGGCTTGGTTGCAGGCAATGCAGGCGCGTACATCTTCGACCTGGCCGCGTTCGGTCTTGCTCGGCATCAGCGGGTCGCAGATCAGTGCACGGGTCATGCCGCAGACATCCGCCTGGCCGCGGGCCAGGATCAGTTCGGCTTCCTGGGGCTGGTTGATGCGCCCGGTAACGAACAACGGAATGTCCAGTTGCTGCTTGAAGGTTCCCGCTTCTCGGGCCAGGTAAGCCGCCTGGATGGCCATAGGCGGGACGATGTGCACGGCGCCGCCCAGGGACGCCGAAGTGCCAGCGACGATGTGCAGGTAGTCGAGCTGGGCTTGCAGGGCAACCGCGGCGGCCAGCGACTCATCCTCGCTCAGCCCTTGGCTGTCGCGCTCGTCGGCGCTTATGCGCAGGCCGATGATGAATTGCTCGTCGGTGGCGGCGCGCACGGCGGCCAGCACTTCACGCAGGAACCTCAGGCGCTGTTCCAGGCTGCCGTTGTAGCCGTCGCTGCGCAGGTTCACCCGCGGATTGAGGAACTGCGCGGGCAGGTAGCCATGGCTGGCCACCACCTCGACGCCATCCAGCCCGGCCTGGTGCAGGCGCCGGGCCGCACTGGCGTAGCCCTGGACAATTTCGTCGATCATCGGCTGGTCCAGTGCACGTGGCATCACCCGGAAGCGTTCGTTGGGCACCGACGACGCGGAGTAGGCAACCGCCAGCAGGCCGTCCGCCGACTCCATGATTTCCCGCCCGGGGTGAAACAGTTGCGACAGCACCACGGTGCCGTGTGCATGGCAGGCCTCGGCAAGCTGCCGGTAGCCGTCGATGCAGGCATCGTCGGTGGCCATCAGCACATGCGAGGTGTAGCGGGCGCTGTCATGCACCCCCGCAACCTGCAGCACGATCAGGCCGACGCCACCGGCTGCGCGGTCGCGCTGGTAGGCGATCAGCTTGTCGTTGACCAGGTTGTCGGTGGGCAGGCAGGTGTCATGGCCGGTGGACATGATGCGGTTCTTCAAGCGTTTGCCGCGCAGCTGCAAGGCTTCGAACAGGTGAGGGAAGGCGGTCTGCATACAGGCGGCTCCAGTGCGGTGTTGTTCTTGTTTTGTTTATGAAAGTGTAGCTCCAGTAAAAAATCAACTTGTTTTTTTACTGGTGCGCGACTAGGTTTTGTTCACCCTCACCGCGAGGGTGTGACCTCACAACAACAAGAAAACGGGCCCTTGGGGCACCGGTAGGAGGAAGCTACGATGCAGGTAATACCCCGTGTTCCTGGCCTATGCGCAACGTTGCTTGCCCTTGGCCTGGGCAGCGCGCATGCCGCGCCGCAGATGGTCGTGGTGGCCTATGGCGGCGCCGGCCAGAAGGCCCAGGATGAGGCCATCTTCAAGCCCTTCAGTGCCCAGGATGGCAGCAAGCTGATCCAGAGCGAATACAACGGCGAGATGGCGCGAATCCAGGTGATGGCCGACACCGGCAACGTCGATTGGGACGTGGTGCAGATCGAGGGGCCGGACTTGATGCGCGGCTGTGAAGAGGGGGTCTACGAACACCTTGACTGGCAGCGCCTGGGCCATGGCGCCGAGCTGATCCCTGACGCAGCTCAGGACTGCGGTTCGGCTGCGCTGGTGTGGAGCGTGGCCATCGCCTACGACCGCAACAAGCTGGCTGAGGCACCGGCCTCGTGGGCCGACTTCTGGGACGTGAACAAGTACCCGGGCAAGCGAGGCCTGCGCAAGCGTGCGGTGTACAACCTGGAGTTCGCGCTGCTGGCCGATAGGGTGAAGGTGGAGGAGGTCTACAAGGTGCTGTCGACGCCGGCCGGGGTCGAGCGTGCGTTCGCCAAGCTCAGCGAACTCAAGCCCTATATCCAGTGGTGGGACGCGGGCGCCCAGCCTGCGCAGTGGCTGGCTGCAGGTGATGTGGTAATGACTTCGACCTACAGCGGGCGCATCGCCGTAGCGGCGCAACAAGGTAGCCCGCTGGCCGTGGTATGGCCTGGGAGCCTGTATGGCATGGACTACTGGGCCATCATCAAAGGCTCGCGGCATGTCGACCAGGCCAAGCGATTGATTGCCTATGCCAACCAGCCTGATACCCAGGTGCGCTATGTGCAGCAGATTCCCTATGGACCGACCAACACCCAGGCAGCTGCCAGGCTGGACCCGGCCTTGGCCAGCTGGGTACCCACTGCGCCGCAGAACCTGCAAGGGGCGCTGGCGATGAATGTGGAATTCTGGGTCGACCATGGCGAAGAGCTGGAACAGCGCTTCAATGCTTGGGCGAGCAAGTAGTTTCAGGCCACTTCATCTACAGAGATATCGACCATGAACGCAACGGAGCAGCGCCTGCGCCAGGAACTCGCCGCCTGTTATCGGCTGATCGCGCATTTTCGCATGAGCGACCTGATCTTCACCCACATATCCCTGCGCCTGCCAGGGCCGGAGCATCACTTCCTGATCAACCCGTACGGCCTGCTGTTCGACGAAATCACGGCCTCCAGCCTAGTGAAGATTGACCTGCAGGGGAGGCCGGTCGAACCTTCGCCGCACCCGGTCAACCCGGCTGGCTTCGTCATTCACAGCGCCATTCATGCCGCCCGCGAGGACGCCCACTGCGTGCTGCACACCCACACCCGTGCAGGTTGCGCGGTCGCTGCGCTGGAGTGCGGGCTGCTGCCGGTCAACCAGATGTCCATGGAGTTTTACGGCCAAGTGGCTTATCACGCCTATGAAGGTATCGCGCTGGATATGGACGAGCAGCAGCGGTTGGTTGCCGACCTGGGCGACAAGCCGGTGATGATCCTGCGCAACCATGGCCTGCTGGCCACCGGGGGTAGCGTGGCCGAAGCATTCCTGCGCATGTACTACCTGGAGAAGGCTTGTGAGATCCAGTTGGCAGCGCAGAGTGCCGGGCAACTGATACTGCCGCCGGCTGAAGTGTGCGCGCATACCGAGCGGCAGTTCAACGCGCCGGGGAGGGAGTTGAAGCAGGGTGAGCTGACCGACCCGGATGCGCTGCAGCTGGCGTGGGCGGCGTTGTTGCGGATGCTGGAGCGGGTAGCGCCTGGTTATCAGGATTGAACTCCGTCCAGCGGCCAGGAACAGTCACTGTTGCGCAACCCTTGGCCGCAACTGTAATGGTCCCATTTGAGGGAATCATCTTATGCTGTAACGAAATATGTATATAAAGCCTGAGGAAGGACGCTGCAATGCCGCTTAAGGACCTGCTCATCGCCCTGGTGGTGATCGTCGCCTGGGGAGTCAACTTCGTGGTCATCAAGGTAGGCCTCGATGGCTTGCCGCCGATGTTGCTGGGGGCGTTGCGCTTCTTGTTGGTGGCGTTTCCGGCAATCTTGCTGGTCAAGCGGCCGAAACTGCCCTGGCGCTGGTTGATCGCCTACGGCGCGACGATTTCGCTGGGTCAGTTTGCCTTCCTGTTCCAGGCCATGTACAGCGGCATGCCGCCTGGGCTGGCCTCGTTGATCCTGCAGTCTCAGGCATTCTTTACCCTGGGTTTTGCCGCGCTGTTTCTCGGTGAACGGCTGCGCGTGGCCAGTGTGCTGGGGCTGCTGGTAGCGGCCAGCGGCCTGGCGTTGATTGGCAGCGAAGATGGCGGCCATGTGCCCCTGCTGGCACTGGTACTGACCTTGTGCGCTGGTGCCATGTGGGGCATGGGCAACATCATCACCCGGCGTTTTGGCTCGGTTGACCTGGTGGCGTTGGTGATCTGGGGCGGGCTGATACCGCCACTGCCGTTCCTGGCGTTGTCCTGGTGGCTGGAAGGGCCGGAGCGGATCGGCCATGCACTGGCCAACATCAGCTGGAGCTCGGTGCTGGCCCTGGTGTACCTGGCCTTTGTCGCCACCATGCTCGGCTACAGCCTGTGGAGCAAGCTGCTGTCGCGCCACCCGGCCGGCAAGGTGGCACCGTTCTCGCTGCTGGTACCCGTGATTGGCTTGAGTTCGTCGGCGCTGTTGCTGGGCGAACGCCTGACCGCCATCCAGGGCTGGGGCGCCTTGCTGGTGATGGCGGGGTTGCTGGTGAACGTGTTCGGCGCGCGTATCGGGCAAAGGTTGCGGGCAGTCAGCGCGTAAACCGCGCAAATAGGGTGCTCGGCGCTCTGTTAGAATCGGCCTCTTTATCCAGGCCGACGGAGCGCTTTCATGATCATTTCCACCACCAGCCAGCTCGAAGGGCGCCCGATTGCCGAATACCTGGGCGTGGTCAGCTCCGAATCGGTGCAGGGCATCAACTTCGTACGCGATTTCTTTGCGCGTTTTCGCGACTTTTTCGGCGGCCGCTCGCAAACCCTGGAAAGCGCCCTGCGTGAAGCACGCGAGCAGGCCACCGAAGAACTCAAGGCGCGGGCACTGCAGTTGCGCGCCGACGCGGTAGTGGGTGTGGATTTCGAGATCAGCATGCCGTCAGTGCAGGGCGGCATGGTGGTGGTATTTGCCACCGGCACAGCGGTGCGCCTGAAGTAGAGCAGTCTGCCACTGGTCGGCTGCAAAGCTCTTGTCCGGGTGGTCCGCAAATGACCAGCTAGTCTCTTTTTCACAGGCCGCGTTTTCTGGGCGACTCTTCTGGTTGCCGGCGCGACTGCCACTGGAGGGAGACAGGGCATGAGCGAATCCTTTTTCGAAGACCTGAACGATGCGTTCCCCATCAACAGCCAAGTGCGCTGCGGCCAGGCGGCCTTCCGCCTGGGGTTCGCCCACATGACGCTGGATGATTCCGAACAGCTCCAGCCTGCACATCTGCAACGCAGTAAAAAAGGCCGCTTCATGCCGCGGGTTCCGCTGAAGAAGTGATCCCGCCCCCGTACATAACCCCGCCCAATGGCGGGGTTTTTATTGCGCTTTATTGATCCGCCTCATGGCATTGCCGGGTTGCGCTCGCCGGCTGGGTGAGGTTGTGGTTTTCTGTCGGGGCATTCCAGCAACGGAGGATTGAATGCTCATGCGCGTCAGGGAACAGACTTATTGGCAGTGGGCCGACGCCCAATTGCACAGCCGCAGCCACGACGAAGTCCTCAGTGACGGCACCACGCTGGATGTGCAGGTGCGCTTGTCACGTCTGGGGGCGACTCAGCTGTTTTTGGGGTTGTATGCCGGGGATGGGCGGGCATTGCTGGAGGAGTACTACCCTGCGCGGCCAGGGGAGACCATGACCCGCGCCCTGGTGTGGGGTGTCGACCGCGCCCGTGCGATGGCTACCGGAGCCTTGCCATTGCCGCAAAGCCGCCGGCAGCGGCGCCAGGCATGAAAAAGCCCGGCCTATGCGGGCCGGGCTTGCTTAAGGGTGAGAACCCTCAGTTGAGCGGTTCGATCACCTTGACTGCCTGCCGCTCACGGGCGGCGGGCCATTCTTGTTGCAGGGTCTGCAGGACGCGGCCAACGAACTCGGTGTCGGCGGCGGCCTTCTTGCCGACGTAGCCTTGGCCACGGCGGTAGACCTTGAAGCGGGCACGCATGCTGGGCAGGTGCTCTTCAAATTCATCTTCGATCGTGTTCGGTGGCAGGCGGTCGAGCCGCACCTCACCGGTTTGGCTGACCCACAGCAAGTGATCGTCAAGGCTGTCCTTGCGTACGGCGAACAGCTGCGCCAGTTGATCGATAGTCGGATTGTTGTTCAAGTTCATCATAAAGCCCCCATTACCCATTCGTAGGTGATTTTCACAGTTGGCGCTAACACGGTGTAGCGCACTACCAACGCTGCTACAGCAGCATCGCAACAGGGGCTTTCTCACGCTGCCTTTTGGACAGTTCCCTCTCCACGGACGGCCTGCGTTACCGCGCAAGCCGTCTGGAACACCCTTGCCACCGCTCCCGATCAGGGAGACGGCTTCATCATGCACAAGGGCGATGAGAGGCGTCAATGGTTTTGTAGTGAATTTTTTTGCGCACTACATTTCTGTCGTTTTGTTCGACAATCGCTGCTCGCACTACAGCCCGGACAGTATCTCGAAGGCTGCACGAACCCGCTCTTCGTTCGGGTAATTGCGATTCGCCAGCAACACCACTGCCAGCTTTTCACTGGGCACAAAGGCGGCGTATGCACCGAAACCGTTGGTTGCACCGGTCTTGTTGTACCAGGCCGCTGGCAGCGGCGGCAGGGCCGGTTGCAAGCGCGTGGTTGCGTGCGGTTCACGGATCATCCGCGCGCTGTTGCCATCTACCAGGGCACCCAGCGTGACTGGGTAGGGATAACGTTCCCAGCCCAGGCCCTGGGTCATGCTGCCGACCTGGAAGTAGCCCTGCTGGGTAATGGCGGTTGCTTTTGCAAGTGCCGGTGGCAGGCCCTGCGGTTGCATGTGCAGCCGCACGTACTGCAGCAGGTCGCTGGCGCTGGTCTTGATGCCGTAGGCCTCGTCGGCGTACGCGCCGGGGCCGACGCGCACCGGTTTGTCGGCGGCGTCGTAACCTTGGGCATAAAGCCCCTGAGCACTGGCCGGGACGTGCAGGTAGGTGTTTTTCAGGCCCATTTTAGCCAGCAGGCCCTCGGTCATCAGTGTAGAAAACGGTTGATGCTGCGCGCGGGCGGCCAGGTCACCGAACAGGCCAAGGCTGGGGTTCGAATAGCAGCGCTGGGTGCCGGGTTTGGCACGGGGTTGCCAGTGGCGGAAGAAATCGACGACTTGCTGCGGTGTCTGCACCGCATCGGGGAACTGCAAGGGCAGGCAGTCGGCACTGTAGGCGCCCAGTTCCAGCACCGTCGCATCACCGATGGGCGCCCCCGCCAGTGCCGGATGGTAGCGCTTGGCCGGGGCGTCAAGGTCCAGCTTGCCCTCGGCGCTGGCCAGCGCGGCCAAGGTGGCGGTGTAGGTCTTGCTTAGCGACCCGATCTCGAACAGGGTGTCTCGGCTGACGGGCACATTGTCGGCCTTGCTGGCCACGCCATAGCTGAAATAGTGCGCATGGTCGCGTGCGTAGATCGCCACGGCCATCCCGCTGATACCTTGCTCCTGCATCAACGGGCGGATGATCTGGTCGACCTTGGCTTGCAACTGGTCGTCGGCCTGGGCGCCGGTCTGGCCCAGAACCAGTGCGATGACAGCCGCTAGCGCGGCCGGGCGGGAGAGGGGCATGAGCGGGTCCTTTTGCGGAACGTGTCCGTTGAGCGATACCGATGGGGGTTCCGGCGTTAGCGCCGAAAAGCCGTAGACCTTATCGTCTGCCCTTGCACAATGACAAGACGGACACTGTGATGAAGTATTTGCGGATGTTATTCGACAATTTCACCCTGGCTTTGCTCGGGGTCGTTCTGATCGCCACCGTGCTGCCTTGCTCGGGCGATGGTGCGGTGTATTTCGGCTGGCTGACCAACCTGGCCATCGGCCTGCTGTTCTTCCTGCATGGCGCCAAGCTGTCGCGCGAGGCGATCATTGCCGGTGCCGGGCATTGGCGCCTGCACCTGCTGGTGTTCTCTTGCACATTCGTGATGTTCCCGCTGCTTGGCCTGGCGTTCAAGCCGCTGTTCGTGCCGCTGGTGGGTAACGAGTTGTACCTGGGCGTGCTCTACCTGTGCGCCTTGCCGGCCACGGTGCAGTCGGCCATCGCCTTCACCTCGCTGGCCCGCGGTAACGTGCCAGCAGCCATTTGCAGCGCGGCGGCATCCAGCCTGCTGGGCATCTTCCTGACCCCCTTGCTGGTGATGATGTTGCTGGGCGCCAGTGGTGACACCGGTTCTGGCCTGGATGCCGTGCTGAAGATCACCCTGCAACTGCTGGTACCGTTCGTTGCCGGGCAGATTGCGCGGCGCTGGATCGGCGCCTGGGTCAAGCGCAATGCGCGCTGGCTCAAGGTGGTGGACCAGGGTTCGATCCTGCTGGTGGTGTATACCGCCTTCAGCGAAGCCGTGGTCACGGGCTTGTGGCACACGGTATCGCCGCAGCACCTGGCCGGGTTGTTCGTCGTGTGCGGGATCCTGCTGGCGGTGGTGCTGTTTGGCACCCGCGTGCTTGGCAAGGCACTGGGCTTCGACCTTGAGGACCGCATCACCATTCTGTTTGCCGGCTCCAAGAAGAGCCTGGCTACGGGCGTGCCCATGGCCCAGGTGTTGTTCGTGGGCAGCGGTATTGGCGCGATGATCCTGCCGCTGATGCTGTTCCACCAGATCCAGCTGATGGTCTGCGCGGTGCTGGCGCAGCGTTATGCCAGCCGTGAGCAGGACGCTGAAGAGGCCTCGGCGGCGTCCTGAGCGCATGCGCTCCTGCACAGGGATCGCGTAGTAACTGATATCAGTGGGCCTGCCCCGAAGCGCGTTCGCGCAGCGCCTTGCCGACTTCGGCCTCGATCTTGTAGGCCGGCCCCTCCAGGTCGTCATAGTTGCGCGTATAGCGTCGGGCAAATTCCTCCACGCCCAGCTCCTGGTACTGCTGTACATGCTTGAGCTCGTGCGCCCACAGGGCCACGTTGTCCTCGGCATCGCCGGCCCGGCGGAAGATGATCGTGTCGATCAGCGTCACGGCGTTCACGTCGGGGTTCTGCAGCAGCGCGTTGGCCGCGCTCATTTGCTGTTCGTCACCCACCCGGAAGCGCGCCGCATCGAGCACGGCAAAGTCGTACCAGGGTTCGAGTTGCGCACGGATATGCAGCGGGATCGGCTCGACGCCGCTGGCGGTGGCCTCATCCCTGGCCTGGCGCAAGGCGAACGTGAGGCTGGACGAGGCCATGACCTCCACATCCTTTAGAATCTGGCCCGCTTGACCAGGGTCTATCGGCGCACAAAAACAGCCCATCAGGCACACTTGATACTGCCCGGATGGGCAGGCTTGTTCGGCAAGCGCGGGCAGCGCCAGCGTCAGGCCCAGCAGCAGGCTAATCCACTTCATGCAGGGCCTTTTCGACAAACTGGCGGCTTGCGTCCAGCACTTGCGACTGCACATGTTCAGTGGCCAGCATGCGCCCGACCATCAATGCACCTACGCACTGGCTGATCAGCACCCAGGCCAGCTGATCATCCTCCAGCGTTGCGCTCCAGGCCTGGTGCAGGTCGACCAGCCAGTGCTCGGCCTCTTCGCGCACCGGTGCTGCGGCCCGGGCGATTTCCACACCCAGCGGCGGCAGCGGGCAGCCGCTTTCGGCATTGTGCAGGTGGGCCAGGCTCAGGTACTGCTGCAGGCAGCGGCCCAGGCGCTCGCGGCTGGCGCCTTGAGTGGCCAGGCGGGCCAGCGGGCTGTTGTGCAGCTCCTGGCGTACCACCTCGGTAAACAGGTCATCCTTGGAAGGGAAGTGGTTGTAAAAGGCGCCGCCGGTCAGGCCGATTGCCTTCATCAGCCCGGCGACGCCAGTGCTGGAAAAGCCCCCACGCTTGGCCAGCGCACCGCTGCTGCTCAGCAAACGTTCGCGAGTTTGCTGCTTGTGTTCGTTGGAATAACGCATTCACTTGCCTCTGCAGGCGGGCTTGACGATGACGGGGATCATAACATAGCGTTCGTTTACTAAACGATCATTCACCAATGGAGGCAGGCATGTCAGAACAACAAAAAGTAGTGCTGGTGATCGGTGCGGGCGACGCCACCGGTGGCGAGATTGCCAAGCGCTTTGCCCGGGAGGGCTACATTGCCTGCGTGACGCGGCGGCAGGCAGAAAAGCTGCAACCGCTGCTGGAGGAAATCCGCGCTGCTGGCGGCCAGGCCCATGGTTTTGGCTCCGATGCGCGCAAGGAGGAGGAGGTGGCAGCGCTGGTCGATACTATCGAGCGCGATATCGGCCCGATCGAGGCGTTTGTTTTCAATATCGGCGCCAATGTCCCCTGCAGCATCCTTGAGGAAACCCCGCGCAAGTACTTCAAGATCTGGGAAATGGCCTGCTTCGCCGGCTTTCTTACCGCTCAGGCGGTTGCCCGGCGCATGGTCCAGCGTGAGCGCGGCACCATCCTGTTCACCGGCGCCACCGCTGGCACCCGGGGTGCAGCAGGTTTCGCGGCTTTCGCCGGGGCCAAGCACGGCTTGCGCGCCCTGGCCCAGAGCATGGCGCGAGAGTTGGGGCCACGGAATATCCATGTCGCGCATGTGGTGGTGGACGGGGCCATCGACACCGCCTTCATCCGCGACAGCTTCCCCGAGCGCTATGCCCTCAAGGACCAGGACGGCATCCTCGCCCCGGCGCACATTGCCGACAGCTACTGGTTTCTGCACGCCCAGCCCCGAGACGCCTGGACGTTCGAACTGGACCTGCGCCCCTGGATGGAACGCTGGTAAGCCCCTCTCACCACGCAAGGACCGTAACCATGCACAAGACTGTCGATTTCTTTTTTGACTTGGGCAGCCCGGCCAGCTACCTGGCCTGGACCCAACTGCCAGGCCTGTGTGCCCGCCAGGGTGCCACGCTGCATTACCGGCCAATGCTGCTGGGCGGGGTTTTTCAGGCTACCGGCAATGCTTCGCCGGCCATGGTCCCGGCCAAGGGGCGCTACATGTTCACCGACCTGGCACGCTTTGCCGCGCGCTATGGGGTACCGTTCGGGCTGCCGCCGGGGTTTCCGGTCAATACCTTGGCCTTGATGCGGGGGGTGATGGGCACCCAGTTGCGCTCGCCAGAGCGGTTGGAGGCGTTGCTGTCGGTGCTGTTCAATGGGCTGTGGGTGCAGCGTTGCAACCTGAGCGATAGCGCCGTTCTGGACGAAACACTGAGCCAGGCAGGGTTCGACCCGCAGGCGTTTCACGCGCTGGCGGCTGACCCTGAAGTGAAAGCAGCGCTCAAGCAGGCGACCGAGGTGGCCGTCGAACGCGGCGTGTTTGGCGCGCCGACCTGCTTTGTAGGTGAGGCAATGTTCTTTGGGCAGGACCGCCTGGACTTTGTCGAGGAGGCGTTAAGTCAGCGGGCCAGCAGCTTCTCGAGCTGAGTGCGTTCCCACAGGCTGAGCAGGTCGACCGGGTTGGTGCCGTAGCGCTGCCAGTCCTCGGTCCCGGCCTGCTGGCCGTCAGGGGATTGGCAACTGATGCAATGCGCCAGGCCTTCGGGATCGAGGGCCAGCGTCATCTGCCAGCCCTGGATGTCGACATCGACCAAACCGCCATCGCGGCGTGCACTCACCTCAAGGTGATGCACGCCAAGGGCTGCGTTGCGCAGGCTCTGGTAGATGGCCCGGGTGCTCAGCGAAGCGCTGCGCGTCAAGGTCAGAAGTTCGCCGGCGTGTTGGCGCTGATGATCTCGGCCTCGTCCGGGCCGATGTTCTTGAAGCTGTGCGGCAGTGTAGTGGGGATGTAGTAGCCGTCGCCCGAGCTGAGCACGCTGACTTGGCCATCGACCCACAGCTCTACGGTGCCGCGAGTGACCAGGCCACATTCTTCGCCCTCGGCATGCACGATCGGCTCGCCGGAATCCGCGCCCGGTGCATACAGCTCGCGCAGCATGCGCATCTGCCGGCCCTCGACACTGGCGCCGACCAGCAGCATGCGCAAGCCGTTACGGCCCAGATCGGGCTGCTCGCCGCCGCGGAACACAAAGCGCTCTTCTCGCACCGGCTCGTCGAAGCTGAAGAACTCCGCCAGGCTCATGGGAATGCCTTCGAGCAGTTTTTTCAGGGAGCTGACCGAAGGGCTGACGCGATTCTGCTCGATCTGCGAGATCGTCGAATTGGTCAGCCCGCTGCGGCGGGCCAGTTCCCGTTGGGAGAGGTTGTTGCGTTCACGCACCAGTTTGAGTCGCGTCCCCGTGTCCATAGCCGCCTTGTAATCAGAGGTGTAAAAAATAATGAGCGATGCGCATTAAAACACACTCTGCACGCTTGCGCGCTGTGCTTCTCAGGCACGCTGGTCGCGCGGCATCGGCCATAGCCCTACCAGCAGCAACAGCGCGGCCACGGCCAGAAATGGCAGGCGCGGATCGAGGGCATAGACCAGGGTGCCGGCCAGTGGACCGATCACCGCGCCCATGCCTTGGGCCGCACCAATGGAACCGGCTGTGGCACCTTGCTCGGAGGCGTGCATGGCGTTGGCCGCCAGCGCTGAAAACGACGGGAAGACAAAGCCCATGCCCGCGGCCGCGACGAAGTAGCAGCCCCATAGCCAAGGTGCGGTGGTCGCGAGCGAGCCGCAGGCAAAGCCCAGGGCCGAAACCGTAGCGCCTACCCGGATCATTTTCAGTGGCGGCCATTCCAGTTTGCGCAGCAGTACCTGTGACAGCATCAGTGCCACGCCCACCGTGGTCAAAGCGATGCCGGCGGCCTGGGCAGCTTCTGCCGGGCCGAGGTGCAGGCGGTCCAGGGCAAAGAAGCCGACAATGATCTGCGACACGGTAACACTGAGCATGGCACTGAACGCTACCAGCAAGGGCCGGCGCAGGCGTGGGTCGTTCAAACGCACCGGGCTCGGGGCATGGTTGTGGGGTAGCGCCTGCGGCTTGAGGGTGAACAGCAGCACGAGAAAGGCACTGGCCGGCAGCAGCGACATGATATGGAAAGGCAGGCTCAGGCTATGCCGCGCCAGCAGCGCCGCCAGTGCCGGCCCTACTACCAGGCCGACCGCGTTGGCCGCCCCCAGCGAAGCCATGGCCCGGGCACGCCGCTGCGGCTCGACATGGTCGGCGATCAGCGCGTTGCAGCCTACCGGGATTGCAGCATAGAAGGCGCCGATGCAGCCGCGTGCGACCATCAGCCCGATGAACGCTGCGGTCGCGCCCGGCAGCCAGCGCAGCGCGCCCTCGACAAACAGGCATAACAGCCAGTAAGCCAGGGTGAAGCCGGCGGTCCCCAGCAACAGGATACGTCGCCGGCCCAGCCGATCTGCCGCACGGCCCCAGGGCCGGGCCAGCAGCACCCAGACTCCGCCGGCCACCGTCACGGCAGCGCCGGCCTGCCAGGTGGCCATGCCGAGTTGGCGGGCAATCGGGCCGATCAGGGCGACGAAGGCCATCATCGACATGGTACAGGCCATGTTGGCCAGCAGCAGCGGACGCAAGTCCAGGGTGCTGGCAGGTTTCAGGGTTGCAGGATCCTTTGCGACGTTCATAGGGCAGTCCAGGGCAGTAAGGCAAATAGAAAGCCGATCTTATTAAGAACGATTATTGATTGTCGAATGCCCCGGGCTGCTGCAGGTCATTCGCTGCGGCGCAGGGGGCCAGGCCACATGCTACGCAACACGCCGTCGCGGCGCACCCACGCGTGCATCAAGGCTGCACCCACATGCACCAGCACCGTGGCGAACAGCAGGTAGCCGGCCCAGCCGTGTGCCAGGCGCAACACGGCATACAGTTGCAGGTTGTGCGGGGCGATGGCGGGCAAGCCCAGCGGGCGAGGGTAGTCACCAGCCGACAGCATGGCCCAGCCCAGTAGCGGCATGGCCAGCATCAGGCCATAGAGCAGCAAGTGCGATGCCCCGGCGGCCCAGCGCTGCAGGGTTGGCAGGTCTCGCGGCAAGGGTGGGTGAGGCACGGCCAGGCGCACCCCGATACGCAGCACTACCAGCACCAGCAGTGCCAGGCCGGTGGCCTTGTGCAACCCGATCAGTACAGGGTGGCGTAGCGACAGGTCTGCAACCATGCTCACCCCAATGAACAGCATGGCCAGGATCAGCACGGCCATCAGCCAGTGCAGCAGGCGGGCGAAAGGGTGGAAGGCTTCGGGTTTCATGGGCGGGCTCCGGTGCTGAGCGATTCACGGCTGCGGCGGTTGAACGATTCCGAGTAGGCAGCCGAACGGGCGGCGAGGATCGGGTCGGCAGATGCCTCTATGCCTCGGGGCAGGATCAACGGGTCGAAGTTGAGGTCGCGGCATGCCCCCTGCTCAGGGGCGTCGACCTGTTCCAGCACCAGGGTGCCGGCGTCTACGCTGCGCCGCTCGGCGGGCCAGGGCCGGGCAGGGTCGTCCACCGCATCGCCGGGTTCGGCCAGCACCAGGCGAAGCGTCCAGCGCAAAGGGCCCTGGGCCAAGCGTTGCTGCAGGTCGTGTTGTAGAAACTGTTTGTCATCGATCTGGGTGGGCAGCGCGGCAAACGCGGTTTGCGGCTCAAGCTGCCAGCGCACCGGGTGGCGCGTGCCGCCTGCGTCGATCAGGTGAAAGGCGTTGATACTGTGGTATTGGGTGTTGGCGAAGCTGTTGCTGGGCTTATAGCCCGCCGCCCATTGGCGAAACGCCGCACTCTCCGGGTGGGCTGCGAAAAACGCCTGCAGGCTGGCAGGGTTCGGTTTGCCGGTGGCCGGGTCCGGCGTGTTGGCCAGCACTTGCTCGTAGAACCCTTGCGGTGTGCTGATTGCCAGCACTGGCGGGTTGTTCATGCCGGTGCGCCAAACCTGCCCGTCGTCGGTACTCAGCTGAATGGCCAGGCTGCGCACGGGTATGCCGGTGTCCGGTGCGAACGGGTTGGCACCGCCAATGGCGAAACGGCCGGTTACCGGCACGCGTGCCTGGCTGAAGACGCGCGCAGTAGAAAGGTTGGCGGCCTGCCCGCTGGCCTGGAAGTAGCCGCTGACGCACAGGCCCTTGGCATGGTTCTTCCGGTAGCCTGGGTAATGCCCGGCCTGGGCCTCGAAGGTGTCGATGATACGCTGTGGCGTCAGCCGGCTTTCGCCGAGCCAGCCGGCGGCGTAGGCAAAGCCGGCGCCTGCGGCCAGCATCACGGCGCCGATTGCAGCCAGGCGCACGGCTTTCGCCGGGCCGTGCAAAGGTGAGTTCATGGTCATCGTCCGGTTTGGTGAAGGTGCCAGTACGACGCGGCAGGGAAAAACTTATTCCATCGGCGGGAATAGAATTTCCTGGCAGGCGTCTGCCTTTACAATGACAACTTCAAAGGCCGGGACTTTTCCATGCACGATCTGGATGACCACCAGTGGCGCGAGCTGCTGGCCCGCCTGCGCCGCTTTGCCGTGTGGCTGACCCGCGAGCCGGGCAGCGCCGATGACCTGGTGCAGGCCACGGTCGAGCGGGCCCTCAGCCGACGCGACCAGCAACGCGATGCCGAGGCGCTGCGGGCCTGGCTGTTTACCATCCTCTATCGGCTTTTCCTTGATGGTAAGCGCCGCGACCGCCTGCATGCGCGCTGGCTGTCCTGGTTCGGCCGTGCCGAGTACGAGGAGGAGCCGCAAGGGGCCAACCCTGAGGCCAGTGTCCTGGCCCAGGCCGACTTGCAGGCGTTTGCCCGGCTGACAGCCGAACAGCGCGCCTTGTTGCTGCTTATCAGCATTGAAGGCTTGAGTTACAAGGAAGCCGCCCAGGCCTTGGGCATCCCTATCGGCACTGTGATGTCGCGCCTGTCGCGCGCCCGCAGTGCCTTGCGCGAACTGACCGAGGGCAACCCCCAGCCACCGGCCTTGCGGAGACTGAAATGACGCGTCTGATCCCCAGCGAAGACGAATTGCACGCTTACGTCGATGAGCGCCTGGCGCCTGTGCGCCGGGCCGAGGTGCAGGCCTGGCTGGCGGCCAACCCACAGGCGGCGGCACGGGTGGAGGGCTGGCGCGCCGATGCCCGCCGGTTGCGTACGGCGCTGGCCGGGTTTGGCGAACTGCCTGGGGCGGCGCAGCTGGACCTTGGGCAGGTGCGTCGGCAATTGCGCCAGCGTCGGCAGCGGCGGTGGGCCGCAGCGGCGGTGGTGATGCTGGCATTGGGTGTGGGAGGGCTGGGCGGCTGGCAGGTGCGCGATGCGTCCCTGGCACGAGTCGACCTGCCCATGGCCGATGCCGTCCAGGCGCACCGTTTGTTTGCCGGCAGCGAGGCGCTGGATATCCAGGCCAGTGATGCGGGGCAGTTGCGCGACTGGTTGGGGCGGCATTTCAGCCGCGTGGGGCAATTGCCGGACCTGGCGGGCTATGGCTTCAAACCGGTGGGGGCGCGCTTGCTCAGCAACGAACAGGGGCCGGCGGCGCTGCTGGTGTTTGAGGATGGCAAGGGCCAGCGCATCAGCCTGTTCTTGCGCTCACCGGGCGAGCTGTATCGGCGCATGCCGGACGGGCAGCGGGTCGATGGCCAGCTGGAGGCGCGTTACTGGTCGCATGGGGCTTACAACTTTGCCCTGGTCAGCGCGGCGGACGATGTCCGTGGGGCCGGGGTGGGGGAGGCGTTGCGGCTGGGCTTGTGAGTGCGGAGGTCGAAAGCGCCACACACTTACTGTGGGAGCGGCCTTGTGTGGCGAAAGGGCCGCGCAGCGGCCCCAGGATTTCTGCGTCAACGTCTACATTGCTGGGGCTGCGATGCAGCCCTATCGCGACACAAGGCCGCTCCCACAGGGCGGCGGTGATGCGGATATGGCCCCCGGCGATCAGCTCAGTTCCAGCCAGATCGGCGCATGGTCCGAGGGCTTTTCCATGCCACGCAGTTCATAGTCCACGCCCGCTCCCTTGATGCGCGGCACCAGGTGCTGCGAGGCCATGATCAGGTCGATGCGCAGGCCGCGCTTGGGATCGTCCTCGAAACCACGGCTGCGGTAGTCGAACCAGCTGAAACGGTCGGTCACGTCCGGGTGCAGGTGGCGGAAGCTGTCAACCAGGCCCCAGCCTTTCAAGCGCTCCATCCACTCACGCTCTTCTGGCAGGAAGCTGCACTTGCCGGTCTTCAACCAGCGCTTGGCGTTGTCCGGGCCGATGCCGATGTCGCAGTCTTGCGGCGAGATGTTCATGTCGCCCATGACCAGCAGTGGCTGGTCGTTGCGGAACTGGCCTTCCAGCAGTGCCTGCAGGTCGCTGTAGAAACGCTGCTTGGCCGGGAACTTGGTTGGGTGGTCGCGGCTTTCGCCTTGGGGAAAATAGCCGTTCATGATGGTGATCGGGTTGCCATCGGCATCGGCGAAGGTGCCCCAGATGAAGCGGCGCTGGGCCTCTTCTTCATCGGTGGCAAAGCCCTTGTGCAGGCTCAACGGGGCCTGGCGCGACAGCAGCGCCACGCCGTAATGGCCTTTCTGGCCGTGGTAGTGCACGTGGTAACCCAGCGCCTCTACGTCGGCCAGCGGGAACTGATCGTCGCTGACCTTGGTTTCCTGCAGGCCGATTACGTCCGGCTGGTGCTTTTCGATCAGCGCTGCCAGCTGGTGCGGGCGGGCTCGCAGGCCGTTGATGTTGAAACAGACGATCTTCATGGAAAGACGATCCCGGTAAAAGGCGGGATGCTAGCCGACATCGCCCCACATCACCAGCATGGCGGCTTGGGAAGCCTGCTGCTAACGTGCTGTAGGGGGTGAACGAAGCGCGGTGGTGCACCTCCAAGGCAATGTACGCCCATTCCAGGAGGTCTGCCCGCAATGCCCGAAACCACTGCCGCTCCGGCTCAAGTCTGCCTGCTCGATGACGGCTACAGCCGCGAGGCGCGTTCGCTGCTGTACAACGCCTACCGCCACGAACCTACCTTTGCCTATATCTTCGAAGCCCAGCGCCCAGGGTATGAGCAACGCTTGCGGGTGATGGTGCGCGAATGGGTGCGTCAGCACTTTTACTTGCAGTTACCTGCCATCGGTTTGCTGGTGGACGACCGCCTGATTGCCCTGGCCCTGATCGTGCCGCCGGTGCGCCGGTTGGGCGTTGCCGACAGCTGGGCCTGGCGCCTGCGCATGATCCTCGGCACTGGCCTGCGCTGCACGCGGCGTTACATGGACTACCAGGCCGCCCTGTCCACCTGCCTGCCCACCGATCAGGTGCATGTGTTGCCATTGCTGGGGGTACATCCGCAATTTCAGGGCAAGCATTACGGGGAGCAATTGTTACAAGCCGTGCACGACTGGTGCGCGGATCAACCAGGCACCCAGGGCGTGGTGCTCGACACCGGCAATGAGCATTACCTGGCCTTTTACCAGCGCCAGGGCTATGAAGAAATTGGTGAGGTCGCCGTAGGACCTATCCGGGAACGGGTCTTCTTCCATCCCAATCCAGTCTCTTCAACCTCCACTTTTGCCTGAACATCCCGCCAGGCGGCTCCCTTGAGCGTCTGGCTCTGGTAGCATTTGCCGCATGACGTATTCAGGAAGATTGACCTGGGGCCTGGTTATCTGGGCCGCCAGTTTCGCAGCATGGGGCCAGAGCGAGTTGCTGGTGAAGGTAAAACCAGCCAACAAAGCGCTCAAGGCCAATGTCGAAGGCTATATAGGCACCCTTGGTGACCGCGATGAAGAAGCATTGTTACGCTTCAGTCGCGGGGCAGAGGAGCAGGCGCGCAAAGCCGCGCAGGCACTTGGCTACTACCAGGCGCAGATCGATACCGAGGTAAAGCCCCCCAAAGACGCAGACCATTCCCCGCAACTGATCCTCAGCATCAACCCGGGCGAGCCGATCCGCCTGCGCAACGTGACCGTGCGCATCGAAGGCCCCGCCAGCGAAATGAAGGCCTTCCGTGTGCCCGACAGCAAGGCACTGCGCCCAGGTGAACAACTCAACCACGGCCATTACGAAGATGCCAAGCGGCTGATCCAGAACCAGGCGTCGCGCTACGGTTTTTTCAGTGGCCGCTTCAGCAGCCAGCGCCTGGCCGTCGACCCGCAGGCCGGTGTGGCCGATATCGAACTGGTCTACCAGAGTGGTCCGCGCTATCACTTGGGCGCAGTGACCTTCGGCGGCGACACGCCGCTGGACGATGACCTGCTGCAGCGCATGGTGTCGTTCCAGCCGGGCACCCCCTACGACTCGGAACTGATTGCCGAACTGAACAATGACCTGCAATCGAGCGGGTATTTTGAAGGCGTGCGGGTGGATGCTGCGCCCACCGCCGCGGTGGGCGAAGAAATCCCGGTGGATGTCCGCCTGGAAACCCGCAAACCACGCACCATGGGCCTGGGCCTGGGCTTCTCGACCGACGTCGGTCCGCGTGGCAAGGCCAACTGGACCCGCCATTGGGTCAACCCGCAGGGCCACAGTTATGGTTGGGAAACCGAGCTGTCGGCACCGCGGCAGAACGTTGGCCTGTGGTACGACATCCCCCTCGACCCGCCACTGACCGACAAGTTGCGCTTCGCCGGCGGCTACCAGAACGAGGAGCTTGCCGGTACCGATACCCTCAGCAAACTGCTGACAGTCGGCCCCGAGTGGCACAGCAAGCTGCCCAGTGGCTGGCAGCGGGTCATTTCGCTCAAGTACCAGCGCGAGGAGTATCGCCTGGGTGACGATTCCGGGCTGAGCAACCTGCTGATGCCTGGCGTGAGCTATTCCTTCCTGCGCAGTGACAACCGCATCGATCCGCACAACGGCTACCGGCTGCAGTTCGATGTACAGGCGGCCAAGGAAGGGCTGGTTTCCGACACCAACCTGTTGCACGGCAATGTACTGCTCAAGGGCCTGACCACGCTTGGCCAGAACCACCGCTTGCTCGGTCGCGTACAGTTCGGCGGCAGTGCGACCAATGGCTTCAAGAACAACATTCCGCCGTCGCTGCGCTTCTTCGCCGGTGGCGACCAGAGCGTGCGTGGCTACGACTACCAGACCCTGTCACCGAAAAACAGCGATGGCGACCGCATCGGCGGGCGTTACATGGTGGCCGGCAGTGTCGAGTACCAGTATTCGTTGACCGAAAAGTGGCGGATCGCGACGTTTGTCGACCAGGGTAACTCGTTCAACAACCTTGAGCTGCCCAGCCTCAAGACCGGTGTCGGTTTTGGTGTGCGCTGGGTTTCGCCGGTCGGGCCATTGCGCCTGGACCTGGCCAAGGCGCTGGATGACGAAGGGGGCATTCGCCTGCACTTTTCCATGGGGCCTGAGCTGTGAAACGCGTGATCAAATACATTCTGCTGGGCCTGCTCGGGGTAGTCGCGAGCCTGGGCCTGGTGCTAGGCCTGCTGCTGGGTACCGAGGCGGGTAGCCGCTGGGCGCTGGGCAAGGTGCCCGGGCTTGAGGTGACCAATTTCCAGGGGCGCCTGGCGGGTAGCTGGCAGGCCAGCATGCTGCGCTGGGCCGACGGTGGCAGCACGGTAGAGTTGCAGGCACCGCTACTGGCCTGGTCGCCTGCCTGCCTGCTGCGCGCCACCCTGTGCATCGACCGGTTGCAGGCACAACGCATCGACATGGCCTTTGCGCCAAGTGCCGAGCCGGCCGAAAGCGGCCCGCTGCAGCTGCCGGCGCTGCGCTTGCCGCTGGCCATCGAACTGGGCGAGGTCAAGGTCGGCCAACTGCGGCTGGATGGCAGCGACCTGCTGGGTGACTTGCAACTGGCGGCGCACTGGACCGGCACCGGGATGCGCATCGACAGCCTGCACCTGCAGCGCGATGACCTGCAATTGAACCTGCAGGGCGACCTGCAGCCCGAAGGTGACTGGCCAGTGCAACTCCAGGCGCAGCTGCAACTGCCAGCCGTGGACGGCAAACCCTGGCAGTTGGCACTGACCGCCACCGGCGAATTGCAAAAGACCCTGAAGCTTGCGGGCACCAGCAGCGGTTACCTCGACGCCACGCTGAACGGGCAGTTGCAGGCGTTGGCCGAGCACCTGCCGGCGACCCTGCAGATTCGTTCAGAGGCGTTCAAGCCGGCGGGCTCGCTGCCCGATACCTTGCAGTTGAATCAGCTCAAGCTTGATGCCAAGGGCGACCTGCTCAAGGGTTATCAACTGTCGGGAACGGCCAGCCTGCCGGCTGAACAGTCGCCAATCGCGTTGGCGCTGTCCGGGTTGGTCGACAGCAAAGGCGCCAGGCTCGATGCCCTTGACCTGACCGCCAGCGACACCCAGCGCGTGAAACTGCAGGCCACGGCCGACTGGCAGCAAGGCCTGACCGCCGATGCGCAGCTGGACTGGCAGGACTTCCCGTGGTTGCGCCTGTACCCGCTGGAGACACCCCCCGAGGTTACCCTCAAGCGTTTCAATACGCAGGTGCATTATCGCGATGGCAATTATCAGGGCACCTTCAAAGGCGACCTGGACGGCCCGGCAGGGGCGTTCAGCCTGGTCAGCCCGTTCGAAGGTGACCTGACCCAGGTGAAACTGCCGCAACTGGCGCTGACCGCCGGGCAAGGCAAGGCCGCCGGCAGTGTGGCCGTGCGTTTTGCCGACACCTTGGCCTGGGATGTCGACTTGCAGCTTTCGGCGCTCGACCCGGCCTATTGGCTGGCGGAGCTGCCGGGCACCTTGGCGGGTCCGCTGCGCAGCAAGGGCGAGATGAAGGGCGAGGTGCTCACCCTTGATGCCCAGCTTGATCTCAAGGGCCGCCTGCGCGGCCAGCCGGCAGTGTTCAAGGCTGAGGCCCAGGGGGCGGGGCAGAACTGGACACTCGGCGCCCTGGCGATCCAGCTGGGTGACAACCGTATCAACGGCAGTGGCAGCTTGCAGCAGCGCCTGGCCGGGCGAATCGACCTTGACCTCCCGCGCCTGGGCCAGCTGTGGCCAAGGCTGCAAGGCCAGGTCAAGGGCCGGCTGGATGTTGCCGGCACCTTGCAGGCTCCTCAAGGCACGCTGACCTTGCAGGGCCAGCACTTGGCCCAGGCCGAAAACCGGCTGCAACAGTTGGACCTGGATGCCCGCCTGGACAACGCCCAGCGCGGTGTGATCGAGCTAAAGGCCACTGGCATTCACCTGGGCGACACGGCATTGGGCACGCTGCAGGCCAACGGCAAAGGCGACATTCGCCAGCAAGCCTTGACCCTGGCGCTGGATGGCCCGCAACTCAAGCTTGACCTCGGACTGGATGGCCAGTTGAGCAAGGGTGACTGGCGTGGCCGCCTTGCGAGTGGGCGTATCCAGGCCGGTGGCCAGGATTGGCAGCTGCAATCGCCGGCACGCCTGCAGCGTCTGGCCAGCGGCCAGCTGGACTTCGGTGCCCATTGCTGGCGATCTGGCCAGGCCAGCCTGTGTGGTGACGACCAGCGCTTGGCGCCCGAGCCGCGCTTGCGCTACCACCTCAAGCAGTTCCCGCTCGACAGCCTTGCCCAGTGGCTGCCAAAAGACTTCGCCTGGCAGGGCCTGCTCAATGCGGATATCAATCTGGACATCCCGGCCAGCGGCCCCAAAGGCAACATTGTCATTGATGCCAGTGGCGGCACGCTGCGTGTGCGCGACAAGGGCCGTTGGGTCGATTTCCCCTATCAGGCCCTGCGTGTCGACAGCACGTTGGCGCCACGGCGTATCGATACCCGCCTGGCGTTCCGTGGAGAGCGCCTGGGCGAGCTGAACGTCAATACGCGCCTCGACCCGTTGGGCAAGAACAAGCCTCTGTCAGGTGATTTCCGCCTGGCCGGGCTGGACCTGTCGGTGGCGCGTCCGTTCGTGCCGATGGTCGAACGCCTGGCCGGGCAGCTCAACGGCAGTGGGCGGCTTTCAGGCACCTTGCTGGCACCACAGGTCAACGGCAACCTGATGCTCAGCGGTGGCGAAGTGAGTGGCGCCGAGTTGCCGGCCAGCCTTGAGGACCTGACGTTGCAGGCGCTGATCGCCGGCGAGCAGGTGCAACTCAATGGCAACTGGCGCAGCGGCGATGCAGGGCGCGGCCAGTTGAGTGGCAACCTCACGTGGGGGCAGGCATTGGGCATGGACTTGCGCCTGCAAGGCCAGCAACTGCCGGTCACGGTCGAGCCTTATGCAACGCTGGAGGTCGCCCCGGACCTGACCTTGCGCCTGATCGACGACAAACTGGCGGTTACCGGCAAGGTGCAAGTACCCAAAGGCAAGATCACCGTGCGCGAACTGCCACCGTCGACCGTGAAGGTATCGGATGACACGGTAATCGTCGGTCACCAGACCGAAGAGGGCAAACCGCCCATGGCGATGGCCATGGACATCGATGTCGAGGTGGGCCGCGACAAGTTGTCGTTCAGTGGCTTTGGCCTGACCGCCAACCTGCTTGGCCACGTGCATATCGGCGACAACCTCGACACCCGTGGCGAGTTGAGCCTGGCTGACGGTCGTTACCGTGCCTACGGCCAGCGCCTGACCATCCGCCGTGCGCGCTTGCTGTTCGCCGGCCCGATCGACCAGCCGTACCTGGACATCGAAGCCATCCGCACGGTCGATGATGTTATTGCCGGTATCCGCCTGAGCGGCAGTGCCGAGCAACCCACAACCAAGGTGTTTTCGGAACCGGCCATGAGCCAGGAACAGGCGCTGTCGTACCTCGTGCTGGGGCGGCCTCTGGGCAACTCTGGCGAGGACAACAACATGCTTGCCGAGGCAGCGTTGGGCCTGGGGCTGGCAGGCAGTGCCGGCATCACCGGCAGCCTGGCATCGAGCCTGGGGATCGACGACTTCCAGCTGGACACCGAAGGCTCGGGCAACAGCACCAGCGTGGTCGCCAGCGGCAACATCACCGAGAAGCTGAGCCTGCGTTACGGCGTGGGTGTGTTCGAGCCTGCCAACACCATCGCGTTGCGTTACAAGCTGAGCAAGAAGGTGTACCTGGAAGCTGCCAGTGGGCTGGCCAGCTCACTGGACATCTTCTACAAGCGCGATTTCTGAAGCGGTGCCGGGGCTGCCGTCAACGGACAGTGGCCGCCTCGATGTATTCGTTGGTGTCGGGCGAGGGCAGTGGGCCGGGGGCGCGTACCGGGGTGATCAGGCTGGTGTACTCCTCGATGAGCCGGTTCAGGGCTTCCGGCGGCTCGCTGGCCTGGAACTGCATGCGGATCTGCACTTCGTCAGGGTCACGGCCTTCGCCCTGACGGCCTTGGCCACCGATGGTGACCTTGAAGCTGGCAGCCTTGTTCTCGCTCGCGGTCAGCAGTGCCTGTTGTGCTTCGGTCCCTTTGACCCGGACCGACAGGTCCACCTGCATGCGCTCCAGGGCCAGGCCCTTGGGCGACACCAGTGCAAACAGGGGGACGCGCATGATGTGCTGCCCATCCATGGCCACTTCGACCATCTTGGCTTTCATGGGGGCGCCCAAGGCGTCGCTGTCGCACTCGAAGAACTGGTCGAACAGGTTGATGTACTGCTGTGCAATCAGGCTGTTGGTGGCGCTTGCGGCTTCCTGCAGGCCACGGGTGATCTCACGCAGGTCGATGGAGGTCATCGGGGCAGGGGGCTTGTTCATGGGCTCGACTCCTCAGGCCAGGTGGTGCCCCCCGGTGCTGGCCAGGGGGCTGTTTGCGGCTCGTGGAGCGTCTCAAGGGGTGTTGTTGCCTGCATCGGCAGCAGGGTCTTTCAAGGTGTCGGCCTGGGAAATTTCGTCCGGGCTTTGCAGTTCGGCGGTTCTGACCACGGTTGGCTTGGTTGCCGCGTCGGTGAGGAACTCGATCACCCTCATCATCGCTTCAGGTGGCTCCTGGCGCTTCATCGTCGTATTGAAGGCGTAGCGGGCGCGGGTGTCGGTCTTGCGTGTCTGGGCGGACTTGTGGCTGACGCTGCCCTTTACGTTCAGCTTGAAGGGCCCCCACCCCAGTGAGCCGGTCACGTCCGCACCCATTTCCGTGCTGGAGGTGTCTTCCGACATCTGATTGATGATCAGCTCGAATTCGACATTACCTTCATCGATGGAGATGTTCGGGTGTGTGATGGCCGCCAGCAATGGCACCTTCATGGTCTTGCTGACCACGCCCTTGTATTCACCCTGTTCGTCGACGATGGTCTCGTCGTAATCGAACTGGATAGCCACGGCCTTGCCGTCTTGCACACATACCTGCATCAGGAAGTCGGCGTACGACTTGCTGGCGGTAACCTGGGCCTGGACCATGGCCTGCAGGGGGCCTGCGATCATGCGGTCCATGGGCAAGGCGTTGATCACGGATCCGATGAGGCTGTTATCTATCGACATGTTTTGTTGCTCTTTTTATGGAGGGGAAGGGTGGCCACCTCTGGCGGCCTCGGTGCTGGTCGTCAGCGAGCGCAAGTTTCCTGGCGACGGATGTTGCCGATCTGGCGCAGGCTCAGACCGTACTTGTTGGCCAGCAGGCTGCGTGAAAGGCCATTGGCGCTTTCTTTCTGGATCTGCTGATTGCGCAGCTGGCGTAGGAAGTGGTCAGCCTTGGGGATCTCCAGGGCTACTCCGGCAAAGCGCTTGATCAGTGCGTCCAGCGCTTCGGCCGGCAGTACGTCGGCGAGCTTGGTACGTTCGCGGTATTTGGGGATGTACTTGGGCCTGCCGCCGTAGGCGCAGGTCAACTGGTAGGCGTTGTCGATGCCGATACAGTCGACCAGGGCCTGCAGCGAGTGGGGCAGTTGGCTGATATCGATGAGGCTCAAGTCTGGTAATTCCATATGGCGCTCCTTCGGGATGGGGGAATGTGCGACCCGATCACCAGCGGCGTTATGTCGACGGTGTGAGCAAATTCTGTGTGACACCCCTGGCGCGTCGCTAGGCGACATGTGGGTTGCAGCTTGTAGCCTCGGTGAACAGCGATTGCAGGCAGCGATATCCTGCGTTGTAGGACATGTCTCCACGATGTGGCTGTGGCCGGTGATTTCCCATCAGGGCGCTCCGCTCGTCCAGTGATGGGCCAGGGTACCCTCAGTTGCAGGGGTAGCTGCTCAGCAGGCTGGCGCTGCGCAGGTAGGCCTGGGGCGCATCGAGCATGCCTTGTGGCAGCGCCCGCCAGTCGACCAGCAGGCACAAGGCATGCAATGGCTGCCCGCCGCGCTGACCGATGACCGTGCCGGAAAAGCTGCGGCGGTACAGCGCCTGGGTCTGGTGCAGCGCCTGCACCTGATCGGCTTGGGCCAAGGTCTGCCGGACCAAATCAGGCAACTGGGCCATGGGGGCGCTGAAGTGCAGTGGGGCGTCGGGTGCCTGCAGGTAGCCAGCCTGACGCACGCGCTGCCACAGTTGTTGCCACTGGCTGGCGCCAGCATGGCGCTCCAGGTCGCGACCAAGCTCAAGCAGTTGCGCTGCCGTTACCTCGCGGGTGTCCAGCGCGTGAAGGGTAAGCGGGGTGAGAATCAGGGACGCGAACAGCAGGGGTTTGTACATGATGCCTCCGGCATGGGTGCTTGGAGCCCCATGCTTTCAGGCAGTCGCCACCCTACCCAGCAGGAAATGCAGCGCCGGGCCCTATGGGCGTTGTATCATTGCCACGGCTCGTTGCGAGCCATTTGCCCCTGATGTTGCAAGGAACTTTCGATGACACACGTGCAGCGCCTCAAATATTCCCTTCTGATCATCCTGGTAGTACTGGGCCTGATGCTGGGCCTGTCCCACCTGCAGAAGCAGGGCACAATCAGTGAGCAGACCTTCCAGATGGCGGCCATCGCCATCGCCGTTGTGGTCGTGGTGATCAACGGCATTCTGCGGCGCAAGGTCAAGCCCTGATCCGTGCGGGCCGGCCAGGTGTGGCCGGCCATGCGCTCAGGGCGTGTGTGTCTGCTCCAGTACGGCGCGCGCCTGGGGGTTGAGGCTGTAGCACTTGTCGTTGCCCAGTTCGATGACACCTTCGGTGCACAGCCGCTTGAGCACCTCACGCACGCTGAGGAACGACAGCGGAATATCCAGCTGTTCCAGTTGTGCGTGCACGCCGCGTACGCCAATGCTGCGGCCATTGCGGTCAGCGGCGTGCAAGGCATCGATCACCTTGAGCCGGATCAGGCTGGTTCGCAGGCCGAAGGTGCGCAGCAGCTCGCGGATCTGTTCGTTGCCGATGCGTTCCTCAGAAAAAACGTCCTGTCCGTTGGGCGCTTTGCCTGGGACGCGCCCGGCGTGAGTCGAGGGTTGCGGGTTGTACATGTGAATGCTCCTTTTCGTGGACGAACCCGAAATGTGGTTGCCTCACTTACTAGGACGAATGAGAACGCAAAAACTGCAACCCACTCGTAAAAAAAATGGCTGTTCCTCTTCAAGACGTTCCATCGCCTTGTAACACGTAAAATTTTCACCTGGCCGCTCGTCTGATCGGGATAGACCCCGAATCCGAGGAGTGCCCGTGTTTCCACTTTCCCGTCCCATGACGTGCGCAGGCCTGGCCGCTGCACTGGTGGCCTTCAGCGTTGCGGTGCAGGCGCAGCCCGCTACTGATGCCAGCGCGCAGATCCGTCGAACCAGTTACGGAGTGCCGCATATCGTGGCCAAGGATGAGCGCGGCCTGGGCTACGGCGTTGGCTATGCCTATGCCCAGGACAACCTGTGCCTGCTGGCCAACGAGGTGCTGACCGTGAGCGGTGAGCGCTCACGCCATTTTGGTGCCAAGGGCAAGACCCTGGAGCAGCGTGACAACCTGACCAGCGACCTGTTTTTCACCTGGCTCAACAGCCCGACGGCAGTCGATGCGTTCCTGCAGGCGCAACCGGCGCAGGTGCAGGCACTGCTGGCGGGCTATGCCAGCGGCTACAACCGGGCGCTCGCCGAGCGCCGCCGCGAAGGCTTGCCCGCCGAATGTGGCAACGGTGAGTGGCTGCGGTCGATCACCAGCCAGGACCTGGTCAAGCTGACGCGCAGGCTATTGGCCGAGGGGGGTATAGGGCAGTTCGTCGAGGCACTGGCGGGCGCGCACCCACCTGCGGCGGGCAGCCAGCAAGCGTCGGCAGGTTTCGCCACAGCGCTGGCGCGGCAAGAACGCTTTGCCACGGAGCGCGGCAGCAATGCGGTGGCCGTGGGCGCGCAGCGTTCGGCCAATGGCCGCGGCCTGTTGTTGGCCAACCCGCACTTCCCGTGGATGGGCGGCATGCGCTTCTACCAGATGCAGCTGACCATCCCTGGCCAGCTCGATGTGATGGGCGCGGCATTGCCGGGCCTGCCGGTGGTCAATATCGGTTTCAACACGCACCTGGCCTGGACGCACACCGTCGACACCTCCAACCACTTCACCCTGTATCGGCTGCAGCTCGACCCCAAGGACCCGACCCGTTACCTGCTTGATGGCAAGTCGCTGCCACTGGCCCGGCAAACCATCAGCGTTGCGGTCAAGGCAGAAGATGGCAGCCTGAGCCAGGTAGAGCGGCAGGTCTACAGCTCGCAATTCGGCCCGGTGGTGCAATGGCCCGGGCGCCTGGACTGGGATGCGCACGCGGCCTACAGCTTGCGTGACGCCAACCTTGAAAACACCCGAGTGTTGCAGCAGTGGTACCAGATCAACCGTGCCGACAGCCTGGCGGCGCTCAAAGGCTCGGTCGAGCAGTTGCAGGGTATTCCTTGGGTCAACACCTTGGCCGTGGACCAGGGCGGTGGGGCGTTGTACCTGAACCAGTCGGTGGTGCCGTATGTCGACCAGCAACTGCTGGGTGCCTGCAGCAACCCACAAGGGCAAGGGCGCATGGTGGTGCTGGATGGTTCGCGCAGCGCCTGTCAGTGGAAGGTCGACGCGCAGGCTGCGCAACCGGGAATCTTCCCGGCGCGACTGCTGCCGAGCCTTGAACGCCAGGATTTCGTGCAGAACTCCAACGACCCGGCCTGGATGGCCAACCCGGCGCAGCCGCTGACCGGCTATTCACCCTTGGTCAGCCGCAGTGACAAGCCGTTGGGCATGCGCGGCCGCTTTGCCCTGCAGCGCCTGCAGGGCACGGCAAGGCTGGGCGTGGATGACCTGCAGCGCATGGTGACCGACGACGAGGTCTACCTGGCCAGCCTGGTGCTGCCAGACCTGCTGCAATGGTGCGAGGGCGCAGGCGCAGATATACAGGCCGTGTGCAGCAGCCTGGCTGCCTGGAATGGCAAGGCTGACCTCGACAGTGGTATTGGACTGGTGCATTTCCAGAACCTGTTCAATGCCTTGGCCGAGCACCCGGAAAGCTGGCGGGTGGCCTTTGATCCGGCAGACCCGCAGCACACGCCGCGTGGTTTGGCGGTGGAGCAGGCGGCCGTGCGCAAGCTGGTACACGAGGCGGCACTGGCGTCGCTCAAGCAGGTGAGCGACAGCGGTGTAGCGGGGGAGGCGCGTTGGGGGCAGGTGCAGCAGGCGCTTGATGGTACGCCGGTACCGGGTGGCCCGCAGGCGCTGGGGGTGTACAACGCGATGTACAGTGTGCCGCACGGGCCGGGCAAGCGGCTGGTGGTCAGCGGTACCAGCTACTTGCAACTGGTCAGCTTCACCGACAAGGGGCCAGAGGCTCGGGGGTTGTTGGCGTTCTCCCAGTCGAGCGAAGCGGCTTCGGCGCATGCCAGTGACCAGACCAAGGCCTTTGCGGCCAAGCAGCTGGCGGTGATGCCGTTTACCGAGGCACAGATCAAGGCAGACCCGGCGTATCGGGAAGTGGTGATCAGTGAGCGTGACAAAGGGGCAGTGGCGCAACAGTAGCGCTTTCTGCTGCGACTGCGATCTTGCAGGAGCGGCCTTGTGCCGCGAAAGGGCTGCGGTGCAGCCCCAGCAATTTCGGTGGTTATGCTGAGATCTGGGGCCGCTGTGCGGCCACTTCGCGGCACAAGGCCGCTCCTGCATGGGGCACGCAGTGCCCGTCAGGAAAACTCGAACGGCGCCAGCTGAAACCCTTGCTCATCTACCTGCAAGGCCCAGCCCCGGCGGTCCCAGTCCCCCAGCACGATGCGCCGTGCCGGTTCCCCATCAACCACCAGCTTGTGTATCGCCGGCCGGTGGGTATGGCCATGCACCAGCGTACGCACGCCATGCGCCGCCATCACCTTGGGCACTTCCTCCGGTGTGACGTCGACAATTTCGGTGGCCTTCATCCGCACTTGCGTGCTGCTTTCGCTGCGCAGTTTGCGCGCCAGCTTGTAGCGGGCTGACAGCGGCAGGTGGCGCAAGATCCACAAGCTCAGCGGGTTGCGCAGCAAGCGGCGCATCTTCATGTAACCCAGGTCGCGGGTGCACAAGGTGTCGCCATGCATCAGCAGTACCTGTTCACCGCCCAGCTCGATCACACTGGGGTCGCTCAACAACGTGCAGCCCGCAGCGTCGCAGAAAGCCTGGCCAATCAGGAAGTCACGGTTGCCATGCATCAGGAAGATGGCCGTACCGCAGTCGCTCAGCCGGCGCATGGCCTGGCAGATCGACTGCTGGAACGGCGTCATGGCATCGTCGCCGATCCAGGCTTCAAAGAAGTCGCCGAGGATGTACAACGCCTTGGCGTGGCGGGCACGGCCGTCGAGCAGATCAAGAAACGCCCGGGAAATGTCCGGGCGCTCTTCTTGCAAATGCAGATCGGAGATCAGCAGTATCACCCAATGATCTCGGCTTTCTCGATGATCACGTCTTCTTTTGGTACGTCCTGGTGGCCAGCCTTGGAACCGGTGGCGACCTTCTCGATGGCATCAACCACTTCACGGCCTTCGATCACTTCGCCGAACACCGCGTAGCCCCAGCCCTGTACGTTCTTGCCGCTGTGGTTGAGGAAGTCGTTGTCGGAGGCGTTGATGAAGAACTGCGCCGAAGCAGAGTGCGGCTCCATGGTGCGGGCCATGGCGATGGTGTACTTGGCGTTTTTCAGGCCGTTGTCCGCTTCGTTCTGGATGCTGGCACGCTTGTCACGCTTTTCGTTCATGCCTGGCTCGAAACCGCCGCCCTGAATCATGAAGCCTTTGATCACACGGTGGAACACGGTGTTGGTGTAGTGGCCTGCGTTGACGTATTCGATGAAGTTGGCCACGGTAATCGGGGCTTTTTCAGCGTTCAGTTCAATGACGATGTCGCCGTGGTTGGTGGTCAGTTTGACTTTGGACATGCTGAAACTCGCTTTTTCAAGGCAATCGGGAATTAGGGTGCGCAGGGCGCCGGTTATCACCTGACGCATATTCAGGCGATCACGACACATGGCGCGCACTGGCCATTTTGCCAGGCTTGGGCAAAAAGCCGTGATAAATCACGCCAGTTTGTCCGGGCCCGACTGTCAGCAGCTTGACTGCTTCGGCTATGATAGGCCCTTTGATTCAATCGGCCTACCCAGGCCGGACACGTGCATTCAAGGATCCTATGAGCAAGCCCACTGCCGACAACGCGCCCAACGCCGCTGCCAAAGGCGCCCCCGCTGTCCCTGCGAACTTCCTGCGGCCGATCATCCAGGCCGACCTGGACTCGGGCAAGCACAGCAGCATCGTCACTCGCTTCCCGCCGGAGCCTAACGGCTACCTGCACATCGGCCACGCCAAGTCGATCTGCGTCAACTTCGGCCTGGCCAAGGAATTCGGGGGCGTCTGCCACCTGCGTTTCGATGACACCAACCCGGCCAAGGAAGACCAGGAATACATCGACGCCATTCAAAGCGACGTCAAATGGCTGGGCTTCGACTGGGCCGGCGACGTGCGTTATGCGTCCAGCTACTTCGACCAGTTGCACGACTGGGCGGTCGAGCTGATCAAGCGTGGCAAGGCCTATGTCTGCGACCTGACCCCTGATCAAGCGAAAGAATACCGCGGCAACCTCAAGGAGCCGGGCAAGAACAGCCCGTTCCGCGAACGTAGCGTGGAAGAAAACCTCGAGCTGTTCGCCCGCATGAAGGCCGGCGAGTTCAAGGACGGCGAGTGCGTGCTGCGGGCCAAGATCGACATGGCTTCGCCGAACATGAACCTGCGCGATCCGATCCTGTACCGCATCCGCCATGCCCACCATCACCAGACCGGTGACAAATGGTGCATCTACCCCAACTACGACTTTACCCACGGCCAGTCGGACGCTATCGAGGGCATCACCCACTCGATCTGCACCCTGGAGTTCGAAGGGCATCGCCCGTTGTACGAATGGTTCCTCGACAACCTGCCGGTGCCGGCGCACCCGCGCCAGTACGAGTTCAGCCGGCTGAACCTGAACTACACCATCACGTCCAAGCGCAAGCTCAAGCAGCTGGTTGACGAAAAGCACGTCGACGCCTGGGACGACCCACGCATGTCGACCCTGTCCGGCTTCCGTCGCCGCGGCTACACCCCGGCTTCGATCCGCAACTTCTGCGAAATGATCGGCACCAACCGCTCCGACGGCGTGGTCGACATGTCGATGCTCGAGTTCAGCATCCGTGACGACCTGGACCGCACCGCACCGCGCGCCATGTGCGTGCTACGCCCACTGAAAGTGGTCATCACCAACTACCCGGAAGGCCAGGTGGAGCAGCTTGAGCTGCCACGCCACCCGAAAGAAGACATGGGCGTGCGTGTGCTGCCGTTCGCGCGCGAGCTGTACATCGACCGCGATGACTTCATGGAAGAGCCGCCCAAGGGCTACAAGCGCCTGGAACCGGCCGGTGAAGTGCGCCTGCGTGGCAGCTACGTGATTCGCGCCGACGAGGCCATCAAGGACGCCGATGGCAATATCGTCGAGCTGCGTTGCTCGTACGACCCGGACACCTTGGGCAAGAACCCTGAAGGCCGTAAGGTCAAGGGCGTGATCCACTGGGTGCCGGCCGAGGGCAGCGTCGAGTGCGAAGTGCGCCTGTACGACCGCCTGTTCCGCTCGCCGAACCCGGAAAAGACCGAGGACGGCGGCAGCTTCCTGGACAACATCAACCCGGACTCGCTGCAAGTGCTCAGCGGTTGCCGTGCCGAGCCGTCTCTGGCCCAGGCGCGACCCGAGGACCGCTTCCAGTTCGAGCGCGAAGGCTACTTCTGCGCCGACCTGAAAGACAGCCAGCCGGGCCGCCCGGTGTTCAACCGCACTGTCACCCTGCGTGACTCCTGGGGCAGCTGAGGAAACGCCGTGCTTACCATTTACAACACCCTGAGCAAAGCGAAGGAAACCTTCAAGCCGCTGGATGGCAACAAGGTGCGCATGTACGTGTGCGGCATGACCGTGTACGACTACTGCCACCTGGGCCATGGCCGCAGCATGGTGGCCTTCGACCTGGTCACCCGCTGGCTGCGCAAGAGCGGCTACGAGCTGACGTATGTGCGCAACATCACCGACATCGATGACAAGATCATCAACCGGGCCAACGAGAACGGCGAGAGCTTCGACGCGTTGACCGCCCGCATGATTGACGCGATGCACGAAGACGAGCGCCGCCTGAACATCCTGCCGCCAGACCAGGAGCCGCGTGCCACTGACCATATCGCCGGCATGCACGCGATGATCCAGACCCTGATCGACAAGGGTTATGCCTATGCCCCAGGCAATGGCGACGTGTACTACCGCGTCGGCAAGTTCGTCGGCTACGGCAAGCTGTCGCGCAAGAAGATCGAAGACCTGCGCATCGGCGCACGCATCGAGGTCGACGAAGCCAAGCAGGACCCGCTGGACTTCGTGCTGTGGAAGGGCGTCAAGCCCGGTGAGCCGAGCTGGGAATCGCCATGGGGCCCGGGCCGCCCGGGCTGGCACATCGAGTGCTCGGTGATGTCCACCTGCTGCCTGGGTGAGAGCTTCGACATTCACGGCGGTGGCAGCGACCTGGAGTTCCCGCACCACGAGAACGAGATTGCCCAGAGCGAGGCGGCCACAGGCAAGCAGTACGCCAACGCCTGGATGCACTGCGGCATGATCCGGATCAACGGCGAGAAGATGTCGAAGTCGTTGAACAACTTCTTCACCATCCGCGATGTGCTCGAGAAGTACCACCCGGAAGTGGTGCGTTACCTGCTGGTGGCCAGCCACTATCGCAGCGCGATCAACTACTCCGAAGACAGCCTGCGCGACGCCAAGGGCGCGCTTGAGCGCTTCTACCACGCCCTGCGCGGCTTGCCACGGGTAGCGGCCAAAGGCGGCGAAGCGTTTGTCGAGCGTTTTAGCGTGGCGATGAACGACGACTTCGGCACCCCCGAAGCCTGCGCCGTGCTGTTCGACCTGGTGCGCGAGATCAACCGCCTGCGCGACAGCGACCCGGAGGCTGCTGCCGGCCTGGCTGGCCGCCTGCGCGAGCTGGGTGAAGTGCTGGGTGTGCTGCAGCTGGAGGCCGATGACTTCCTGCGTGCAGGTGCCGAAGGCAAGGTCGATGCTGCCGAGGTGGAAGGCCTGATTCAGGCGCGTCTGCAGGCGCGTGCGGACAAGAACTGGGCCGAGTCGGACCGTATCCGCGACCAGCTCACCGCGATGGGTGTGGTGCTGGAAGACAGCAAGGGCACGACTACCTGGCGTTTGGCTGACTGATCGGCGTACTGGGGCTGCTTTGCAGCCCTTTCGCGGCACAAGGCCGCTCCTACAAAGGTCGCGCAAGCCTTTAATGCTGCGCTACCCCTGTAGGAGCGGCCTTGTGCCGCGAAAGGGCCGCAAAGCGGCCCCGGCTTTTACTTGCCAAGCCCGGCAAGCGGGCAGTGCAATACCAACTTCGCCCCACCCAACTCGCTCTCCCCAATTTCCAGCCTGAACCCATGCAGGTCCACGATCGCCGCAACGATCGACAATCCCAGCCCAAACCCGGCATGGCGATGGCCTTCATCGCTGCGATAGAAGCGCTTCAGCACCGCAGTACGCTCTTCTTCGGGAATGCCCGGCCCGCTGTCCTCGATAGCCAGGCGCACGCCGGTGTCGTCGTGTGTCGCGCTAATTCGCACTTGCCCACCCTCGGGCGTGAACTTGATACCGTTGCCCACCAGGTTGGCCAGTGCCTCGAACAGCAGTTCGCGGTCACCGTGCAGTGCCGGCAGCTGCGCGGGCTGGTGCAATTCCAGGTGGATGCCGCCATCCTCGGCCAAAGGCAAATAGAAGTCGTGCAGTTCGACCAGCAGTTCATGCGGGTCAAGCTGGACGAAGCCGGCCCGGCGCTGGCGATCTTCCAGTTCGCTGATGCGTAGCAACCCGCGAAAACGCGCCATCAGGGTGTCGGTTTCGCCGATGGCCTGGTCCAGCGCCTCGGCTTGCGCGGAGTCGACGTCGCTCTGCTGGCGAATCCGGTACAGCTGGGCGCGCAAGCGGGTGAGCGGGGTACGCAGGTCATGGGCAATGTTGTCGCACACCCCCTTGACCTCATGCATCAGCCGCTCGATGCGGTCCAGCATGGCGTTGACGATGGCTGCCAGCATGTCCAGCTCATCGCGCCGGGCCGACAACGGGAGGCGGTGGGTCAGGTCGCCGGCAACGATCAGCTCGGCCTGGGCCTGGATTGCGCGGATACGCTTGAGCGGCCTGCGCCGTAGCAGGTACCAGCCGGCAAAGCCTGGGATCAGCGTCAAGGAGATACCCCAGAGCAGGGCATCGAGGATGATCCGGGTAACCACGAACAGTGAGCCGTTATCGCGGAACAGTACCAGCCAGCGGCCATCTTGCACTTTGATCGCCACCGCATCGCAGCTGTCGCGGGGCAGGTGTGGGTCGTCGGCATCCAGGCAGCGTTTCAACTCATGGATCTTGCCGTCCAGCCTGAGCTCCGGGGGCAGGGCGCGCACACTGCCGCCAATCGGGTTGAGGTGGGTGTCGAACAGGCCATAGGCGTCAAAGCTGCGCTCCTCGAAGGCCTGGCTGGCGATCAGGGCGTCGTCCAGCTGCTTGCCGCTCATGTGCGCGAACAGGTGTTGGCGCTGCAACATGGAATGGCGGGTGAGCTTGTTCAGGTAGCTGGACACCTCGAAGTACAGCACCCCCATGAGGATGCTGCTCCAGGCCACGAACAGAAAGCTGTACAGCGCCAGCAGGCGGCTTGTCGAGGAGCTCCAGCCTTTAGACGGGTTCAGCAATGGCATAGCCGGAGCCCCGTACCGTACGGATCAGCGGCGACTGGCCGGGGGAGTCGATTTTCTTGCGCAGGCGGCCGATGTGCACGTCGATCAGGTTTGTGCCAGGGTCGAAATGGTAGCCCCAGACTTCTTCGAAAATCATCATCCGTGTGATCACCTGGCCGCTGTGGCGCATCAGGTACTCCAGCAGTTTGTATTCGGTGGGCAGCAGGTTGAGCGTATTGTCACCGCGGCGCGCCTCGTGGCTGATCAGGTCCAGTTGCAGGTCGGCGACCTGGAGGCGTGTCTGGGTCATGGGCACACTGTTGCGGCGCAGCAATACCTCGACCCGTGCGGCCATTTCGTCGGAGGCAAACGGCTTGGTCAGGTAGTCGTCACCGCCGGCCCGCAGGCCGCGTACCCGTTCGTCGACGTCGGAGAGGGCGCTGATCATCAGGATCGGCGTGGCGATCTTGAGGCTGCGCAGGGTGGTGACGATGGTCAGGCCATCGACCTCGGGCAGCATGCGGTCCAGGGTGATCAGGTCGTAGCCACCGGCAATGGCCTTGGCCAGGCCTTCACGGCCGTTGTCGGCCCACTCGACCTCCAGGCCGTGGCTGGTAAGTTCGGCGACGATTTCCTGGCCGGTGACGGCGTCGTCTTCGATGGTCAGTACGCGAGGCATGCTGGTTCCTGGGCATCTAATAGAGATTTGATTGTGCCAAAGAATAGACAACCGGCGATTTAAGAAAAATTCATCTAGCGTCTTTTACCTGCACTGGCCGGTTCACCCGCGAAGCAAGCGGCGCGGTGTTTCAGCGGGCTCCGATACCTTCGGCATGCATGATCTGCGCAATGATCGGCACCGGGGTCATCAGGTGCGAGCGCATCATGGCGCTGGCGCGTTTGGCGTCACGGGCGAGGATCACCTCGACCAGCGCCGCATGCTCCTGGCGCTTGAGCTCAAGGGCCTGTTCGGAGAACACCGTCTGCGTCAGCCACAGGTGGCGGTAGCGCTCGGCCTGGTCGAACAGGTAAGTGCGCGCCTGAAGCAGGTGCTTGGAGCCACAGCCGGAGGCAATGGCGGTATGAAACGCCTTGTGCCGCTCGTCCCACACATCCAGGCGCTGCTCGCGGGTTTTCACTTCCACCACCTTGGCCAGGGTATGCGAGTGGGCCAGCACTGACGCCTCCCAGGCGTCGTCGCCGCGCTCGATGGCCAAGGCGATGATCATCGCTTCCACGTTGGCGCGGGCATCGTAGATGTCGTTCATCTCGTCCAGTGACATGGGCGCCACGCGGTAGCCTTTCTGGCTGATCGCGTTGACCAGGTGCTCGGCCACCAGTTGCGACAGTGCTTCGCGCAGCGGGCCCACGCCCAGGTCGTAGCGTTCCTTCAGGGCGCTCATCAACAGTTTTTCACCGGGCTTGAACACGCCCCGGATGATGTCCTTCTTGAGCCTCTCATACCCGCTGAAAGCTGAGTTTTGTCGGGGGGCGAGCGCTTCCAAGATCCTGTTCCTCAATACGTTTTGCCGATCATACCGAAACCGCCTGCTGACGAAAAACAATGGATAAAAAACTAAATTGTCGCCCAAATACAAAAATGTAGACATTTCCAGTTAGTGGCGATATTTTTACCTCGCCCGCACTGATCCAGGTCATGACCGGACGGCGCTCTCCACTTTTTCTGCCAGGACACTGCCATGAACGCTTTTACGCAGATCGAAGAACTTGTGATGCCACTGCCGCTCGAGCCGCGTGGTTACACCATTGCCCCTTCGAAACAGTCGCCGCGCCTGCTTGAACTGACCTTCGCCCCTGAAACCGTCGAAGCGTTCGTCCAGGCTGTTGCCGAGTGGCCGGTGCAGGCGTTGGAGTACAAATCGTTCCTGCGTTTCCGGCTGGGTGAAATCCTTGACCAGCTGTGCCAAGGCACCCTGCGCCCTGTGCTGCTCAACACCATCCTTGATCGCGCCACCGGCGGCATGCTGATTACCCCGCTGGGCCTGGATGACGTGAGCCAGGCCGAAGACATGGTCAAGTTCACTACCGCCTGCGCACACCTGATCGGCCGTTCCAACTACGACGCCATGAGTGGGCAGTTCTATGCGCGCTTCGTGGTGGTCAACTCCGACAACTCCGACAGCTACCTGCGCCAGCCGCATCGGGTGATGGAACTGCACAACGACGGCACTTTCGTTAACCAGATTACCGATTACGTGCTGATGCTGAAGATCGACGAAAAGAACATGGAAGGCGGCAACTCGCTGCTGCTGCACCTGGATGACTGGGAGCAGTGCGAGGAGTTCTTCCGCCACCCGATGGCCCGCCGCGAAATGCGCTGGACCGCACCACCGAGCAAGAAGGTCGCCGAAGATGTGTTCCACTCCGTTTTCGACACCGATGGCGAAGGCCGCCCGACCATGCGCTACATTGACCAGTTCGTGCAGCCGGAAAACTACGAGGAAGGCATCTGGCTGAACGCCCTGTCCGATTCGCTGGAAGGCAGCGGGAAGAAGGTGTCGGTACCGGTGGGCGTGGGCAGCTTCCTGCTGATCAACAACCTGTTCTGGCTGCATGGTCGCGACCGCTTCACCCCGCACGAGGGCCTGCGCCGTGAACTGATGCGCCAGCGTGGTTACGTCGCCTTCCCCAAACCGCTGTACCAGCGCGGGCAATAATGACAGGGCGCAGGGCGGGCGCCCGCCCATGCGTCGTCGCACAACATGATGCCACCAGGGCCCGAGCGGGCCTTGGTGAGCGAGCCAGGCAATGCCTGCGTGTGAGGTAAGGCTGTGTACGATTTCATCATTATTGGCGGTGGCATTGTGGGCATGTCCACGGCCATGCACCTGATCAAGGTCTACCCGGACGCGAAGATTCTTCTGCTGGAGAAGGAGTCCGGCCCGGCCCGCCACCAGACCGGTCACAACAGCGGCGTGATCCACGCTGGCGTGTACTACACCCCAGGCAGCCTCAAGGCGCGCTTCTGCCTGGAAGGCAACAAGGCCACAAAGGCCTTCTGCACCCAGCACGGCATCCCCTTCGATGAGTGCGGCAAGCTGCTGGTAGCCACCAACGAGCTGGAAATGCAACGCATGAAGGCGCTGTGGGAGCGTACCGCGGCCAACGGCCTGGAGCGCCACTGGCTGTCGGCCGACGAACTGCGCGAGCGCGAGCCCAATATCGTGGGGATGGGTGGCATCTTCGTGCCGTCCAGCGGCATCGTCAACTACGCCAAAGTGACTGCTGCAATGGGCGCTGAATTCCAGCGTGCCGGCGGCGAAATCCGCTATGGGGCAGAGGTGGTCGGCCTGCAGGAGCAGGCCAGCGAAGTGATCGTGCGCACACAGCGCGACGAGTTCCGTAGCCGTTTCCTGGTGACCTGTTCGGGCCTGATGGCCGACCGCGTGGTCAGCATGCTGGGCCTGCGCACCGAGTTTGTCATCTGCCCGTTCCGGGGGGAGTACTACTTGCTGCCCAAGCAGCACAACCAGATCGTCAACCACCTGATCTACCCGATCCCCGACCCGTCGATGCCGTTTTTGGGCGTGCACCTGACCCGCATGATCGACGGCACCGTCACGGTTGGCCCCAACGCCGTACTGGCGATGAAGCGCGAGGGCTACCGCAAGACCGACGTCAGCGCCGGCGACCTGTTCCAGACCCTGACCACCCCCGGCATTCTCAAGGTGCTGGCGAAGAACTTCCGCCCGGGCCTGATCGAGATGAAAAACTCACTGTTCAAGGGCGGCTATCTCAAGCAGGTGCAGAAGTACTGCCCGAGCATCACCAAGGCCGACCTCACGCCTTACCCGGCTGGCGTACGCGCCCAGGCGGTGTCGCGCGACGGCAAGCTGATCGACGACTTCCTGTTCGTCAACACCGCGCGCAGCGTCAACGTGTGCAACGCACCGTCGCCGGCGGCCACCTCGGCCATCCCGATCGGCGCCTACATCGTCGACAAGGTGTGTGAGCAGGTCACCCTTGCAGGTGGCAGCGTGCGCAAGGCGGACCTGGCGGCCAGCTGACAACGCGGTAACAGGTTCTGCGGTTTCCTTTTACTCAACCCGAACTGCCCTGCTAACCATTCAGGGCAGGGCGGGCTTTTTCGCGCCTGCGTCGGCGACCGTGCAGCCGGCGGCCCCAGCGTGGGCATGACAAAAACAACAAGGTAGTGCCATGCAAACCCACAAGAACAATTTGAGTCATGGATTGAAATCACGGCATGTCACCATGCTGTCCATTGCCGGTGTGATCGGCGCCGGCCTGTTCGTCGGCTCTGGTCGTGCCATTGCTGAAGCAGGGCCGGCCACCATCCTGGCCTACATCCTGGCCGGCGGCCTGGTGGTGCTGGTGATGCGCATGCTGGCCGAAATGGCGGTTGCTTCGCCGGATACCGGTTCGTTTTCCACCTATGCCGACCTCGCCATCGGCAAGTGGGCGGGTTATACCATCGGTTGGCTGTACTGGTGGTTCTGGGTACTGATCATTCCCATCGAAGCCAATATTGCCGCCACCATCATCAATTCCTGGGTTCCACAGATGGAGATCTGGGTGCTGTCGTTGGTGATTACCTTGTTGCTGACCGCCACCAACCTGTTCAGCGTGAAGAACTACGGTGAGTTCGAATTCTGGCTGGCACTGGTAAAAGTGGTGGCGATTGTCGCGTTCATTGCACTGGGTGTGTGCGCCATTTTTGGCCTGCTGCCCGGTTCCGGTGTCAGTGGTGTTTCGCGCCTGTGGGATACCGGCGGTTTCATGCCCAATGGTTTCGGTGCGGTGCTGAGCGCCATGCTGATCACCATGTTCTCGTTCCTCGGCGCCGAGGTGGTGACCATTGCCGCAGCCGAATCCTCTGATGCGGGCAAGCATATTTCCAAGGCAACCAATTCGGTGATCTGGCGGATTACCTTGTTCTACATCCTGTCGATATTCATCGTCATCGCGCTTGTGCCCTGGACTGACCCGCGCCTGGCGACCGAAGGTTCCTATGTCACGGTGCTGGATACCCTGGGCGTGGCGAATGCCAAAGCCATCATCGATTTTGTGGTGTTGACTTCGGTGACCAGCTGCCTGAACTCGTCGCTGTATACCGCTTCGCGCATGGTCTACTCGCTGAGCCGCCGCGGTGATGCACCGGCTTGCGCCCAGGTGACCAGCCGCAGTGGCACCCCTGTGGTAGCGGTATTGCTATCCACTGGCGCGGCATTTTTGGCCGTGATCGCCAATTACCTGGTGCCGGCCAAGGTGTTCGGCTTCCTCATGGCCAGCTCGGGGGCCATTGCCTTGCTGGTGTACCTGGTTATCGCGATTTCCCAGCTGCGCCTGCGCCAGCGCCTGACCGCACAGGGCAAGACCCTGGGTTACCGCATGTGGCTGTTCCCGTGGCTCACCTGGGGCGTGATCGTATTCATCTGCAGCGTGCTGGTCGTGATGCTGCTGCGTCCAGACCATCGCCTGGAAGTGGTGTCGACCATGGTGCTGGCTGTGTTGGTGGTGTGTTCCGGCTTGCTGGTCACGCGCCGGCGGGCGCGTGGGGTGCCGATCAACAGCTTAGGGCAGGGCGCCTGATCAGCCTGGCTGAAGACAGACGAGCAAGTCGTCCCCGGCTGTGAGAGGATGTCGACCATCACAGCCAGGACCCCGAACACAGCCTGATGAAGACACCCAAAAGAATCGAACCCCTGATCGAAGACGGCCTGGTCGACGAAGTACTGCGGCCGCTGATGAGTGGCAAGGAGGCCGCCGTGTACGTGGTGCGCTGCGGCAACCAGGTGCGCTGCGCCAAGGTCTATAAAGAAGCCAACAAGCGCAGTTTCCGCCAGGCTGCCGAATACCAGGAAGGCCGCAAGGTGCGCAATAGCCGACAGGCCCGGGCCATGGCCAAGGGCAGCAAGTTCGGCCGTAAAGAAGCCGAAGATGCCTGGCAGAACGCCGAAGTTGCGGCATTATTCCGCTTGGCCAGTGCGGGTGTGAGGGTACCGAAGCCCTACGACTTCCAGGACGGCGTGCTGTTGATGGAGTTGGTGACCGATGCCGATGGCGACGCTGCCCCACGCCTGAACGACGTGCACCTGGAAGCCGAGGATGCCCGCACGTTCCATGCCTTTGTCATTCGCCAGATCGTCCTGATGCTTTGTGCGGGGCTGGTGCATGGTGACCTGTCCGAGTTCAACGTGCTGCTCGGCCCGGACGGCCCTGTGATCATCGACTTGCCGCAGGCCGTGGATGCAGCCGCCAACAACCACGCCTTCAGCATGCTGCAGCGCGATGTGGACAACATGGCCCATTATTTCGGGCGCTTTGCCCCGGAGCTGAAAAGCACCCGGTATGCGCAGGAGATGTGGGCGCTGTTCGAGGCCGGTGACTTGCTGCCCGACAGCCCGTTGACTGGGGTGTTCGCAGATGACGAACATGAAGCTGACGTGTCCGGGGTGATGCGCGAGATCGACGCCGCCCGTCTGGATGACGCACGCCGCCGTGCAGCGCGTGACGAGGCCGAGCATGGCGCGGTCAAGGCAGAGGAGCCCACGCCGCCCTGGTTGCAATAAGGTGTTGCAGGCGCCTCACATCTTTGTGGGGCTTTCCCGAAGCTGTGCTGTCTCTGCGTGAGCGGGTTCACCCGCGAAGGGGCCGGCACAGGCAAACCCGGCCGTTACCATTGACGCAAGACACAATCTCGTCATTTAGCCTTTTCACTGGCGCGCGACAGGCATAAGGTATACGCCGTTCAAAATGCCCTGGAGCTGTCATGTCCAACCAATTCCCGTCCGTTCGTCCACGCCGCCTGCGCCAGAACGAGTCCCTGCGCACGATCTTCCAGGAAACCGAATTCCGCCTGGAAGACCTGATCCTGCCGATCTTCGTCGAAGAGGGCATCGATGACTTCGTGCCGATCTCCAGCATGCCTGGGGTCAACCGCATCCCCGAGAAGCTGCTGGCCCAGGAAATCGAGCGTTATGCCCGTGCCGGTATCAAGTCGGTGATGACCTTTGGCGTGTCGCACAACCTGGACGCCACCGGCAGCGACACCTGGAACGAAAACGGCCTGGTTGCGCGCATGTCGCGCATCTGCAAGGACACCGTGCCGGAAATGGTGGTGATGTCCGACACCTGCTTCTGCGAATACACCAGCCACGGCCACTGCGGCGTGCTGCATGACCATGGCGTGGACAACGACGCCACCCTGGCCAACCTGGGCAGACAGGCGGTCATTGCCGCCGCTGCCGGTGCCGACTTCATCGCCCCGTCGGCGGCAATGGACGGCCAGGTACAGGCCATCCGTAGCGCGCTGGATGGTGCCGGTTTCCACGACACCGCGATCATGGCCTACTCCACCAAGTTCGCCTCGTCGCTGTATGGTCCGTTCCGTGAAGCCGGCGGTACCACGCTGAAGGGCGACCGCAAGAGCTACCAGATGAACCCGATGAACCGCCGCGAAGCCGTGCGCGAATCGCTGCTGGACGAGCAGGAGGGTGCGGATGTGCTGATGGTCAAGCCAGCGGGCGCCTACCTTGACGTGATCGCCGACATCCGCGCTGCCTCGCGCCTGCCGTTGGCGGCGTACCAGGTGAGTGGCGAGTACGCGATGATCAAGTTCGGCGGCCTTGCGGGCGCCATCGATGAAGGCCGGGTGGTGCGTGAAAGCATCGGCGCGATCAAGCGTGCCGGTGCCGACCTGATCCTGACCTACTTCGCCATGGACCTGGCGCGCGAAGGTATCTGAGGCCAGGCCTTCGGTAAAACAAGCCGCTGCAGTTGCAGCGGCTTTTCTTTGTGCGCTGTCGGTGATGCCGCGCAAACACACAAAAAATCATTAAGCGCTGAATTATTTAGTGTCCCGTTGTATCTGATCCCTTAGAGCATTCATCGACAGGGATACGGGTATGAAACCTCGCAAGAAAAAAGTCCAGCCAATCGGCCTGAAGGACATCACCATCGTCGACGACGCCAAGATGAAGAAGGCGATTACCGCTGCCGCACTGGGCAATGCGATGGAGTGGTTCGACTTTGGCGTCTACGGTTTCGTGGCTTATGCCCTGGGCAAGGTGTTTTTCCCCAACGCCGACCCCAGCGTGCAGATGATTGCGGCGCTGGCCACCTTCTCGGTGCCGTTCCTGATCCGGCCATTGGGCGGGCTGTTCTTCGGCGCCTTGGGCGACAAGTTCGGGCGGCAGAAAATCCTCGCGGCGACCATCGTCATCATGTCGCTCAGCACCTTCGCCATCGGCCTGATTCCGTCCTATGCCAGCATCGGCATCTGGGCACCGATCCTGTTGTTGCTGGCCAAGATGGCCCAGGGCTTTTCGGTGGGCGGCGAGTACACCGGCGCCTCAATCTTCGTGGCCGAATACGCCCCCGACCGAAAACGCGGTTTTCTCGGTAGCTGGCTGGACTTCGGCTCGATTGCCGGCTTTGTGCTAGGCGCGGGCGTGGTGGTGCTGATTTCCACCATTCTGGGCGAAGAAAAGTTCCTTGAATGGGGCTGGCGCCTGCCGTTCTTCCTGGCCCTGCCGTTGGGCATCATCGGCCTTTACTTGCGCCATGCGCTGGAAGAAACACCCGCGTTTCAGCAGCATGTCGATAAGCTGGAGCAGGGCGACCGCGAAGGCCTGGCCTCCGGGCCCAAGGTGTCGTTCAAGGAAGTGGCCACACAGCACTGGCGCAGCCTGGTGACTTGCATCGGCGTGGTGATTGCCACCAACGTCACCTACTACATGCTGCTCACCTACATGCCCAGCTACCTGTCGCACAACCTGCATTACAGCGAAGACCATGGCGTGCTGATCATCATTGCGATCATGGTCGGCATGCTGTTCGTGCAGCCGGTGATCGGCCTGCTCAGCGACAAGTTCGGCCGCCGGCCGTTCATCATCGTCGGCAGCGTCGGCCTGTTCGCCCTGGCCATTCCGGCGTTCATGCTGATCAACAGCGGCGTGCTGGGGGTGATTTTTGCCGGGCTCCTGATCATCGCCGTGCTGCTGAACTTCTTCATCGGTGTGATGGCCTCGACGCTGCCGGCAATGTTCCCTACGCACATCCGCTACAGCGCCTTGGCAGCCGCTTTCAACATTTCGGTGCTGATCGCCGGGCTCACCCCGACCCTCGCTGCCTGGCTGGTGGAGAGCACGGGCGACCTGTACATGCCGGCCTACTACCTGATGGTGATCGCCGCTATTGGCCTGCTGACCGGGCTGACCATGAAGGAAACCGCCAACAAGCCGCTGCGCGGCGCGGCACCGGCGGCGTCGGACATCGAAGAAGCGCGTGAGCTGTTGCAGGAGCACCACGACAACATCGAGCAGAAGATCGAGGACATCGATGCGCAGATTGCCGAGCTGGAAGCCAAGCGCGAGACGCTGGCACAGCAGCACCCGCGCATCGATTGATCAGCGCGGCATGTAGCCACGCTGCCAGCCGCGTGGGATGAACCGCGACACCAGGGCCAGCACGCAGGCCAGCGCGCAGCTGCCAGCCAGTGCCTGCAGGCCCAGGCGCTGTTGCAGCCAGGCGCCCAACGCGGCGCCCAGCAGCATGCCGGCCCAGGGCACCAGCTGCACCCGCCAGCCATTGCGCCGCTCGCCCATCAGCCAACGCCCCAGGCCACGGCCGAAGCGGGACAGGGCGCCGGTGACGTAAGTCAGGCCGATGGGCAGGCCGTTCACCTGTTCAACCACGGCATTGATCATGCCCATGGCCAGTGTGGCGGCCAACAATGCCGGGAAGGTGGCCGCCGCCGGCCACGCCGCTGCGAACGCCAGCAGTACCGCAACCATCAGCAACACGGGCCAGGCCCGGCGGCGCAAGCCACGGGCCAGCAGCACGCCCAGCGCATTGCCAGCGACGAAGCCCAGTATCGCGCCACTCAGGCGCAGCACCAGGGCAAGGTCTGCCTCACTGATGGCCACGGCCAGGCGTGTGGTATTGCCACTCATGAACGACACGAAGTCACCCAGCGCCAGCAGGCCGATGGCATCGGTCATGCCAGCCAGCACCGACAAACCAGCAACCAGGCCAAGGCCGACACGGCCACGCAACACTTGCAGGCGTAGCCGCCTGGCCGTGCGCGCGGGGAGGGCGTTAGGCAGCATGGGCAGGCCTCAGGGCAGCAGTTTTTCGCGGGCCAGGGTGCCTTTGATGGTGCGTTCTACCACATCAACCAGCACCATGGTCTGGTGATCGACCTCGATATTGAGCTGATCGCCGGCCTTGTAGCTGGCAAAAGTGGTCTGGCGCAGGGTTTCCGGGATCAGGTTGATGGTGATGACGTTGTCGTCGACATCGGCGACGGTCAGGCTGCAGCCATTGACCCCGATGAAACCGCGTGGGAACACGTACTTGCCCCATTCCGGGGGCATGCGGAACTTGATGAAGGCGCCGGTTTCCTTGATCGACAGTTCGACGATTTCGGCGGTGGTGGCGATATGGCCGGCCATCAGGTGGCCACCGACTTCGGCGTTCATTTTCGCCGAACGTTCAATGTTGACCCCCTGGCCCGCCTTGAAGAAGCGTAGGTTGGTGCGTTCGAGAGTGGCGGTCATGGCGTCGAACCTGACTTGGGTGCCGGCGATTTCGGTGACCGACAGGCAGGTGCCTTCGACACTGACGCTGGCGCCGATCTTCAGCTCGTCGAGCAGCTCCGGTGTGAGGTCGATGGTGAACTGGTTGTGGCCCGGGTATGTGGTCACATCAAGCAGAGGGCGAACGGCCTGGACGATGCCGGTGTACATGGTGTTGCTCCTGGGCACGGAAAAGAAATCTCCCGAACGCTATGCCCGTAGCGTTGTAAATGCAAGACCGACCTGCCCCTCTGCTGCTGCACCGCCTTAGCCCGGCGCCATTTACACATGTCCACTGCTGTTGACGATTCGCAGGCACAGAGCCTCGTACGGGTCCAGGTTCACCAGCAGTCGTCCGTCCTCGGTCAGGTCCCCTTCGACCGTTTCGTTGATCATGTCCACTACCGGCCCCGGCGTGAACCCGGTCAACTGCAATTCCTCGGCAATTACTTCCTGGCCAAAATTCAGCGCACTGATCTGGATACCGCGCCCGGATGGCAGTTCATGAACCATCACCAGCAACCCTGGACTGCTGACTTCAGGTACCAGCACCTGGCGGCTGGTGGCGATGCCATAGGCCTGTCGCACTGCCAGCAGTTTCTTCACCTTGCAGGCAAACGAATCACCACGGTCCAGCTGGCTGTCGAGGCTGCCATACAATGCCCGGGCCCGCGGCATTCCGCGCACTGATTCCTCGGCCTGTGGGGCGAGCCCGGCCAGATCGTAACCGCCTCGGTGAATCCAGCGGGTATCGCCATCCAGCATCCGTTGCGCGACCGCTTCGGCGGGCAAGGGCAGCGCGCCGACCAAGTCCCAGCCGGACAGCGCGACCACCCCAGGCTGCATGGCGTTGTACATGACCAGCAGCAGGTGCACTTTCTGGATCAGCTCGATTTCGGCTGCGCCGATCTGCTCAAGGTCGCGGATGCCCAACGCCGCGGCGATCAGGCTGGCCGTGGTGCAGGCAATGCCGTTGGTCACGAAGCGCAGGTTGTAGGGGGCGTGCTCGCCCGAGAGCCGTTCGTAGATTTCTTCACGGATATGTTCACGCAAAATACTCCCTGGCAAGGTCTGGCCCTTGTACAGGTACATGTCGTGGGCGTGCAGGGTCCAGAAATGCACCAGTTCCACGGTCAGCTCGTCGTGGTTTTGAAGGGCATGGATCAGCGAGGCCGGGTCGATGCCGAAGGCGTGCATTTCCTTGAGCATCAGCCGCAGGAACTCAGTGTCACCGGTCAGCAGCGCATGCTGATAGGCCGGCCGGGTGATGAAGTCGTAGGACAGGTCGGCCCCGCCCTTGGACATCTGCGCGATGTCGTCCAGGGTCAGGTTCAGTTCCTGGAAGCTGAAGCCGCCCGCCTTGCGGATCATGCCGCCGATCAACTGGTTGCCGACGATCGACAGGGGGTGGCTTTCTGACCAGGCGGTGCCGCTGGCCCGCGTTTCCACGCCCAGAAAACCGTTGGCGTCCAGGCGCAGGCCGCGCGCGCCCAGGCAGTCCAGGGCGTGCAGGGCATCACCAATGATCATTTGCTGGGCGGCGAAGGTTGGGTCCAGCCAGTTCAGCGAGGGTTGGCCGTCCTTGAAGTAGTGCAGGTAGACCCAACGACGGGTTTTGCCATCGACACCGGTGATGGGCGGCGTGACGCTCCAGTCGGTTTCCTTCACACCGGGCTCGAAGAAGATCACCCGTTGTAACTGACCGACGATGTAATGGCGGGCTTTGAGCTCGTCGCACTGGGCCGGCAGCAGGTTGACCGAATCCCGGCCGTTGGGCACCTCTGGCAGTAGCGGCCAGTCTTCTTCGCGGATTTCGACCATGTGGTACAGCCCCGGGTAAGGCCCGTGGGCCATCTCGGCCAAGCGGAAGTCGGCACCTTTGCCGGTGTGCGAGGGAATCAGGTCGTCGATGGTCACGGCATTGTGCGCGGCGGCCATGCGGCTCATCTGCACCAGTTCCTGCTCGCTGCCGTACAGCGGGTCGATATCGAAGCTGATGCGGTCGAAGTTACCGTCCACGCTGGGGGTGAGTTCGCGGCCACGGAGGCCGCCGGACAACTTGATCGGGCCAGTGTGCAGGCCTTGAATGCCGATCTCCGACAGGCGCTTCCACAGCGCTTCGTGGGCCAGCGCGCCAAGCACGGAGCAGTCTTGCGGCGCGATAATGGCGTCGGGGTAGACGGTCAACCAGACCGAGGCGATTTCAGTGGCGCGGCGGGGCTGGGCTTCGGCGTAGGGCTGTTGCCACAGGCGTGACTGCCCTGAATACAGGCTGGCCCGCTCTTGGGAAGCCTTGAGCATGGCGCGGTCTTCGAGCCATTTGACGTATGACGGGTCGGGCTGGGTCATTTCGCGTCCTCTTTGCGTGTCGGCACCGGCTCAGGTTATGACGGCATTGTGGCCTGATCGTTCGGCTGAAACCTGTGATGGCCTCGTCGCGGGTTTACCCGCGAAGAGGCCGGCCCTGCCAGTACCCCTCAGCGCCGGGCGGACAACTGCTGGGGCGCCAGGAACGCATCATGGAAGTAATTACGCACGGCCTGCATCGCCGGGCTGAATGCCCGCTCACGGTGCCAGGCCAGCCCTACACTCATGGGTGTGACCGGGTCGCTGATGGTCACCGTCTCGATGCGCTTGCCCTCCAGCGACCAAGGCCTGTGCACCAGATCTGACAAGATCGCCACACCACTGCCATTGGCAACCATGCTGCGCACGGCTTCCACCGAACTGGTCCGCACCCGCACGCTCGGGCGCTGCCCGGCCAGTTCCCAATAACGCATGGCGCTTTGCTCGGCCTCGTCTACGGTCAGCAGGATGAACGGTTCGCAGGCCACATCGGCCAGGCTTACAGCCGAGCGCTCGCACAGCGGGTGGTGGCCGGGCAGCCACAGCCGGCGCTCGGAGTTGAACAGGGTTTCGGAGACGATGTCGGGGTGGGTGAGGTTGGCCGTGAGCACAACCGCCATGTCGAAACGCCCCTCCAGCAAACCTTGCTCGATGGCGCTGCGCTCCTGCTCGTACAGCTCCAGGGTCACATCCGGGTGCCAGTGTTCCAGGCGCTGCAGGTGGTGTGGGAGGAAGTAGCCGATCACTGTGTAGCTTGCCGCCAGGCGCAGCAGGCCGCTGGCGCGCACGTTCGGCAGCGGGCTGTTCAGTGCGTCATCAACACTGCGCAGAATCACGTAGGCGCGGTTCAGGAAGTGCCGGCCGGCCTCGGTCAGGCTCATGCCTTGGGCCGAGCGCTGGAACAGCAGCACGCCAAGCATGGCTTCCAGTTCCTTGATTGCCGTGGTCACCGCCGACTGGGAGATGTTCAGGTGGATGGCTGCCTGGGAAATCTGGCCGATCTCGGCGGTGGCAACGAAGTAGCGGACCTGGCGCAGGGTCAGTGACACGTTTGGCTCCTGAGGTATCTGATTTTCCGAAGACACCCTATCTGTTTATAGATCTTCCCAAGGGGGTAAGGAGAATCTAACGTGGCTTGCATGCAGTCACAAGCACCAGGAGAGACAGTCATGCAGGTGGTGGATTTCAACTCGGACATGGGTGAGGGATTTGGTCCGTGGACCATTGGCGACGGCGTCGACAATGAGCTGATGGGCTACATAAGCACGGCCAACATCGCCACGGGTTTTCATGCCGGCGACCCCGGCACCATGCGCCGCACCGTCGAGCGGGCCAAGGCCCTGGGCGTGGCGGTGGGTGCGCACCCGGGCTTTCGTGACCTTGTCGGTTTTGGCCGCCGGCATATCAACGCGCCAGCCCAGGAACTGGTCGACGACATGCTCTACCAGCTGGGTGCACTGCGCGAAATTGCCCGTGCCCAAGGGGTACGCCTGCAGCACATCAAGCCGCACGGTGCCCTGTACATGCACCTGGCGCGTGACGAGGAAGCTGCCCGCCTGCTGGTGGAAAACCTGCGGGTGATAGAGCCGGAGCTGCTGTTGTACTGCATGCCGGGTTCGGTGATCTGCCGTATTGCCCAGGCGCTTGGCCAGCCGGTGGTTCGCGAGTTCTACGCCGACCGTGAGTACGACCTGAGCGGCTCGATCGTGTTCACCCGCAATGTGCGGGGCCATGAGCCCAACGCGGTTGCCGAGCGCGTGTTGCGGGCGTGCCAGCAGGGCCTGGTGCGCACGGTCGAGGGGCAGGACCTGGCCATCGAATTCGATTCCATCTGCCTGCACAGTGACACCCCCGGCGCTCTCGACCTGGTCGAGGCCACGCGCAGGGCGCTGGACGCGGCCGGTATTGTGGTGCGCGCGCCACGCTGAGTCCGTGAGGCATCCGTCTGGCACAAGCCGGAGCCCGTTTATTTTATTTTCGCCTGCCTTTCTATAAAGATTCCAAGAAAAGGAACAGTCATGGCCGAACCGCTTGCTACAACCCCGATCCGCTACAGCTTCGGCGCAGACGAGCACCTGTTTGCCGAAGTCAGCGACAGCATGTCGCTGGAAGCCTTTTTCAAGGGCATGGCCGTCACCCGCGCCGTTGAACGGCTGGCTCTGGATGGCGTGCTGGACGTGTGCCTGGCAAATGCCTCGTTCCAGATCCGCTTCGACCCCGACCGCATCGCGCCGCAGGCGCTGCTTGAAGCGGTGCAAGGTGCCGAGGCCGAGGCTGTGGCCGATCGCTCGTTGCAGACGCGGATCATCGAGATCCCGGTGCTGTACAACGACCCCTGGACCCATGAAACCCTGATGCGTTTCCGAGACCGCCACCAGGACCCGGCCAGCACCGACCTGGAATACGCGGCGCGCATCAATGGGCTGGCCGATGTCGACGCCTTCATTGCCGCCCACAGTGGCGCGCCCTGGTTCGTATCGATGGTCGGTTTCGTCGCCGGCCTGCCGTTCATGTTCCAGATGGTCGAGCGCGAGCGGCAGTTGCAGGTGCCTAAATACCTGCGCCCGCGTACCGACACGCCCAAACTCACCCTGGGCCATGGTGGTTGCTTCGGTTGCATCTACTCCGTGCGCGGTGCGGGGGGCTACCAGATGTTCGGCGTCACCCCGGCACCGATCTACGACCCTCGGCAAACACTCAACTACCTGAAGGCGCACATGGTGTTTTTCCGCCCGGGTGACATCGTGCAGTTCAAGCCCATTGATCGCCGGGCCTACGACCAGGCAGTGGCAGATGTGGAAGAGGGCCGTTTCGACTTGCGTATTCGCCCGGTCGAGTTCTCCCTGGATGCCTTCCTTGCCGACCCGGTCGGTTACCCCAAGTCGCTGCAGGAGGTACTGGCATGATCAAGGTACTCAAACCCGGCCTGGCCACCTCGGTGCAGGACCTGGGCCGTGAAGGCTACTACCACCTGGGCATTCCGCCGTCCGGTGCACTCGACCAGTACGCCCTGCGCGCGGCCAACCACCTGGTGGGCAACCCGGCGGGCGCAGCAGCCCTTGAGTGTGCGCTGGTGGGGCCGGAGCTGGAGTTCCAGCAGGATGCGCTGGTGGCGGTCTGCGGTGCACAGATGCCCGCTTTGCTGGATGGCCGCGAGCAGCGCCCCGATACGGCATTTACCGTGCGCGCAGGGCAGGTGTTGCGCTTCGGTTTCCCCACGGCGGGCGCCCGTGCCTACCTGGCCGTTGCCGGTGGCGTTGATGTACCTGAGGTGCTCGGCAGCCGTTCAACCTACGCGCTGGGGGCGTTGGGCGGGTTCCAGGGGCGCAAGCTGATGGCAGGCGACGTGCTGCCGGTCGGTGTGCCCAGCGGCAAGACGCGCGCCGGTGCGAGCCTGCCCATGGCCCTGCGCCAGGCCCTGGGCGGCGAGGTGGTGGTGCGGGTGGTGCCGGGGCTGTACTTCCATCGCCTGACCGAGGCCGCAGCGCAAAGCTTCTTCACCCAGGCCTGGACAGTCGGATCCGAAGCGGACCGTATCGGCTATCGCTACAAAGGCGGCAGCGCCTTGAGCTTCCAGCCGCGGGAGCAACCGTTCGGTGCCGGCTCGGACCCGTCGAACATCGTCGATAGCTGCTATCCGATCGGTTCGATCCAGGTGCCAGCGGGGCTGGAGCCGATCATCCTGCACCGTGATGCGGTGTCGGGTGGCGGCTACGCCATGATCGGCACGGTGATCAGCGCCGACCTCGACCTGATCGGCCAGATGCAGCCCAACCAGCAGGCAAGGTTCCTGGCGGTGAGCCTGGAGCAGGCGCTGGAGGCGCGGCGATCATACAAGAAGAAACTGGCCTGCCTGGCCAGGCTCTTTGGCTGAGTGCGACGCGCTTGTGGAAGGGTTGTGCGATCCCTGCAGGAGCGGAAAACCCGCTCTTTCAGGGCGCTATTCTCTAGCAGGATGTTGCCAGGGAAACGTTTGGAAACTTGATTCAGAGAAGGATCCTACAAGCATTTGGGAAGCCCCAGACTCCTTGGAGAATTGATTCCCCGATAGTGTTCATGTCTTCAGTTTGCTGGAAGACAAGGACCACTTCATGCCCGGCCCATCCGATCTACCTCCGGTAAAATCCGGGGGCGCTATCGATGCCCATGACCTATCAGAAAGCAGCGTCTACGCGATGCTTGAAGTGCCGGAGGGTACTGATTCACCCTATCCGGCTGACCAGGGGCAGCGGGCAGGAGACCCTGATTTCGAAGGTTACCCCGCCGACCCGCACTTCCAGCTGCGTGGCGGCTTCGAAAACCTGATGCTCGATGCGGCAAGCCCGCTGTTCGGACTGGTCATTCGCCTGCGTACCCTGGATGACCTGCCCAACCTCGCCGACGTGCACAAGACCGTGCAAAACCAGGTCAGCAACATTCGCGAAGAAATCCAGCAGCACGGGTACCCCATCGTGCACCAGGAAGTCTATTCCTATGCCCTGTGCCTGTATCTGGACGAGGCCGTGATGAGCCGCCCGTGGGGCAACAATTCGTGCTGGAGCCACGAGCCGCTGCTCAGCATCTTCCACGACGAAACCCAGGGCGGCGAGAAGATCTTCGTGCTGCTCGAACGGGTCATGCAGGCGCCCAGGGAGTTCCAGGATGTACTGGAGTTCCTGTACTTCTGCTTCTGCTTGGGCCTCAGGGGCAAGCATGCGCTGGACCCCAAGTGCGAAGACATCATCAACGCCTTGATCTCGCGCATGCACACGGTCATCCGCGAACTGCGTGGCCCCACGCCGCAAGAGGTGTGCGACCCCTACAGCAACGTCGTTCATTGCCCCCACCGCCCGCGACGCTGGGAGTGGCCCTGGTGGAGCCCGCTGGTGATCTCCGGCGTCGCCATGGTCTGCGCTTACAGCTACTACAGCTACCGCCTCGACCTGCTCACCGCCGAAGTCCTGGAATCGCTCAACGCGATTTTGCAGCAGTAGCAGGGGCCGCCATATGCCAAGCCAATCCGATTTGCGCTTTACCTTCCAGCCGCTGGCTGGCCGGAGTGAATTCGAAGTGGTGTCGTTCGAACTGGACGAAGCCATCAGCACGCCGTTCCAGCTGAAGCTGGAACTGGTCAGTTTCGAAGACGATGTCGACTTTGGCCAGTTGCTCGACAAGCCGGTGCTGTTCACGATCTGGCGCGGCGAGCGCCCGCTGCGTTACGTGCACGGCCTGGTCAGCACCTTCAGTCAGGGTGAAACAGGCTTCCATCGCACCCGTTACCGCGCCCTGGTCGAACCCGTGCTGGCCCGCGCCGGGCTGCGCTCGAACTGGCGCATCTTCCAGCAGAAAACCGTGCCACAGATTCTCGAGATCATGCTCAAGCGCCAGGGCATCACCGGCTACGAGCTGAGAAGCATCGACAAGCATGAGGTGCGCGAGTTCTGCGTGCAGGCCGGTGAAACCGACCTCGACTTCATCGCCCGCCTGGCCGCCGAAGAGGGTTTTGTCTACCGCTTCGAGCACACGCCAAAACTGCACAAGCTGCTGATCACCGACCGGCTGCTGGGGCTGGGGCAGATCAGCCAGGGCGCCATCAAGGGCGATGACGAGGACGAAGGTTTCTTTGACGACGACACCGACCCCAACCAGGTGCTGTACCACGCCAACAGCGGCGGCGACCAGGCCAGGCCTTGCCTGCGCCGCCTGCGTTACAGCGAGCAGGTACGTACCGCGCGCCAGGTGCAGCGCGACTACACCTTCACCCACCCGGCCTACCGCCAGGAGCAGCGTGCCGAGGGCAGCGACCTCAAGCACCAGTCCACCACGTACGAGCGCTTCGACTACCCCGGCCGCTACAAGCGCGGGGCCGTCGGCGCCCCCTTCACCGCCACCCGCATCACAGCTTTGCGCCATGACGCCCGCATGGCCGAGGTGGAAGGCGACGACGTGCGCCTGCAGCCGGGGCTGAGCTTCACCCTGATCGGGCACCCGCGCGAAGACCTGAACATGCATTGGCGGGTAACCCGTATGCACCATGAAGGCACCCAGTTCACCAGCCTGCAGGAAGAGGCTGCGGGTGCCCAGCAAGGCACCCGCTACACGCAGGCAGCCGTGCTGGTGCCCGGCAGAACCGAATGGCGCCCGGCGCCGTTGCCCAAGCCGCGCATCGACGGCCCGCAGATGGCGACGGTGGTAGGGCCCAAGGGCGAGGAGATCTACTGCGACCAATGGGGCCGGGTGAAGGTCAGCTTCCCCTGGGACCGGGAAAGCCAGGACAACGAGTTCAGTTCCTGCTGGGTACGCGTGTCGCAAGGCTGGGCCGGCGGCAGCTGGGGTTCGATGGCCATTCCGCGCATTGGCCAGGACGTGATCATCCAGTACGTCGACGCCGACCCGGACCAGCCGATGATCACCGGGCGCACCTACTGTGGCAATCAGCTGCCGCCATATGACCTGCCCAAGCACAAGACGCGGATGACCATCAAGAGCCAGACCCATAAGGGCGATGGCTTTAACGAACTGCGTTTCGAGGATGAACTGGGCAAGGAGGAAGTGTTCATCCATGCCCAAAGGAACCAGGTCAATGTGGTGGGCAATGACGAAACCACGACTATTGGGCGCAATCGAGTGGGGCAAGTTGGCCAGGATGAGCAACTGACCATCGGCAACAACTTCCGTCAGGACACGGCCCGCGACCATACCCAGGTCATCGGGCAAAACAGCCGTGTGAACATCAAGCATGACCTGAACGAACAAGTGGGCAACAACCGCAGCGAGTCAACGGGCGCCAACCAGCGGGTTGTCATCGGCAACAACAGCGAGCTTGTGATCAAAGGGGCTCAATCGATCAGCGTCGGGCAGGGGGTGCAAACACGCACGACGGTCTACCAGTTGCTGGCCAGTGAACGCATCGAGTTCAGAAGCCCTGGCGGCAGCATCGTGCTGGATGCACAGGGCATTACCATCAACGGCTTGACACTCGATCTGCAGGGGCAGACCAAGGCGGTAGCGAAGGGGGATGGCAATAGCCAGTCACTTGAGTTCACGGCTGATGGCAGTAACAAGTGCGAGGTCAAGGCATGAATATCGAGAACCTGGCCCGCAGCATTGAAGGGCACCATGCGGCGCATTTGCATTGCCATGTACTGATAGACCCACTAGCGGTTGCGGCTAGAAGCGACCATAACTTGCTTGCTCGACTGCGCGAAACGTTGGGCGAAGCAGCGTTGACGCGTGTGCACAGGGCCGATCTGGCCCATGCGCCTCACCTGCACCCGGTATTGGCCTGCCTGGCCTCGCCCGGATTTTTTCCCCGCAGTGACTTGCTCGAGCTGACGGCTCGAGCAGCGTACAGAGGGCTGCACCAGCACCGACGCTACTTGAGTGGCTGGCTGTTCAGCGAGGCAACACCGGCCACGGTAGCCGCCCACCTCACGGCCATGTGCCAAATACCCGATGCCAAGCGCCACTTCAACTTTTACCCAGTCTATGAACCCGTTCGCCTGGAGCTGCTCGCGGCAACGTTCAAGCAGGTCGAGCATGGCCCGTGGTGGCCGATCAACAGCTGGTTGTTCCTGAGTAGCGGTGGAAGGTTGGCCCACCTCAAAGGGCAGGGCGGACCGCGGCACTCTTTGCCGGAGCCTGCCCGGCGGATTCAGGAGGATGTGGCGTTGGTCGAGCGCGTGCTGGCTGTCTGGAGAGTGCTGCGTGCGGGCTCGGAGGACGCGAGCCAGTGCCAGATACCGCCATTAGCCGCCGTGCGTGTATCCAACCATATTGACGACGCACGAGCGTTGGGCCTGAGCGCAGAGGAGGACATCACGGTTTTCGCTCTTCATCACCTGTGCATCCATCCCAAGCTGAATACCGTTGCTGCAGTGCGCAGCCTGGTTGAGGCAGCCGTCAACGATCGCCGTCCTCTTGCCCCAATGCTCGCTCGTTATTCCGAGGCGCAATGGCGTCGCGTGATCGATCCCCTCCCAGTAAACGAGAGGCGCTTATGACCATCAGCCAACGTATCGCCATTGCGGCAGCCGAAGCCGGGCTCCCTTCTGACCAGTGCATGTCTTGCGAACGCCAGGGCCTGCCGATCCTGCCGCTACGTCGCGCCCTGGTGCCGGATGCGCGCCCAGGTTGCGTCACCACCGTCGCCGGTAGCCTGCACGTTACAGCCAAGATGGGCCTGCGCACCTTGCGCATGGGTTACCTGTATGTGCTGCTGGACCAGCAGGTCTGGCAGGCCTACGAAGTCAGCGAACAGGGCCACCTGCGCCGCTTCAATCCCTACGAACCTTCAGACGGCCTACCCGCGTCGCTGCCCGAAAAGTGCGTGAATGAAAACCACGATATCCCTTCCGCCTTCCTGAACATTGACACCGACCGGTATGGCACAGCCTGGCTGGCCTTCTCCAGCGATGCCTGGCCGGTCAGCGTGCTGAATGCCTACAAGAAAGGCCAGGCGCCTGCGCACCGCTTCGAGGGGGTCGACCTCACGCAAGCCCGCAAGAATCCTGAGTTGCTGGGCATCGCCATGACGCCGGACAACCTGCAGGTCGACAAGAAAGTATTTGAGTATACCCAGCGCGGCTGCGCACCGTTCGACAGTGCACACGGTTTTCACAGCCGCTGGCTGCGCCGGTTTGCGATGCGCGGCTATCTGGTCAACGCGATGAACCGGCACAAGCTGGAGAACGGCGTGCTGGCGGTGGTGCTCGACGATACCGTTGGCCTGATTCAGGAATTCAACCACCAGCGCCTGAGCTGGGTGGTGAAGCGCCAGGTCTGGCGTGAAGACCCCATGCGTGCCTACCAATTGCAGACTTCGCAGATCCTCCAGGCCATTCGCGCCACGCACCGGGAGTGGGCAGCGCAGAAGGTGCCTTCACTGGAGCCGATGGCGGGTAGAGGGCCGTTTGTACCGATTGATCCGACGGTAGAGCGGCCGCGTATGGTCGAGCAAGCGATGAAGGACAGCGACGATAAACTCGAACAGCGCTACCACGAACCGCAACGGGCGGCGTTCCAGGCCGGGTATGACCAGCAGGAAGCCGAGTTTCAGCGCTACATCGACAAGGACGCCCGTGCTTACGCCGTGCTGTTCGACACGCCCATGTTCAAGGTGGCCGAGCAGTACGACTACGACGGCGATCATCGTGAGTCTGGCGTGGCGTATGCCAAGACCATGGCGCTGTGCCTGGGTGGCGGCATTACCGAGGCGATTGTGCCTGGCGCGGCTGCTGCGGCCGGCACCAGCGAAACCCTCTGGCTGAAATGGCTAGAGGATCCAGACAGCCCACCCTACCGCGCATTACTGATGCGCGACCGTATGTTGTTGGCCGGCCTGCTTCCCAGCTTTTCAGCTGCCGAAACCATCAACTGGAATGACAGCGACAAGCTTTACTCGATGCTGAGCAAGATCATCGCCAGCGACGATGCCGGCTTGCGCATGCGCAACACCCTCAAGCAAGCCATTGCCGAAACCCAAGGCGCGCTCAACGCCGCCAGCCAACGCTTGTCGCCCAATTTGCCACCTGGCATTCAGACCGCCGTGCGGCACCTGAACAGTGCAACCCAGTTCCTTTACAACGGCGTGCACCTGATCGAGCTGGAAGTGGAGATGAAACTGGGCGAGTACTACGCCTTGCAGAGTGCTCATCTACGCGAATTGCAGCACAAGGCCAATGCCTCGATTGCCGAGGCCAGGGACCGGATGCATCGCAACATCGATGACATCAACATCCATTCAACCAAGGCATGGAACAAGGTGCGGCCGATCATTCAGCACGGGCTGATGAGCCTGGCAGTGCTCGACCCGCGGTTTACCAACACCATGATCAGTGTGTCGGTATGGGTCGAGGGTACCGCGGCGGATGTGCAAGGTCGATTGTTTGAGGAAGCCAGCATGAAGGTGACCCAGGCGAGCAGCTTGGCGCAGCGGGCGTTGGTGGATATCTCGGTGGCGGCGGGGACGCTAGAGCCGGATGCGCGAAAAGTGTTCCAGAGGATGAAGATCTCTTCGCAGCAGGCGGCGGAGTTGGTGCGGACTGGCTTTCGCGGCTTGCGTGGAGTGGCAGGAAGCTGGGAAGTACTGCTGGCGATTGGAGGGCTGTACTTGCAATACGACAGCCTGAGCAGAAACCAAGAGAAGACGGAAGCCGAGATTGGTCCGAAGGCCCATGAAGCGCAGTTGGCGTTGCAAGGCTCAACGCTGGGAGTGCTTGGGGGGCAAATCGAGTTGATTGGGCTAATCATGAGATCTGGTGTTAACCACGAAAGCATATCGGGGACTAGAGGTGTCGTAGCTGCCGGAGAGATCATCATAAAACTTGGTGCAGTTATAAGCTCTGTTGCTGGTATCTTCGACATGGCTCAAGCAGTCGCTGCTAGTCAACGTGCTAAGGCGGTTGGAGATAGTGCGGCACAAAAGCAGCATATGCAGGCTGCAGCGCTTTATGGTTCTGGCTCTATAGCGTTTGCGGTAGCAGTTTTTAAGACGTCTTTGCTTGGGCCTTTAGGTCTGGCTGTAATACTGATGCTAACAGCATATGCGCTTAGCAAGCATGCAGAAGTAAACGAATCTTCCTCGCTAGAACGTTGGGCAAAGCGATGCTGCTTTGGAAAGGCTGATGAAATACCACCTGTGCACTGGGGAACTCCTGAATATGCAGACATTGCGTTTGCAGAGCTCAATGCAGCCACTTTGGGTGTAAAGGCGGTGCTGCATTTCGAATCGAGCCTCATAACCGATCCTGCGGCGCCACGGATAGGGGGGCTGATCGCGCTGGAAAGGGAGCAAAAACTGAAATTTCAAATAACTTTGCCGAGATATAGAGAAGAGGCTTCAGCTTATCGTTGGAATTTGATTGTGCATCGCTATGGAGATGGCGATTTTCCTGATTTTACGGGCGGAGAACTCATTCTTGCTGACGAGTTTCAAGCTTCATCTGTCGACCCTTTAACCAAATTTGTTAACTTTTCAGGGTTCGCGAAGCCGCGTTTGCCTGACTATAAAGTCGGTTCTGGTTTTGACAAAAAATGCATGTCGCTGCAATAGGCGCGTATGAAGCAGCTAGTTTGGAGGTGTCTGGTGTTGTGGGCCTTATGCCAACGATAGGGAGTCACTCCGTTGTTGCGGCTACATTGCTGCTAATGTATTGGCCTGATCGAAATATTGATAGCGCATATGTCGAGGTGTGTAGTCGGAGGCTGAATGATTCAGCATGAACCAAAGGGATTGCGGAAGCGAGCTTTAGGCTGGAGTCGCGACCTTCCGCAGGTTGATGAGATGCCAACACCCCGCTTCACTTTAGGGGACATCAAGCCTTCACCAAACCATATCGATGATGTGTATCTGGAGCTGCCTCGGTCCAGCATCATCTTGCGTGGTGTTATAGCTTTGATCAGCATTCCGATCCTAATGTTTCAGGTTGGTTTGATGGCATGGATATATTGGGGTTTGTTTAGTGAAGGTTGGGTGGATGATTGGTTGACAAACGCTCTTGGATTTTTGGTTCCCATTGTTTCGATTTGGGCTATTGTGCCATTTGCTAAGCTAGATTTAGTGCTTCCAAGAGACGAGCCCATTCGCTTTAATCGTCTGCGAAGGAAGGTCTATTTCTATCAATTCCGATACCACTACGTTTACTTGTTCAGCCGTAAGCACTGGGGTGTAAAACCTGTCGCCTACAATTGGGACGACGTAACCGCCGAAGTTTACCGCGTCTACGCTCCCGGCCACGGCGGCCTTATCGAAAACGTCAAGCTGTCTGTCCGCAACCCGGAAACCAACGAAGTCATCGATCGCGTGGAGTTCGCCTCCAACCTATACAAGGGTGAAGCCTACTGGGCCATCGGCCGGCTGTTCATGCAGCAAGGCCCCGAAGCCCTGCCAAATTTCGTGCACCCACCCCGCGACTGGAACGATGACGATGGCTTGAGCCACATGCATTGCCTGGCGCCGAAGGTTCATTGGCCGGAGGCCATAGATCGCGAATCCCGTACTGCACCCTCCGAGGGAGAATTCCAATGAACCCGGTTGTACTTGTAGGCCACCAACACAACTGCCCGCTGCATGGGGTAAACCAGGTAGAAAGCGGCAGCGCTACGTATACGTTTAACGGCAGGCCGGTCGCCAGGGTAGGTGACCGGACCACCTGTGGCGCGGTGATAGAGAGTGGGGCAGGGCATTTCCTGATCGAAGGTGGGGCGGTGGCCCGCAAAGGCGACCGGACGGATCACGGTGGTGTGCTTGAGGAAGGGGATGCTGGGTGGCTGCTATAACTTTAATCAAACATTGAAGTGGATGGCACCGGCTACGCCGGTGTTCGCGGCTAAAGCCGCTCCCACAGAAAGCGGGTCTGATCAGGACTCACGCTCTATCTGTGGGAGCGGGCATGCGCGCGAAGCAGGCAACGCGGTGGATGGCACGGGCTTCGCCCGTGTTCGCGGGAGCGCCCGCTCCCACAGTGATCGTGCAAGCTTTAAGCGCCATGTAAGACAGCGTGAGAGAGTTATTTTTCAGCTATCTGCTGGCGCGTTGATCTTTTTGCCGGGTTTCGCGGCAACTTCAAGTGCTTGGCCGTCCCGCTGTTTGCCTTGGCGGGCCAGGCCTTCGAGTTGCGGTATCAGCATGCCTTCCGGCAAATGCCGCCAGAACCGCCCGGGCATGTGCAGGCGCAGGGCATCGGGGTTGAGGCGGGCGGGGTTGAAGGTGTGGCGGTAGTAGGTGCGCCATAGTTCAGCGCCTGGGTCTTCAGCGTTGCGCGCCCATTGTTGCCAGCGCTCGGGGCATCGGCGTTGGTAATCGAACACCTGGCCGTCGAACCGAATGCCATCCTGTGGTGTGGCGATTAACCAGCGCAAACGCCCCAGGCGGTCAGCAAAATGTGGGCTGGCACTTTCCAGAATGTCATGTGCCGGTTCGTGGTACGCGACCAGATCAAGTTGCAGGCGTTCTGCCAACGCCTCTGGCAACGGTACGAAGCGCACAAACGCATGCAGGTGATGCGCCTCTCGGCTGACTTGCTTGATGCGCCGTTGCAGTTCACTGCCCAATCGGTCGCCCGCCAGCATGGCCGTGCGGTCACCATGTGCCACTCGCCAGAGCACTTCGTACAGCAGGTTCCAGCGTTGCTCGCCGCAGTAACGGGCAGCCTGTTCCAACTGGTTCAGCAGCGCGGCAGGCACCTTGGCGCGAAAAGGGCCAGGGCCTTCGGGGGGCGACGCAGGCACTGCCAGCAGGTCTGCCATCGGGCCTTGTGACCAGGTGACTTGCGACGGGTCGATGCCATGCCCCAGCAACACGCGGGCCTGATCCCGCCAGGTGGCGAACCGGTCATCGCAGTCGAGCGCAATCATCCCCACAGCCCCATCTGCACTGGTGCTTGCGGCTCACGCAAACGCGCCCGCAGCAAGCCGCTGCGCAGCTCGGACTGGGCTGGGCGGTAATCGCTGGTGACGATGAACGGCCGAGCCTTGTCCAGCACGCAGCGCAGCTGGATCAGGTCGTCATAGCGGATGCGCCGTTCCCGGCGCAGCGCGACCAGGCGCTGTACGCTGCGCAGGCCGATACCGGGAATACGCGCGAGCAGCGCAGGCTCGGCGCGGTTTACATCCAGCGGAAAAATGTCGCGGTTGGCCAGCGCCCAGGCCAGTTTGGGGTCGACGTCCAGCGCCAGGTTGCCGCTCTGGCCCAGTAGTTCACCTGCCTTGTAGCCGTAGCCACGCAGCAGGAAGTCGGCCTGATACAGGCGGTGCTCGCGCAGCAGCGGCGGTGCAGCCAGGGGCACGCTGCCCGGGCTGTCGGGGATCGGGCTGAAGGCGGAATAGTACACGCGCTTGAGGCCGTAACCCTGGTACAGCGACTCGGCATTGCGCAGCAGGGTGCTGTCGTCGGTGCTGTCGGCGCCGACGATGACCTGGGTGCTTTGCCCGGCAGGGGTGAAGCGCGGGGCCTTGGGTTCGTTGGCCACGGCTTGCTGGCCCTGGTAAATGACCCCCATGGCCTGGCGGATGGTGTGCGCCTGTTTTTCCGGCGCCAGGCGCTTGAGGCTGGCGTCGGTGGGCAGTTCGATATTGACGCTGAGGCGGTCGGCCAGGCGGCCGGCCTCTTCGATCAGTAGCGGGTCGGCATCGGGGATGGTCTTGAGGTGAATGTAGCCACGGAAGTTATGCTCTTCGCGCAACAGCCGGGCAACCCGGATCAGTTGCTCCATGGTGTAGTCCGCCGAACGGATGATGCCGGAGCTGAGGAACAGGCCACTGATGCAATTGCGTCGATAGAAATCCAGGGTCAGGCGCACCACTTCCTCAGGGCTGAAGCGCGCGCGGGGGACGTTGCTGGAACGGCGGTTCACGCAGTACTGGCAGTCATACAGGCAGAAGTTGGTCAACAGTACCTTGAGCAGCGACACGCAACGGCCGTCGGGGGTGTAGCTGTGACAAATACCCATGCCATTGGTGGCGCCCAGGCCGTCGCCGCCGCGCGAATTGCGCTTGGGTGCACCGCTGCTGGCGCAAGAGGCATCGTACTTGGCGGCGTCGGCAAGGATGCCGAGTTTGGCGATGAGTTGCATGGGGCTGTCTCACTGTACTGAATATTCATACAGTATTTTGAGATGTGTCTGATTGCAAGTGGTTGTGCGCCAGCCATGCCCGACTAAATCCGTCAGCTAAGCTTGTGGCTGGACTTACGGATAGCAACGAGGCGCGGAAAAGGTTATGAAAATTACCCTGAAGCCGGAGCTGGCGCTGGCCGGGCTGGCCTTGGCCTTTGGCATGCTCAATGCCCAGGCCGCAGAAGCCAGGAAGGTCGATGTGATGCTGGTAGGCGGCGGCATCATGAGTTCTACGCTGGCGGTCTGGCTCAACGAACTGGAGCCGGGCTGGTCGATGGAAATGGTCGAGCGCCTGGACAAGGTCGCCGAAGAAAGCTCCAACGGCTGGAACAACGCCGGCACCGGCCACTCGGCCCTCGCCGAACTCAACTACACCCCGGAAAAAGACGGCAAGATCGACATCAGCAAGGCGGTGGAGATCAACGAGTCGTTCCAGGTCACCCGCCAGTTCCTGGCCTGGCAGGTGAAGCAGGGGGTGTTGAAGAACCCGCATTCGTTTATCAACACCACCCCTCACATGAGCTTCGTCTGGGGTGACGACAACATCCGCTTCCTGAAAAAGCGTTATGAGGCGCTGCAGGCCAGCCCGTTGTTCAAGCCCATGCAGTACTCCGAGGACCATGAGCAGATTCGCAAGTGGGTACCGTTGATGATGGAGGGGCGCGACCCCAACCAGAAACTGGCGGTAACCTGGACGCCGATTGGCACCGACGTCAACTTTGGCGAGATTACCCGGCAGTACGTGGGCTATCTGCAGACCCGGCCTAACTTCGACCTCAAGTTGTCCACCGAAGTACAAGACATCACCCGTAACGACGACGGCTCGTGGCATGTCGAGTACAAGAACCTCAAAGATGGCAGCAAGGCGGCCACCGACGCCAAGTTCCTGTTCATTGGTGCCGGCGGCGCGGCGTTACCCCTGCTGCAGAAGTCGGGCATCGACGAAGCCAAGGACTATGCCGGTTTCCCGGTCGGCGGTTCGTTCCTGGTTACCGACAACCCGGCTATCGCGCAGCGTCACATGGCCAAGGCCTATGGCATTGCCGCCACCGGTGCGCCGCCCATGTCGGTGCCGCACCTGGACACCCGGGTACTCGATGGCAAGCGCATGATCCTCTTCGGGCCGTTCGCCACCTTCTCGACCAAGTTCCTCAAGCAAGGCTCGCTGCTCGACCTGCTTGCCAGTACCAGCGTGCACAACGCCTGGCCGATGGTGCGGGTCGGGGTACGCGAGTTTGACCTGGTCCAGTACCTGATCGGCCAGGTGCTGCAATCCGACAATGACCGCTTCGAAGCGCTGCGCACCTACTTCCCCGAGGCGAAGAAGGAAGACTGGCGGCTGTGGCAGGCGGGCCAGCGGGTACAGATCATCAAGAAGGACGAGGCATTGGGTGGCGTGCTCAAGCTCGGTACTGAGGTGGTGATGTCCAGGGACGGTAGCATCGCCGGGTTGCTGGGTGCCTCGCCGGGTGCCTCTACCGCTCCACCGATCATGCTTGATGTGCTCAACAAGGTGTTCAAGGACAAGGTAGCAACGCCGGAATGGCAGGGTAAGATCAAACAGATCATCCCGTCCTACGGAACGCGCCTCAACGACCACCCCGACCAGGTATTGAAGGAGTGGGCGTACACCAACGAGGTGCTGCAACTCGATCCGCCAGCCGGCACCGCTGCGCCGTAGCACGACGGGGGCGCAGGTTTTAACGAGCGACGGGCGCGTCTGCCCAGGCAAAGCGGTAGACGTGACCCGTGGCAGCGGTTTGGCAATGGCCGTTGTCGGCATCGGCACCCACCACATACCACTCGGCCCGCGAAATTTCGTTGAGGTAGGCCAGCTCCGCTGCGCCACCGCCCTGGGCGATCGACACCAGCAGGGGCACAAGCCACACCGCGCATCAGAAACCCAGCGCCACCCATAGGCACAGGAAGCTGTCGATCTGCCCGGTGCGCAGGATGCTGTAGCTCTGGTAGGTGGCCAGGAACAGCAAGGCGGCGATCACGTCGATGCGGCGGTTCTACAGGCGCCGCCCCAGGTCGTGCAGCACCCGGGTGATGGTTGCCGCCGACATCAACCCGGGCAGGTAGAGGGCAACCTTGGGCGAGCCGGTCAGTTGGCTGAACAGGGCCACGGTCCACATGAACAGCGGCGGCTTGTCGCCGTAGATTTCCGCTGCCCGGTGGGGGATGAACCACTTGCCGCTTTGCAGCATTTCCAGGGCTGGTCGTTCTGGCCGTCTGGCCAGCCACTGCCGGAGGCCGCCTGCGCGGCATGCCACAGTGAGGTGCTCTGGCTCTTCGGCGGCCAGTGCGGCGCGTATTTCCATCAACAGTGATGGCAGGTTTTCGACCTCGTTCCTGGCGGGGATCAGTACCGAGAGGTCAAGTGGATCTGTCATGAGGCTACCTGTGGTCTATTGTGAGTGCGCGGCTCAAACCCGGTAAAAATCCCGGTACCAGCCAACGAAAGCGTTAACGCCGTGTTCCAGCGATGTGTCCGGGGTGAAGTCGATCCAGCGCGCCAGCGAGCCCACATCGGCCCAGGTCTCCAGCACGTCTCCCGCTTGCAGTGGCAGGTAGTCGCGCTGGGCCTTGATGCCCAAGGCGTCCTCCAGGCACTCGACGAAATGCAGCAGCCGCACCGGCTGGCCGCGGCCGATGTTGAACAGCTGGCAGGGCGGTTGCCCGTGGGCAGGCTGTGGTGGCTTCAGGCGCAGGCGCAGGATGCTTTCGACGATGTCGTCGATGTAGGTGAAGTCGCGCCCCATCAGGCCGTTGTTGTAAATCTCGATCGGGCGACCTTCGAGCATGGCGCGGGTGAACTTGAACAGCGCCATGTCGGGGCGGCCCCAAGGACCGTAGACGGTGAAAAAGCGCAAGCCCGTGGTCGGTAAGCGATACAGGTGCGCATAGCTGTACGCCATCAGTTCATTGGCGCGCTTGCTGGCGGCATAGAGCGACACCGGCTGCTCGACCGGGTCGTCGACGCTGAACGGCAGCTTGGCGTTGGCGCCGTACACCGAGCTGCTGGAGGCGTAGATCAAGTGACGCGGCGGCTGCTGGCGGCAGGCTTCGAGCAAATTGAGGAAGCCGATTAGGTTGGCCTGGCCATAGGCCCCGGGGTTGTCCAGCGAATAGCGCACCCCGGCCTGGGCCGCCAGGTGGATCACTTCACTGAACGCCTGCCCGGTGAACAGCTGTTGCAGGTCGACGCTGTTGGCGATGTCCAGGGGCTGGAAGCGGAAATTGGCGAAGCCGGACAGCTGTTGCAGGCGCGCCCGTTTCAGCTCGACGCTGTAGTAGCCATTGAGGTTGTCGATGCCGAGCACCTCGGTGCCAGCCTCGCACAGGCGGCGCGCGACGTGGAAGCCGATAAAGCCGGCCACGCCGGTAATCAGTACGGGCATGCTGGCTGCACCTGGCCGCGGCCGATACCGTAGTAAGTCAGGCCGGCAGCGGCCATGTGCTCGGGTTCGAACAGGTTGCGGCCGTCGAACACCACTCGATCGGCCAACTGATCCGGCACCTTGTCCAGATTCAGCACACGGTAGTCCTGCCACTCTGTGACGATGACCAGCGCATCGGCACCCTCCAGCGCATCGTCCTTGCACGGCACCAGTTGCAAATCGGCGCGCGGGCCGTAATGCCGCAGGATTTCGTCCATCGCCTGCGGGTCGTGGGCCTGTACTCGCGCGCCAGCAGCCCACAGCGCTTCCAGCAAGATTCGGCTGGAGGCTTCGCGGATGTCATTGGTGTTGGGCTTGAACGACAACCCCCACAGGGCGAATACCTTGCCGCGCAGGCCATTGGGATAATGCCGCTGGATCTTGCCGAACAGCCGACCCTTCTGATGTTCGTTGACCGACTCCACCGCACGCAGCAACTGCGGCTCGAAGCCTTCAGCTTCGGCGCTGCGGCGCAGGGCTTGCAGGTCCTTGGGGAAGCATGAGCCGCCAAAGCCGCACCCGGCGTAGATGAAGTCATAGCCGATGCGTGGGTCGGAACCGATGCCACGGCGCACCATTTCGATATCGGCCCCCAGGTGCTCGGCCAGGTTGGCGATTTCGTTGATGAAGGAAATCTTGGTCGCCAGCATGCAGTTGGCCGCGTACTTGGTCAGCTCGGCGCTGCGTGCATCCATGACCATGAGTTTTTCGCGGTTGCGGCTGAACGGCAGGTACAGCTCGCGCAGCAACTCCACTTCGGCCGGTTCGGCGCCGCCGATGATGATGCGGTCCGGACGCATGCAGTCGTCCACGGCCGAGCCTTCCTTGAGAAACTCCGGGTTGCTGATTACCTGGAAGCGAGCGGGGTCGGCGACGGCCTGGGCTATGCGCGACTTGATGCGGTGCGCCGTGCCGACCGGCGCGGTGGACTTGTTGACGATCACCCTGGCGCCGTCAGCATGTTCGAGAATGCTGTCGACCACGGCAAAAACCTGCTTCAGGTCAGCGCTGCCATCGGCTTGCGGCGGTGTGCCGACTGCAATGAACTGCAGCCTGGCGTAGTTGGCTGCTGCCTTGGCGTCGGTGGTGAAGCGCAGGCGGCCACAGGCCAGGTTTTTCTCCAGCATCGGCGCAAGGCCGGGCTCGAAGATCGGGCAATGGCCTTCATTGAGGGTGGCAACCCGCTCGGCGTCGACATCCATGCACAACACCGAGTGCCCCACCTGGGCCAGGCACACTGCCTGGGTGAGGCCGACATAGCCGGTACCGAAAACCGTGACTTTCATCTTTCCGCTCCTTGATGAGAAAGCTGAAAAAAAATGTCACAGTCTTGTTTAGGAATTGTTACCTGAATGAGGAATTCCGCCGCTATGTGGACGGGATCTCGTCGCGTATGTGCAGAAGATCTAGACTTACCGAGTGCTCGCTATAACGCGCTGTAGGGCGAGCACCAACCCTTGAACCGACCACCGCCTCCCCGGATCGGAGTTTCCTCGCTGGCGATGGCCTTCTTGCAGAGGAGGGCAGGTCATGGACGAGGCAAGGCTTCACGATTTCATGGGCAAGCTGGTGGGCGACATGGGTGCAGCGGCGACCCTGGCCAATGTCATCCTGGGCGACGAACTGGGGTTGTATCGAGCGATGGCCGATAGCCAGCCAACTACCCCCGAAGCGCTGGCGGAAAAAACCGGCTGCCATCCGCGGCTGGTGCGCGAATGGCTGAACGCCCAGGCCGCTTCGGGTTACATGGCACACGACAAGGGCTCTTTTGTGCTGCCCGAAGAGCAGGCCATGGCCCTGGCGCTGGAGGACTCCCCGGCTTACATGGCCGGTGGGGCTGCAGTGATCGCTGCGCTGTTCCATGACAAGGACAAGCTGGTCGCGGCCATGCGTGGCGATGGCGGGCTGGCCTGGGGGGACCACCACCCGTGCATGTTCAGCGGTACCGAGCGGTTTTTCCGGCCGGGGTACCGTGCGTTTCTGGTCGCTGAGTGGTTGCCAGCGCTCGAGGGTGTGGTGGCCAAGCTACAGGCGGGCGCCAAGGTCGCGGATGTAGGCTGCGGGCATGGCGCCTCGACGCTGGTCATGGCCCAGGCGTTTCCAGCGTCTACCTTCGTCGGCTACGACTACCACGGGCCTTCCATCACCACCGCCAACGATCGCGCGCGTGAGGCGGGGCTAGCAGAGCGGGTGAGTTTTCAGCAGGCCAGTGCGAAGGATTACCCGGGGCATGACCATGACCTGGTGTGCTTCTTCGATTGCCTGCACGACATGGGCGACCCGGTGGGGGCGGCCAAGCATGCCTATCGGGCGTTGAAGGCTGACGGCACGGTCATGCTGGTAGAGCCTTTTGCCGAGGATTCGCTGGACGGCAACCTGACGCCGGTAGGGCGCTTGTTCTATGCCGCGTCTACCTTCATCTGCACGCCGAATTCGCTGTCACAGGAGGTGGGCCTGGGGCTGGGCGCGCAAGCCGGCGAGGCGCGCTTGCGGGCGGTGTTCGAGGAGGCGGGGTTCAGCCGGTTCCGGCGTGCGACGCAGACGCCGTTCAACCTCATTCTTGAGGCGCGCAAGTAATGTGTAGTCCTGCACGGGCCTCTTCGCGGGCCTGCCCGCGAAGAGGCCACGCCTGGAAACGCAGAAGGGGCGCCATGTGGCGCCCCTTCTGTTTGTTACTTAGGCTTCAGCGTCCCAAGGACGATCGCCTTTTTCATCCTTGACGCGGGTTGGCAGGCCCATCACGTCCAGCGCCTTGAGGAACGGCTCGGCTGGCAGCTCCTCGACGTTGACCATGCGCTTGGCATCCCATTCGCCACGGGCAACCAGCAGGGCGGCAGCCACTGGCGGTACACCGGCGGTGTAGGAAATGCCCTGGCTGTCGGTCTCGGCGTAGGCTTCTTCGTGGTCAGCCACGTTATAGATGAACACTTCGCGCGGCTGGCCATCCTTGGTGCCCTTGACCAGGTCACCGATGCAGGTCTTGCCGGTGTAGCCAGGGGCCAGCGACGCTGGGTCTGGCAGCACGGCCTTGACCACTTTCAGCGGTACCACTTCCAGGCCTTCGGCGGTTTTGACCGGTTGCTCGCTGAGCAGGCCCAGGTTTTTCAGCACGGTGAACACATTGATGTAGTGTTCGCCGAAGCTCATCCAGAAACGCACGTTCGGTACGTTGAGGTTCTTCGAAATCGAGTGAACTTCGTCGTGGCCGGTCAGGTACAGGTTTTGCGAACCTACCACAGGCAGGTCGTCGGTACGCTTGACCTCGAACATGGTGTTGCTGGTCCACTGGCTGTTCTGCCAGCTCCACACTTGCCCGGTGAACTCGCGGAAGTTGATTTCCGGGTCGAAGTTGGTGGCAAAGTACTTGCCATGCGAACCGGCATTGACGTCGAGAATGTCGATCGAATCAATGCTGTCGAAATACTGCTGCTGCGCCAGTTTGGCGTAGCTGTTTACCACACCCGGGTCGAAACCGACGCCGAGAATGGCTGTAATGTTCTTTGCCTGGCACTCTTCGAGGTGTTTCCACTCGTAGTTGCCGTACCACGGCGGGGTCTCGCAAATCTTGCCCGGCTCTTCGTGGATGGCGGTGTCCAGATAGGCGACACCCGTATCGATGCAGGCACGCAGCACCGACATGTTGAGGAAGGCGGAACCCACGTTGATCACGATCTGCGATTCGGTCTCACGGATCAGCGCCTTGGTTGCCTCGACATCGAGGGCATTGAGCGAGAAGGCCTGGATGTCGGCGGGTACCTTGAGGCTACCCTTGGCCTTGACGCTGTCGATGATGGCCTGGCATTTGGAGATGTTCCGTGACGCGATAGCGATACGACCCAGTTCGTCGTTATGCTGCGCGCACTTGTGGGCCACCACCTTGGCGACACCTCCTGCACCAATGATAAGAACGTTCTTCTTCAATTTACCTTTTGCTCCTTACTTGGAAAGCCGGCCTTACGACAGGCTGGAAACGTAGTCTTCGAAACCGAACTCGCGGACGACTTCAACGCTGCCGTCAAGTTGCTTGACCACGATGGATGGCATCTTCAGACCGTTGAACCAGTTTTTCTTGACCATGGTGTAACCCGCCGTGTCGATGAACGACAGGCGATCGCCAATGGCCAACGGGCGATCGAATTGGTACTCGCCGAAAATGTCACCGGCCAGGCACGACTTGCCGCAGACCATATAGGTGTGCTCGCCGTCGTTGGGGGCCATCTTGGCGTTGAGGCGGTAGATCAGCAGGTCGAGCAGGTGCGCTTCGATCGAGCTGTCGACCACGGCCAGGTGCTTGCCGTTGTACAGGGTGTCGAGCACGGTCACTTCCAGCGAGGCGCTGTTGGTGATGGCCGCTTCGCCCGGCTCCAGGTACACCTGCACGCCGTACTTCTCCGAGAAGGCTTTGAGGCGCGCGCAGAAGGCGTCTACCGCATAGTCTTCACCGGTGAAGTGGATGCCGCCACCGAGGCTGACCCACTCGACCTTGTGCAGCAGGTGACCGAAGCGCTCTTCGATGTGCGTGAGCATCTTGTCGAACAGGCCGAAGTCGCCGTTCTCGCAGTTGTTGTGGAACATGAAGCCGGAGATCTGTTCGATCACCTGCTCGATCTTCGCAGGGTCCCATTCGCCCAGGCGGCTGAACGGACGTGCCGGGTCGGCCAGCAGGTAGTCAGAGCTGCTGACCTGCGGGTTGACGCGCAGGCCGCGCACCTTGCCTTCGGACTGTTCGGCAAAGCGCTGCAGCTGGCCGATCGAGTTGAAGATGATCTTGTCGCAGTTCTCGAGCATTTCCTCGACCTCGTCGTCGGCCCAGGCCACGCTGTAGGCGTGGGTCTCGCCGGCGAACTTCTGGCGGCCGAGCTTGAGCTCGAAGAGTGAGGACGAGGTGGTGCCGTCCATGTACTGCTGCATCAAGTCGAAGACCGACCAGGTGGCGAAGCACTTGAGGGCAAGCAGCGCCTTGGCACCGGAGTGTTCACGCACGTAGGCGATCTTCTCCATGTTGCTGAGCAGCTTGGTTTTATCGATGAGGTAATACGGCGTCTTGATCATTTAAAGGCCCCCGGCCAGGCCGGCCAAAAAAAGGACACGCATTGTGCCTTCACTTGCCGCAGACCGAAAGGGTGCGATACGCATTTCGTCAGGGTTGACGCCGTTGCGAGGGCATTTTTCCGGTTGCGGCGGGCTCAGTAGAACAGGCGCATGTGACTAACGTAATCACCACCGACAAGTGGCAGCCTCAATCGGCTTGCTGCAGCCACGCCCGAATTTGCTCAAGCGTTGCCGTAGCGCCACCACAAACCACCACCAGCACGTTCTGGTATTGCGCCAAGGCGCCCGGCGCATACGCCAATGCCAGCGCCGCTCCACACGCTGGCTCGACCAGCACGCGATGGTCCAGCAGGAACCGCTCACAGGCTTCCAGCGCTGCACGATCGCTGACCAGGTGGCTGTGCACCGGGTGTTGCTGCGCGCAGGCCAGCGCCTGATCGGCTACCCGCTTTGCCCCCAGCGAGGTCGCCACCGAGGCGATGCGCTCTAGCTCGACCGAATGCCCCGCCTGCATGGCCGCATGCAGCGACGCGGCGCCGTGGGTTTCCACCGCCAGCACCGGGACATCACCCCAGCCATTGCGCTGCAGCCCCTGGACCACGCCGCTGAGCAAGCCGCCACCGCCCACCGACAGCACCACGGCGTCCGGTTTCACGCCTGCTTCGGCGACTTCATCGATCAGGCTGGCATGCCCGGCCCACAGCAGCGGGTCGTCGAACGGGTGGATGAACGCATCATTCGGCCCCACCAAGGTCTGCGCCAGGGCGTTGGCCTCTTGCCAGGAGCTGCCATGCACCACCACGTTGGCGTCTTCCAGGCGCAGCAACTCCTTGGCCCGCTCGGTGGTGGTCTCGGGGACTACCACGGTCACCGGTACACCCAGTTTGCGCCCTGCATAGGCAACCGCCAGGCCGGCGTTGCCGCCCGACGATGAGATGAACTGCCGGGCGCCACGGGCCTGATGCACTTCGCAGGCGTGGCCCACCCCGCGCAGTTTGAACGAGCCGCAAGGTTGCAGGGCATCGAGCTTGAGCCAGATGTTTCGGCCCGCGGCCAACGACATGGAGCGGGATTCAATCAGGGGGGTGTGGACATGCAAGGTCATTGGCTGGTTCCGCGTAGTTGTTCAAGGTAGTTGTAAATGGTGTAGCGGGTTACGCCGAGGGCACTGGCGGCCTTTTCCACGCCGCCCTTGACGATGAACAGGCCGCGCTCCTGCATGACCCGCACGGCTTCAACCTTGGCCTGTTTGTTCATCCGCCCTTGGCCGCTGCGTTGCAGGGAAGCCTGGATGATCTCGCTCATCAGCAGTTCCATGTCGGCGGGTTCGTTGACGGCAGGCGTGGCCCCCAGCGGTTGGAACTGCTGGAGAAAGTTCATGGCGGCGTCCAGGCCGGTGACGTCGGTGTTGACGCAGAGGCTGGCGAAGGGATGGCCGGTGCTGTCGCGAAAGATCGCGGTGGCGCTGCGCAGGGTGCGGCCCTTGAGCGTGGTGGGGTAGTCGGGCAGTACCACCGGCTCGCTGCCGTGCTGGTCGGCTGAGGCCTGCATCAGTGCCTTGAAGCCTTGGTCCTGCTCTGGGGCGGCGAGGATCGGGCTGCCGACGCTGCGGCCGGAGAGGTGACCGTTGACGATCGCCACCACGGAATGCTCCGTGTGGTCCAGGTCGTGCAGAAGGATTTCCATGTTGCGTGCGGCAACGCTGCCCAAGGCCTGGATGGTGGCCTTGAGCACCGTGAGGGTGAGGTGGCGTTCTTCGCTGGGGGTGATAGGCATGGCAGATCGCAAAATCAACATTTTGTGTAGTTTTACACATTAAGTTGAATTAAGCGATCTGCGGTGGTTCTGCTGGCCCTATCGCCGGCAAGCCAGCTCCCACAAACTCAGCCCAGCGCCGGGGTGCGCGGCGGAATCATCCGGCGCGAGCCGGTCGCCTCAAAGGCGGCACCAAAGCTCAACAGCGCATTGTCGCTATAGGCACGCCCGGCAAAGGTCAGCCCCACCGGCATGCCGATGTCGGCCATCACGCCCATTGGCACGGTGACGGTCGGTACACCCAGGTGTCGGATCGCCAGGTTGCCGTTGGCCACCCAGATACCGTTGCTCCAGGCGATGTCCGCCGATGCCGGGTTGACGTCGGCATCGGCCGGGCCCACATCGGCCACTGTCGGGAACAGCACCGCGTCCAGGCCCAGGTTGTCCATCCAGTCTTCCAGGTCCAGTTTGCGGGTGTGCTCCAGGCCGCGCAGGCCGTCAGGCACAGTCTCGATCTGGTCCCAGGTCTTCAGGCCGCGCTTGGCCATGTTGACGTACTCATCCATGCCGGCGGCCAGGTCGTCCTCACGGTTGGGCAGGGTGCCCGGGTCGTGCGGGAAGATCTGTGGGCCATCGACATCGGCCAAGCGGTTGAGCTTGGGGTCGCCGTTGGCTTGCAGGAAGTCGTCAAACGCCCAGCCCGACAGCTCCCACAGCTCATCATGCAGGAACTCCTTGCTGACGATGCCGCGGTTGTAAACTGTCGGCGCGCCCGGGCGGTCGCCCTCGCAGTTGGACACCAGCGGAAAATCCACTTCCAGCACTTCGGCACCGGCCGCTTCCAGGGCCTGGCGTGCCTGTTGCCACAAGTCGATTACAGTAGCGCGGGTGTTGATGCGTTGGCCGGTCGGGCCACCGATGCCTGGTTTTTCGGAGGTGCCTGCTTCGGCATCGGCATTGATGTACATGCGCGGTACGCCAAAGCGTTTGCCCTTGAGTGCGCTGGCATCCACTGCCAGGTCCAGGTAACAGGCAGGGCGCACAGTCGATGCCGCCGGGATCGGCACCCAGGGCTGCAGGCGCCACAGGTCGCCGCGCTTGTCAGCGTCATCGGCGACCACCACGTCGAGGATTTCCAGCAGGTCGGCCATGGTGCGGGCGTAAGGCACCACCACGTCCATGGTCGGGGTCAGCGGCCAGTTGCCGCGCACCGAAATCACGCCGCGCGATGGGGTGTAGGCGCACAAGCCATTGTTGGACGCCGGGCCACGGCCGCTGGACCAGGTTTCCTCGGCCAGGCCGAAGGCACTGAAACTGGCGGCGGTGGCGGTGCCGGCACCGTTGGACGAGCCCGAGGCGAAGGGCGCAGTCAGGAAATCGGCGTTGTATGGGCTTTCGGCGCGGCCATACACGCCGCGCTGCATGCCACCGTTGGCCATGGGCGGCATGTTGGTCTTGCCAAGGCACACGGCACCCGCGGCGCGCAGGCGCTCGATGGTGAAAGCGTCGCGCTGGGCGACCAGGTCCTTGAAGGCAGGGCTGCCGGAAGCGGCGGTCAGGCCTTTGACCAGGTAGCTGTCCTTGGCGGTGTAGGGGATGCCATCCAGCGGGCTCAGAACCTGGCCTTGGGCGCGGCGGGCGTCGGAGGCCTCGGCTTCTTTGAGCGCCTCGGGGTTGCGTACCACTACCGCGTTCAGGGCGGTGGCGGTGTCGGCGCCATCGTAGGCGTCGATGCGCGCCAGGTAGGCCTTGACCAGCTCGACCGCCGTCGTGCGGCCCGACTCGAGTGCGTCGCGCAGCTCGGCAATGGAAACCTCGGTTACCTCGATCATGCGTTCACCAAAAAAATTGTGCAGGTGGGGGCTAGTGCGAGGAGTGTACAAGAAGGGCTTGGCGGACGCAGGTTTGCGCGGGGGCAAATGGTTTTATGCAAGCGGGCATTGTCGGGGTCGCCCAGCGACCCCGGCCAACCCTCAGTCCAGGTCCTGCGCCGTATGCCGCTCGGGCACCTGGCTGGCCTCATCCCCCCACGTCCGGTTTACCCGAGTTCCGCGCTGCACCGCCGGGCGCAGGGCAATTTCCTCGGCCCAGCGCTGTACGTTGGGATACTCATCCACCGCCAGGAATTCTGCCGCGTCATACAGGTTGCCGCGCACCAGCTGGCCATACCACGGCCACACGGCAATATCGGCAATGCTGTACTCATCACCGCCCAGGTAGCGGCTCTCGGCCAGGCGGCGGTCGAGCACGTCCAGTTGACGCTTGGCCTCCATGGTGAAGCGGTTGATCGCGTATTCGAATTTTTCCGGGGCGTACACGTAGAAGTGACCGAAGCCACCGCCCAGGTAAGGCGCCGCGCCCATCTGCCAGAACAGCCAATTCAGGCTCTCGGTGCGTGTAGCGGGCGATTTTGGCAGCAGTGCGCCGAACTTGTCGGCCAGGTACAGCAGGATCGAACCCGATTCGAATACCCGCACAGCTGGTTCGACGCTGCGGTCGAGCAGGGCAGGGATCTTGGAATTGGGGTTGACCTGGACGAAGCCGCTGGAAAACTGGTCGCCCTCACCAATGCGGATCAACCAGGCATCGTACTCGGCTGCGGTATGGCCCAAGGCAAGCAGCTCTTCAAGGGCAATGGTGACCTTGACGCCATTGGGTGTTGCCAGGGAATAAAGCTGCAGCGGGTGCTTGCCCAGCGGCAGGTCCTTGTCGTGCGTCGGGCCGGCAACCGGGCGGTTGATGCTGGCGAACTGGCCGCCGGAGGCTGCCTCGTTGCGCCAGACCTTGGGGGGTACATAGGCGGGCTTGCTCATGCATGAATCTCCTTCATTGGCGCGAAACGGTCACGTAAAGACGTGGACCTGTATCTATGCCACGGGTTCGACGCCATGCGCAAATGCATAGGGTGCGCGCGCAACTTGCATGACGATGGTTTCATCCAGTTTTCATCCGGCGCAAGCCAGGCCGGCTCTATGCTGGGCTATCTCTTCGCCCTGCAAGGAACCGCTGGCCGATGACTATCCCCCGCAGCCTGTTGGCGCTGGTCCTGCTCGGCGGCCTGCTGGCCCATGCCGAGGCTGCGCCGCGGGTTGTCGGCCTGCACCCTATGACCTTGGCCGACCCGGTCGATAGCCGGCCGATGCAAGCACTGGCGTTCTACCCGGCTATTGGTAAACCCCGTAGTAGCCGTATAGACGGCTATCCAGTCGAGGTGGCTGAAGAGGCACCCGTCGCCACGGGCCTATTCCCGTTACTGGTCCTGTCCCACGGCAATACCGGCAGCCCATTGGCGCTGCACTACCTGGCAACCGCGTTGGCGCGGCGAGGCTTCGTGGTGGTGGCGGTAGTGCACCCGGGGGACAACGCCCGCGACCACAGTCGTCTGGGCACCCTGAGCAACCTTTATGGTCGGCCGCTGCAAGTCAGCGCCGCAATCACCGCCGCCCGCGATGATGCATTGGTCGGACCTTATCTGGACGACGGCAAGGTGGGCGTGATCGGTTATTCGGCTGGTGGCGAAACCGCGTTGATCCTTTCCGGTGCGCGCCCGGACCTGGACCGCCTGCGCCAGTACTGCCTGGAGCGCCCGAACGACGCCGACGCCTGCAAGACCCACGGCATATTGATTGCCGACCGCAGCGAACTGGCGCCGCAGGCCGACCCGCGGGTAGGGGCGGTGATGCTGATGGCGCCGCTGAGCCTGCTGTTCGGGCGCCATGCCTTGGCCGGGGTTCAGGTGCCAGCCCTGATCTATAGCGGCGATAGCGACCAACTGGTGGCGGTGGACCGCAACGCCGAGGCTCTGGCCCGCAAGCTGCCGGTCACCCCCGATTACCGCCTGTTGGCCGGCGCCGGCCACTTTGTGTTCATGGCCCACTGCGACGCCGAGCAGTACGCGCGGATGCCGGCGCTGTGCAAAGATGCCGAGGGCGTGGACCGCCGCCATATCCATCATTCGCTAGAGCGTGAAACGGCGGCGTTCTTCAGCCAGGCGCTGGGCACGCCGCAACTGGCCGAGCGGTCAGTTGCGGCGAGCGTGCCGCGACAGCAACAGCGTTAGGCCCACCCCGGCCAGGGCGAGCAGGGCAGCCACGCAGAAGATCGAGGAATAGCCCAGGTGCACGGCTACTGCGCCCATCACCGGGCCGGCGATAGCCAAGGCCATATCGAAGAACACCGCATAGGCCCCCAGCCCCGCGCCGCGGCTGCTGCTGGGGACCTGCCGGATTGCCTCGACGCCCAGCGCCGGGTACACAAGCGACAGCCCGAAACCGGTAAGCCCTGCGCCAACCAGAGCCCAGGCCGGCGAAGGCGCGAGCCACAGCAGGCTCAGGCCGAGCACTTCAGTGGCCATGCAGGCGACCGCCACGTTATAACCACCAAACCGGTTGACCGCGTTGACGAACAGCAGCCGCGAAATGATGAAACACACACCAAACGCACTCAAACACCAGGCTGCGCCACCCCAGCCGCGCTCCAGATAGTACAAGGTGACGAAGGTGGTCAGGGTGCCATAGCCGATCGAGGCCAGAGTCAGGCCAAGGCCGCACGGCGCGACCCGGGCAAACGCCGACCAGAACGGCAGGCGTTCGCCGCGTACCACCACCACGTCGGGACGCTTGCGCAACACCAGCATGGCAAGGGTTGCCAGCACCAGCAAAGCTGGCCCCAGCACGCTGAAATCCAGCCCATCCACGGCCAACACTCCCAGGGGCGCGCCAATCGCAATCGCGCCGTAGGAGGCGATGCCGTTCCATGAGATCACCCTGGCGGTGTGTTCGGGGCCGACCTGGCTGATGCCCCAGCTCAAGGTGGCCACACCGATCAGCCCCTGGGCGATGCCGAGCAGCAAACGGCCCACAAGCAGCAGCGCCAGGCTCAGCAGGGGCAGCGTCAGGGTCCAGGCCGATAACAGGGTCAATACCCCGCAGCCGGCAATTCCCATCAGGCCGAAACGGATGGCTTGCTTGCCCCCGAGGGTATCTGCAACGCGCCCGGCAAACGGGCGGCTGAGCAGGGTGGCCAGGTATTGCAGGCCAATGGTTACCCCGGCGATCACTGCACCAAAGCCCAGTTGGTCGTGCACGTAGCTGGGTAGCACCGCAATCGGCAGGCCGATGCAGAGGAAGGCAATGAAGGTGTAGAAAACGATCGACAGGATCTGCTGAGTGATGTGCAGCGTGTTGCTGGCGGGGGCAGGTTGTTGCGCGGTCATGGGCTCTTTCGCGGGCGGGCGGTTGGGCGTGGTTCCATGATGGCTGTTACATGAAGGAAATGAAAGCAGGCTAACGAATTATTCGTCGGGTTGTGTCAGCTGTAGGGCTGGCGGTGGGATCTTCGGGGGCAAGCCCGCGAAGAGGCCCAGCCATACACAATGGCCAGGCCTTACCCATCAATCAGACCAGTACGCCCTGGCTGCGCAGGTAATCGTCGTAGGTGCCGCTGAAGTCCACCACGCCATCGGGCGACAGCTCGATGATGCGGGTGGCCAGCGACGACACGAACTCGCGGTCGTGGCTGACGAACAGCAGGGTGCCCGGGTAGTTTTCCAGCGCCAGGTTCAGCGCCTCGATCGATTCCATGTCCAGGTGGTTGGTAGGCTCGTCCATCACCAGCACGTTAGGCTTTTGCAGGATCAGCTTGCCGAACAGCATGCGGCCTTGCTCACCACCGGAAATCACCTTCACCGACTTGAGGATCTCGTCGTTGGAGAACAGCATGCGCCCCAGGGTGCCGCGAATCACCTGCTCGCCGGAGGTCCACTGGCCCATCCAGTCGAACAGGCTCAGGTCGTCTTCAAAGTCGTGAGCGTGGTCCTGGGCGTAGTAGCCCACTTCGGCGCTGTCGGTCCATTTCACCGAACCGGCATCCGGGGTCATTTCGCCGACCAGGGTACGCAGCAGGGTAGTCTTGCCAATACCGTTGGGGCCGATGATCGCTACGCGCTCGCCCGCTTCGACGGTAATGTCGAAGTTCTTGAACAGCACCTTGTCGTCGAAGGCTTTCGCCATCTTCTCGACGACTACCGCCTGGCGGTGCAGCTTTTTAGTCTGCTCGAAGCGGATGAACGGGCTGACACGGCTGGAAGGCTTGACCTCGGCCAACTGGATCTTGTCGATCTGCTTGGCGCGGGAAGTCGCCTGCTTGGCCTTGGAGGCGTTGGCCGAGAAGCGGCTGACGAAGGTCTGCAGCTCTGCGATCTGTGCCTTTTTCTTGGCGTTGTCCGACAGCAATTGCTCGCGCGACTGGGTAGCCGCAGTCATGTACTCGTCATAGTTGCCCGGGAACAGGCGCAGCTCGCCGTAGTCCAGGTCGGCCATGTGGGTGCAGACGCTGTTGAGGAAGTGGCGGTCGTGGGAAATGATGATCATGGTGCTGTTACGCGCCGTGAGGATCGTTTCCAGCCAGCGGATGGTGTTGATATCCAGGTGGTTGGTCGGTTCGTCGAGCAGCAGCACGTCCGGGTCCGAGAACAATGCCTGGGCCAGCAGCACACGCAGCTTCCAGCCTGGCGCCACTTCGCTCATCGGGCCGAAGTGTTGCTCCAGGGGGATACCCAGGCCGAGCAGCAGTTCACCGGCGCGGGATTCGGCGGTGTAGCCGTCCATTTCGGCGAATTCGGTTTCCAGCTCGGCGACGGCCATGCCGTCTTCCTCGGTCATTTCCGGCAACGAGTAGATACGGTCGCGCTCGGCCTTGACCTTCCACAGCTGGCCGTGGCCCATGATCACGGTGTCGATCACGGTGAATTCTTCATAGGCGAACTGGTCCTGGCGCAGCTTGCCCAGGCGGGTGTTCGGCTCGAGCATGACCTGGCCACCGGACGGCTCCAGGTCGCCGCCGAGGATCTTCATGAAGGTCGACTTGCCGCAACCGTTAGCGCCGATCAGGCCGTAACGGTTGCCGTTGTTGAATTTTACGGAAACGTTTTCGAACAGCGGCTTGGAGCCGAACTGCATGGTGATGTTAGCGGTAGAAATCAAGTGCTTGTCCTGCGGGGGTTCCAGAGGTGTATTTAGGCCCTGTCGTCAGTCTTGGGCCAATTTTGGGCCAATTCGACTCGGGGCGGCAGCTTCTCCAGCTCCCTCCAGTCCGAGGAGGAGCTGATCCATTTCGCGTAGGTAGAGAGCAACATCTCGACGCTGTGGCCAAGCTGGCTCGCGATAAACACGGGGTTCATCCCAGACATCAGGCACATGGTTGCGTAGGTGTGGCGGGTGTCGTACTGACGGCGTTCACGGATGTTCAGCGCCTTCAGCGCCGATTTGAATTGGCGGATTGTAACACTTGGTTCGTTGATCCACAGCCCACCTTTGCTCGGTTGAAACACGAAAGGGCTTTCGGAGTTAGCTGACTTGGAAGCCATGCGTCGAAGATTCGCGATCCGCTGGGCCTGCGTAACGGCATTTAGCGCACGCTCATTCAACAACACTACCCGGTGATGCTTGGTCTTGGTGCGTTCCTGCGGCGCTCGGTTCACGATGATTCGTCGAATAGTGACGGACCGCCCTTCAAGGTCAAGATCTTCCCACTTCAGAACCATGGCCTCGCCTGGGCGTACCCCGGTAAAAAGCAGAACTCGAAGAATGCGGCATAAATCTGCGAATATTTCCGAAGTGTCGCATACAGGTGCGAGATTATTGCTTCCGCCTCAGAGCGGCTGTATGGGTCAACGACCTTTTTGACTACCCTAGGTTTATCGAGCGATGCGGTAGGGTTTTTAGTGATCAGTCCGTCGAAAACCGCTGTCTTGAAGACGCTTGCCAGCTTGATAATCGCATTGCGCTTGACCCCCACTGATGTCCACTGGATCTGCGAGATAACACCGCGAACCATTGTCGGCGTGATCATGTCGATCCGACGGAGGCCAAGGTACGGCATCCAGTAGAGGTTGAAAGCGCTCTTGTAGTTGTTGCGGGTGCCTTCGACAATGTCACGGCTGTCCAGCCACATCTGGGTGTAAGCCCCCAGGCTAGGAATGGACTCTGCCGTCTGACGAGCTACCTCCGATCCGGGGAATAGCTCGGCATACTTCTCGTCGTCCAGCAAGCCGTGGCGGATCAGATTCACTACTTGATCACGTACACGGCTGGCTGCGCGGATCCCCTGCGCCGTCGGGGGGGGGCGAGGGTTTCACCGCGACGCTCACCGTTCCAAGTGTTGTCGAGCAGCTCTTGCTCGCGGCCGTCGGCCCACATCTGCTGATGGCGCTTGTTGCATGTGAAGCCGGTGTCCGACTCGCTTTCACCGTCGACCCACTCCAGCCATTTGCAGGTGTTGCAGTTCTTGCCCATCGCGGGCCCCTGTAGATCAGGTAGGCCATGTACTGATACCTCTCACCAATCCAGCGCCCAGGCGCCAGTGCGGGTGTAGGTTCGGGTTGTGTTTCGTGCGGGGAGAGCTGGCGCTGGTTGCCGGCCTGCAGCTGGCTGTCGGGGATTGCGCATGGTGCAGATGATGTGCAGCGGGCTGGTGAGGATGGTGTCGACCAGCTTGCGGTGGCGCGGCGTCGTCTCGTTCCAGGCCGACCAGGTGTTGCCCTTGTAGCGCTGCTTGGCGATCGTGTCGTTGATCTCAAGGCAGCCGCCCGAACCGACCCACTCGTGGGAGTAGCTGTCGATGATCAGCGTCGAGTAGCCGCCTGCCTCTGCAGCCTTATCGGCCTGTTCAGTTATGAAATTTCGAGTAAATGGGATGGGGACGAGCCAGGAAGGATCGTCGTAGGCAGAACGCCTGGATGGGGGCTGACGCTGTCTAAAACTGCCTTGGAGCTTCTCGGTTTTACTGGGCCAAAATCGCGGAAACTGGCTGACCTGTATTAGACAGGCAAGACCCACAGGCCGCTTTCGGCGCGGCCTGAGACTTGATTCTCACGCTACTGCTGCAGTACCAGAAGCTAGTAACATCCGTAGCTGTTGCACGTGGAGTTGCAGGCGTTCCTGCTTTCGACCCAGAGCAGCCCTTCACCGAGGACAGTATCGCCAATTGCAGTCATATAAGTACGCAGGAAAACATAAGCGCCCCTGATGAGCGAGTAGCTGCTCCTCGTATCGACTTCAGTTCAGCACAGAGCTGAGCCTGACGCCCCACGCGTTAAATCTTCATCCAATGGGGCCCTGACAAAAATGCAGTATTTTCCCCCCTCCATGGATTCGAAAGCTACTAGCTTTTCCACCAGTGCTGCGCTCAAAACCTTTCCGGCATTGAGCAGCAACATGCCGTTGTCAGCGTTCAAATTGCGCGCTAGCACCATTCCGGGGACCAGATCGCGGGTAGCGCAAACACGTACTTCAGGGTCCGCCAAGGTGAGATCACTGAGGAACGTCGCGCAGACGTCGACGAAATCGTCAAGTAGCGCCGGCTCATAAAGACGGCCGCTGTACTTGCGAAGGTAGAGCAGGGCCTCGTCGCTGTTCATCTGCCTTTCGAGGATCAGTCCACGCTGCAGTTCGACGAAGTCCACAGCCAGCTTAAGCAGGCGGGCGCCGAACGGAATGGCTTCACCTTTGAGGCGGTCAGGGAAACCGCTGCCGTCCCAGTGCTCTTGGTGATGGAGGATCAGCCGCGCCGCATCCTTCATAGGCTCCAGGGTCATCAGAAGCGATTCGCTTTGGCGTGGATAATCGCGGTAGCGCTCGCGGTCACTGTGCATAAGCAAGTCCGAAGGCGCGACGATCATGCTGTCTGGCCAACTCAGCTTGCTGATGTTGTACAACGCCGCCGCCATAGTCAGGTCGCGACTAGCCGCCTCGTCCAAGGCGTACGCCGTACAGTAACAGCGAACTAGCTCAATGATCTGACGGTTGGTCTGCTTAGCCGGCGGCAGCCGCAGGTTGGCCAGCATCGAGAATACTTCAGTTCCGGTGACATAGCTGTGTTTCAGTTCTTCGTAAGCCAGATCGAGCATGTCGGCTGTCTGCTGCAATTCGGCGGTGCGGGCTGCCACGCGCTTTTCCAAATTTATGTTTAAAAGCTTTAATTGAGCGTTCTGCACTCGCGCGAGTACCTCCAGCCGCTGGCGCTCGCGCTCGGAATGTTGATGCTCAAGGGCCTGGCGCAAGGTCAGTAGCATCTCGTCGTCGTTCCACGGCTTGCTGATGTAACGGTGGATACGACCATCATTGACAGCTTTGATGATCGCGCCAGGGTCTGCATAGCCAGTAAGCATGATCCTCACGACTGCGGGATAGCGTTGGTGGACTTGCGCGAGCAACGTTGCACCGTCCATGCCCGGCATACGCGCATCGCTCATCACAAGATCTACCGGCCGTTCGGTCATCAGCGCCAGCGCCTGTTCACCGCTGGTGGCCAACACCACGTCATAGGGCTGACCCCTTAATAGTCGACGCAGACTGTTGAGGATTGGCTCTTCGTCATCAACCAGTATCACAGTCGGCCGAGTGGCTGTTTTCGGGGTAGATTGCACTTCCATGTGGGGCCTCGCGCGTAGGTCGATGGCGGCACGTTGTCAGTTCCTGAGCGAAGCGTGCTTGGGCAAAGGCTAGATCATTTTATTGCCATGCGCATCGGAACACAGATCGGCAGACCACAGGCAAAAAGTGCCGAAGGCATCTAACCTGATGGCAATGCATTCTCGTATTCGTCAGCCATGGGAAAAGGACTCTCCCTGATGGTCGAGCTTAATACCTGTCTTCATCCTCATCTGCGTTACAGGGGGCGCTTGTGGAGTTGCCTGCGCTTGCTGGGGCTGTTGGCTCTGTGCTCGGCCGTAGGGGCCGAACCTCTGGACGAACCGCTCAAACCCCTGCCGCCGATTCCCATACTGGCGCCTGCGCGCGTTGAACTGGGACGCCAATTGTTCAACGACCCACAGTTGTCACTCAATAGCTCTTTATCCTGTGCGAGCTGCCACCGTCTCGATAAATACGGGGCCGATGGCCATGCCTTTTCGATCGGAGTAGATGGCCAGCAACTGTCACTCAATACTCCGACGGTCTTCAATGCCAGTCTCAATTTCCGCCAGTTCTGGGATGGCCGAGTTGAGTCGCTAGAAGAGCAAGGTAATGCAGTAATCACCAGTGCCCATGAGATGGGCGGGGACTGGCAGGTGATAGTGCAGCGCATCTCCGGCGAAAACCGTTACCGCCAGGCCTTCGCCGATGCCTACCAGGATACCGTGACCAAGGACAACATCCTCGACGCGCTGGCTACCTACGAAAGGACCCTTTTAACACCCGGCGCCCGCTTTGATCGTTATCTGCAGGGCGACACCGAGGCGCTGACCTTGCAGGAAAAATACGGTTACCAGCGCTTCAAGGATTATGGCTGTATCGCTTGCCATCAAGGTGTAAACATCGGTGGCAACATGTTCCAAAAATTCGGCGTATTCGGTGACTATACGATCGATCGTGGAAACCCGACTCACGCCGACCTAGGACGTTTCAACGTGACCGGTGCCGAAGCGGATCGAGGTGTCTTCAAGGTTCCGAGTCTACGAAACGTGGCGATGACCGCGCCCTATTTCCATGATGCCTCGGCTCCTACTCTGGAGCGCGCGGTTGACGTGATGTTTCAGTACCAGCTTGGACGGATACCCAGCGACGAAGACCGTGAACTGATTGTGATGTTTCTCAAAACCCTCACCTCTGAAAATGTGGGGCAGCCATGAGTGCAATCTCCCGACGCGGAAGCCTGTTTTCACTCAGTGGTTTGGTCCTGGCGCTATCGTCAATGCTGCTGTTCCTTTACCTGAACTCCGGTTCAGAGCAGACACAAACCTACAATGAATCTCGGGATCTTATTCGTCAGCTCAAGCAGCAAGATGCGGTGTGGGAAAACGAAATGCTCAAGGCGCGGGTAGCCATATCCCATGACTACGATCTACTTGTGACGCCCCTCAAAGAGATGAGGCAACTTTGGACACGCTTCGACAGCCAAGAAGCTGAGCAAGGGCGCAACAGCTCTACACAATGGCGTGATGCCCACGATGGCTTTCTCGGTGCGCTTGGGGAAAAAGCTCGGCTTGTCGAGCAATTCAAGTCGCACAATGCTCTACTGCGAAACTCCCTTGCGTTTCTCCCTGCTGCCGAGGACGCTATCCAAGCCCAGCTAAACAAGGTTCTCGACCCGCGCCGGCAGGAGGTCCATGCATTCGCCACCGACACTTATGATCTGTTGCTCAGTGCCCTGGAGTTCGCACAGGTTACGTCTGCGGACAAGGCGGCAGAGATCGAGCTCGGGCTGGGCAATTTGGCTGTCAACGTGCAGAACCTGCCCAGCGAGTTTCAGACGCCGGTCAAACTGTTGAGCAGTCATGTGGCATTGATCCTGCGCGAGCAACCTATCGTCAACCGCCTGCTCGCGGACATCGAGACGATCCCTGTCGCCGAACGATTAGATACCATCACCAGCCTGCTGGATCGGGACCAGCAGCAGGTTGAGAAAAACGATCGTAAGTATCACCTCTTCACGTTGTGGCTTTCCGGCCTGCTGATGCTCTCGGTCGTGTGTCTGGCTGCCCTGCTGGTGCGGAGCTTTTCCGAGGTGAGGCGGGTCAACAACGCGTTGCAGGCTTCCAATGAAGTTCTAGAGCAACGGGTCGAGGATCGCACTCGGGAGCTCAAGAATGCCCAAAGCGAACTGTTCAATGCCGCGCGCCACGCTGGCATGGCAGAGATCGCCACCAACGTGCTGCACAATGTAGGCAACGTGCTTAACAGCGTGAACACCTCCTCTAATCTCATTGCTCAAACCTTGCGCAGCAGCAAGACCCGAGGCTTGGGCAAGGCAATGCAAATGTTCGATGAGCATTCAGGCGAGCTCGGCCAATTTCTTACCGAAGACCCCAAGGGCAAATTACTTCCCGGCTACCTCAACCAGCTGACCGAGGCCATCACTCATGAGCAGCGCGAAATTGTGGCCGAGTTAGACCGGATGAGTAAGAGCGTGGACCACATCAAGGAAGTGGTGGCCACCCAGCAATCCTATGCGGGGGCCAAGAGTGTGCACGAGCCGCTGTCGGTCAACGATCTGATAGAAGACGCGCTACGCATGAACGCCGGGGCGCTGAGTCGGCACCAAGTTAACGTGGTGCGCGACTTCGATGAGCTACCCCAAGTGATGGGTGACCGGCATCGAATGTTGCTGATACTGATCAACCTGATCAGTAACGCCAAGTACGCCATGTCCGGTCAAGGCAACGAGCACAGGACCATGACCTTAAGGACGCGGATCATCGAGGGAGGGTTCCTAGAAATGAGCGTTCTGGACGAAGGCGAAGGCATTGCCCCGGAAAACCTGCAGAAGATATTTGCCCACGGCTTCACCACCCGCAAGGATGGGCATGGCTTCGGCTTGCACAGTTGCGCCCTGGCCGCGATCGAGATGAATGGCCAACTAACCGCTCACAGCGACGGCCCTGGTCTGGGGGCGCTCTTCACGCTGAGGATCCCGCTAACCGCGGTGCGGGAGCCTGCATGAGTAGCTTATCTAATCGCCGAGTCCTGCTGATAGACGACATGCCATCGATCCATGAGGACTTTCGCAAAGTCCTGAGCCCAGTCAGGCCGCAGACCGCCGAGCTGGACGAGATGGAGACGTTACTGTTCGGTAATCAGCCCAAGCCGGAACGGCCGGTTGTCGAACTCGATTCGGCCTATGGCGGCGAGGAAGGTCTTGACCTGTTGAAACGGGCGCTTCATGCCCAGAAGCCTTACGCGCTGGCTTTCGTCGACATGCGCATGCCGGATGGCTGGGACGGAGCTAAGACCATCGAGCAACTATGGCAGGCGGACCCGCAGTTGCAAGTGGTGGTGTGCACCGCATACTCAGACTATTCTTGGGAGGAACTGCTCGACCGGCTACAGGCCCACGACCGCCTGCTAATCCTAAAAAAGCCGTTTGACAACATTGAGGTCCAGCAGATGGCCAACACCCTGCTGACCAAGTGGGAAATGACTCAGCGCGCCTCTTTGCAAATGCACCAGCTCGAACAGCGGGTTGAGCGGCGCACCCATGAGCTGAAGCAGGCCAGCGACGCTTTACAGCAGGAAATCGACGAGCGTAAGCAACTTGAAAGCCAGCTGGTGCAGTCGGAGAAGCTTGCCTCACTGGGGCAGATGGCAGCTGGCGTAGCACACGAGATTAACAATCCGATCGGGTATGTATCCTCCAACCTCGGCACTCTAGAAGGGTACTTTCAGCAACTAACGACGATGCTCGACGCTTATCGCGAGGCAGAGCAGCTATTGGGCGAAAGCGAAACCACCATGGCCTTGCAAAGGCTGCGCGAGCACACTGAGCTGGAATTCCTCAGGGAAGACATTCCCATCCTGATTGAGGAATCCAAGGACGGAATCGGTCGCGTGGCGCAGATCGTCAAGGACCTAAAAGACTTTTCGCGTGCTGACAGCACCCAGCAGTGGCAATGGGCCAACGTGCAGCAGGGCATCGATTCCACACTAAACATCGTTGCCAGCGAGCTTAAATTCAAGGCAGATGTGGTAAAGCGGTACCAGCCGTTGCCCGAGATCGAATGCCTGCCGTCGCAGATCAATCAGGTGATTTTGAACCTGGTGATTAACGCCGCCCAGGCTATGGGGCCGGAGCGTGGAACCATCACGTTGTGCACTGCCCAACACGACAACTGGGTATGCATCGAGGTTACAGATACAGGCGCTGGGATAGCACCGGAAAACGTACAGAAAATCTTTGACCCTTTCTTCACCACGAAGCCTGTAGGACAAGGCACCGGACTAGGTCTGTCCCTCTCCTACGGTATTGTAAAGAAACACGGTGGTGAGATAACCGTTTCGAGCCAGGTCGGGGTGGGGACAACGTTTCGTGTACAACTGCCAATCAGCCAACAGGTAAGGCAGTGAGCGAATGTGGATTGAATTGCCCCTTGTAGAGACCTCCAAGCCTAAGGTGAAACCCTTTCTTTAAGAGGCAGACCCGTCCGCTTCTGGCCGATTACGCCCCCTCGCTAAAGGCCGGTATGGGTCGAAAGCGGCCGGTCCTGAATGGCCGCTTTCGACCCATAGCTGCCCTTGGCGGAGGGCAGCTAACGGCCAAAAGCGGTCAGTGACGATATTCGCAAAGTCTACCGCTCAGCTTCCCGAAGACCGATCTCGACTATTCGTTAGGTACAGCACCATCGCTGCGCGAGCCGCATCTTTGACTGCTGCTCCGCGCAGTGCTGCAATGGGGTCACGTTATCCGTATAGGATGTTGCTCCATGCGAGTGAATCTCCAAACACTCCCGACGCGATACCTTCAGCCTCAACCAAGGTGATATTCGCGCCTTTATCAGCCAGGTGTTACGCCAGCGAAGCGCTCACGATGCCGGCACTAATGACAACGACTCGTTTGTCCAGAGCATTTCCCATATCAACCTTCATTCTGTAGACCTGAAGGCGGTTTCAGTGTCTGCCTCTGGTCGATTTCTGCTTGTCGTAAGGGGCAGCAGTTGTCGTCCAGAAAGCAGATGTAAATTTGTCTGAAGTGGCGAAATAGCTGCCAAAATCATCGTGTTAAAACGCCGCCTGAAATGGCAGCAAGATAAGCGCGTGAGTGTTGTTGGCACTGGAGGGTAGCGAAAAATCGTTCAGCTACTACGGTAAGCGTCATCAACGACTATAGTCATTGGTGAGCCAGAGCGAATCTGACCATTCCCCTGCCAACCTGGCCTAATCCAATTCCGCGATTACACGGCGGATCTTCTTGTGTTCCTTGATGCGGAACGTGAACGTTTCGCTGCCGAAATCACTCAGGCTCAGGCTGAGATCGAGGCAGCGTTGTCTTTTTTTGAACCCCTTGATGGTGGATGGAGTTATCCCGCCGGGCACGTCGCATCCCACTGAGCACGTCCCAACCACCCATCTATCAAGGTTCAAGCTATGAATACTTTAGAGTTCGATGATGTACAAAAAACCAATGGCGACCTGGTTCAGGGGCCGCTGCCGGCCGGCACTGTCGCGCCCGACTTCACTCTTCACGCAACCCCTGATCAACAGTTGTCGCTGCGTGAGCTAAAGGGAAATCCCGTGATATTGGCGTTTTATCCCGCTGACTGGACTTCGGTGTGTGGTGACCAACTGACTTTGTACAACCAGTTGCTACCCACATTCAGAGAATACGGTGCGGCGCTACTGGGTATCTCGGTTGACAGCGCCTGGTGTCATCAGGCCTTTGCCAAAGATCGGAATTTTCACTTCAGCCTGCTGGCCGATTTCGAGCCCAAAGGGGCTGTGGCACGACAGTATGGAGCGTACGAGTCCCAGCTCGGGGTTTGTAAGCGTGCGCTGTTCGTGATTGACAAGGACGGGGTGGTTGCCTGGAGCTACGTCTCCCCGATGGCAATCAACCCTGGTGCGGACGGTATTCTGGATGCGCTGGATGCTTTGGCGAATTCGCCACAAAACACGCCAGCCAAAAATTAACAGGTGATTAGATGGCCACTCTCAAAGTCCCGGTAAGTGCCAACGACCATCGCCAGGGAAGTGCGCATGCCAAGGTCACCTTGGTCGAATTTGGCGACTATGAATGTCCCTATTGCGGTGAAGCTTATTGGATGGTCAAGAATCTGCAACAGCATTTTCGCGATGACTTGCTGTTTGTGTTCCGTAACTTCCCTCTGACCACCGCTCACCCCCATGCATTGGGTGCAGCGGTCACCGCTGAGTATGCCGGGAGTCGAGGATTCTTCTGGGAGGCCCACGACGAATTGTACGAAAATCAGGATCGATTGGGCCTGCCGCTGTATCGCGCCATCGTTCTCAAACACGGCCTTTCCAGGGAGGAATTCGATCTTGCAATGCAAGAGGATACTTACATTCCCAAAATACAAGCCGATTTCAATGGCGGTGTACGCAGCGGCGTGAATGGCACCCCAGCGTTTTACATTGACGGGCTTCGCTATGACGGAGTTCCAGAGTTCATCGGGATGAGTCAGATGATTGAGCTTTTGTTAGTGCGTGGACGAAATCGCTAGAGAGCCAAATCGGCTTGGCATCACCCACATCGGAGCCGAGGAAAAACCAACGTCAGCTTCCTTTTACATTAAAGAGGTGGGCACGGAGCCGGCAACTAATGAAATCTTTGAAGTATTATGAAGAAAATCGACACGCCACATGGTTGGAGTTGTTTTTTGACCTGACTTTCGTTGTTACGATAGGCCAAGTTACGCACACTCTCGGGCATGTTCATGATGGGCACTTTGAACATAAGCAATTATGGACATTCTTACTGCTTTTTGTGCCGTTGTGGTGGATCTGGTCCAGTCACACGATTTACTCCAACAGGTTCGATACAGACAGCAATCTTCACCGGTTGGCAACATTATTCATAATGCTCCTGCTCATTGTGCTATCGGCACGGATCGGGGAAGACTTGGAAGTGAACTACCCGCTCATTATTGCCTGCTATTTTGGTATACGTGCAATCATCAGTGTTATGTATATTTCATCCATTAGTAAACTCGATTCTCGCGGCGAACTTTCCTCAAGGCTTGGCTTCGCCCTATTAGTTAGCGCAGTTATTAGCCTTTCATCCGTTATTTTTGACCCGCCCTTGCGTTACCTTGTTGCTTATATTGGGATTGTTCTTGATATTCTGTTTCCTGTATTTTTCTGGACTAAACTAAAACCGTTGCCAGCACACACAGAGCACTTGGTTGAGCGCATAGGCCTACTCACCCTAATCTTATTGGGGGAGTCAATTATTAGCCTTTCCGGAGGCTTATCTAACATTCAATGGGGTTATTATAATGTGATGGCGGCCATCACCGGATTTATCATGATTTGCAGTATCTGGTGGATCTATTTTGATAGTTTTTACTTGCTGAACAAACATCAAAGCAGTATGAGTGGGCACGCCTTAATCTACTCGCACCTTTTTCTTTTTATGGGGCTGGCACTGCTGGCAAATTTGATTAGGCATGCGATCCTGAACGACATTGCGATACGCGATTTCCAGATTATGTCGATCACCGGCATGGCCTTGTTTTTCCTAGGTAAGCAATATGGCTATTTCATAGCCGTGAGTAGAATAAGGAAATACATCCTACAAAACACGTTGATAGTGTTTTCTTTGGGCGGGTTAGTCGTGTTTTTACCCCGCGTCGAGTACATATTGGTCGGCCTGACAGCAACCATGATCTCTTATGTTTTTCTAAATTTCAGATATCGTTGAATCATCATTATCAGACCAGAGGGTGGGACCAAGTGAGCAAGTGGCTGACTTGCGGTTACATGCTGCCCACTACGTCGTTCTCACTGCTCGTGCGCTACTCGCCGCTACCCTTGGTCTATTTGGGTTTGTAATCCTGGTATCGTCGACCATAGTTAAGAGTCTCGGATGCCCCTCTTAGCTATCGCGATCTGATAGCGCCAGCCGCATCGTAACAACAGGAGCCACATCATGGTCAAAGTAGCGTTGTTCGTTCGCCTAGAAGCAAAACCCGGGAAAGAAAAGGATGTAGAGAGCTTTCTTTTGGGTGGCCTTCCGTTAGTGGAGGAGGAGCCAGCCACTACAGCCTGGTTTGGAATCCGCTTGGGGCCGTCCACCTTTGGCATCTTTGACGCATTCCCGGATGAAGCGGGCCGGCAGGCTCATCTTTCGGGCAAGGTCGCGGCGGCGCTTATGGCAAACGCTGCCGAGCTATTTGCCGAACCGCCATCAATCGAGAAGGTTGACGTCCTTGCGGCCAAGCTACCCGGCTAAGCAAACCCAATAGGAAGCTCCAGTCAGTACTGGGAGGCCCACGATGTATTTTGTGAAAATCAGGATAGCCTGGGCCTGCTGCTGTTCCGGGCGGTGATCAATCAAAACACTTCTATTGAAGATAAATGTCATGGCTAAAGTGCCGTGTCCAGGATTCATGCCATGCTTGCGCGCTCGGTATAAGTGAAAGGATACGCGCGCAAATCGTGTCCAGGGACGGCGTGGAAGCCGCACAGAATCTGCAAGGCAACGTGCTCATCACGGGTTTAGGCTGGGTAGGGTAGATTGTTTGCCGGGCACCGGTCGCTCATGGCGCGAAGATCTCCATCATTGATATAGAACCGGAGGTCATCCGCACCGTGACACCTTATGGTTTCGTCAAGTGAGCATTCGTCGGCGTAGCAGTGACCGATGTTCAATGAGCTGCCTGACGCGGCTGCACTCCGAACTGCGCAACGATGTGCGTACCCAATTCCTCAATAACTTCCACCGCAGGGCGCTTGCCGTATTTGAGATTGAGAATGACGTGGTCCACGCCGATTTCCTCAAGCGACTCCAGCAAAAAACGTAGATGGTAACGTCCAAGTCTGAACCCCAAATGGATACGTGTGGGTGGCGTTGACGGATTCTCATCGAGATCGATGTACAGCGACTGAGTAAAGGGCTTATACACAGAACCACATTGTTTCGTGACCTCCAGTCGCCAATCTTCCACGACCAGCCGCTGCATGTTCGGAATGCGTGGATAGTTGATCCATCCGTTGCTCTCACGCGCGATCCAATCCAGTGACTGGCGACTGTTGCCGGTCACGAGCATTGGAATGAATTGGGTGGTCGGTTTCGGAATCAGGTCTGCGCCTTGCATTTCACCAGTGCTCCAGTGGATGGGCTCAAAACTGGTGCTGTGGGCGCGGCGAATCACTTCGTAGTGTTCTCGAAAGATCTCTCCACGCCTTTCGGGATCGACGCCAAACGCCGAAAACTCCACTGGCCGATCTCCCGAAGCAACCCCCAGAATCAAGCGACCAGTGCTCAACTGATCTACGCTGGCTGACGCCTTGGCCGTGTGCAGGGGATGGTGCAGCGGGATGGCGATGGAGGCGGTGCCAAGTGCAATCTCCGAGGTATGGGCGGCCATATAACCCAGGTAAACCCAGGGGTCGAAGACTTGGCCGACATCGCCGAAGCCAGGGTCGCGAAGCGGCACGTCGCGAAACCAGAGCGCGCAGAAGCCCAGCGCCTCGGCTTGTTTAGCCAGTGTGACCTGGTTGAGCATGCTCGGAGTGTCCCCGTCGAACGCCTCCATGGGAAAGAATAATCCAAGGCTCAAATGCCCCTGAGTGAAGGTTCGGCTGAACCCTCGATGCTGCTGGTAAGGAATCGTGCTCGGCCGATACATACGGATTGACCTCATGGCAGAACGTGAACAGCGCCCCCGTTTCCAGAGGTGCTGCGGCATCGGTCGCTTTTGAACGGCAGGTGGGGGGACTGGGTCTGGCTTTTACCCGTTGCGCCGTACTGCTGGTCGTGTGGACCGGACTTAGGGGGCAGTTGCTGGCGATAGGCGCGGGTTGGTCCGGGTGGGTGTTAAGCGGACGGTCAAAGGAAGTCAGATCTCTCGGCTCTATACCACCAGATGGGCAAGGCGTTCGAGGAATCATTCTATAAGCGTAGGCGGTTTTGCAGCTCTCCGCCATATTCTTACAATCGAGCCGCTGGCGGGCGAAAGTCGCGTATCGAAGGCAGTTATCGGTCGTTTCCTGCCATTCCAGAACGGCCGCTATTGGCCGGTAGCTGCCTTTCGCGAAGGGCAGCTATGGGTCGAAAGTGGACAGCCAACCGCGGCTCCGAGGTGATGCCAATTTTGATACCACTGATAGGGAAATGAGGGGGAGAGGAGGGGGATCAGCGCTGTTGCTGAGTGGATGCTGGGAGTCCGAGGAAGAGAAGAAGGCGCAGGCCCCGCAGGCAGCCAGCGAGAACCTCTGGAACATCATTCCGCCTGATGAAAGCCAGGACGAAGGCTTTACGCCTTGACTCACTTCCTCCCATAACGCCGCCGACCCGGCGTACGCCACTGGCCTGAACTGCCCCGGGCGACCATGCGCCAGCACTTGGCCAGGCGCTGCAAGCGCTCGATCGACTCATGCATGTGCCAGACCGGCACGCCGATTTGGTAGGGCTGGCCACTCTTGCAGGCTTAGAGGTGCTCCTTTTGTATTTTTTCAGAGTCGCGCTCCAGAATTTCAAAGGTACCTTCCGCACATACCTCACCTCTCGTCCGTCAGAATTTTTACCCGTCAGGATTGACCGGGCACCTGATGCCAGATTTACTGTATATACATACAGTTCTCATCAGGCCTTCCACCATGACCATCACATTTTTGGGTACGCCCACCGGCGGAACCGAATTGCTACCTCTGTATTCGTTTCACGTTCCGGCTGGTTTCCCTTCGCCTGCCGCGGACCATCTGGAAGGCCATATTTCCCTTGATGAGCTATTCGACCTTCGCGCACCTCATGTGTATCTGGTGAAAGTGGAGGGCGACAGCATGCAAGGGGCGGGGATCTACTCGGGTGACATCGTCATCGTCGACCGCGGTCGTGAGGCGGAGCATGGGGACATTGTCATCGCTGCAGTCAACAGCGAGCCCGTTTGCAAGCGTCTGCATCGTCGCGATGGCGTGGTAATCCTGAAATCTGAAAATCCCGCCTACCCGGCACGGTACATCATGGAAGGCGACGAGCTCGTTGTCTGGGGCGTTGTGCGTTACAGCGTTCGCGACCATGCGCAGTGAACAGGTATTCGCGCTGATCGACTGCAACTCGTTCTACGCGAGCTGCGAGCGCGTGTTTCGGCCCGACCTGGCCAAAACCCCGATCGTCGTGTTGAGCAACAACGACGGCTGCGTGATCGCCAGGTCATACGACGCGAAGCCCTTCGTGAAGATGGGCGAGCCGTACTTTCAAGTGAAGGACAAGCTGCGCCGGCACGGCATCAAGGCTTTCAGCAGCAACTATGCGTTGTACGGCGACATGAGCGAGCGGGTCATGACCCTGATCGACTCGATGGTGCCGGCCACTGAGATCTACAGCATCGACGAGTGCTTCGCTGATCTGTCCGGAGTACAGGAAAACCTGACCCAGTTCGGACGCAAGATGCGGTCCAGGATCTTCCAGTGCACCGGTATCCCCGTGGGTGTCGGTATCGCCGGCACAAAGACGCTTGCCAAGCTGGCCAATCATACGGCGAAGTGCCTGCAGGCGCAGACCGGGGGTGTGGTCGACATTACCGATCCGTTCAAGCGCGATTGGGTGCTGCGCAACACCGAAGTGAAAGAGGTATGGGGCATCGGGCGGCGGATGACCGCCCACCTCGAGGCGATGGGCATTCATACGGCGATGGATCTGGCCAAGGCTGATGCCTGGACGCTGCGGCAGAAATTCAGTGTGGTGGTGGAGAAGACTGCCCGCGAGCTCGCAGGCACGCCGTGCCTGGAACTGGACGACCCCGACCCCCCGAAGCAGGAAATCTGCTGCAGCCGGATGTTCGGCAAGCGGCTGACAGAGCTGGCGCCCATCAAGCAGGCAGTGGCCACTTACGTCGGCCGAGCAACGGAAAAACTCCGCGCCCAAGGCTCAGTGTGCAAGCGCATGCGTGTGAGCATTCGCACCGGCATGTTCAACCCGGATGAGGCGCACCACGCACAGGGCGCGCTGGTGGAGCTGCCATACCCCACCTGTGACACGCTGCTGATGACCCGACTGGCCACCGATGCGGTCGGACGAATCTTCAGGCCAGGGTTTCGCTACAGCAAGGCAGAAGTGCTGCTGATGGACCTGCGGCAACCAGGTGATTTTTCAGAGGACTTGTTTGCGCTCAAACAGTCAGTGGCATGTGATCGACTGATGCAGGTGATGGATGACATCAACGGGCGTTGGGGGAGGGGGACGATGCGAGCCGCCAGCGTGCCGGCATCCCCGGACTGGGGGATGAGGAGGGAGATGATGAGCCAATCCTATACGACGCGGATCGATCAGCTCTGGACGGTGAAATGTTAAGCCTGCCATCGGCGTGGCTGGACGAGCTGAGCGAATGGCCTTGCCGGAGGCTATGGCGTAGAGGCATGCAGATGGACAGCTAAGCTGGGAGTAATCAGACCGTTGGCAATGGCACTGGCTTCAAGCTTCGCATGCTCTGCATTCAGAAAGGCATAAGCGGCTTGAAGCGTGGCGATCTTCGCTTGAATTTCGGTCATCTTGCTGGCGACCAAGGCTGCGCCTTGCGCGCAATCGATCTTGTTGCCCCGCTTGGCTGCAAGAATTTCTCCAATCTCAGCGAGGGAAAAACCGCCACTCTGGGCGCCCTGTATAAAGGCCAGGTCAACAACCGTCTGATCGCTGTAACTGCGGTAATTGTTGGCCTGTCGTTGTGCCACGATAAGCCCGAGCTGTTCGTAATAGCGCAATGTATGCCGACCGACGCCACTGCGGCGTTCTAACTCTCCAATGTTCACACTAAAAACCCCTTGACTATAGAGCGTGCTCTACACCTTAGCCTGCACCCATTATCCAGACAAGGAATCAGGCATGAGTGTGGAATGTTTCGTCACAGGCGGCAGTGGATTTGTAGGGCAACATCTACTGGCCCGTCTTACCGCTGCCGGGTACAAGGCCTGGGTGCTTATGCGCACCCCTGGCAATATTGAGCGTCTCAGAAAACAGGTAGGTCAACTGGGCGGTAATCCTGCGTATATCCATGCCGTTGAGGGCGATATCAGCAGAGAGGGGCTTGGGATCAGCGAAGCGGACAAGCAGTGCGTGTCTTCGGCCTCTGTGATCTTCCACCTCGCCGCGGAGTTTTCCTGGGGGCTGTCAATGGAGCGCGCCCAGGCTGTCAATGTGCTTGGGGCGCTGAGGGTCGCCAAGCTTGCGGCGAGCCAGCGCATCCGATTGCTGATGGTGGGCGGCTTCATGCTGCAGAACCTTGATCACCTTGCCCGTGTCGGTGTTGATAAAGAGTGCCCTGAAAACACAAATTGGCCCACAGTCTACGGCCGGGTAGGTGGCTACGAAGGCAGCAAGATCGAGTCACATTTTGCAGTCATCCGTTATATGCAGGATGCGGGCGCGGACTACACGATCGTTCATCCTGCTACGGTGTGCGGCCACAGCGAGAGTGGTCACATCCTGGAAGGGCAGCCTCTGGTCGCACTCGTTCGAAATCTGGCACAAGGTCGGTTCAAAGCGGTCCCCGGCTCCCCCAGGCACTGGCTGCCATTAGTCAGCGTTGACTACTTGGTGGCGATGATGACCTGTGTGGCGTTCGACCCCTGGATGGCCAACCGCCAGGCGCTGGCGCTGCATGAACACACATCGAGCCTGCAGGGGATGCTTGAGCAGATCGCAAAAACGCTGGAGGTCAAGGCGCCACGCCGGCATTTACCGATAAGGTTGCTCAGGTGGCTTTTGGCGATTCCCGGGCTGGAAGCACGGTTTGCGATCAGTGCCGAGTCATTGGACTTTATCCAGACGCAGCGCTTCGACATGAGTGATAGCGAGCAATGGGAGCGCAAGTATCAGTTAAAACATCCCGACATGGCGCGCACGTTGGACAAGACGGTGCAATACGTCAAGGATCACTTTCTCCACTGAGGCAGGCCAGCGGTAATGGCTCAAGCAATACATGTGACAGGGAGCTCGCGTTCGGCACGTGGCCTATATCAGCAAGACCTCGCCATACTCTAAAGAGCGGTGACGAAGGCCGCCACGCATGAGCGCAATGGTAGCGGTTGGATGCGGTTCGGTGCTGGAACGGTAATTGCTGTGACCCTGAGACATTGACCTCGCGGAGAGCGCCGAAATGACTCAGGATGACCGCTATTACATGGTTTTCGTTGTGGCTGCTGTGCTGGTACTGGATCTGGTGGCAACCCTGGTGTTTCTCAAGGCCATTGCCTGACCCCGAAAGTGGGCTCGGTAATACTCGGAGTTGGGGTCATTTGCCGTCGCTTATGCCCATCCGACTGTGACATGCCCGAGCCCCGCCGGAATCCTTGCGGCAGGCTGGCCGGCCTGATGCTTGCGAGAAAAGCCGCTGGAGAAAAGCCTGGCTATAACTCAAATGCATCCTGAACCCATATAGCAAATAACCCTATGGCACGGTTGTCATTGAGCAGTAACATGGGCTCACTAAAGCTAAAAAACGGGCGTGCTACTTGGCAACACTTTCCCAGGTTCTCAATGGGGGAGCAGGAGTGTGACGCGTGAATCGTTCAAGATCGGTAGCAGGCGCATTGCTTGTGTCCACCTTCGCCACAGTGTTCATGGCAGGTTGCGCACAAAACCCTGACGTGCGTGATGGGCATGATTATACCTCTGGCACCACCGCGAAAAGCCCACCGGCGTATCTGGGGTGCGTGAAGGGCGAACTTCCAGGGAATGTGAAAACCTACGAGGTCGATGGCGATCACTCGGTCAGACTGTTCATCGAAAGCACCGACCCCAACAAGGCAGGTGGCCTTGTGGAGCTGCGCAGCACAGGAGGCCAGCACCAGTTCACGGCCTATCAACGTGATGCCTGGTACGACCATGGCCGGTTGCTGGATGCCGCGTTGATGTGTTCGAAAGCATGATGCAATGACCCCTCTACACTAAAAGCCCGCTATCGAAAGCGGGTTTTTTGTGTAGGGACGTCATCATGATTTCCGCCCAACGCGCTGTATGCAGGTTCACCGGCAAATTTCAAGAACTGGCTGGAGCCGTGCCTGTTTTGCATTTGCCTGCCTTGACCGCGATAATTCACGCATTTGAATGGAGAACAGTGGGTGGAAGCCAGAAGCGTTGTCGCCGAAATGTTCATTGGGATCCCCACGCATTTCTGGGTGTTGCCCGTTGCCGGCCTGGTTGCATACTACGGCCTGAAATGGTCCGCCAGATTCAGCAGTCGTAGCACCCTGCTGCAAGCCTCGACTTACCTGTTGTTGCTGGCCCTGGCGGTGCTACCCAACGGCTTTTATGCCCTGTTTCCACCGGCGCCCGACCCGGATGTGCTGTTGAATCACGCGCCATTGCCCAACTATGCGGGGCGCTTTTACCTGGATGCGTTCTACGTGTTCAGTGGTTGGGCGCTGAGCAAAGTGGCGAAGCTCAAGTTCAGCTGACTGGCTGCCCGGGCACCTGATGCGAAGCAGTCACCTGCTTCGCTCATCATCAAGCGCCTTTGATGTCGTCGATTTTCGCAGCCACAGAGCGCAGCTCGTCCGCAACCACATCGATAGACCTGATGTGCGCTGTGACATCGATCTCGCGCTGCGAACTGCCCCGCGCCTCCATGAACCGGGCGTGGCCACTCATGGCCTGACTGAGTTTTTCCAGATGATCGGCTGTTCGGACCAGATCCGACTTGATGCTGTGAAGCGTCTCCATGGTGCTAAAGGCCTTCCTTGTCTATTGCTTCATCGGTCCCGTGAGCATCGCCTCAGGGCCGGGTGAAACGCAACAGATTTGTGGAAGGCCCCTCCTGGACCGAGCTCTGAAAAGCTTGTGCGATCCCTGCAGTGGCGTCGGAGGTTCAGCTTTTTTCCCGCACCTGCAATACCGAACCCTTGTCGTCGGTCACCAGCAATCCGCTGGTGTGAGTGCCGTCTGATTGCTGCTCGGCAAGTGGCACGTCCGAGGAGCGAAAGATGCTGCGGCCCTGTTCACCGGTTTTAAGTGTGACCAGCTTGCCATTCTGATAGAAGAATTGCGTGTTGTTGGCGTTCTTTTGCATGGTGTGTAGTTCCTGGCCGAGTCGCGGTGTGATGCCCCATTGGCAGGTTCACTTTCTCAGCGTTCAGCCGCCCATGCTACTGGCAGAAATATCAGGTGCTCTGTATGCCACCCGCTCAGGCTTCGTCCGGCAACCGTCCTGGGCTGAAGAAAAACGAGGCCACCACCACCGCCGTGATCACGCCTGTAGCATCTGCAAGAAACAGCAGCAAAGCACTGCTATCACCCTGCGCCAGGTGTTTGCCTAGCGCAAAGTCCACACCATGCGGGCATGCGGCGATCATGAGCAGCATGGCGGCCAGCAGGCCAGAAAGCAGCTTCATGTAGGCCCTGCCGAATGCCAGGCCATAAGCCCAGAACACGAAAATACAGAGCACGGCGAGGCCGGTGGAGGTTGCATATTGGGCGAGTAGGTCCAGCCACCAGAGCATGGGGTTCTCCTGAGCAAAGCCGGCCGGTGATGCCGTGATGTTAATCAGAAGCAGGGCAGAATGAATTCGTTCCTTGGGTCACAACAATTAATTGCTGCTACCGGGCGCCAGTAAACAAGCTGCTATGTGTGTTTGTTGTTGCTGGCGCGTTGGTGCTGTGTCAATTGCGCGAAAATTCAGCTGCAAGACCTTGGTTGATTAGAAACTCGGCGCAACCCTCGCTAGAATGCAGCGTATCCCTGACGGCCAATTGCAAATGCCTACTTTTCGTATCTTTCTCACCTGTGCGTTAGTTGCCACTCTTGTCGGCTGCGCAACGCCCGGCAAACCCACTGCCAGCAAGCTGACCAAAAAAACACCGCAGCAGTATGCTGCCTGTGTCCTGCCCAAGTGGCAGGCCTTGGCACCCCAGGCCACACAGAAGTCGATTGCCCACGGTTACCGGCTGACGGCATCCAGTGCGGTGGCAAGTGACGATGTGCTGGACGTGGTCGACGCTCGCGAGGGCAGCCGCGCGACCTTCTACAAGGGCAGCTTCCTGTCTGGCGACAAATTGCGCCAGGCGGCCAAGGAATGCCTGGACTGAATCGGTACCCGCGAGCCTGGGCCCCTTTGCGCCCCGGTCGCGCCACAAGACCGTTGCTGCAGCGGGGCATGTACTGTCCGGCGTTCAGCGCTCCCGCATGAAGAAACCGGCGACGAACTTGCGGAAGGTTTCCAGGCTCTTGAAGTCGGCGTAGCGCTTGAAGTTTTCGGTGTCCGGCTCTGGCCCGATGGGCTGTTCCAGTAGCGACACTGACAACACCCTGTCCTGGTCCGAGGTCAGCACCAGCTCATCCATCACCTGGCCGCCGATCACTGGCCGGCGCATCTGCACCTTGACGCCTTTGCTGGCCATCCAGTCGATCAGCGACACCAGGGCCTTGAGCGGTTCGCGCTCTTCATCGCGATACACCGGGAACAGATGCGAACGGGACAGCACCGGCACGCTGGCCACGTGGATCAGCTCATAGAAATGGCTGCCGGCGCTGGTCGGCGAGTAGATCATCAGGGCCAGCAAGGGCCCGGTGGTGCGGCTACCGCCCCAGTACAGGTGGTGCCCCTGGAAGTCGAAGCCGTCTTCACTGCGGTTGTTGAACAGCTTGCGCCCTTTGATCTGGTCGACGCAGTCCAGCATCAACCCATGGCGGCGATGGTTGCCGAACACGGTGGCTTCGCGCAGGCGGGACTTGAGCATCATCATGTGCTTCATGTCCAGCCGGGTTTCCAGGTAGTTGCTGGCAGGTACCCGTTCCAGCAGCGGGTAGCGGCTGGCCACGCTGCGCAATTCGGCAAACTGCGTGGTCAGGTCTTTTTTCAAGTGGGTGGCGTAGAGATTGAGGCCACTGGTTTCTATCCAGGTCAGTAACAGCGACAGCAGGCGCTGCTGTTCGCGCCGCTCGTTACCATCACTGGTGGCACTGATGGGACTGGTGGCACTGGCGTTACTGGCGCGAAAGTCACCAATCAGGCGCAATGGCGTGTCGGGCGGTAGCCAGGCGGCGGGTGGCGCAGGGTCGTCTTCGCGCTCGGAAGCCTCCCGCTCGTCCTTGGTGAACGGGCAGCCAGCCGCGTGCTCGGCGGTGCCTGGGTTGTTCTTGAGGAACAAGGTGCCGGTGCTGCCGTTAAGGGTGACATTGAGCACCGGCAAGGCGTCGTTGCGGCAGTCACAGGCCAGCCACTGGTTGGCGTTGCGCACCTTCATCAGTAGCTGGTTGGCCTGCAGCAGGCGTGGGCCGACGAGGCTGCCGGTAGCAAAGCCGACCAGCAGCTCCTCTTCGGCGGAGGTCAGGCTGCGCACCTGCGCAGCGGTTTTGTCGATGATTCGCATGAAGCAGCTCCAGGCTACGAGCCTCAAGCTTCAAGCAAAGTCGCGCCGCTTTCAACTTGCCGCTGGGTTACCGCCGAACATCTTCGCGGCGCGGGCACGAATTTCATCAGGGCTCAGGTCCTCCTTATGGGTGGAGACGAACCAGATATTGCCGAACGGGTCCTTCAGGGTGCCGCTACGGTCGCCGTAGAACTGGTCGGTCAAGGGGTGCAACTGGGTGCCGCCAGCCGCCAGGGCCTGGGCGTATACCTTGTCGCAGTCCTCGACATACAGGTGCAGGCCCACGCCTGCGCCACTGAGCTTCTGGCTGGCGGTAAGGCCGCCCTCCATGTCGCAGGGGTCGCCCAGCATCAGCGACGAGTCACCGATCCTCAATTCGGCATGGCCCACGCGCCCACCAGGGGCATCGAGGCGGAACATCTCGACCGCACCAAAGGCCTCCTTGTAGAACTCGATGGCTTTGGCGGCGTCGTTGATGGCCAGGTAGGGGGTGATGCTGTGCTGGCCTTCCGGGATGGGTTTGACTGCCATGTTCGACTCTCCTTTGCGGTGGGCGCCGGAGGGCGCCCTGTTGCTTAGAGTCGTTTGCGCCGATGGAAAATCGACAATGGCGCTAGATCGATTTTCTATAAGTGCGGCCGTCAGAAGATGTAGTCGGTGGTCAGGAAGCTCGATTGGCGGTTACGGATGATTTCGCTGATCAGTGCCTTGTTGGCCTCCTGGAAGCGGGTGGCGACCAAGGTGCGGATAGAGAAGACACGCAAGGCGTCATGCACCGACAGGGTGCCTTCGGCGCTGTTCTTGCGGCCGTTGAACGGGTAGGTGTCCGGGCCGCGCTGGCATTGAGCATTGATATTAATGCGCCCCACCTGGTTGGCGAAGATGTCGACCAGGCTGCCGATGGTCGCCGGGTCGTTGCCGAACAGGCTCAGCTGCTGGCCGTAGTCGGAGTCCAGCACGTAGTCGATGACAGTTTGCAGGTCGCGATATGGCACTACGGGTACCAGGGGGCCGAACTGCTCCTCGTGGTACACGCGCATTTCGTGGTTCACCGGGTACAACAGGGCCGGGTAGAAGAACGACCCGCGGCTTTGCCCGCCACCTTCGTTCAGCACGCGCGCGCCCTTGGCTGTGGCATCGGCGACCAGGCCGTCGAGGTAGTCGACTTTGCCGGGCTCCGGCAATGGCGTCAGCGCGACGCCCGGTTCCCAGGGCATGCCGGGCTTGAGCGCGGCCAGTTTGCGCTGGAACTTGTCGAGGAAGGCGTCGACCACGTCCTCGTGGACGAACAGGATCTTCAGTGCCGTGCAGCGCTGGCCGTTGAACGACAGCGCGCCGGTAACCGCTTCTTCGACGGCGTTGTCGAGGTCGACCTGGGGCAGCACGATCCCCGGGTTCTTGGCATCCAGGCCCAGTGCGGCGCGCAGGCGGTGGGGACGTGGGTGCAGCTTTTTAAGGTCGCTGGCAGCCTTGTGTGTACCGATGAAGGCGAACACATCGACGTTGCCGCTGGCCATCAGCGCGCTCACCGTTTCCCGGCCGCGGCCATAGATCACGTTGATCACACCCGGCGGGAAGCTGTCACGGAAGGCTTCGAGCAACGGTCGGATCAGCAGCACACCGAACTTGGCCGGCTTGAACACTACGGTGTTGCCCATGATCAGCGCCGGGATCAGCGTGGTGAAGGTTTCGTTCAGTGGGTAATTGTAGGGCCCCATGCACAATGCCACGCCCAGGGGCGCGCGGCGGATCTGGCCGAGGGTGCCCTGTTCCAGCTCGAAGCGGCTGGAGCGGCGGTCGAGATCCTTGAGGGCGTTGATGGTGTCGACGATGTAGTCGCAGGTGCGGTCGAATTCCTTTTCCGAATCCTTGAGGTTCTTGCCGATCTCCCACATCAGCAGCTTGACCACCGCCTGGCGCTGCTCGCGCATGCGTGCCAGGAAGGTTTCGACATGCTGGATACGTTCGGCCACACGCATGTTCGGCCAGGCACCGCGGCCCTTGTCGTAGGCCTGTACGGCGGCGTCGAGGGCGGTGAGGGCGGTGTCGGCATCGAGCAGCGGTGCGCTGCCCAGCACCACCTGGCGTTCATCAGCACCCTCCTTGAGCCATACCGGACTGCGTACCGTGGCCAAGGGGCCGTCCCAGCGCCTGAGCTCGCCGTTCACCAGGTAATCTCGTTGTTCCAGAGGGGCTCCCAGGCGCCAGGTTTCAGGGATGTTCTCGGCGCTGGGGAAGAGTGAATCGAGCAGACGGTCCATAGATACTGCACCTCACATTGCGGGGCTGGTTTCAAGCCGGGTGAATCGCTTCAGCTGCGAGCATGCACCGGCCGCCGGAAAAACACCAGTCTGGCTCAAGCGGACCGTGTGTGCTTGCCAAATGGGCCAGCAGGCACCCTGTAAGGCGTTCAGGCAATTTGACGTTTCTTTTATGCAAACAAGATATCAAATGCTAATTATCAATAGCCAAGTTGTAATGAAATGGCGCGTGTGTCGGCACGCTTATAGCAAACTTGCGATGGACGTGGGTTTTCACGCAGGAAATTTGACGCCATCAAACTTGATCTAAAGTCAGCCAGAAGCCGCTTGCCAAAGCGTTTGCAGGCATCTTAAATTGTTACTGAATGTGATAGGCAAGTTTCAGGGCAAACTATAAAAATCAAGGCGTTAAGTGTTTTTGCTGATTTTTTCTCTTTTTCAGATAGACCATAGAGCACACTTCAAAGGACGTCGAAGAAGAAATGAAAGAGACCTTGACGGCTGTGGCGCGAAAGCTCCTGTCACCCTCCATGCGCTACGAAATGAGGCTGCTGGCCAGCAAAGTTCGGGAAATGGCGGCGCGTGCCTGTTTCTGGCGTTGGGAAGTAGCCAGGTTTCGGCTACAGCAGGAAAGCCCTTACGAAATTCTCTACATCGGCCGCAAGCAACAGCGGGAAATGGCCAAGCTGTTGATCGGTGGCAAGGGCCAGGGCAGCGCTTCTATCGTGGACAGTGCAAGTGCGACGGCGGCTGCCAACCATGTCGTGGTCATCAGCGAAATGCCCTCGTCGGGGGCGCTGTCAGTGCCCCATTACCTGAGCGCCGTAGTGCCGCTGGGCCGCTCGCTGGAGGACATCACGGCGCGCTACGACAGCGAACTGCGGCGCAGCATTCGCAAGAATCGCCCGCTGTACCGGATGCGCCAGGCCCTCTCGGACGACGAGATCGCCATGGCAGACCGTGAGCTGCTGCGCCCCTATGCCACCGCCAGGCAGGGTATCCATGCTGCGCAGTTCCCCACGGAAGAAGTGTTCCGCATTGCCAAAAGCGTCGGCAGGCTCGACCTGATCACGTTGGGTGACGAAGTGATCGGCTGCCATTTGGGTTGCGAAGTGGTGCGCGGTGGGAAGCGCTACTGGAGCACGTTGCGTTTCGGCTATTGCGAGGCGGTGTTCAGTGATGCCAAGAGGTTGCGCGAGGTCAATTCGATTACCACTTTCATGGCGCTTGAATGGGCCTTGGAGCAGGGCTTCGATTATTACGACATCGGCCTGTGCCTGGCGCGCCCGGACGACGGCCTGCTGAAATGGAAGCGCCGTCGCGGGGGGGACATCGACTCTTTGGGCAACCATGCCTACCTGTTTGTTCGCTTGCCCAAGACCGGTACGGCGAAGTTCTTGTGGGATACCCCTATGTTTGCAGTGGAGGGCGACAAACTCACGCTGCACCTGGGGTTGCCGGAGGGCCCGAGCGATGAGGAGGTTGCCAGCCGTTACCACGAGATGGTGTTTGGCGGCCTGCACAAGATTTATCTCTATGGTGGCAGGAGTGCGGGTGAACCGTTCGTGGAAACCCTGCGCAGCCGGTACGCCAGCCTGCAGTCGCCGCCCACCATGGAAAGAGTCACATGCAACTGAGTGGTTGCCAGGGATGCATTGATCTGGCGCTTGACGCCAGGGTTTAGACTTCGTCATCAGGGGAGGACGCTTCATGGGAAGCGACATCTCGCAGTTCAGTGCATCGCCCGAAACCAAGCAGCACACGTGGACATTGGCCGCCTACCGCTACATGGCGCGCAAGCGGCTGGGCAAGAACACGGCCCTCGACCTCAAGAGCATCGCCACCAAGAGTTGGGACATTGCCCCGGGCGAAACCAGGGTGTCGCCGCCGGCCATTTTCCTGCCTGGCCAGTTGGAGCGGGTAACGGGCTGGGAGGGCAAGCGTTTTTACCCCTACGTGCATCCTGCTCGCACCATGGAGGGCGGCATCAGCACGCTGGAAGGGCCAACCCGCGGCTATCTGATCAAGGATGTATGGCTGGTCGATGGCGCGTTGTACAAGGGCAAGGCCAGCCACTGGCTGTCGCAGAAGCCCAATACCTTCCCGACAATCATCGTGGACAACGAAATAGACCGCGCCGCCATTTACTGCACGCAAAACGGCAATTCGTGGTTCGGCACCTGGCTGATGGAAGATTGCCCAACCTATGCGCTGGCCTGTAACGAGGGCATACCGGTGACCACTGCGCCATCGGCCAGGTACCCGCTGTTCACCCAGGCGCCGGCCTATGAAGACTGGCTGGGCATGCAGCCGCTGCGGCTGCGCAGTGCGTTTTTCCGTGAGCTGGTGCTGTTCGATGATCACGGCAACAACCGCAGCCGGCATGCCCGCTACCGAGCCATGGGCGATAAACTGCTGTCGCACGTGGCGCATGCCCCACACCCAGGAGTATTCCTGCTACGCGGCGGTGACGGTGACCTGCGCCTGTTGCGCAACGAGCTGGAGCTTGCCGAGCACCTGCGTGTGACCCGTGGTTTTCGCGTCGTCAATCCGCTGAAGTCCGACGTACCGAGTATTGTTGCGGCCTGTGCCGGGGCCAGAGTGGTCATCGGCGTGGAGGGCAGCCAGTTGGTGCACGGGGTGAATGTGCTTCAGCCTGGCGGCTGCCTGCTGACCTTGCAGCCGCCGAACCGTTTTGTCAGCTACTACAAGTACCTGACCGACCGTGACTACCAGCATTTTGGCTTTGTGGTCGGCATACCGGAGGGTGATGGCTTCGTGATTGATATCGGTGAAGTGGAGCGGACGCTGGACCTGTTTCCACAGGTAAACGTGTAGTATCGGTGCATGTCAGCAGCGAGTGGGCAAGGGGATGATCGAGGTTTCGCGGTTCTGGCGTGACCCTGCATTACCCTTTGTCGAAGCGCGGCGGGTAGGGGACGGGCGGCAGGTGTGCTACGCCGCGCACTCCCATGAGAGCTTTTCGATCGGTGTGATCACCGGCGGGCGAAGCACCTACCTCAACGGTGACCTTCGCATCCAGGTAGGGGCCGGTACCACCGTGCTGATGAACCCGGGCGTTGTGCATACCTGCAATCCCATCGACGGTGAGCCCTGGTCTTACCTGATGCTGTTCGTCGACCTCCCCTGGTTACAGGCGCAAGGCTTTGAATTGCCGACGCAAACCTGGAGTGACTCGCCTGCGTTGTACCAACGGTTATTGCAGGCGTTTGCAGACCTGTTCGATGCGGGTGTGCCTGACCGGGAAGGCCGCCTGGCCGCGCTGTTCGGCTCATTGCCGGGCTTTCTCGGCGCCAATGCCCGTGTCAGTGACGAAGGCCACCCACGGCTGGACGCGGCAGCAGCGTTCATACGCGCTCATCGCAGCGATCCGCTGAGCCTGGCAGATATCTGCACAGCGTGCGGCCTGTCGCGCGCCTACCTGATTCGTGCCTTTCGCCAACATTACGGGCTGACACCGCATGGCTATCTGCTCGACCAGCGCGTTCAGCTGGCCAGGGCGCAGTTGCGTCAGGGGCAGGCGATTGCCGAGGTTGCGCAGGAGGCCGGGTTTGCCGACCAGGCGCACTTGCAGCGGGCGTTCAAAAAGCATTTGGCTGCGACGCCGGGTCATTACCGCAATGCCACCGGGGTCAGATAACCAGGTACACAGCGCTGCCCGCCAGCAAAACCGCCAACCCTCGATTGAGCAGGCGCATGTGCCGTGGGTTGCTCAGGTACTGACGAATCACGCTGCCGGCCCATGCCCAACTGGCCACCGAAATGAAACAGATCGGCCCGTAGATCCAGGTGAACAACCACAGCAAGTGCTGCTCACCGCCGGTATAAGCGCCGACCCCGGCCACTGCCGCCAGCCAGGCCTTGGGGTTCAGCCATTGCATGGCCGCGCCGTGCCAGGCCGAGGGGGCGGGTGTTGAGTGCGCGCCAGTCAGCTGGCCATCGTCGCGGGCCAGTTTCCATGCCATGTACAGCAGAAACATCACCCCACCCCAGTGCAGCAGCACGCTCAACACAGGCCAACGCAGCAGCAGCTGGTGCAGGCCCAGCCCGACCAGCACCAGCAACAGACAGAAGCCCAGAGTGGCGCCGGCGACATGCGCCAGGCTGGCACGTAAGCCATGGCTGGCGCCGCTGCTCAGGGCAACGATGTTGACCGGGCCGGGGGAGATTGACGCCGCCAGTGCGAAGGCGGCCATGGACAGGGACAGGCTCATGTGAGAGATCCGGGTAGTTGCAAGGAACCCTGAGTTTCAGCTGTTGGTTGTCTAGAGTATTGAATAAAAGTACCCCCAATGCGGACCCACACGCGTTACAGGTTTTGTAATAGTTTTGCGCTATCAGAGAAAACTGCTGTGCCTGTAGGATTATTTTCCCAATTTTCTATCAAGGTATATATGAGCACCTTCGCGGAGCCCCCCAGTCTCTGGCCTCTCAGGCCGTCCCCCCTCTGTCCTCGTGACGCTTCCTTCGTGAGTACCCGCTAATGGAATGGCTAGCCGATCCCACGGCCTGGCTAGGCCTGTTGACGCTTATCGTCCTTGAGCTGGTGCTGGGTATCGACAACCTGGTGTTCATTGCCATCCTGGCAGACAAGCTGCCACCGCATCAGCGCGACCGCGCGAGGGTGATTGGCCTGAGCCTGGCATTGATCATGCGCCTGGGCCTGTTGGCCAGTATTTCGTGGATGGTCACCCTCACCGCACCTTTGATCGATGTGTTCGGCAAGAGCTTCTCTGGCCGTGACCTGATCATGCTGTTCGGTGGTGTGTTCTTGCTGTTCAAGGCCACCATGGAGTTGCACGAACGCCTGGAAGGCCATGTGACCCAGGCCAGTGGCACGCTGCGCCATGCCGCATTCTGGCCTATCGTCGCCCAGATCGTGGTGCTGGACGCGGTGTTCTCGTTGGATGCGGTGATCACGGCAGTGGGCATGGTCGATGAGCTGTCGGTGATGATGATCGCGGTGATCTTCTCGATCGGTATCATGATCGTTGCCAGCAAGCCGCTGACCCGCTTCGTCAACGCCCACCCCACGGTGATCATGCTGTGCCTGGGCTTCCTGATGATGATCGGCTTCAGCCTCACCGCCGAGGGCCTGGGCTTCCATATCCCGAAAGGCTACCTGTACGCAGCGATTGGCTTCTCGATCCTGATCGAGGTGTTCAACCAGCTGGCCCGTGCCCGCCGCAAGCGCAGCTTGCAGCAGCACCGGCCGCTGCGCGAGCGCACCGCACATGCCGTGCTGCGCCTGCTGGGCGGTCGCCGGGTCGAGGCTGACGAGGTGGGCGAGGAAATCGCCGACCTGGTCGAAGGTGGCGAGGAACAGGTGCTGTTCGACCGCCGTGAGCGGGTAATGATCAGTGGCGTACTGAACCTGGCCGAGCGGCCGATCCGTACGGTGATGACCGCACGTGCCGAGGTCGATGTGATCGACCTTGCGCAACCGGCCGAAGCCATTACCCAGGCCCTCGCCAACTCGCCGTACTCGCGCCTGCCGTTGATACGTAATGGCCGTGTCGACGAACCACTGGGCTTCGTGCACAAGAAGGAGCTGCTCAAGGAGTTGTTGTCGGGCCACCAGCCGGAGTTGGAAGGCATGGTACGGGCGCCGTTGAACCTGCTGGAGAGCTTCAGCATCCTCAATGCCCTGGAGCAGATGCGTGGGCAGTCGACCCACATCGCCTTCGTGGTCAACGAGTTCGGTGACTTCACCGGCCTGCTGACCATGACCGACATCCTTGAGTCGATTGCCGGTGAACTACCGGACGCGAGCGAGGTTGAAGGCCCCGGTATCGTCCAGGAGGGTGAAGGCTTTGTGGTGAGCGGTGCACTGAACCTGAGCCAGGTGCAGGCACGTACCGGCTTCAGTGCCCGTGCCACCGACGATTACCAGACCCTCGCAGGCCTGGTAATGAGCCTGCTCGACCGCCTGCCGATGGTGGGTGACCGCCTGGCCTGGAATGGCTGGACGCTGACCGTGGAGGCGGTTGAAGAGCGGCGGGTGCGCCAGGTTCGGCTTATACCGAACGGCGACGCTGACGCAGCAGGTGCTTGAAGCCTTCGAGCACCAGTACCAGCACCGCGGCCCAGATCGGCAGGTAAGTCAGCCACTGATCCGGGCCGATGGTTTCGCCCAGCAGCAGCGCCACCCCCACCAGCAGCACGGGCTCGACGTAGCTGAGCAGGCCGAACAGGCTGAATGGCAATAAGCGACTGGCCAGCACGTAGGCGATCAGGGCCGAGGCGCTGATGGCCCCAAGGACCGGGATCAGGGCATACAGGCCCGGGTGAGCCTGCAGGTCGCCGGACGAAAGCGGGCCCTGGATCACGAAGTACAGCGCCCACGGCAGCAGCAGGCACATGTCGCACCACAGGCCACCCAGGTGGTCGGTGCGGCAACGCCGGCGCAGTACGAAGTAGATCGGGTAGCCGATCGTCACCAGCAGGGTTTCCCAGGCAAAACTGCCATTCTGGTACAGCTCGTGGCCTACGCCCAGCGCGGCGCAGGCCACGGCTACCTTCTGCAGGCGCGACAGGCGCTCGCCATACACCAGCCGCCCGGTCAGCACCATGGCCAGCGGTAGCAGAAAGTAGCCCATCGACACTTCCAGGCTGCGCCCGTGCAGGGGCGCCCAGAGGAACAGCCACAACTGCACGCCCATCAGCCAGGACGTACCGACCATGCCCAGCAACAGCACGGGCGTGCGTTTTACCCGGGCCAGCAGCTCGCCTACCCGTTTCCAGTCCTTCGAGACAAGCATGAACAAGGTGAGGCAGGGCAGCGTCAGCAGGGTGCGCCAGCCAAAGATCTCTTCGCCATCGAGTGGCGTGAGCAGTGAGGTATAGAAGTACATCACAGCGAACAGACAGGACGCCATGACCGATGAAACAATGCCTTTTGACACAAATGCCTCGAATGGGGAGTTGAGCGGTTGGATCAGCCGCGCATGATCTCAGGGGGCGCGCCTTGCGGCAACCGTGACGCGCCCGGATGTGAGGCCAGTGCCTCAAGGAACTGCGCCGCGGGCATGGGCCTGGCGAACAGGTAGCCTTGCTGGAAGTCCACGCCATGGCGGGCCAGGTAGTCGCGCTGGGTGTCGGTTTCGACACCCTCGGCAACGATGCCAAGGCCCAATTTGGCAGATAGCTCGATGATGGTTTCGAGGATGTGCACGGACAGCGCATCGCCGCCGATCATGGCAACGAAGCTCTGGTCGATTTTCAGGTAGTCGACCTTGAACTGGCGCAGGTAATTGAGGCTGGATTGCCCGGTGCCGAAGTCGTCGAGTGCAATCATCACCCCCATGGCATGCAGTTTCTCGAACAGTTCCAGGGTCACCGGGGTGGGCTCGATCAGCTTGCGCTCGGTCAGCTCCAGGGTCAGTACCACCCGGCCAGGCGGGAAGTGCTGCAGGAAGGTGCGGCAGTCGTCCAGCAGGCGCAAGTCGCGGCAGTGGTCGGCGGTGATGTTGACCCCGATGTGAAAGCCATCCTCCAGCAGCCCAATGTAGGGCGCGAGGCTCTGGGCAGTGTGCATCATCAGCGCCCGGGTCATGGCGACGATCTGCCCGCTGTGCTCGGCATAGGGGATGAACAGGTCAGGGCGAACCAGGCCTTCTCGCGGGTGGTTCCAGCGCATCAGCACCTCAGCACCGGCCCAGCGGTAATCGCCCTTGCGCACCACCGGCTGGAAGTACGGCAGGAATTCGTCAGCCTGCAGGGCCCGATCCAGCTCGGCGCGGGGCGAGGTGGCGCGGCGAATCTGCCAGCGGCAGACCAGCGCGGCCACGGCCCCCAGTACCAGCAGCAGGCTGAGCAGGGCAGGGTAGTGGCTGCGCAGCAACTGGCCTTGCTTGTCGGCGCTGTAGCCGCCCTGCACGCTGAACGGGTAACGCGTCGAGCCCAGCAACACGTTGGCACTGGCTGCGACAGGTGGTGCGCCTATGTGTACAACGCCGTCCTTGCCCATCCAGGCGTTGCCCACGCGTATTTGCAGCTCTTCATCCGGGCCGATCAGGCGCAATGCGGTCAACAAATGGTCGCCATCCACCGTGGTGATCGCGCCGTTGTCGCCGTCGCTGGCGCGGTACACCAACAGCGGATGCCCCGGGGTGACCGAGTTGCCGTCCATCAGCCACAGCTTGCCATCGGTGTAATCGCTGGCGTTGACCGGCTCGTCGAATTCGCCGAACAGCGAGGTGCAATAAAGGTTGTTGTGCCTGAACAGGTTGGTCGAGCGCACGAAGGCATTGCGGGTCACCTGGGCACGCAGCGTAAGCTGGACCTGGTCGCAAGGGCTGGCAGTCAGGGGGAGTAGCGCATTGGCAGCACGGGACAGGTTGTCGAGGATGCGTTCGACGTGCTCCACCGCCTGGCGGGTGGTGGCCTGGCTGCTGGCCTGCATCTCGCGCTCTACTTGCCAGTTCATCACGGCAAGGCCGCACAATACCGGCAGCACGCCGACGACCCAGGGCAGCAGGTTGCGCCAGCTCAGGTGGGCGCGGCGTTTGGCGGTAAGAGGCATGCGGGAATGATCTGTGTGAAGGGTAACGAGAGGATAGCCGCTTGTCGGGACACGCGGCCAACTAAAACGCGACAAACGTTTTTACGCAATGTAGAATCCATTTACGAATACAACAATAAGGTCCTTCAATACCGAAGGATCAAGCCCGCCGAGAATGGGTCCATATGACATACCATGGGTTCAAGCTGATCATAGGTGACTTCCTCGCCCGCAGCGTGCGAGGCATCCCCTGCGCCCCGCCGTTCCTGTCCCACATCCTACGCAATCAATAATATTTCGCTGCAGATGAGGACACGAACATGGCTGATATCTTCGACAATCCAATGGGCCTGATGGGCTTCGAATTCATCGAACTGGCTTCGCCGACCCCAGGCGTACTTGAGCCGGTCTTCCAGATTCTGGGCTTCACCAAGGTGGCCAGCCACCGTTCCAAGGATGTGCACCTGTACCGCCAGGGTGGCATCAACCTGATCCTGAACAACGAACCCAAGAGCATCGCCTCGTACTTCGCGGCCGAACACGGCCCGTCGGTGTGCGGCATGGCGTTCCGTGTGCGCAATGCTCATGAGGCCTATGCCCGTGCCTTGGAACTGGGCGCCCAGCCGGTTGAAATCGAAACCGGGCCGATGGAGCTGCGCCTGCCGGCAATCAAAGGCATCGGGGGTGCGCCGCTGTACCTGATCGACCGCTTCGACGAAGGCAGCTCGATCTACGACATCGACTTCAACTTCATCGAAGGTGTTGACCGCAACCCGGTGGGTGCCGGCCTGAAAATCATCGACCACCTCACCCACAACGTTTATCGCGGGCGCATGGCCTACTGGGCTGGCTTCTACGAGAAGCTGTTCAACTTTCGCGAAATCCGCTACTTCGATATCAAGGGTGAGTACACCGGCCTGACGTCCAAGGCCATGACCGCTCCCGATGGCATGATCCGCATTCCGCTCAACGAAGAGTCGTCCAAGGGTGCAGGCCAGATCGAAGAGTTCCTGATGCAGTTCAACGGCGAAGGTATCCAGCACGTGGCCTTCCTGACCGACGACCTGCTCAAGACCTGGGATGCCCTGAAGGGCTTTGGCATGCGCTTCATGACTGCGCCGCCGCAAACCTACTACGAAATGCTTGAAGAGCGGCTGCCTGGTCACGGCGAGCCGGTCGACCAGTTGCAAGCACGCGGCATCCTCCTCGATGGTGCCTCGCAGCCCGAAGACAAACGCCTGTTGTTGCAGATTTTCTCGGAAACCCTGCTCGGCCCGGTGTTCTTCGAGTTCATCCAGCGCAAAGGTGACGATGGCTTTGGTGAAGGCAACTTCAAGGCGCTGTTCGAATCCATCGAACGTGACCAGGTACGCCGCGGCGTGCTGAGCACCGACTGATGCCCTCTGGGTAGCGCCGCCTTCATGTAGCATTGGCGGCTCTATCTCTGCTGCTGGAGCGTCCCCTGAACAGGCCCAGATAGACGATCAGGCCGGTCACGGTCCCCACCAGCATCAACGAGGGCAGGATCTGCAGCATGGACTGGCGGATTTCCTGGGCGGTGGAACCTTGCGCGTAGCCGCCTTTTACCCTGTACCCATATTTGGCCGATAACGCGGTTGCGAGAAACTCGGACTGGGAAGGGCGCTGTGCGTCACGGCTATCGCCTTCGCTCCAGATCCAGCGGTCGCCAAACTCCACCAGCAGCGTCAGGCCATCCTGAAAACCATCCAGTTCATTGCGCAGCTGTGAGGCATAAGCGGTCACGATTACGCCGCTTTCGTTGCCTTGCAGGTAAAAGTTGACCAGCAGTTTGCGGCGCCTGTCAGGTTGCCCATAGGACAGTTCGACCTGTTGGCCCGATGAGGCGAAGGCAGATAAGTAGTCCAGTGAGTCTGAAGTGCTGCTGCAGTAGGCTTCATTGCCCTTTACCAGGGTCAACGACCTGAGCATGGAACGGCTCACGACCTGCTCCTGTAAAGCGCTGTTAACGCTTTCGCAGGGCTTGCCTGCCAGTGGCAGGGTGCGCTGGGCAGCCTCTTGCAGTCGATTCAATGCCTGGTCAATGCTGAAAACCGCTTCCTGAACGGAAATGGCCGCGTTTTCCTCAAGCTTCATTTCCAGTTGAACAATCATCACCAACAAACCGGAAATCACAGGCACCAAGCCTACAGTGGCGAGCAGCAGGAGCTCCCGCAGGCGGCGCCCGGCGTGCATGATTTTCAACATAGGGCAATCGCTCTCCGGCCTAAGCTGTTCGTGGGGTACAGCTGAGCCCCGAGCCTAAGCGTTCATTGACCGGCCGGCTGTAGGCCGCGAGCAGTCTGCGCGAGAGGAAAACCAAAAGATTGATGTAAGGCTTTACCTAACCTCGAGTCTTGCCAGTACTTTCTCTGCGAGCAGTGCAGTGGAGTCCGGGTTCTGCCCGGTGATCAACCGACCATCCTCTATGACGTATGGCTTCCACGGCTCATCATGTTTGCTGTACTCGCCGCCGCGGCCGCCTAGCTCGTTTTCGGTCAAGAAAGGAACCACGTTATCCAGCTCAACCAGCTTTTCCTCGATATTGGAAAAGCCGGTCACCTTCCGCCCTTTCAGCAGCAGGCTGTTGTCGCTGAGCTTGATGTTGAGCAGGCCGACTACGCCGTGGCAGACCGCTGCAACAATGCCGCCTTTTTCGTAGATCTTGCGTGCGAGCTCTTGCAGCGGGTGGTTATCGGCAAAGTCGTACATCACCCCATGCCCACCGGTGTAATAGATGACGCTGTATTCGTCGGCCTTTACCTGGCCAGGGCTCAAGCTGGTGCCCAGTCGCGTCATGAAGGATTTGTCGTCATACCATTGCCAGTCCAGATCGGGAGCCATCTGCAGGCTGTGTGGGTCGATAGGGACATAGCCACCTTGTGGGCTGACATAATCGACCGTGTAGCCGGCCTTTTCGACTTTCTCGACAAAGTGCACTGCTTCACCCAGCCATAGCCCCGTGGCCCGTTTCAGGGTCGGATACTTGGCTGTATTGGTCAGCACTACCAGCATTTTCTTGCTCATGACCACGCTCCCGTCGGCAACCTGAATGGGCCGTTGCTCCCTGGCCCGGAGAAAACCTAATCAGCATAGCTGCCAGGCGCACGTACGCCATAGTGCGCAGCTTATGCTGTGCTAATTTGAACGAAACCCTCGGGGGTAGCCTCGGCACTCGGGGTGAATCTTTGCATTGCTGGAGTAACGCTATTGGCCGTACACGGTACGCCGCGCAAACCTGCGCGGCAGCTCCCCCTGAAAACGCCCGTATCGCCATCGCTCGACCTGATGAGCGATAGAATTGCGCAATTTGACTGGGGGCGTACAACCCTTGGGCCGTTGCCGCGATGGCCGGCATCGTTGCGCATTGCCGTTGACATGATGGTTTTGTCACCGTTTCCCTGCGCAGTGGTCTGGGGGACGGACCTCTGCGTGGTGCACAACGATGGCTATCGGGCGCTGCGGGTCGCCCGACCGGATGCACTAGGCAACGGGTTCGATGCGCTGTGGCGTGATCTCTGGCCGGCAATGGGGCCCTGGGTGTTCAAGGCGCTTGAAGGGCGTTCAAACTTTGTCGAGGACCCGCCCCAGCGTATCGTCTGCGGCGAAGGCAGCGAGCCGCTGTGGTGCGCGTTCGGTTATGCACCACTGCACGATGAACTTGGCAACGTGGCGGGTTTTTTGCACACGGTGATCGAGACCACGGCCAGCGTTGAGGCGCATCATCATTGGCGTGAGCAGGCCCAAGGCTTTGAACGGCAGATAGAGAGGCATGTGGCCGAGCGCGAGCAGATCTGGCAGTTGTCGCGTGATGCAATGATGACGATAACCCCTGAGCTGAGGGTGCATGCCGCCAACCCGGCCTGGTACCGCATCCTGGGCTGGACCCAGGAGCAGGTTCACGATGTGCCGTTACTGGAGCTGGTGCATCCGGCGGATCGCACCGAGGTCCAGGTGGCGGTCTCCGGGCTCCTGCAATACATCGATGCCGAGCAGGTGCAGACTCGCTTGCGCCACCGCGATGGCCATTATCACTGGTTTAGCTGGAGTGCACGGTTCGACGGCAGCCTGCTGACGGCAGTCGGTCGGGATATCACCGAAGACCGCGAGGAGGCCGCGCGTCAGTCTGAAGCCCTGATGCGCAACAGTGAACGCATGGAGGTTGTGGGGCAGTTGGCCGGGGGCATGGGCCACGAGATGAACAACCTGCTGTCTGGTATCGGTGGTAGCCTCGAACTGTTGCAGCGGCGCTTGCAGGAGGGGCGCATGGAGCGGATTGAAACCTATGTGGAGGTCGCTCGCGACTCCGTGCTGCGCGCCATGGAGCTGACTCATCGCCTGCTGGCATTCTCTCGGCATCACCCACTTGCACCCAAGACCCTGGACTTCAATCGGCAGTTACGGCAAAGCGAGCCGCTGCTGCTCAAGGCGCTGGGCGCAGAGATGCGCTTGCACTGGCAACTGGATGTCGCGCCGTGGGCGGTATGCCTGGACATTCCCCACCTTGAAAATGCCTTGGTCAACTTATGCGCCAATGCCCGGGAGGCTTGCCTGGAGCGTGGCAATGTCACTGTTCGGAGCGTCAACGAGCGGTTAACGGCCAGTTTTCCCGATGAGGGTGGCCTGCCGCCAGGCGACTATGTGGCCCTGCATGTCGAGGATGACGGCCGAGGCATGTCGGCGGAGGAAATGTCCAGGGCCTTTGAGCCATTTTTCACCACCAAGGCGATCGGACGTGGTTCCGGGCTAGGGCTATCGATGGTGTATGGCTTTGTCGGTCAATCGGGGGGGTATGCGTGGATCGAATCGGCTCCGACCCAAGGCACCAAGGTTTCAATGCTTTTCCCAAGATGCCATGAGCCAGTACCCGAAGAGCCCAAACCCCGGCTGCGCTCCCAACGTATTGCCCAGGGCGAGCGTTTACTGCTGGTGGATGACGAGCTCAACTTGCGTACCGTGATGCGCGAATACCTGACCGAACGCGGTTTTGTGGTCACTGATGCGAGTGACGCCAATACTGCGCTGGAGCGCTTCCGCCTCGATGATCCCTTTGACCTGGTGATTACCGACATCGGTTTACCGGGCGGCTTCAGTGGCCGCCAAGTGGCCAAGGCCATGCGCATGCAGGTCCCTGCTCAGAAGATACTGTTCATCACCGGCTATGCTGACCATTCTGTTGAAGCGCAGTTGCTCGATCAGCCGGGAACGGCATTGATGAACAAGCCGTTTTTGCTGGCGGACCTTGCCGATCAGGCGCTAACCATGCTCGACCAACAATAGGGTTCAGGACTTCGTGAGAATCCGCGCTACCTGCGCCTTTATTTCTTTCAATTCGAACGGTTTGCAGATCAGGTGCATGCCCGCGTCAAGAAACCCCTCGCGGGCCATGGCCGTTTCCGCGTAGCCGGTGATGAACAGCACCGGCAAATGCGGATGCAGGCTGCGTGCAATTTCGGCCAGTTGCCGACCATTCATGCCGGGCAAGCCGATGTCGCTGACCAGTAGATCCACGGGTTGTGCCGAGCGCAGCACTTTAAGGCCTTGGGTGGCGTTGGACGCGCTGTGGCAGGGGAAGCCGCTCTCGCGCAGCGCCTGACACAACAATTGACGGACATGGGGGTCGTCCTCGACGACTAGCACATGACGGCCTCGGGGACCTTGCACAGGTATCGGCTTGCTCGGTTCCCGGGCTTGGCCGATATGGCGCGGCAGGTACAGGTCTACCTGGGTGCCTTGGCCGATCTGGCTGTGCAGCGTGACATGCCCGCGGGACTGCTTGCTGAAGCCATACACCATCGACAGGCCCAGGCCGATGCCCTGGCCGATCGCCTTGGTACTGAAAAAAGGCTCGAAAGCGTGCTCCATCGTACTTCGCGCCATGCCCTGGCCGTCATCTATGATGCTCAGGCGCAGATAGTCACCGGCGCACAGCGCTCCGCTGGTGAATTGTGTGTTCTCGATGTGCTGGTTGCTCGCCTCAATTCGTAACTGGCCGCCATTGGGCATGGCTTCGCTGGCATTGAGCAGCAGGTTGTCCAGGGCATCCTGCAACTGCTTGTTATCGGCTTCTACGGGCCACAGCCCTTTGGCGATGTGCACGTGCAAGGTTACGGCAGGGTTCAGGCAGGCCTTCAGGCGTTTCACCTCAAGCAGGCTGTGCAGGTCGACGCGCTGGCTGTGCAGCGATTGGCGGGAGGAGAACGCCAGCAACCGGTGGGTCAGGCGGGCAGCCCGTGCAACTGCCTCACGGCCCATGCGCAGCACGCTGTCCAAGCCATCGCAGCGGCCTTGATGCAGTCGCCGTTCAATCAGCTCGAAGCTGCCGCCAATGCTGGTGAGCAGGTTGTTGAAGTCATGAGCAACTCCTCCGGCCAGTTGGCCAATGGCTTCCATCTTGCGTGCCTGGTAGTGGGCGAAATCGTTGCGTTCCTGCTCCGGGTCTGACGATGCGACCGGGGTGTTCAGACGCTGCTGCAGGTCCTGCAACTGGTCGCGTGTCAGGTATTGTCGGCGCCGGTTACGCAGGGCAGATTGGGTCATGTGCAGCAGTTGGGCATTGTCGAACGGGGCGACCATCAGCAGAAGATTGCCCACCGGGTGGTTACTCGCGCCCGTGGCCGACCAGGCACCCTGGATCAGCAGCACGATGGGCAGGTCCGACCAGCTTTGTTGCTGGTCGAGGAATGCTTGGAGCAACGCGCTTGGGCCCTGGCTGAACACTTGCTCGGCAATGATTGCCAGGCCTGCGCCTTCAGCCAGGCAGCTGTGCAGGTTGGCCAGGTCGACGGCGCACAGGCTATCGATGCCGGCGGAGGCGAGCAGGCGCGAGGTATCCGCCGCTAATGGCGGAGGTGCCAGAATCAAGGCACGTTCATCCAGCGCCAGTGAATGGGCCAAAACGACTCTCCTGTAGGGCAGCCTGATACCCACTGGACCCTGGGCACACGCTCAGGGTTCAACAATATTCAGGTGTTGCCTACAGGCCCTGTTGTAATACGGGGTCGTCCGGGTTCTGACGCTCCAGCTCGGCCAGCAGCACTTGTACGTTCTGCAATTGCCCGGTCTCTTTCGAGTACTGGATCAGTAGCACCCGCGCCCGGCGGTTGGCCGGTTGCCTGCTGAGCACGGTTTCCAGCTGCTTTTGCGCGGCGTCGAGTTGTTCCAGTTCGTGCAGCGTGACTGCCAGCGTATAGCGGTAGTCGGCGTTGTCCGGGTCCAGTTCGACGGCGCGGGACAAAGCCAGCAAGGCGTACTCGCGCTGCTCGTGGCGGTTCAGCCAGAGCCCCAGCTCGTACTGCAGGAAGGCTGAGTCGGGGCTTAGCGCCAAGGCTTTGCCCAAGACCTGGCGCGAGGCATCGTGGTGGCCCTGACGCTCCAGCAGGCGCACCTGGGTGGCCAGGGCGTCGAGGTTGCCGGGTGCAACCTCCAGCGCTCGCTGTAAGGCCGTGGCTGCCTGGGTGTAGTCGTTTTCGTGCAGGTACAGGCGCGCCAGGTGTACCTGGGCGTCGGCATCCTCGGGTTGTTGCTCGAGCGCCTGCTGGTATTGTTCCAGGGCTGCCTGCAACGGGCCGAAATACAGGCCGATGGCATCGGGATCGAGGCCCAGTAGGGCATCCACGGCAGCAAAGCGCACGCTTTGTTCGTCGTCGTCCAGCAATGGGCCGAGCACCAGGCTGCGCTGCGCCGCCGGCAGCAGGCGGCGGATACCGGCAATGGCCGCACGGCGCACCAGCGGGTCGGCATGCTCCAGGTCCTGGCGGGCGAGTTTCAATGCCTGGGGGGAGGGGTAGTTGGGTAACTCGGCATAAAGTGCAGCTCGGCGGATAGGGGGCAGGTCGTCGCGTTGCAATTGCTGGTACAGCACGCGCGCAGCGCCGGGTTGGCCGTCATGGGCCTGGCGCAGCGCCTTGGCATAGCTGTGTGCAGGCAAGGTGGGCGGGGCTGGCTGCTCATCGCGCCACAGGTAACCGAACAGGGCCGATACCAGGATCAACAGCAGCAGGGCGATCAGGTAGCGGTTGCGTCTGTGCATCGGACGGTCCGTGGCGGCGGGAAGGGCAGAGCTTGGGCCAGCCGGGGGGTAAATGCAACCGAGTGCAGGCACCAAGGCGGTCGCGCGCGTATCTCGCAGGTTCGATTGGCCCGACACAAACGTAGGAGCGAGCGCAGCTCGCGATGCGCCGCGCGGGCGGCGCTCGATCTCGCAGGCGCTGAAGATTCAACGACATAAAAAATGGCCTAGTCGCACTGCATCGGGGACTAATGCCTGCAAATGGCACACTTGTCTCAGTATCGTAGTCTCTTGGCCGTCGCTCCTCATAGCAACTACGTGGCATGGCAAGCCCGACATTCAATCGGCGAAAGCCGATGTGATCGCCTCCACGACGACACGCACTCTGGCCGTGCGCGCCAAGTCTTGATGCAGCACCAACCACGCCTCGTAGGGCTTGGCCCGACGGCGCTCCGGCCATAGCCGCACCAGCGCGGGATCGCGCCGGGTCAGGTACTCGGGTAACTCGCCTATGGCCAGGCCGGCGCGTACGAAGGTCGCGAGCATCAGGCTCGAATCCAGTTCGGCAACCACGCGACCCTGTGCCCTGGATTCGCCCGCCAGCGTGTCGTCCTGCCGCCCGGTCACACCCTGCTGGTAAAGCGCAATATCGTGATTCGCAAGGCCTTGTCCGGGCTGCGGTTCGCCATGTTTTGCCAGATAGCCTTGGGTAGCATACAGGCCGACTTCCCAGCAGCCGAGTTGGCGAACGATCAAATCCGGCTGCTCTGGCCGCAAGGTACGTACAGCAATGTCAGCCTCCCTCCGCGCAAGATCGAGCAGCCGCGTCGTAGTGCTCAGGATCACCCGCACCTCAGGATGGATGGCGCGCAGTTGTTCAATGGCAGGAACCACGAAGTCCACCGCCAGTGCGTCGGTGGTGGTCACGCGAACCTCACCGGCCGCGCGCGCATCGGCACCTTCGCCACGGCGCTCGAAGGAGACGGCCATGCGCTCCATATCCTCGGCCATGCGTAGCACTTCCAGGCCGGTGTCGGTCAACATCAAGCCGCCCGTGGTGCGCAGGAACAGCCGACTGCCCAGCGCCCGCTCTAACCCGGTCAGACGCCGGCTCACCGTGGTCTGGTCAATGACTAGTTGCTGCGCCGCTCCGCGCAAGGTACCGGCGCGCTGGACTGCCAGAAATATGCGTACGTCGTCCCAATTCATCACTGCCTCAGTGTTCATGCTGCAAATTTGCAGCCCTATGTAGCTGTTTTGTGCATTTTCACATAGAACGCATATCCGTAGCATGTGGCTCATCCCTTCTGAACCTATAACGCGCAGCCCGCACGCCTGGCTGCCGGGAACTGCCATGCCTCGCTTGTCCTTCATTCTCACCGTCGCCATGCTGAGTGCCTTCGGCCTGATTGCTTCGGACGTGTATCTGCCCGCCATGCCAAACATGGCCACGGAGTTCGGCGTTGCCGACTGGCAGATGCCGCAGACGATCTCGTTTTACCTGCTGGCACTGGCAATTGCCCAGTTGGCCTACGGGCCACTATCGGATCGCAATGGCCGCAAGCCCGTACTGCTGGCTGGCATCGCCCTCTACATCGTCGGCTCGGTGGGCTGCGCTATCTCCGCCAGCTACAATGGGTTCCTGGCGTGGCGCATGCTGGAAGCCGTTGGCGCGGCTGCGGGCCTTGTCGTTGGCCGTGCACTGATTGCCGACACCTGCGACAAGCGCACTTCTGCCAAAGTCTATGCGGTGATCTACCCGTTGGTGTCGCTGTCGCCAGCCCTGGCGCCGGCCATAGGCGGGCACTTGGCTGCGACTTTCGGCTGGCGGTCTGACTTCCTGTTCGTCGCCGCATTCGGTGTCGTGGCACTGCTGATGGTGGTGACGCTACTACCGGAAACGCTCCCCATCGCTGCCCGCACCCGTACCTCTCCCTTTGCCGGCTTCAGCCAGGTCTTGCGCGACCGAACTTTTCGCCGCTACACCTTGGTGGTCTGCACGATCTATTGCGCCTGGTTTGTCTACTTGACGCAATCGCCGTTTCTGTTCGCGCGCCTGGGCTTGAGTGAGGAACAAAGCGGTTGGCTGTATCTGCCGCTGACGGCCGGCATCATCGGTGCCAATCTGCTGGCCAAGCGCTTGCTGGATCGCTGGCCCTACGATCGCATCCTCGCCGTCGGCATCATGTGCTTCGTGCTTGGTGGCGTAGGGTTTCTGGCCGTGATGGCATTGGGGCTGCATGGCGCAGTCACAGTGGTGCTGCCGATGTGCCTGGTCAGTCTCGCCAATGGTTCATCACTGTCGTTGGCCGTCTCCGGAGCCATTGCCAGCGAGCACGGGCATGCGGCCACCGCGTCGGGACTGGTAGGGTTCTGTCAGATTGGCAGCGCCGCGCTGGTGGCAATGGGTGTTAGTGCGGCGTTCGGCACCGGCCTGGGCGTGCTTGGGGGCGCAGTACTGGTGCTCGGCCTGATCGCGCTATCCACCTGTCTCCCGCGTCCTAACCGCCGAACGAGTGAGGTCTGAGTACCTTCAGGTACGCCTCGTGAATCCCCGGTCCCCAGCCGCAGCTTGCGCATCGTCATCGTGAAGTTCCCCTGTTGAAGAAAAGCGGCTGGTACGGCCACAACGCCGATGCTCTAGATCGACCCATTCCCATTCGAGCGTGACGGTTTCGGAGCGGCGGGCAGCGAACTCGAATTGCAGGCGAATCGCAAGCGGGATGACGTAGTTCTCAAGCCCTGCGGCTTCGATCTTGTCGAGCTGCCGGAACAGCTTGCCCACGTCCTCGTCGCTGATGAGGTGGGTGGACTTGCCGGCAGGGAACTTCGGGACGTGGCGGCAAGGATTGGTGCCGTCTGGCCGATAGCCCCAGCTTCACATCGTGAACCTTCTTGCGACCCAGCAGCGGGATGATGCAGCATGAACACCTTGCGACCGGCCGGCGTAATCTTGCAGAGGAAGCCGGGAACGAGGGTGTCGCGTAGCTCGATGGCTTGCGCTTGGGGTTGTGCCGCATCGACTGCGGACTTGGTGAGCTTGATCTTTGCCATGATGACTCCTCGGAAAGACCCGACTCCCAGGAGCCTCGTAGGAGTCAGCAGAAGGGAAGCCGGGTCAAGTTTCAGAAAGCACCGGCATATGTTGAACTCGCCTAAGTCGTTGATAAACCTGCTGTATACGGCTGTGGCGTAGTCCAGCAAAGCGCGGTGCTGGAGTCATCCTGAAATAAAAAAGCCCCGCGGACCAAGGCCAGCGGGGCAAACGGTTGGGGGAGGAGCCAACCAAAGGAGTCGTTGAAACGGGGGTGTCAGCGTGCGCTGGCCACGGTCTCCGGTTGCCAGCCGCCGCCCAGGGCCTTGTAGATGGAGACGATACCGCGGTACAGATCGACCTCACCCTGGGCCTGCGCATCCTCAGCGCTCAGCCGCTCGCGCTCGGCGTCGAGCAGTACCAGGTAGTCCACCGTACCTTCGCGATATCGAATCGAGGCCAGCTCCGCTGCCTTGCGGCTGGCGTCGCTCTGGCGCATCAGCGACAGCAGCCGCTGCTGGGTCTTGTCGTAATCGCTGAAGGCGTTGGCCGATTCTTCCAGGGCCAGCAATACCTGCTGCTCGTAGTTGGCCAGCGCCCCTTCGGCATCGGCCTTGGCGCCGCGCAGGCGGGCCCGCACGCTGCCCAGGTCGAAGGCTGCCCAGGTAATGCTTGGGCCCAGCGCCCACGCATTGGCTGCCGAGGAGCCGATCTGCGAGCCGCGTGCGGCGGTAAAGCCAAGGAAGCCGCTGAGGCTGACACGGGGGAACAGGTCTGCGGTGGCCACGCCGACGTTGGCGGTGGCGGCAGCCAGCTGGCGCTCGGCACTGCGGATGTCCGGGCGACGGCGCAGCAGTTCACCCGGGTCACCCACCGGCAACGCCTTGGCGATGGCCGGCAGGTCCTTGGGTGACAGGTCTACGCTGAGCGCGTCCGGGCGCTGGCCGAGCAGGGTGCCGATGCGGTGCCGTGCCCGCGCCTGTTCGGCCTGCAGTTGCGGCACGGTGGCTTCAACCCCGGCCAGGCGTGCATCGGCACGTACCACGTCGAGGTCGTTGCCCACGCCGGCATCGCGCAGGGTTTCGGTAATGGTCCGCGATTCCTGCTGGGTCTTGAGGTTGGCCAAGGCGATCTTCTCGCGCAGTTGCGCACCGCGCAGTTGCCCATAGGCATCGACCAGTTCGGCGATCAGGCTGACCTGCAACTGTTGCAGGTCGGCGGCGGCTACCGCTTCCTGGGCTTCGCTGGCCTCGATCTGGCGCTGGATGCGCCCGAACAGGTCAAGCTCCCAGGCCATGTCCAGGCCCAGGTCATAGCGCTCGCTGTTCACCCGCTGCGTGGTCTGGCCAGGGATCTGGCCCTTGCCGATCTCGCTGCTGGCGCGGCTGGTGACCACCGGGAACGGGTCGTTCTCGGCGTCTTCGCGGATGGAACGGGCGGACTTCAGACGGGCAAAGGCCACGCGCAAATCACGGTTGCCGTCCAGCGAAGCCAGCACCAGCTGATTAAGCACCGGGTCGTCGAACTGCTTCCACCACAGGCTTTCGAAGCGGCTACGGTCGTAGGCCTTGGCCTGCACATCGCTGCTCAACTGCGCAGGTTCGGTGGCCGGGGCCTGGTAGTCCGGGCCTACCGCACAGGCCGCCAGGGCCAGTGCCAGCAGGCTTGGGGTCAGGGGTTTAAGCAGGTTCATGCATGGTTCTCCAGCACTTGAGCGTGTTCGGCCTTGCGGGCTTGGCGACGCTCGACGAAACGGCGGATCAGGAAGAAGAACACGGGGGTGAGGAACAGGCCGAACACCGTTACGCCGATCATGCCCGAGAACACCGCCACACCCATGGCATGGCGCATTTCCGAACCTGCACCAGAGCTGAACACCAGCGGAACCACACCCATGATGAAGGCAATCGAAGTCATCAGGATCGGCCGCAGGCGCAGGCGGCAGGCTTCCAGCACCGCAGCCAGCGGATCCAGGCCTTTGGCCTGTTCATCCTTGGCGAACTCGACGATCAGGATCGCGTTCTTGCACGCCAGGCCCACCAGTACGATCAGGCCGATCTGGGTGAAGATGTTGTTGTCGCCACCCGACACGATCACACCGGTGATGGCCGACAGCAGGGTCATCGGTACGATCAGGATCACCGCCAGCGGCAGGCTCCAGCTTTCGTACTGGGCGGCCAGCACCAGGAACGCCAGCAGCACGCACAGCGGGAACACCAGCAGCGCGGTGTTACCCGAGAGGATCTGCTGGTAGGTCAGGTCGGTCCACTCGAAGGTCATGCCGTTGGGCAGTTCCTCTTTCAGCAGCTTCTCGATAGCCGCTTCGGCCTGGCCAGAGCTGTAGCCCGGGGCTGCTGCACCGTTGATTTCTGCGGTGATGAAGCCGTTGTAGTGCATCACGCGGTCCGGCCCGGAGGTGTCGCTTACCTTGAGAAAGGTCGCCAGCGGGATCATCTCGCCCAGGTTGTTGCGCACCTTCAACTGGCCGATCTGCTCGGCATCGAGACGGAACTGCTGCTCAGCCTGGACGTTGACCTGGTAGGTGCGGCCAAAGCGGTTGAAGTCGTTGGTGTACAGCGAGCCCAGGTAAACCTGCAAGGTGTCGAAGATATCGTTGATCGCCACGCCGTGGGTCTTGGCCTTTTCCCGGTCGATGGCGGCATCGACCTGCGGCACATTGACCTGGTAGCTGGTAAACAGGCCTGCCAGCGCTGGCACGTTGTGGCTCTTGGCGATGATGTTCTGGGTTTCTTTGTACAGCGCTTCGTAACCCAGATTGCCCCGGTCTTCGATTTGCAGGCGGAAGCCGCCGATTGTGCCCAGCCCCTGTACTGGCGGCGGTGGGAAGATTGCGATGTAGGCTTCCTGGATGTCAGCGAACTGGGCATTCAGCGTGGCGGCAATAGCGGCCGCCGACTGGCTAGGGTCCTTGCGCTCATCGAACGACTTGAGCGAGACGAACACAATGCCGCTGTTCGGGCTGTTGGTGAAACCGTTGATCGACAGGCCAGGGAAGGCGATGGAGTCGGCAACACCGGGTTGCTTGAGGGCCGCCTCGCTCATTCTTTTGATCACCGCCTCGGTACGGTCGAGGCTGGCCGCGTCCGGCAGTTGGGCGAAGGCCACCAGGTACTGCTTGTCCTGGGCCGGCACGAAGCCGGTCGGCGTGGAGGAGAAGCCGAGGTAGGTCAGGCCCATCAAGCCGGCATAGACGAACAGGGCGATGCCGCTGGAGCGAATGACACGGCGCACGCCACCCACGTAGCGGTGGCTGGCGCGGTCAAAGAAACGGTTGAACGGCGAGAACAGCCAGCTGCCCAGCAGCTTGTCGAGGTACCGCGAGAAACGGTCCTTGGGCGCATGGTGTTCCTTCAGCAGCACGGCAGCCAGGGCCGGCGACAGGGTCAGCGAGTTGAACGCCGAGATCACGGTGGAAATGGCGATGGTCAGGGCGAACTGCTTGTAGAACTGCCCGGTAAGGCCGGAAATGAACGCCGCAGGTACGAACACGGCGCACAGCACCAGGGCGGTGGCGATGATTGGCCCCGTCACTTCGCTCATGGCCTTTTGCGTGGCTTCTAGCGGTTTCAGCCCCAGCCCGATATTGCGCTCGACGTTTTCCACCACGACGATGGCGTCGTCCACCACGATGCCGATGGCCAGCACCAAGCCGAACAGCGACAAGGCGTTGAGCGAGAAGCCGAACAGGTGCATCACTGCAAAGGTACCGATCAACGATACCGGCACGGCCAGCAGCGGGATGATCGAGGCGCGCCAGGTCTGCAGGAACAGGATGACGACCAGTACCACCAGCACCAGTGCTTCGAACAGGGTGTGCACGACTGCTTCGATGGACCCGCGCACGAAGATGGTCGGGTCATAGACGATGCTGTAGTCCATCCCTTCAGGGAAGTCTTTCTTCAGCTCGGCCATTTTCGCCCGCACTTCGTCGGAGATCTCGATGGCGTTGGAGCCTGGGCGCTGGAAGATCGGGAGTGCCACTGCTGGCTGGTTGTTCAGCAGCGAGCGCAAGGCGTACTGGCTGGAGCCGAGTTCGACCCGGGCGATGTCCTTCAGGCGCGTGATTTCGCCATCGGCACCGGCACGGATGATGATGTTCTCGAACTCTTCCTCGTTGACCAGACGGCCTTGGGTGTTGATCGACAGCTGGAAGCTGGTGGAACCGGGGGCAGGCGGTGCGCCCAGCTGGCCGGCGGCCACCTGGCGGTTCTGCTCGCGGATGGCCGCGACCACATCGCTGGCGGTGAGGTTGCGCGAAGCGGTCTTGTTCGGGTCCAGCCACACGCGCAGCGAGTAGTCGCCCATCCCGAACAGCTGCACGTCGCCTACGCCGCCCAGACGCGCCAGCTCGTCCTTGATATTGAGGATGGCGTAGTTGGACAGGTAGAGCATGTCGTAGCGGTTGTCCGGCGACGTCAGGTGCACGACCATGGTCAGGTCGGGCGAGGCCTTGTCGACGGTGATACCGATACGCGTCACTTCCTCGGGCAGCTTGGGCTGGGTACGGGTGACGCGGTTCTGCACCTGCACCTGGGCGTTGTCCAGGTCGGTGCCCAAGGCGAACGTGATGGTCAGCGTCAGCTTGCCGTCAGCGGTGGACTGGGAAGACATGTACAGCATGTTCTCCACACCAGTGATGGCCTGCTCCAGCGGCGCGGCGACGGTTTCGCCGATGACCTTGGGGTTGGCGCCGGGGAAGTTGGCACGCACCACCACGGTGGGCGGCACCACTTCGGGATATTCGCTGATCGGCAGCTGGAACAGCGAGATCGAACCCGCAATCAGCAGCACCAGCGACAGCACCGCGGCGAAAATCGGCCGGGTAATGAAGAATTTCGAGAAGTTCATCGGTATGTTCCCTTAACCGCGTGGCGCCTGGGCGCTGGCGACTTTCACGTTGTTGCCCGCCACCTTCGGCGCCGGGTTGCTGGCCTCCAGTGCTTGGCGCTGCTGGGCCAGGGCGGCGAGCGTCTGTTCGCTGGCCATCGGCGTTTCTTCCGGGGTGACCGGCGAGCCTGGGCGCACGCGCTGCAGGCCCTTGACCACGATGCGGTCATCCTTGGCCAGGCCGCTACGCACGATGCGCAGGCCTTCCAGCTTCGGCCCCAGTTCCACGGCGCGGTAAGTGGCCTTGTTGTCCTTGTCCATGACCAGCACGAACTTCTTGCCAAGGTCGGTGCCGACGGCCTCGTCGTTGATCAGCATGGCGTCGTACTGGGCGCTCCCGACCAGCTTCAGGCGTGCGTACAGGCCCGGGGTGAACTGGCCGTCGCGGTTGTCGAACACCGCACGACCACGGATGGTGCCCGTGCGCGGGTTGACCTGGTTGTCGACGAAGTTCATCTGGCCCTGGTGCGGGTTGCCGGTTTCATTGGTGAGGCCCAGGTACACCGGGGTGCTCTGGCCACGCTGGCCTTCGCGCGCCAGCTGGGTGTACTTGAGGTACACGCGCTCGTCGGCGTCGAAGTAGGCGTAGACCTTGTCGGTGGACACCACGCTGGTCAGCGGGGTGACATCGGCCGTGACGATGTTGCCGGCAGTGAACTGGGCACGGCTGACGCGGCCACTGATGGGCGCGGTGACGCGGGTGAAGCTGAGGTTCAGGCGCGCCAGGTCGAGCTGTGCCTGGATCGCGTCGACCCCGGCGCGGGCTTCGGCGGCAGCGCTGCTACGCGATTCTGCAAGTTCGGCGGAGATGGCGTTGCTGTCGCGCAGGCGTTCGCCACGGCGCGCTTCGTTGGCGCTGCGAATGGCGGTGGCCTTGGCCTGTTGCAGTTGGGCTTCAAGGCGGCGGACTTCAGCCTGGAACGGGCGTGGGTCGATCTGGAACAGCAGGTCGCCTTTTTTCACCTGGGCGCCTTCGGTGAAGGCGACCTGGTCGATCTGGCCGGCTACCCGCGGGCGAACTTCAACGGTTTCCGGGGCTTCAAGGCGGCCGGTGAATTCGTCCCATTCGTTGATCGGTTGCTCGATCACCTTGGCCACAGTGACCTTCGGCGCGGCGGGAGCCTGCACGGCGTCTGGGGTTCGACCGCAAGCGCTGATCACCACCACTGCCAAGGCAGCGAGGGGGAAGCGCAAGGGTTTGAGAGATTGTTCCATGGAGAACTCCGCCAATGTATTAGTAGTGGGCGGAGTGTGAGTGTGTTGCGCGTGAGGCACGAATCGAACGGGACGAAGGTTAATATCACGCTGAATGATATGTGTGGATCACTCATCGATGGCGGGCATGATGGGGCTGCCTGGCAGCCCCGGCAACCTCAGCTCAACACGTTGAACCCATGGGTCCCATCCCGCTCCAGCTGGGCAATCAGCCCGAACTCCCAGTCCAGATACCCCTGCATGGCTTCACGTGGGTTATCCGTCCCTTCATAAGGCCGGCGGTAACGGTCGGTGCGCGCCACCGCCAGCTGCGTTTCGCCACTTTCCAGCGGCTTGCCCGCCGCAATCCAGCGGGCTGTACCGCCGTCCAGCACGTACACCGGGGTTTGCGTAAGCGCCTGCAAGTCTACCGCCGCAAAGCGCGCCAGCAGGCTGCTGCCGCAGGTCAGTACATAGCGCTCGGCTACCGGCAGTTGTTCCAGTACCTGCGGCAACTGCGCGCGGATTGCCCAGTGGGCACCTGGAATGTGGCGTTTCACGTAGTTGGCACTGCTGGTGAAGTCCAGCAGCACGGTGCCTGGCGTTTGCAGCCAGTCGTCCAGCTGCTCGACGCCGATCTCGGTGACTGCAGGCAGTGCAGGCTGGGGGGCCTGCCAATCGCCGGTCTCGCTGAAATCTTGCGCCGACAGCCCATCGAGTACGGCTACCTCCCAGCCCATTTGCGCCAGCCATGAAGCACTCATGTTGGCCCGCACGCCGTCGTCATCCACCAGCACGATGCGCGCCCCGCGCACGCTGGCGACGTGGTCGGTTTCCTGCACCAGTTGCCCGCCCGGGACACTGCGGCTGCCCGGCAGGTGGCCGTGGGCATATTCCTCGGGCGTACGTACGTCGAACAGGTAGGTGGTGCGGCGCGTATCGGCCCGCCAGGCGGCCAGGGCTTGCTGCTCCAGGCGCAGCACACCGGCACGGTCGGCTACATTGCGCGCGCGTTGGGCGGCGTCGGCGCGGGTGTTGTCGCTGACATCGGCGAAGCGGCGCTCTTGGCCGTGCGCCAGCGTTTGGCCGGCCAGGGTCCAGCCGATGGTGCCGTTGCGCAGGGCGGCCACGGGGTTGGGGATGCCGGCGTTGACCAGCGACTGGGTGCCGATGATGCTGCGGGTGCGCCCTGCGCAGTTGACAATGACCTGGGTGGCGGGGCTGGGCGCCAGCTCGGCAACCCGCAGTACCAGCTCGGCACCCGGCACACTGATACCCCCCGGGATACTCATGGTCTGGTATTCGTCGAAACGGCGAGCATCGAGTACCACCACATCGGCCTTGGCCTCCAGTAGCGCTTGCACCTGTTCAGCCGCCAACGAAGGAGTGTGGCGCACGCTTTCAACCAGCTCGCCAAACGCCTTGCTCGGCACGTTTACGTCGCGGAACAGCTCGCCACCGGCAGCGCGCCAGCCGGCCAGCCCGCCTTCGAGCAATGCGACATCGCTGTACCCCAAGGCCAGCAGGCGTTCGGCGGCCTGACGGGCCAGGCCTTCGCCGTCGTCATACACCGTAATGGCGGTGTCGCGCCGTGGCACGCGGGCGAAAATCTCCAGTTCCAGTTTGGACAAGGGGATGTTGGCAGTGAACAGGGGGTGTGCCTGGGCGAACGGGTCTTCCTCGCGCACATCGATCAGCGCCAGTTCTTCATGGGCCAGCAAGGCCCGGCGAATGTCTTGATAGGACCGGGTAGCAACGGTACTCATGGGGCAGGGTTCTCTTTGGACAAGTCCCAGATGTTGGGCAGAAGGCTGTTGGAATAGCCGGAAATGAACGGTTTTTCGCTGCCGTCGGGCAGGTACACCGCGCGGCTGACGGCGCCGATGTTGGCGCCATACACGTGGATGCTGATCGACACCCGGTCGTCGAACGCGTTGCTGACCTGATGGACATCGCCGATGCGCGGCGAAACGGCCTCTACATGGCCGGGGTCAAGGCGCACAGGCTCGCCCGATGGCAGCAAGGCGCCATCTTCGCTACGGGCAAAGCCTTGCGAGTATTCGGCGCCGCGTAGCATGCCGATCAAGCCCCAGACCCGATGGTCGTGGATCGGTGTCTGCTGGCCTGGCCCCCAGACGAAGCTGACGATGGAAAAGCGCTGGCGCGAATCGCAATGCAGCAAATATTGCTGGTAGCGGCCCGGGTCTGGCTGCGCCAGTGCCTCGGGCAACCAGTCGTCATGGGCAACCAGGCTGCGCAGCAGGCCCTGGCCGTGGTCGAGGAGGGTGGCTTCGTCGGTTTCTTGGTCCACCAGTTGCGCAAGCGCGTCGATGAAATTGCGCAGGCGCTCAAGGCGCAGGGGTTGGCTCATGGTTCAGGCTCGGCTGACGGTTTGGGTAAACCCTAGCAAACACACTGAATATTCTCAAAAGTAAAAATATGAATAAGCTAATATGCAAATAACGCATTTACAGATTGTCGGATCTGTTTTGAAATGGGGACGTGAGCAAAGCATTAGGTTATGCCCAAAACGAATTTCACGGCGCTGCGCTTAATCGATAATGTATAAGCAATGCGCTGGTTATATTTAAATTGAATATGCGAGCCCCATGCCCCCACGAGACCGCACGCGCGGATCGGCCTGATGTACCCGACGGTACCTGGAGACGAACGTGCGATACCTCAAACAATTGGCCGCTGGTGTGCTGGCCAGCTCCCTCAGCCTGGCCGCTGCCGCGCAAACCCTGGTGGTCGGTGACCAGAGCTTCAATGCTCGAGCGGTGATGGAAGCGGCCGGCGTGCTCGACGACCTGCCGTATACCCTGGAATGGAAGCAGTTCACGGCCGGCTCGCCGGTAGCCGAGGCGTTGAACGTGGGCAGCCTGGACATCGGCCTGCTGGGCGATGCGCCGCCGTTGTTCCTGGGCGCCCTGGGCGCGCCGATCAAGGTGATTGCGGTCAGCCGGCAGAACCTGGATGGCGTGGCGATCCTGGCGCGCAAGGACTCGAACATTCACAGCCTCGAAGACCTGCGCGGCAAACGTGCGGCGATCTGGAAGGGCTCCTGGAGCCAGCAGTTGCTGTTCAGCGCGCTGGACAAGGCCGCCGTGCCGCGTGATGCCCTGGAGCTGCGCTACCTCAGCGCCCTGGATGCCTCGCATGCCCTGGATGGCGGTTCGGTGGATGTGATCGCGACCTGGGAGCCCTATGTCACCCAGCAGGAGCGCCAAGGGGCGCGGGTACTGGCCACGGCCGAAGGATTGATACCGGCGCAGAGTTTCGTGGTGGCCAATGCCAAGGCGGTGGAGGCCAAGCGGGCGCAGATCAGTGATTTTCTGCAGCGCCTGAAAAAGGCCCGTGACTGGACTCTGAGCGACCCGGCCCATACCGAGGCTTATGCCGATGCCTGGGCCAAACGCACCCGTGCCGACCGCGACATTGCCCGCATCTGGTTTGCCCGCGCCCGTACCGATGTCGCGCCGCTGAACCCGCAGGTGATCGTGGATGCGCAGAAGACCGTGGACTTCTTTGCCGGGCTGGGGCTGATCAAGAACTACCCGGCGTCGAGCCTGTTCGATACCTCGTTCGCGGCAGCGCTCGACCACTAAGCACTTCTGTAATGGCCCTATCGCCGGCAAGCCAGCTCCCAAAGGTACACCGTTGGGCTTCGGCCTTAGGGGCTCCGGTGGGAGCTGGCTTGCCGGCGATAGGGCCGTTACAGGCAGAACCTTTTTGAGGAATGACCATGACTACTCGCAAAATCAAGCTTGGCGCCCTGACCATGGGCTGCGGCGGCCCTGGCCGGCATAACCTGTGGCTCGACCCGGAGCTGCCCGCCGATGCCAGCGTGAACATCGACTGGTACATCGACATCGCCCGCCAGGCCGAAGCGGCGTTGTTCGACCTCATGTTCATCGTCGACAGCCAGTACATCACCCCCGGCTCACCGTCGCACTATCTCAACCGTCTGGAGCCGCTGACCCTGCTCTCGGCACTGGCAGTGACTACCCGCAACATCGGTCTGGTCGGTACCCTGACCACCTCCTACAACGAACCCTTCAACGTCGCCCGCCGCCTGGCCTCGCTGGACCTGATCAGCAAGGGCCGCGCTGGCTGGAACGTGGTCACCAGCGGCGACGCTGGCACTGCCGGCAACTATGGCCGTGACGAGCACTACGACTACCACACCCGTTACGCCCGCGCCCAGGAGCACGTGGCGGTGGTGCAGGGCCTCTGGCAATCCTATGAAGACGGCGCGTTCCCACGCAACCGCGCCACCGGGCAGTTCCTCGATCCGAGCCGGATGCATGCGCTGCACCACAAGGGCGAGCACTTCTCGGTCGTAGGACCATTGAATATCCAGCGTTCCCCCCAGGGCCAGCCGGTGATTTTCCAGGCCGGGGACTCGCAGCAAGGGCGCGAGCTTGGGGCAGCCACGGCAGATGTCATCTTTACCCATGCCGCCAGCATCGAGCAGGGCCAGGCGTTCTACCGCGATGTGAAAGGCCGCGCGATGCGGCTGGGGCGCGACCCCGAGCAGCTGCTGGTGTTGCCTGGTGCCGAGATCTATGTGGGCGACACCGACGAACACGCCCGCGAGATCGAACGCCATTACCACCAGCAGGACCATAGCTTCGAGCTGGCCCTCAAGGAGTTCGGACGCAATTTCGGCTGGCATGACTTCAGCCAGTATGACCTTGATGCTCCGTTCCCCCAGGAAAGCCTGGAGCACGCACGCAGCAGTTTCTTCACCAACGCCAAGCGCATCGCCGACCAAGCCCGGGAGCAGGGGTTCAGCCTGCGCCAGGCGGTGGAATTCGGGCGCAAGCTGCGCCCAGGGGCCTTCGTTGGCTCGGCTGAAACGGTAGCGGCAAAAATGACCGAGTGGTTCGAGGCGCGGGCGCTGGATGGCTTCAACATTTACATCGGCCACCCCGGGCAGTTCCGCCGGTTTACCCAGCAGGTGGTGCCGTTGCTGCAAGAGCGCGGGGTGTACCGTACGGCCTACGAAGGCAGCACTCTGCGCGAGAGCCTGGGCCTGGCCATTCAGTGAATGCTTGAGGCCAGTTCGAAGATCGGCATGTACATCAGGATCACGATCAGGCCGATCAGCAGGCCAATGAACGTCATCAGCAGCGGTTCGAAGAGTTTCACGAACCATTCCACCCAGCGGCCGATTTCCTGGTCATGGAAGTCGGCGCAGCGTTCCAGCATCTCGCCCAGGTTGCCGGATTGCTCTCCGGCCCGCAGCAGGCGCAGCGACACGGGTGTAACCAGGTGCCCGGCCTCCAGCGCATCGGACAATGGCAGCCCTTCGCCCACCCGTTGGCTGGCCTGGCCCAAGCCCTGGGCTGCTGCGCTGCCGAGCAGGCCGCGGGCCATGCCCATGGCGGTGAGGATGGGAATACCGCCTTGCAGCAGGATGCCCAACGAGCGATAGAAGCGCGCCAGCTCGTACATCATCAAGCGTTGATGCAGCGCCGGCAGGCGGCGCAACTGGCAGGATGCCCAGCGCCGTACCCGTGGGTGGCGGCGTAGCAGCCACAACGCCGTGCCCCCAACGACCGTGCCCAGCGCCAGCGGCAGTTGCTGGGCATGCAAAAATAGCCCGATCTGCATCAACACCCGTGACAGCCAGGGCAATTCGGTACCCATGCCCTCGAACACCTGGCTGAAACGCGGTACCACATAGCCGAGCAGGAACAGCACCACGCCGCCACCCACCAGCAACAGCAGCAACGGGTAGACCGAGGCCCCCACCAGCTTCTGCCGTACCAGGTCCAGGCGCTGGCGATAACTGATGTAGCGCGTGAGGGCGTCGCCCAGCGCACCGGTGCGTTCGCTGGACTGCACCAGCGCCACGTACAGCGGCGGAAATATCCGCGGTTGCTGGCCCAGGGCCTGGGACAGCGAACGGCCTTCGTACAGCTGGCGTACCAACTCGGCCAGCACCTTGCGTGTGGCGGATGCAGGGGCCTTTTCTGCCAGGCTCTCCAGTGCGTCGATCAGCGGCAGGCCGGCATTGAGCAGGGTCGACAGTTCCTGGCTGAACAGCACCAGGTCGAATGCTGCTTCGCGTCGCCAGGCCATACCGCGCAAGGCGCCGCCGTTGCTGCGCAGGCTGAGCACGCGCAAGCCTTGGTCCTCGGCCTGGCGGCGGGCCTGGTCGGCGTCCTCGGCGTCGATCTGCAACTGCACCACGCCCTGTCTGCCCAGGGCCTTGAGGCTGTAGCGCATGGCCACTCTCCTTACTGCCAGCTGGTAATTTCGGCGTTTTCCCCATCACCGCCGGGCTGGCCGTCCTTGCCCATCGACAGCAGGTCGTATTCACCACCGTTTTCGCCAGGTTGCCGGTAGATGTAAGGGCGGCCCCATGGGTCCTGCGGCACGGCCTTCTGCAGATACGGGCCGGTCCAGCGTGCTTCGCCACTGGGGGCGGTTACCAGGGCCTGCAGGCCTTGCTCGCTGTTGGGGTAGTGGCCGACCTCCAGGCGATACAAATCCAGCGCCTTGCTCAGCCCTTCTATCTGCGCCCGCGCCACCTTGGCTTCGGAGCGACCGAGCTGGCTGAAGTACTTGGGCGCGACGATGCCGGCCAACAGGCCGAGCACCACCAGCACCACCAGGAGTTCGAGCAGGGTGAAGCCACGTTGCGGTTTGGTTCTGCACTGCATGGTGAAGCCCTCCACTGCATGGGGACACGGGTTGCCAGGCACCATGCAACAGCCGTGCACGTCTGCCTCGGGGCCTTGCGCCATGCGGTACAGGAAGCGGCACAGTGCTTGCGTCGTGGTCATCGACCTCGGGTTTTCCGGGGCATTTCCCCCACTTCGGGGGCCACGACGAAGAGGCAACCGTCATGCGTGGACTCATCCTCGGTTTGATCTGGCTGGCGGCAGGTGCCGCCCAGGCCGATGTGTACATCTCCATCGATGCCAAGGGCGGCTACGTACTGACCAACGTCCATCGACCCGGGCGCCACTATGAAAAGGTGATCAGCGAACAGGTGGCCCAGGCTGGCCCGGCCAATGCGCAGATGATCACCGGCCGCCCTTATGCCGAGGTGGTCGCCACGGCAGCGCGCATCCACAACGTGCCACCGGCCCTGCTGCATGCGCTGATCAAGGCCGAGTCCGGCTACAACCCGAAGGCCCGTTCGCGGGCGGGGGCAGTAGGGTTGATGCAACTGATGCCGGATACCGCCCGCGAAATGGGCGTGGAAGACCGCCTGGACCCTGAGGACAACGTGAAGGGCGGGGCACGATACCTCAAGCAGATGCTTACCCTCTTCGACAACGACATAACGCTGGCCGTGGCAGCTTATAACGCTGGGCCGGACGCCGTGATGCGGCGCGGCGCCGTGCCGCCGTTTGCCGAGACCCGGCGCTATGTGCCCACGGTGCTGCGCGAATACCGCAAGCTGCAGGGGTTGGCGAATGATTCGCCACTGTAATTTGCCTGTCAGAGGTTACGCGGTCCCTGTACCCTTCGGCGGTTGCCATCAATTTAGCACTACGGTTTCCCCAGGTCTGGGCTATAACCTTCTGAAGGTGCCCAGCTGTGGAGCCCGCCATGGACATCGCCCCCCGTTCCGACGCCATCGAAGTGCCTGCCGGTAACGAGCTGACAGCCCCACGCAAGCCGTTCAACCTGTTGCGCTGGTATGCCTGGGTCAGCCTGGCCATCATCCTTTCGGTGGCTGTCGGCCTGGGGCTGATTTCCAGCCGATTCATCATCGATGAGAGCGTTGAGCGCGATGCCTTGCTCACGGCACAATTCATCACCTCCATCGCCGACGCCGAAGTGCGCCATGTGTCGATCCCCAACGTGCGTACAATGGGCGAGCTGCTGGACCCGCGCACCGACCGCAGCAACCTGCCGGACGTCGACCCGGATGCCCGGCGCAAGGCCCGCGGCGAGTTTCTTGACCATATCGCCCACCTGCCAGACATGCTGCTGGCCAATATCTATGCCCCCGACCGTATGGTGATCTGGTCCACCAACCCGGCGCTGATTGGCAAGCTGATTGACAGCGACGACGACCTGGAGCGGGCTTTCGAGTACAAGATGCGAGTCTCGGCCAGCTACCACAACTTCGAAAAGGCTCGCGCCGAGCAGAAGTTTGTCACCCCGCCCGAGCAGCTGTTCATCGAAAACTACATTCCGCTGTTCGCTGCTGATGGCGAGCACGTCACGGCGATGGTCGAGATCTATAAAGAGCCCCATGACCTGATCGTGCGCATCGAGCATGGCCTGATACTGATCTGGCTGGCGATCACCGTGGGCGCCGCACTGGTCTACGTTGGCCTGTACGGCATCATGCACCGCGCTGCGCGGTTGCTGGCAGTGCAGCAGAAGCGGCTGATCAACAACGAAACCTATGTGGCACTGGGCGAGGTGTCCTCAGCGGTGGCCCACAGCCTGCGCAACCCGCTGGCCAGTATCCGCTCCAGTGCCGAGCTGGCCCAGGCGTTCGACGAAGGGCCGGCACAGCGCAATATCAACGACATCATCAGCCAGGTTGACCGCATGTCGCAGTGGATCCGCCAGATGCTGCAGTCGCTGCGCCCACTGAACGATGAGGCGGTGGCGGTGGACTTGCCGCTGGCCTTGCAGGAGAGCCTGCAGAGCTACGCCGTGCAGTTGGCGCGTGGCGGGGTGAGCCTGGACCTGCAACCGTTACCGGCGGTACAGGTATTGGGGCATCCGGCGTTACTGCGGCAGATTTTCAGCAGCCTGATCGCCAATGCGCTGGAATCGATGGAGCAGGGCGGACGGCTGCGTATCGAGGTGGTGCGCCATGACCGGCGCAGCCTGACCCTGCGCCTGTCCGACAACGGCAAGGGTATGAACGAACAGCAGCAGCGCATGGCCTTCCGGCCGTTCTTTACCACCAAACAGGGTGGGTTGGGGGTGGGGCTGGTGCTGGTGAAACGCATCATGGAACGCTTCGGCGGCACGGTCAGGCTCAGCAGCAGTGAAGGCCATGGTACGCGAGTGTCGTTGAATTTCCGCTTGGCGAGGACTTGTTAAAGCGCTTTGAAAATCCAACGCAACCTATTGATTTAAAGCGATTAATTGTTTTTGGGTTATTAGTACCCAAATGTGGGACCTGATCTTTAGATAGTTTTTAAAAGGGACTACTAAGGTACTGAAAGATATGCATTTTTACTTTGTACCGTGCGCTGGCCGAGTTCTTGCAGCGTGATAGGCGAAGCGCGACACGTGACACATGGCAGCTTATGGCTGCCCAGGCGGGGTGCTATCAGCTGGCTGCTGTTGGTTGGCCTTGATGCATTTCTGAACGGACGCCTTGTGCGGGAACCACCCGATGCAGATGCTGGAAAACGACGTTCGCGACAAGGCCAGTGCGACTGCCAGCGGTCTGGCTGTGCCATTGCGTGAATTCAACCTGTTGCGCTGGTTTTCGGTCATCAGCCTGTTGATCATCACGGCGGTGGCGGGGGGGCTGGGTTATGTGTCCACGCGCTTTGTGGTCCGCGATAGCGTGCAGCGTGATGCGATGCTGACCGCGCAGTTCATTCAGGCCATGGCCCAGGCCGAGGTACGGCATTCGCAGTTGCCACCGGGCACCACCATGGGTGAACTGCTCGACCCGCGCCTGGACCAGCAGCACTTGCAGTTCACCCCGGCGCTGGCCGAATCGACCCGGGTCGAATTTCTCGACCATGTCGAGCACCTGCCTGATACCTTGCTGGCCAATGTCTACGCCCGCGACCGCACCATCGTGTGGTCCACCAACGTCGAGCTGATCGGCAAGCGGATAGAAGCCGATGGCGATCTGGATCGCGCCTTCCGCTCGCGCAAGGCGGTGTCGGCCAGCTACCACAAGGCCGAGGATGACCGCGAAGAGCAGAAGTTTCTGCGTCAACCGCGCTACCTGTTCATCGAGAACTACATTCCGCTTTTCGACAGCCAGGGCGAACAGGTAATGGCCATGGTGGAGATCTACAAGGAGCCGCAAGACCTGATACGGCGCATCCAGCGCGGCTACGTGCTGATCTGGGCTTCGACCCTGGTAGGCGGGGCGTTGATCTACTTCGGGCTGTTCTGGATCGTACGTCGGGCGGCGCAGATGCTGAACCTGCAACAGGACCGGCTGGTGGCCAGTGAAACCTACGTGGCACTGGGCGAGATGTCGTCTGCAGTGGCGCACAGCCTGCGCAACCCGCTGGCCAATATCCGTTCCAGCGCCGAACTGGCCCAGGAAATCGCCAACCCCGCAGCGCAGAAGAGCATTACCGACATCATCAGCCAGGTGGACCGCATGTCGCGTTGGGTACGCGACCTGCTGGTGTCCTTGCGCCCGCTCAGCGACGAGGCCGAGGCGGTGGACCTGGTGGCGGCCATCGAGGACACCCACCTGGCGTTCGTCCAGCAGATCGAGCGCAACGGGGTGCGCTTTCATTTCGAAGGGCCTGATGAGCAGTGGGTGGCCAGCCAGCCGCTGCAGCTCACGCAGATTCTCAACAGCTTGTTCTCCAATGCCCTGGAGGCCATGCCGGCAGGCGGCATGCTGACCGCCCAGGTCAATGTTAAGGACGGCCAGCGTGCCGAGTTTGTGCTCACCGACACCGGTAAAGGCATGAGCCAACAGCAGGAGCGGATGGTGTTCAAGCCGTTCTTCACGACCAAGCAGGGCGGCCTCGGTGTAGGCCTGGCCCTGGTCAAGCGCATCATGGAACGTTTTGGCGGCTCGGTCAGCCTTCGCAGCCGCGAAGAGGAAGGAACCCGCGTCAGCCTTACATTCAATATCGCAGCGGGAGGGGACCATGGAGCACAGCATCCTGGTAGTCGAGGATGATGAAATCCTCGCTGACAACATTCGCACCTACCTCAGCCTCAAGGGCTTCGAGGTCACCGTGTGCCACAGCGCCGAGCTTGCGCTGGAGCAGGTCAAGCGGGCCCAGCCCGACGCGGTGCTGACCGACAACTCATTGCCAGGCATGAGCGGGCACGACCTGCTGCGCAGCCTGGTGGTGCAGGTGCCGGGCCTGAAAGTGATCATGATGACCGGCTACGGTAATGTCGAAGATGCCGTGCAGGCGATGAAGGAGGGCGCCTTCCATTATCTGACCAAGCCGGTAGTGCTTGCCGAGCTCAAATTGACCCTGGACAAGGCCCTGGCTGCCGAGCGCATGGAGCGCACGCTGTCGTTCTACCAGGAGCGCGAGGCGCAGAAGTCCGGGTTGCAGGCGTTGATCGGCGAGTCGTCGGTGATGCTCACCCTCAAGCACACCCTGCGCCAGGTGCTGGATGCCGAGCGGCGTATGGCCAGCGACGATTTGCCACCGGTGCTGGTCGAAGGTGAGACCGGGACTGGTAAGGAGCTGGTGGCGCGCGCCCTGCATTTTGATGGATCTCGCGCCAAAGGCCCGTTCATCGAGTTCAACTGCGCCTCAATCCCTGCCAACCTGCTGGAAGCCGAACTGTTTGGCCACGAGAAGGGGGCATTCACCGATGCCAAGGAGCGACGGCTGGGCCTGGTAGAGGCCGCCGACGGCGGTACCTTGTTCCTCGACGAGATCGGCGAAATGGACCTTGTGCTGCAGGCCAAACTGCTCAAGCTGCTGGAGGATCGCAGTATCCGCCGGATTGGTGCGGTGAAGGAGCGCAAGGTAGACCTGCGAGTGATCAGTGCCACCAACTGCAACCTGGAGCAGATGGTGCAGCAGGGCAAGTTCCGCCGCGACCTGTTCTTCCGCCTGCGCATAATCGCCATAAAGGTGCCGCGCCTGTATGCCCGTGGCCAGGACATCCTGTTACTGGCAAGGCATTTCCTGGCCCACCATGGCCGGCGTTATGGCAAGCCAAACCTGCGGTTTTCCGCCGAGGCCGAGAGCCTGATGCTGGGCTATAGCTGGCCTGGAAACGTGCGCGAACTGCGCAACATGCTGGAGCAGACCGTGCTGCTGGCGCCGAACGAGGTGGTGCAGGCGCACCAGTTGAACCTGTGCATGACCTTGATTGACGAGCCATTGGTGCAGCAACCGGCCCCAGCGATGTTCGAAATGCCACGGCACGACCCGGAGCCAGGCACCAGCCTGCCGGACATGGAACGCGACCTGGTGTGCAAGACCCTGGACCGTACGGACTGGAATGTGACCAAATCGGCGCGGATGCTCGGGTTGTCGCGGGACATGTTGCGTTACAGGATCGAGAAGCTGGGGTTGACACGCCCAGACAAGCGCCAGTGGTAATTCATCAATCTTTACTGCCCATGCCGGCCTTTTCGCGGGCATGGGCATAAACCAACCCCTGCGATTTTTTAAGGTGGACCACTGAGAAGCGTACTCAGGGGTTGCCTGTATTGGTACCGCTGTTTCCTTGATGTCCGCTACCCTCCGAACCACTGTCACCCAGCCCCGGCAGATCGCGGTTGTCATTCTGCTTGGCCGGAGGGCTTTCTGGGTCGTTACCTTGAATGCGCGGGTCAGTGTTCCGCGGCATGGGCTTTTCGATGGGGTTGAGGGTGCTGTCCACGCCCGGCCGTGGTGCCGGGTTGTGTGGGTCGTCAGGGTAGGTGGGGCCAGTGCCGGCGGCCAGGGCCAGTGGCGAGGCGAGCAGGGCAATCAGCAGAATGCTTGAGCGGGGCATGGCAGGCTCCTTTGCTTCGGGTAGGTCTCATAATTCCCTTTGGCCCTACCCAAAGCATCAAGGTGCCATTACCCCGATAAACGGTTACACCACCTGCGCCAACAACATGATGAAGATGATGCCAACCACCGAGAGGATGGTTTCCATCATGCTCCAGGTCTTGAAGGTTTCCGCTACCGTCATGTTGAAATACTGCTTCACCAGCCAGAAGCCGGCATCGTTCACGTGCGACAGGATCAACGAGCCAGCACCGGTGGCGAGCACCAGCAACTCACGGTTCACACCCGGTACCAGTTCGATTACCGGTGCCACAATACCTGCACCGGTAATGGTAGCGACCGTGGCAGAGCCGGTCGCGATGCGGATTACCGCTGCCACCAGCCAGGCCAGCATGATCGGCGAAATCTCTGCCTGCACGGCCATCTGCCCGATCACGTTGCCCACGCCGGTGTCCACCAGCATCTGCTTGAAGCCACCGCCAGCACCCACGATCAGCACGATGGCGGCCGTGGGGGCCAGGCTCTGGTCAAGCATCTTCATGATCTGCTGACGGTTGAAGCCGCGGGCCGAACCAAAGGTGTAGAAGGCCAGCAGCAGGGCCGCGAGCAGAGCGGTAATGGGGTGGCCGATCAGGTCCATCCACTGGCGCACGATGTGCTCGGCCGGCAGTACCACGTCGGCGAAGGTTTTCAGCAACATCAACGCTACGGGTAGCAGCACGGTAATCAGGGTGATGCTGAAGCTTGGCAGGTTGCCCTGGTCGGACTCCTTGGCGATCTGGTCCATCAGCTCCTGGGACGGGTTGCCCGGGATGTAGCGGGAAATGAAGTTGCCGAACAGCGGCCCGGCGATGATCGCGGTGGGCAGTGCGACGATCAGGCCGTAGAAGATGGTCTTGCCGATATCAGCGTGGAAAATACCGATCGCCAGCAATGGGCCCGGGTGTGGCGGCACCAGGCCGTGCACCACAGACAGGCCGGCCAGCAGCGGAATGCCGATCTTGACCAGCGATACGCCGGAGCGCCGCGCCACGATGAACACCAGCGGAATCAGCAGCACGAAGCCGATTTCGAAGAACAGCGGAATGCCCACCAGGAAGGCGGCGAACATCATCGCCCAATGCACGTTCTTTTTGCCGAAGGCGCGGATGAGGGTTTGTGCAATCTGGTCGGCACCCCCAGAGTCGGCCATCAGCTTGCCCAGCATGGTGCCCAGGGCGAGCACGATGCCGACGAAGCCGAGCACACCGCCAAAACCATCCTGGAACGACTTCATTACCTTGGCCACCGGCATGCCGGAGGTAAGGCCAAGGAAGCCGGCCGCAAGGGTGAGGGCGACGAAGGGGTGCACTTTGAAGTGGGTGATCAGCAGGATCAGCCCGACGATGGTAACCAGCGCATCGAGCAGCAGGAAGGTGTCAGTAGCCAGTCCGAACATGGTTTGAAGGCCTCGATCTTATCGTTGTTTTTGGCGTAGCGTTTTGGAACTTTGCCCGCACTCACGGGTCAAGGTAGCGCTGTCTTTGGTGAGCCGGGAAAGCCGCCGGAGTCAGGCGGTTTGCGCCAGCCCCTGCTCACCACAGCGCTTTAGCCAGCGGTCCACCGCTTCGGCGAGTGCTTCTATGGGCTGGGTAGCGTCCAGCGCCAGCGTCAGTGGCTCGCCGCGTGGCGATTCCAGGGCAGCAAACTGGCTGTCGATCAGGCTAGCCGGCATGAAGTGCCCGGGCCGGGCCAGTACGCGTTTTTCCGCCTCGGCGGGCGACAGTTCGAGGAACACGAACACCAGCCCTGGCATGGCATCGCGCAGGGTGTCGCGGTAGCGTCGCTTGAGTGCCGAGCAGGTCAGGATCGGGCGCTCCCCAGCCTGGGTGGTGGCCTGCAACTCCTGGCCAAGGCGCACCAGCCAGCCGGCGCGGTCACTGTCGTCCAGCGGGATGCCATCGCTCATCTTGCGGATGTTTTCTGCAGGGTGGAAAGCGTCGCCTTCGATCAGGCGGCCGCCGCTTCTGGCAGCAATGGCAGCGCCGATGCAGCTTTTGCCGCAACCGGCCACGCCCATCACCACGATGGCGGACAGGGGAGAATTCATCAGTACCTCCTGCGGGGTGAGATAGCGCTGTCTCGTCGCCGACGAACAGCCACCTCCCCGGTGTTATTGGTCTTGTCCTTACGCAGTATGGACGCCTGGTAGCGAGCGCGTGCGGGCTGCTGCCAAAGATTACATTGCCTGCGTCCTGAGACAGCGCTACCTTAGTGGCCGTTCCCTATCCTTGCAAGTAGTAAAATTACAACATCCATGTCCCGCACCGGCTCCCGTACTACAGGTCGTCCCACCCTGGCCGAAGTTGCCAGGCTTTCCGGGGTTTCCCCGATTACCGCCTCGCGCGCCCTGCGCGGGGTCAGCACGGTTGCGCCTGAACTGGTCGAAAAGGTCGTCGCTGCAGCTGCGAGCCTGGGCTACGTGGCCAACCCGGCGGCCCGCGCCCTGGCCTCGGCCCGCAGCCAGTCGGTGGTGGTGTTGATCCCGTCGTTGTCCAACCAATTGTTCATCGACACGTTGGAAGCCATTCACGAGGTCATGCGCCCGCGTGGCCTCGAAGTGCTGATTGGCAACTATCACTACGACCTTGCCGAAGAAGAGAACCTGATCCGCAATTACTTGGCCTACCAGCCCTGCGGCATGCTGTTGACCGGTTTCGAGCGCAGCGACGCGGCGCGGCAGATGCTGGCCGCCAGCGGTGTGCCGTGTGTGCACATGATGGAGCTCAATGGCGAGCCAGGGGCATTGTCGGTAGGTTTTTCGCAGCAGCAGGCCGGGCGCGCTGCGGCCAGGCACTTGATCGAGCGTGGTCGCAAACGCCTGGCGTTCATTGCCGCGCAGCTCGATCCACGGGTAATGCAGCGGGCCGAAGGTTTCCGCCAGGCGTTGGCCGAGGCCGGTTTGCAGGCGGCCGAGCTGGAGGTACTGGCGCCGGAGCCTTCGTCGATTGCCTTGGGCAGTGTGCTGTTCAGCCAGTTGCTGCAACAGTCGCCGGATGTCGACGGTATCTTCTTCTGCAACGACGACCTGGCCCAAGGGGCGGTGCTGCAGGCACTGCGCCAAGGGGTGGAAGTGCCACGTCAGGTGGCCATGGTGGGGTTCAACGACTTGCCCGCTTCGGCACACATGGTGCCGCGCCTGACCTCGATTCGCACGCCCCGGGCCGCCGTTGGGCGTGGCGCGGCGCAGGCGCTGCTGGCGTTGCTCGATGGCAAGCGGGTGGCGGATACGCAACAGGATCTGGGCTTTGAGCTGATGGTGCGCGAGAGTTCGTAGCGAGAGCTCGTGGCTGTGCAGGCGCGTTCTTTCATATCAATGTAGTAATCCTAAAGTGATGGCACTGTGCTTGCACGGCGCCAACGGCGATCTATGCTCAGGACACCGCGCATAAAGGAGCCCGGCGTCATGTTCGATTTCCATCGCAAATCCGATTTGGTTGAGATCCAGCGCACTCGCCAGGCCTTGAGCGGCACGCAAGCCAAATTGGCGGCGATCAGCCGTTCGATGGCGATGATCGAGTTCGCCCCTGATGGCACCATCCTCGATGCCAACGAGCGTTTTTGCCAGGCCATGGGCTACAGCGCAGACGAACTGCGGGGCAAACACCATCGGCTATTCTGCGAACCGGGCTATGCGCAAACTGCCGAGTACCAGCAGCTGTGGCGTGAACTGGGCCAGGGCAAGGCCATCAGCGGTACGTTCGAACGCCTCGACAAAGCCGGCCGCGAGGTTTGGCTGGAGGCCAGCTACATGCCGGTGCTGGACGAACAGCGCCAGGTAACCAGCGTGATCAAGGTGGCAGCCGACATCAGTCAACGGGTAGTGCAGGAGCACGAGAGCGAGAGCCTGCTCAAGGCCATCGGTCGCTCCATGGCAGTGATCGAGTTCACCCCGCAAGGCCGTGTGATCAAGGCCAACCAGAACTTCCTCGACACCATGGGCTATCGCCTGGACGAGGTAGTTGGCCGCCATCACGGGTTGTTTTGCCTGCCGCAGGAGCGCGAATCGGCCGAGTACCGTGAGTTCTGGGCATCGCTCAACCGCGGCGAGTACCATTCGCACCGCTTCGAACGCATCAACAAGCAGGGCCAGATGGTCTATCTGGAGGCCTCGTACAACCCGATATTCGACAGCAAGGGCCGCTTGTACAAAGTGGTGAAGTTCGCCAGTGACATCACCCGTCAGGTCAGCACCCAGCAAACCGCCGCCGACGCCGCCCATGCCAGTTCCATGCAGACCGATGCCTGTGCGCGCAAGGGCACCGAGGTGGTGCAGCAGACGGTGCAGGTGATCGAGCAGATTTCCCATGAGCTGAACGAGGCTGCACGCAGCATCGATGCCGTGAGCAAGCAGTCAGATGTGATCGGCCAGATCGTGCTGACCATACGGGGCATTGCCGACCAGACCAACCTGCTGGCCCTTAACGCGGCCATCGAGGCGGCCCGCGCCGGGGATCACGGGCGCGGTTTTGCCGTGGTGGCCGACGAGGTGCGCAACCTGGCGGCGCGGACCAGCAAGGCCACCCTGGAAATCGTCGATGTCGTGCGGCAGAACCACGACCTGTCACTGCTGGCCGTGGCCAGCATGCAGTCGAGTTTGACCCGCACCGGTCATGGGGTTGCACTGGCCAATGAGGCCGGTACGGTGATCATGGAAATCCAGCAGGGTTCGCGGCACGTGGTGGATGCCATCAGCCAGATCAGCTCGACGCTTCAACTGCATTGAGTGCGTCGCTCAGCTCGTTCAGCAGGGCTTGCAGGCTGATTTGCAGTTGTTTACGTTGATCAACCGTTGGCAGGCCCCGCGCATGAGCGTTTTCGATGGCCTCGCAATCCTTGACCACGCCGCGCACCCTTATCATCTTCGCGCCGCCCTTGATGCGGTGAGCCAGGGTGCGGACGGCCTCATCGGAGGCCTCGGGTGCCAACGCGCGCAAAGAGGCGAGATCTTCGCCGACACTTATTGAAAGCTGTTCCAGCAGATGCCGCGTCAGTTGCCTGTCGTCCTGGGTCAGGTGGCGCAGTTCAGCCAGGTTGAAGCCGCTACTGCGCAGTGGCGGCTCTTGGGCGCTGCGGGCTTGGGGCAGGTGAGCCTTGAGGGTGCGCAGGCCGATCGGTTTGAACAGGCATTCGTTCATGCCGCTGGCCAGGCATCGGTCACGCTCTTCGGCCTGGGCATTGGCAGTCACGCCGAGGATCTGGCACGCCGGCAGGCCGCGTTCGGCTTCAAGGCTGCGAATGCGGCGGGTGAGTTCGTGGCCGTCCATCACCGGCATGCTGCAGTCGGTGATCACCAGGTCGAAACGCGCTGCCTGCCAGCGCTCCAGCGCGACCTGGCCATTTTCTGCCAGGGTCACGTGATGGCCCAGGGTGTGCAGTTGTCGCTCCAGCAGCAGCAGGTTGGCAGGGTAGTCGTCGATCACCAGGATATTCAGCGGGCCACTGCTGCTTTCGGCTGCCGGGCTGTGCTGCTGAACAGGTTGCGGTGCCGGGCAGGCTGGTAGTTGCAGGCTGACTTGCACCTTTGTCCCAACACCTTCGACGCTTTGCAGGCTCAAGTTACCGCCCATGAGTTCGGCAAAGGTGCGGCTGATCACCAGCCCCAAGCCTGCCCCTTGGCGTGCCCGCGGTCCCTCAGCCTGCACGAAGGTGTTGAACAGCCTGGCCTGATCAACGGTGCTGATGCCGATGCCGGTGTCACGCACAGACAGGTCGATTGACTGGCTACTGTCCCCACCAGTTGGAGGTATCAGCAAACTGGCCTGTACCTCGCCGCGGTCGGTGAACTTGATGGCGTTGCTGATCAGGTTGGACAGGATCTGCTTGAGCCGCAGCGGGTCTGCCAGCACCCAGACCGGCTCTGCAGGAAGTGCTGCGTGCAGATACAAGCCTTTGGCCCGAGCGTTGCCTTCGAACACCCGTACTGTAGCGCGTACCAGCTCGACCAGGTTTGTGGGTACCGGTTGCAGGGTAATGTGCCCAGATTCGATGCGGGAAATGTCGAGAATATCGCCAATCAGCTCAAGCAGGCCGATGGCCGAGTCATGGGCAGTCTGAAGGGTCTGGGCGTCGCAACGACCCTTGCGGCTGTCTTCCAGGGCCAGCTCCAGCAGGCCGATCACGGCATTCATCGGGGTACGGATTTCATGGCTCATGGTGGCCAGGAAGGTGCTTTTGGTCTGGCTGGCCTGTTCGGCGTCGTCCTTGGCCTGGCGCAGCTGTTCGAGCAGGCCGCGGCTCAAGGCCAGCTGCGCCTGCAGCGCGTGCTGGGCCTCGGTGCGCTGGTTGATCAGCTTGCGCAGGTAGCTGTTCCAGAACACCACGCCCGCCAGCAGCAGGGCCGACAGAACCAGTACCTGCAAGGCCAGGGTGCGGTAGTCGCGCCAGGGGCTGTCGCTGACCAAGGTGCTGGTGCGCCAGCGGTTGGCCAGCTGGTCGAGCTCTTCGGGTGGAATGCTCAGCAGTGCCTTGTCGAGGATGGCCTGTAGCTGCGGCTGGTCGGCAGCCACGGCGAAAGCGGCAATGGCCGGGTCGTCGTCCAGCACGCTGGCGATGCGCAAGCGGCCCTTGAAGACATGGCTGATGTAGTAGGCGGCATTGATATGGCTGCTAAGGGCAACGTCGGCAGCCCCACCGGCCACGGCCTCCATGAGACCGAGCGGGTTGTCCACTTCCACCAGCCGGGCCTGCGGGTAGCGTTGTTGCAGCAGCGCCCGCTGCGGCGAGCCGCGTACCACGGCGATGCGCTGGCCATCCAGCGCCTTGGCCTGTACCGGGAAAGTACTGTCGCTACGGGCAACCAGAACGCGTGGGCTGACCAGGTAGGGACGGGTATAGCGCAGTTGTTTCGCGCGATCCGCACCATAGCCCAAGGCGCCAATCATTTGTGCATCGCCACGGGCCAGGCGCTCGACCATCGCCTGCGCCGAATCGCTTTCGACCGCGCTGAAGTGCAGCCCTGTGCGCAGCGAAATCTGTTTCAGCAGGTCAAGGGTGATGCCGGTTGGGCGGTGTTCGGCGTCGTTGAACGTCAGTGGCGCCAACGAGGTGTTGACCAAAACATTGATGTTGGGGTGGGCCGCGATCCAGGCTTCCTCTTCCTTGCTCAAGGCGGTGATGTGGCGCTGCAGCAGCAGGCTGGTGTGGCCACTGCTCCAGCGGCGCAGGATATTCAGCCGCTCGCTGTCTTTGATGCGGGATAGCGCCATGTCGACCAACCGACGCAAGCGAGGGTTGTCGCTGGCCAGGGCAAAGGCAAATGCCCCAGCAGGGACCGGGCAGAAGTGGTCGATTCTCAGCGCGCCCTGGTAACTCTTGCCAATCGTGAAATCGGTACTGATGGCATCGCCCAGGTAGGCGTCGGCCTCGCCCAGATCGACAGCGGCCAGCCCGGCCAGGGTCGAGCGGTACAGGCTTAACTGCGCCTTGGGGTACAGATTGCGTACGGTGCTGGCCGGCAGGTAGTGATCGACCATCGCCAGGCGCAGGCCGGCGAGGTCGGGTGTGTTCTTCAGGCTGGTTCCTTCGCGGGTGACGATGACGGGCATGTCGTCGGCATACGGGGTACTCAGGTCAAGCTGGGCATCTGCCGCCTCGAAGGCATTGGAGCTGCCCAGCAGGTCGATACTGCCCTCACGTAACGCAGCGATGGCCTCGTGGCGGTTGTCGAACCGCCGTACTTCGACGTTTATGCCCAGCTGCTCGGCGATGATGCCGGCGTAGTCTGCGCTAATGCCTTCGTAGTCCTGCTGGCTGGCGTTGAGTTCGAAGGGCGGATAGTCGGGTCGCGAACTGCCCAGCACCAGGTATTGGCGTTGCTGCAGCCAATCCCGGTCTTCCCTGGACAGTTGCAACGGGGCAGCGGCGCTGACCGAGCGCGCCAGCAGTTGGCGAGGTTCGCTGTCGGCCAGCAGCGCGGCGGGGCCGGACAGGCCGATGGCCAGGAGCATGCACGCCAGCAGGCGCTTCATGGCGGCCGAGCGCTCAGTAGACGCTGTTGCGTTTGGCCAGGTCGACCATTTCAACCAGCGATTCGGTCTTGAGCTTTTCCATGATACGGCCCCGGTAGGTGCTGATGGTCTTGGCACTCAGGTTCATGCAGGTGCCGATATTTTTGTTGTTTTCGCCGCGCGCAAGGCGCCGCAGCACTTCCATTTCACGGTTCGACAGGCTGGCCAGGCGTACCGGTTCGCTCTCCAGCGAGTTGCTGTTGACCGACATTTGCGGGAAGGTCGAATAGCCCTTGACCAGGGCCTTGAGGGCAAACAGCAGAGCTTCGTGGTCTTCTTCCTTGGTGACGAAAGCGCCGATGCCGGCATCCAGGCAGCGCCGCACGTACAGATCGGTGGCCTGGCCGGTCAGCACCATGATCTTGGGCACTGGCTCCAGGCACTGCAGGCGTTTGATCACTTCCATGCCGTCCAGGCCGGGCAGGCCGATGTCGAGCACTACCACGTCCGGGCGCAGGTCGCGGGCTACCTGCGCCACTTCGCTGCCGTTACCCACCTCACCAACGACATGAAAACGTTCACGCTCCAGTAGTAGGCGCAAAGACAGTCGGACAATGGGGTGGTCGTCGACGATCAGCACGGTTGTCATGTGGAAAACTCCTGTCAAGATGTGGTCCGCTTCCTGGAACACTCAGGAATACGTCTGCAAGGTGGTTAATCGGAAGCGCTGCAAGATACGACCAATCCCGAGGTTTGGTAATGCCGAGTATAGAAGTGTTGATAATCCGTTCGCTTGTTGTTGAAAAATCCTACAAGTCATGGGAAAGGCATCACCCTATCAAAGCGGCAATGCCTGGTTTGAGGTGTGGAGTCAGGCGCAAGCAGCGTGTGCTTTGTTCACGCGTTGGGTGGCAGCGGGGTTATTGACCAGCGCCTGGCCGACCCGCGTCGGGCGGGCCACCAGCTGGCCGGCACAGTTGGGGCAGCGGCCCTTGAAGCGGATATCAGCGCAGGCGCGGCAGAAGGTGCATTCGAAGGAGCAGATCAGCACATCGGGGCTGTCGCCCGGCAGGTCGGTATCGCAGCACTCGCAGTTGGGGCGTAATTCCAGCATGGGTGTGACTCCTGTTCGCAGGCGGGAACCCGGAGTCTGCTACGCCCGTGGCAATGCTGGCAATGCTCAGTCGCCAGGGCGGTACAGGTGCGCGTGCCCGGCACGGTACAAGGCCGACTCGGCGAATGGCGTATCCCCGAGCACGTGGCCTACCAGGATCAGCGCCGTGCGGCGAAAGTCCTTGGCTGCCACCCGTTCGACGATATCGCCAAGGGTGCCGCGCACCCAGTCCTGGTCTGGCCATGTGGCACGATGTACCACCGCCACCGGGCAGTGCGCGCCATAGTGCGGTAGCAGTTCTTCGACGATTCGCGACAGGTGCTTGACCCCCAGGTGAATCGCCAGGGTGCTGCCATGGTGCGCCAGGTCGCTCAGTTGTTCGCCGGGTGGCATTGGCGAACTGTCGCCATAGCGGGTGAGGATCACCGTCTGCGCGACCTGTGGCAGGGTCAGCTCGCAGCCAAGCAGAGCAGCGCTGGCCGCCGTGGCCGTGACGCCGGGTATGATCTGGTAATCGATGCCCAGCGCCTGCAGGTGGCGGATCTGCTCACCGATGGCGCCGTACAGGCTGGGGTCGCCGCTGTGCACCCGGGCCACGTCCTGGCCTTGTTCGTGCGCGCTGCGCATGGCGGCGATGATCTGCTCCAGGTGCAACTCGGCGCTGTTGATCACGGTCTCGGCCTGGTGGCCTTCGAGCACGGCAGCGGGTACCAGCGAGCCGGCATAGATGATCACCGGGCACTGGCGAATCAGCCGTTGGCCCTTGACCGTGATCAGTTCCGGGTCGCCGGGGCCGGCACCGATGAAGTACACCGTCATGGAAAGTCCTTGCAGGAAAGAGAAGCGAAATGGTCAGCAGGCCAGGGCGAGGGTCGCCGGGCCCAGTACCTGGCGGGTCAGCAGCAACCGGGCTGTGCTCCCGGGCTGCTGGCTGGCCAGGGCCAGCGCCGTGCTTTCGGCCACCCCCCAGCAGCCGCTGTGGGCATGGGCCGTGGCAGAGCGGTGGCTGAGCAGCGGCTCGAAGGCCTGCAGTTGCGCGCTATGGTACAGCACCAACGGCAAGCCAAGGCGTTCGGCCAGTTGCTGCAAGCCGGTTTCGTCGGCCTTGAGGCTGATACTGGCAATGCCGTGCAGGTCGGCAAGCGCAAGGCCCTGGCTAGCCAGGGCGTGGAGCAGCAGGGTATGCAGGGTATCCGCCGGGCAGCCCCGGCGGCAGCCGAAGCCGGCGTAGAACGCCGGCATCAGGCCTTACTGGAGCGGCGGAACAGCCACGCACTGAGCAGGCCCAAGGCTAGCCAGAAGGCAGCGTTGGTCAGCCAGGAGGCCATCTTGAACTGTGTTTCCAGTGCTTCGGGGGCCAGGCTTTCATGTACTTCAGGCTGTGGAGCGCCGATCACATGGGGGATTACCAGCAGCACGGCGCCCAGCGCCTTCAGCAGCCAGTGGCGGGCGAACACCAGCAAGGCCAGGCCAACGGCGGTGGCGCTGGCTGTGCCAATCCACCAGGCCTGGCGTTGTCCCAGGTCGGCGGCGGCAGTGCCGGGTAGCTCCGGTGGCAGCCCCAACGTCGGGGCCAGGCAGAACACGGCAAAACCGGCCAGGCCCCACAGCGCACCGGTGCCGGCACGCTGCGGTTCGCGCAGGCTGTACAGGGCGGCGAGAATAAGGGCGAAGCCGATTGCGACCACCAGGTTGCCCCCGGTGGTGGACAGCACCCGCTGCCAACCGTCTTCCGGCGACCAGGCTTCGGCGCTGTGCTCATGGGCAGCCACTTCGCCACCATGTTCGTGCTGTGCGGCCGGGGCCGAGGATTCGTAGGTTTCCGCCTCAAGAATCAGGGGGGCGACCCAGAAGCTTTGCAGCAGGGTCAGCAGCAGGGCCGCAAGCAGCCCGCTGAAGCCCGCGGTACGGGCAATGCGCGTGATCATCAGGCGTACTCAGTGGCAGGGGAAGGCGGCGCTGTGGCGGGTGTCGTGGGCGGCGTTGTGCACGGCCTCGATGTGCGAGAAACCGGCGAAGTACACCAGGCACAGGCCCAGCAGGCTGGCGCCGACGGCGATGACGACGCGCTGGCTGAGGGTGACGGGTGTGGCAAGGCTGTGTTGTTTGGTGCTGGTGACGGGCATGACGCGTTCCTCTGCTTTTTGTGGGCAACGGGCAAGCGCGGCATCCCCGATGCGTGGCCGCCCAGGGGAATGCAACAGCGCCCGCCCACCGCGGGGTGTTCATGAACGTCAGGCCGGTCTCCGGGCTTGCGAGGAGGAGCAGGGCTCCTGGAAAGCGTCACCTTCCCATGCCGGACTAGAAGGCACAGTGGTACAGACACTTCACTCGCTTACCGTTGCGGGGGCAGCACCGGCCTTGTCCGGCCCTGCTGGAGGGCCTGCGACGCACCGGTTTCCCGTTTCACCCCCTGTGGGGGCACCTGAACGTGAGGCACAAGGAGAGCATGGGGGCGGGGTTTGCGTCAATTGCCAAGTACCGAAGGTGCAACGCACACCTGTGGGAGCGGGTTTACCCGCGAACACCGACTTTGCCGGTGCCATGCACCGGGTTGGACTCTTCGCGGGTGAACCCGCTCCCACAGGCCAGGAGCAAATGTGCAGATGCGTCAGAAGTCATAGGCCAGTTTGGTGTACCAATAGCCGCCACCTGGGTGGAACGGCGGGTTGCCGTACGCCGCCTGGTTGCCGTTGGCGTTGTACACGCCGTTCTTGTCGGGCCGCACATTGAAGATGTTGGTGCCACCCACACTGACGGTCAGGCTGTCGAACAGCAGGTAGGACAGGTCCAGGTCGGTGATCCACTTGGCGCCGAAGGTGCGGTCCTGGGCCTGGTTCTGCTGCCAGGTTTCGACCTTGCCGTAGCGGGTGGTCTGCAAGGTGCCGGTGAAGTTGCCCAGCAACCACTGGCTGCCCAGCACCCATTTGGTTCTCGGCGAGGCTGCCACCAGGTCGCCTTCGCGGCCATGGCCGACCACGTCGATACCGGCAGCGGCCAGCGCTGCGGGCGTACCGCGGGTGCCGCGTACGGTGGTCTTGTTCCAGTTGAAGCCCAAGGTCCAGCGTACATCGCCCCAGGCACCGAACTCGCTGGTGTGGTCACCCACCAGGTCGAGGCCGCGGGTGCGGGTGTCGAAGGCGTTGGTGTAGTAGTTGATCCAGGTAGTGCGTGCCAGGCCCAGCGATTCGAGGATGTCGCCAATGGCACCGGCACCGTTCTGCCGGTCGTAGAGGTTTTCGGTGAGCAGGATGCGGTCGTCAATGTCGATCAGGTAGGTGTCCAGGGTAACGCTGGTGCGGCGCGCCGGTTGCCAGGTCAGGCCAAGGCCGGCGTTGCGCGATTTCTCCGGGTCGAGCTTGCCGCCGCCGAATGCCAGCGCGGCGGCACTGCCGGGCGCCACGGTGCGGCGCAAGGCCGGCACCACATTGCCGTCGGCGTCCAGCGCGGTGCGGTTGTCGCTGACGGTATAGCCGCTCTGGGTCAGCGACGGTGCGCGGAAACCGCTGCCCAGGGTGCCTCGTACCGCCACGGTTTCGCTCAGTTCATAGCGTGAATTGAGCTTGAAGCTGGCGGTGTTGCCCGAGTCGTCGTCGTAGTGCTCGACGCGCGCGGCGGCGCCAAGGTACCAGCGCGGGCTCAAGTCCAGGCCGAGGTCGATGTAGGCGGCATAGTTGTTGCGCTTCACATCGGCCTCGTCTTCCGGGCGAATGGTCAGCGCAGCCTGGGCGCCCACTGCGGTCTGGCCGTTGGCCAGCGCATAGAGCGGGTTGGGGCGCCCGTCCGCCAGGGTAACCGGGTAGGTGTAGGGCCCGACGCTGTAGGCGATGGGGTCGCCGGCAAAGGTCCGGAAGCGCTCCCAGCGGTGCTCAAGGCCCGCCGAGACGCGGGTCGGTACCGCCAGGCCGAACAGGCCATCGAAGGCGCGGGTGATGTCCAGGTTGTTCACCCACTGGTCGAACTGCAAGGTCGCCAGGTCATCGAACGAGGTTGGCGAGGCCGGGCCATAGGTGGGGTTGATGGTCAGGTCGCTGGCCTGCTGGTTCTTGTTGCGCCCATAGGTGGTGGACAGGTCCCAGTCCCAGGCCCCGGCGGCGCCTCGGGCGCCGAGCAGCCACTGGTAGTCGGTGTCCTTGATGTTGTTGAGCGGGAAATACCCGTCGGGGAACAACTCCGGGATCGAGGCGTTGCTGTTGGGCAGGCGGTAGTTGTTGAAAGCCTCCAGCTTGCGCTCGGCATAAGTGGCGAACGAATACAGCTTCAAATCGTCGCTGATGGGCAGCTCGGCGTTGTAACCGAGGTTGAAGGCGCGCAGGTCAGGGTCGCCGTTCTTCACCGCCCGGTGGTCCCAGGCGGCCTGGCGGTCGTCTTCGAAGTAGGCGCGGTAATCGGGGGCGGCCTTGTCGATCCAGTTGGCGGTGCCGCGCTTGCGTGCCTCGCCCGACAGGTGCAGGAAACCGCCGTCACCCAGGCTGAAGCCTTGGTCGCCAGCCAGCTTGATGGTTTCGCCCTGGCCACTGTACAGCTGGCCGTAGCTGCTTTCGTAATGGCCGCCGCTGCTGGCGCTCTTGAGGATGATGTTGATCACCCCGGCCACCGCATCCGAGCCGTATTGGGCGGCGGCGCTGTCTTTCAGGACTTCGATGTGTGACACCGCGCTGACCGGGATCATGTCGATATCAACGGCGTTGGCACCGCTGTTGTCGGTCGAGCCGCTGCCCGGCACGGCGCTGTTGTGGCGGCGTTTGCCATTGACCAGCACCAGGGTGTAGGCCGGGCCCAAGCTGCGGTTGCTCAGCGGCCGCACGCCAGACTGAAAGCCGGCGATGTTGGTGCCGAAGTTGAACGAGGGCAGCAGTTTGGAAATCGCCTCGGACAGCTCGGCGCGGCCGGTGCGCAACAGCTGTTCGCTGCTGATCACGTCGATGGGTGCCGGGCTGTCGGCCACGGTGCGCTGGTTGCCTCGCAGGCCGGTGGAGATCACCGTGACGGTCTCCAGGCGTTGGTCTTCGGTAGTTGAAGCAGCATCGGCTAACGGGGTGAGCAGGCAGGCCAGGGGCAGGGCGAAAAGCGGTGTTCTAGACATCATGTCCTCGGAGTACGGTGGAGCACGCAGGCGAATAGGCGCCAGGCCCTGACAGGGCTGGCGTAGGGTGTTTGGGAAGTGTTTGCCTGCACCGGCCTCTTTGCGGCGGTTCGACGCCTCGACGAGGCCGGTACAGCGAGTAGGGATCTAGGCCGTGCGAGCGCTGCGCCCAGCCTCACGCTGTTCAACCAGCGCACGAATCCGCGGGATCAGGTCCTGCCCGTATTCCACCGCATCGCGCAGCTGGTCAAAGCCGCGGAACAGGAAGGTGGTCACCCCCAGTTCGTAGTAGGCCAATGCGGCCTCGGCCACCTGGTCTGCAGTGCCTACCAGCGAGGTGGAGTTACCTGCACCGCCACCCAGCGCCGCAATCTCGGTCCACAGCCGGGTGTCATGCACTTTGCGCTGGCTGGCCAGTTGCACCAGGCGTTCGGAGCCGGTGTTGCTCTTGCCGAAGTTTTTCTCGCGGCGGTTGCCCTGACGGATGCCGATGCGTTCCTGGGCATCGGCGAGAATACGCTCGGCGCGGGCCCAGGCTTCGGCCTCGGTGCCGCCCAGGATCGGTCGCAACGACAGGCTGAAGCGGATGTGTTTCTCGCGCCCATAGCGGGCGGCGGCCTTGCGGACCTTGGCGATGCGCTCGCGTACCTGATCCAGCGGTTCGCCCCACATCATGTAGACGTCGGCGTGCTTGGCGGCCACCTCGACTGCGGCGTCTGACGCGCCAGAGAAGTAGATTGGCAGATGCTGTACCGGTTTGACCAAGGTCAGGTTGTCTTCAACGCGGTAGTGAGTGCCCTGGTGGTCGAACGGCTCCTGGCGGGTCCAGGTGTTGCGCAGTACCTGCAGGTACTCATCGGTGCGGGCATAACGGGCATCCTTTTCGAGGAAGTCGCCATCGCGCTGCAGGTCGCCGCTGTCGCCGCCGGTGATGACGTTGATCGAGGCCCGCCCCCGGCTCAGCTGGTCAAGGGTGGCGAACTGGCGGGCAGCGAAAGTTGGCGCCTGGAAGCCCGGGCGGTGGGCGACCAGCAGGCCGATACGCTCGGTAAGCGCTGCCACGTAACTGGCCAGGATCATCGAGTCCGGTGCACTGGTGTTGACTGCTAACAATGCCTTGTCGAAGCCGCCATATTCCTGGGCCTGGGAGAAGGCCTTGATGAACTCCAGATCAACCAGCGGGCCGCGTGGCGCCTGGGATTCGCTGCTTTCCTGCGGGCCGATGAGGCCGATGAATTCGAGGCTCATGAAACAAAACTCCTTGTCTGGGTGGGCTCAGGCAACCGCTGCCTGGCTGCGGCGCAGGGTGTTGCGGTTTTCTGGCACGCTGAGGCCGAAATTGCCGCGCAGGGTTTTACCGGTGTACTCACTGCGCACCAGGCCACGTGCTTGCAACAGCGGTATCACGTGTTCGGTGAAGTACTGCAGGCCGTCGGGTAGCAATGAGTTGATGATGAAACCGTCGGCAGCGTCGTTTTCGAACCAGTGCTGCAAGGCATCGGCAACCTGCTCTGGGGTGCCGACGAAGTCTCTGCGTGGGCGCGAGAAGCGCAGTGCCAGTTCGCGCAGGCTCAGGCCTTCATCACGGGCCAGTTGCTTGAGCTGGTCCGAGGTGCCCTTGTGGCTGTCGTTACCCAAGGTGCCCAGGTCCGGGAAGGGCGCGTCCAGGTCATGCTGGCTGAAGTCGTAGTCGTTGAAGGGGCGACCGAGGGCTACCAGGGCATCCTCAATGCTCACCAGGTTGACGGCCTGCTGGTAGCGCTGCTCGACCTCCTGGGCGTTGCGACCGATGATGGGGCGGATGCCGGGCAGGATAAATAGTGCGTCGGGGTCGCGGCCATGGCGCGTGGCACGCTGCTTGAGGTCCTGGTAATAGGCGTGAGCGTCCTCGAACGATTCCGGGCTGACAAAGATGGCGTCGGCGTTCTGCGCCGCAAAGTTGCGGCCGTCTTCCGACACGCCAGCCTGGAAAATCAGCGGCTGGCCCTGGGGTGAGCGCTGGATGTTCAGCGGGCCCTTGACCTTGAAGTACTCGCCCTGGTGGCCGAGGGTGTGCAGTTTGGCCGGGTCGAAGAACTGCCCGCTTTGCTTGTCGCGGGTAAAGGCGTCGTCTTCCCACGAGTCCCACAGCCCCTTGACCACATCCACGTGCTCACGGGCAATCCGGTAACGCACGGCATGTGGCGGGTGTTCAGCCTTGCCGAAGTTGTCAGCGGTGCCGGAAAGCCAGGAGGTCACCACGTTCCAGCCTGCGCGCCCGCCGCTGATCAGGTCCAGCGAAGCGAATTGGCGTGCTACCTGGAACGGCTCGGTGTAGCTGACCGTGACCGTGGCTACCAGGCCGATGTGCTCGGTCACCGCCGCCAGCGCCGAAAGGATGGTCAACGGCTCGAAACGGTTGAGGTAGTGCGGGCTGGAGCGGGCGTGAATGTGCAGGCTGTCGGCGATGAAGGCGAAGTCGAACTTTGCCGCCTCGGCCAGCTTTGCCTGCTGTTTGTAGAAGCCGAAATTGACACTGGCATCGGCCAGCGCATCAGGGTGGCGCCATTCGCCCCAGCCGTGGCCGACGCCATGGATCATGGCGCCCAGGCGGATTTGTCGTTTGCTCATCGGAATACCTGTGGGTTGTGCTGCAAATGGAATGGGGACAGCCATGCGTCACCTGGCCCATAGGCGAAGATGAAGCAGGGTTGTGGGTAAGAGAGGTGCATGCGCGCAAGGCTCCTGGCGGGGGCGAAGTGGACGGCCTCCGCCAGGAATGGGGTCGGTCTGGAGTGACCTTAGCGGGTGTGGGGTGGGGTTGTGAAAGGCTTTGTGGTTCTATGCTAATATTATTTAATGGTATTAAAATCCATGTGATGATGCATAATCTGCATTTTAGGTTGCGTCAAATGCTATGGAATAAACCCGTTCATTGGGGGCGTTCTTAATGCTCTCTTCAATCATGCGCTTCGAAATTTTTTAGCGTCTTGTGGTGTGAAATCTACGAATGAGTAAGCCCATGGGCGTTCTGGTGTTGTCTGCGCCATGCCTTCATAAGGTTCGGATAAAAGCCCGAAACTGAAGGTGCCAGGTTCTACGCCGTTTACCATCGCTCCGTCGCTGATGCCGGGAATAGCGCTCACCTTGACATTGTTCTGATTTGAGAATTTTTGCCCAAACGATTCGCCGTAGCCTCCTAGGCAAGTGGCAAAAATGACTTTCCTGTATTTCTGAGGATTTATATTTTTGCTCGTTAGCCATGTGGCGAATTTAAATGGGCCCATGGCGACGTCGTCTATTAGTATTTTATTCTCTCTGCCATGAGTGTATATCAATAGCTTGGGCTTTTTAAAAAGACCAGGTTTGGATTCATAGACCCCATAATTTTTATCGAATGCATGAATTTTTCTTAAACCGTATTGGAACCGACGCATCTTGGTTCCATGGAGTATCGGAGCCGACGGCGCGTGACCGTCTAGATCGAGCAGATTAACCGGGTCGTTGCGAACATAGGTGTACGCATTGATGCCCCCTTTAGCAAAAGGACTGAGGTTGTCAGGGCTCGAAAAACGCATACATTTTGTTGAAAGCCAACGGTATCCTGCGCCCAAACCGTACATGCCTGTCACAGCGTCGCAGTGCTCGCCGTTAAAGCCTACAGGCAGTTCCCCGGTCGCTTGGTTGAAGCCAAAAGGGGTGTAAGACAGTGAGTGCAGGACGTGGCCGCGAGCCTCCGTGACGGAGGATTGCATTTTGTCTGAGGCAATTATACTAATAGAGGGTTGTGATATGTATTGAATGGCGAGCGTCTGTCGGTTTTGATTGAATATTCGAGTAGTTCTGGAAGGTTGAACCAAGGCAGTGGGTTTGCCAGACTGATAAAATATAAACATGAATAGAACCTCCTGATTTCAATCTAGCTTGATGGGATGCCCACAGCCTTGCAACTGGCAAAAATATCAGGCTGTGGGGCGCTAGAACTCAAGCCGCAGCAGAGGCTGGGCGCCCAGGAATGGCAGCAATCAACTCCCGCGTATACTCGCTCGCCGGCCGCTCGAAAACCTGCTCGACCGCCCCGTGTTCCACCACTTGACCCTTGCGCAATACCAGCACCTGGTCGGCCATGCTCGCCACTACCGCCAGGTCATGCGATACCAGCACATAAGCCATGCCCAACTCTCGTTGCAGCTCATCCAGCAGTGCCAGAATCTGTGCCTGTACCGATACATCCAGCGCACTCACCGGCTCGTCGAGCAGCAACAGTTCTGGCTGTAGCGCCAGCGCCCGGGCAATCGCCACGCGCTGGCGCTGGCCGCCGGACAGTTCGCGGGGCAGGCGGTCCAGGTAATGCAGAGGCAGGTGCACGCGTTCGATCAGTTGGCGCGCGCGTTGCTCCAGGGCCGCACCTTTGAGCAGGCCAAACGACACCAGCGGCTCGACGATGCTGTCGAACACCGTGAAACGCGGGTCGAGGGCGGCGAAGGGGTTTTGCTGCACCAGTTGCATGCGTCGGCGCAAGGGGCGGAACTGGCGCCAGCCGTGGCCCGTGACATCCTGCTGGTCGAACAGCACGTGGCCTTGGCTGGGCGTTTCCAGGCCCAGGGCAATGCGCAGGGCGGTGCTCTTGCCCGAACCGGATTCACCGACGATGGCCAGCGTTTGCCCCGGGTGAACCTGCAAGTCCAGGCCTTGCAACGCGACAAAGCGGTTGTCCTGGCCTTTTACCTTGGGCAATTCGAACGTTTTGCCAACCCCCTGCAGGCTGAGGATCGGCTTTGAGCCCGGCGCCAGTTGGCGGGGCTGGCGACGAGCGCTGAATGCCGGTGCGGCATTGAGCAGGGCACGGGTGTACGGGTGGTGCGGTGCCTGCACGATCTGCGCGGGTGGGCCTTGCTCCACCAGTTCGCCCTGCTTCATCACCAGCAGGCGGTCGGCGCGGTCGGTGGCCATGCCCAGGTCGTGGGTGATGATCAGCAACGAGATGCCACGCTCGGCCACCAGCCGCTGCAAGTGATCGAGGATCTTGCGTTGCACGGTCACGTCCAGCGCGCTGGTGGGTTCGTCGGCGATGATCAGCCGTGGGTTGCCGGCCAGGGCGATGGCAATCAGCACCCGCTGGCGCATGCCGCCAGACAGCTCGTGCGGGTACTGGCGGGCGCGCACCGCCGGGTTGTCGAGGCCAACCTGGGCTAGTAACTCCAGCACATCGGCATCGACGCTGCGCGAGCGGCCGCCTTGGGCCAGCACTAGCGCCTCGCCGATCTGCTGGCCAATGCGCAGGGTGGGGTTGAGGCTGACCATCGGGTCTTGTGGCACCAGGCCGACGGTACGCCCACGCAGCTGGCGTTTCTGCCGTTCGCTGGCGCGCACTACATCCAGCCCGTCGACCCACAGCTGGCCACTGTCGATGCGCGCCGTGCCCGGTAGCAGGCCGAGCAGGGCGTTGGCCAAGGTCGACTTCCCCGAGCCTGACTCGCCGACAATGGCCACGGTCTCGCCCTGGGCCAGGCTGAAGGCAAGGTGCTTGACGGCCTGCGTAGCCTGGCCGGAGGCGTGATAGCTGATGCTGAGGTCGCGTACCACAAGCAATGGCTGGTCGTTCATCGTGGGTGCTCCTCGAAGGTGCGGGCAAGGTGGTTGAGGCTGAACACCACGGCGACCACGAACAGGCCGGGCAGCAGCGACACCCAGGGTGCGGTAATCAGGAAATGCCGGCCGTTGGCAATCAGGGTGCCCCATTCGGCTGCTGGTGGTGCTGCGCCAAAACCGAGGAAACTCAGGCCGGCCGTGGCCAGGATGGCGGCGCCGAAGTCCAGCGTGGCCAGCACGGCCACCGGCCCCCAGGCATTGGGCAGCACATGCCGCAGCAAGGTGCGGCGCCAGCTGGCGCCACCCAGGCGTGCGGCCTCGACATAGGGCAGGGTCTTGACCCGCAGCACTTCGCCGCGGGTGGTGCGGGCAAAGCCGGGGATGATGCCGACGCCGACGGCGATTGCCACCGGCACCGTGCCAAAACCGATGGCGGTGACAATGGCCAGGGCCAGCAGCAGGCCGGGCAGGGCCAGCAGCACATCGACCAGGCGCATGAGGGCGGCATCCAGGCGCCCGCCGGCAAACCCGGCGAGTACGCCCAGGCTCAACCCGCCGGCCAGGGCAATGCCAACCGCCAGCAATGCGGCCTGCACCGACAGGCTGGCGCCATAAACCACGCGGGTATACAGGTCGCGGCCCAGCTCGTCGGTGCCGAACCAGTGGGCGGCGCCAGGGGCCCGCAGCTTGTCGGCAGGCGACGTGGAGTAAGGGTCGAAGCTGGTCAGCCAGTGCGGCGCCAGTGCCGCCAGCAGGGCGAACAGCACCACCAGCAGCGCCAGGCTGAAGCCCGGGCGGGCCAGCAAAGGGACGAGTGCCTGGCCCAGGCGCTGCAGGCGTGTGCGGCGCTTCCAGGTGGCTGGCGGGGCGGCGGCACGCAGGGGGTGAGTATCGGCGGTCATGGTCAGGTCACCTTCGTGGCGTGGGCGATGCGGGGGTCAAGGTACGGGTACAGCAGGTCGACGATCAGGTTCACCAACACGAAGGCCGCCGCTGACACTGCGACAATCGCCAGCACCACCGGGATGTCTTGGCGCAGTACGGCTTCCTGGGCCAGGCGGCCAACGCCATTGCGCGAGAAAATGGTCTCGACCAGCACTGCCCCGGACACCGTGTTACCCACCTGCAACCCGACCAGGGTAAGGATTGGCAGGGCCGCATTGCGCAGGCCGTGCCGCGCTTGAACCTGCGCACGGCTCAGACCCTTGGCGAATGCGGTGGCGATGTACGGCTCCTGCCATACGCTTTGGAAGCCGCGCTGCAATACTTGGGCGTACACCGCAGCACTGGGGATGGCCAGGGTCACGGCCGGCAGCACCAGGCTGGCAAAGCCCTGGTTGCCGGTGGCCGGGAACCAGCCCAGGCCGAAGGCGAACACCTGGATCAGCAGCAGCCCCATCCAGAACACCGGTACGGAAAAGCCCAATGACGGCAAGCGTGACAGCGCCACTTTCAGCGGTTGCCATTGCAGGTAGGCGGTGAGGTAGGCCAGGCCGATGCCGCCAAGCAACGACAGCGCGATGGCGAAGCCGGCCAGGGCCATGGTTTGCGGCAGGCGCTCGGCCAGCAGCGCGGTCACTGGCCGGTTCAGTGACAACGACTGGCCCAAGTCGCCGTGCAGGGCCCGCCATAACAGGTCGATGTACTGCTCGAAAATGCCCTTGTCCAGCCCGTAGTAGGCACGGGCCTTGGCCAGGTCCTCGGGCGACAGGCCATCGGCTTCCATGCCCGATGCACTGAGCATGATCGCCAGGGTGTCCCCGGGCAGCAGATAGAGGATGAAGTAGGTGATGGTGTAGGCGCCCCACAACACCAGCAGCGCCTGGCCGATGCGGCCGATCAGGTAGTGGTTCATGGCTGCGCGACCTGGATGTCACTGAGGAAGGCAAAGCCTTCGGCGGTCCAGCGGAAGTCCTTGACCCGAGGTGCGGTGGCGGCTTGCCACACGCGTTCGTACAGCGGGAACGCCGAGGCTTCGTCAACCAGCAGGTCTTGCAGCTGGCCATAGGCCTGTGCGCGTTGTTCGTCGCGGGTGGCGGTGATGCCGTTGTCGAACAAGGCCTGCGCCTTGTCCAAGGTGTGTGGCTCGTAAGTATTGGTGGCCAAGGTGGCACTGCTGGCAGCGCGTGGGTCGAGGATGGTCTGCAGGATGATCGGATCGGCGCGCGTCATGTAGGTGGAGGTGAGGTCGTAGTTGCCCGAGGCATTGCCGGCCACCCATTCGGCCCGGGTCAGCACGTTCAGCTTGAGGTCGATGCCAACTTTGCGCAGTTGGTCTTGCACCAGTACATCGCCGGCGCTTTCGGCGGGGGAGATGTTGTAGCGCAGGGTCAGGCGTTTGCCGTCCTTGTGCCGGTAGCCGTCAGCGCCCTTGCTCCAGCCGGCGGCGTCCAGCAGGCGCTCGGCGCCCTGCGGGTCGTAGGCCAGCTTGTCGGCCTGGGGCTTGAAGTACGGCGTGGTCACGTCATACACCCCGGTCACTACCGGGAACTCGGCGTTGTATACGGTGTGCGCATAGCTGGTGCGGTCAATGGCCTTCTGCAGGGCCAGGCGCACCTGGCGGTCGCCCAGCAGGCGGTCGTTGCGGGTGTTGGGGTAAAGGTTGAGCGCCGGGCCTGGCAGCGAGCGGCTCTGGATGGTCGCGCCTTTTGCCTGGAACAGCTTCAGGTCAACTTCGGAGAACGGGTTGCGTGGCCAGAGGATGTCGGCCTTGCCTTGCAGGAACAGGCCGTTGCGCACGCTTTCTTCGGGGATGTAGCTGATTTCCACGCGGTCCAGGTGGGCGGCGCCGGGGTTTTTGACGTTGGCGGAGGCCCAGGCATAATCCGCTCGCTTGACCAGGCGTGCGCCTACTTCCGGGGTGTAGTGTTCGAGGATGAACGGGCCGGTGCCGATGATCTTGCCCAGCGAACGCTCCTGGGCAGTGAGCGCGTAGGAGGCCGGAGCGAGGATGGCCAGGTTGGTGGTTGACGTGGCCTGCAGGAAGCCGGCGTTGGGCCGTGAAAGCACCAGGCGGACGGTGAACGGATCGACCACTTCGGCATGGTCAAAACCGGCCAGGTAGGTGGCGCCGAACGTGGCAGGCAGTTGTGCCGCGAAAGCCTTGTTGCTGTCGAAGGCGTTTTTCACGGCTTGGGCGTCGAAGCGCTCGCCATTGCTGAAGGTGACGTCCTGGCGCAGGTGGAAGGTGTACTGCAGGGCGTCGTCGCTGACCTCCCAGCTGCTGGCCAGCCAGGGGATGATGCGGCCTGTGGCCGGGTCCTGGTCGGTGAGTGATTCGGCAACGTTGCGCAGCAGTACGCGGTGCTCCAGCCAGTAGACCTGGAACGGGTCGACGCTGACCAGCGTGGTGTTGTCGCCCCAGAAGGCGATGTTCAGGGTTTTGCTGGTGGCATCTTCGCCGGAGGGGGAGCAGGCGGCGAGCGTGAAGGCCAGGGTGGCGCAGGCCAGCAGGCTTCTGGCCAGGTGAAGTGGAGGCATTGGGCGTTCCTTCGATGGGATATGAGGTGTTTGTTCGGGCCCTGTCGCCGGCAAGCCAGCTCCCACAGGACCGCCACAGGCCTGAATCCGATGGAAATCCTGTGGGAGCTGGCTTGCCGGCGATAGGGCCGGTAGAGGCCACAGAAAACCTGTCAGTTCTGGTAATCCAGCCCCTCCCGGTCCAGCTGCCGGATCAGCGCATCCCAGTGCCGCTGGATCCCTTCACCCAACCCGTCGGAAAACCGCTTGGACTGTTCATGCACCTTGGCGATCGCCGCCGGCGCAGCATGCAGCAACTGGTCGTTGCCCCCGGCCTGCGCTGCGACCTGGATGTTGCAGGCCCGCTCCAGCCCGTGCAGTTCACGGAAGGCATGCTCCACGCTGACACCCCCGGTCAGCAGGCCATGGTTGCGCAGGATGAGGATGTTGCTGTCGCCCAGGTTGGCCACCAGCCGCTGCTGCTCGTCCAGGTCCAGGGCGACGCCTTCGTAGTCGTGGTACGCCACCCGGCTGTAGTACGCCAGGGCGTGCTGCGAGATCGGCAGCAGGCCGTCGCGCTGCGCCGACACCGCCGCTCCATCGCGGGTGTGGGTGTGCAGCACGGCCTTGAGGTCATGCCGGGCGCGGTGGATCGCGCTGTGAATCACATAGCCTGCCTGGTTGATGCCCAGGCCCAGCGGGTCGTCGATGATGGTGCCATCCACGTCCACCTTCACCAGGTTGGACGCGGTGATCTCGTCGAACAGCAAGCCAAAGGCATTGATCAGAAAGTGCTCGTCAGGCCCCGGCACGCGTGCCGAGAAGTGTGTGTAGATGTGGTCGGTCCAACGGAACAGCGCGGCCAGGCGGTAGGCGGCGGCCAGTTTGACCCGCACCTCCCATTCTTCGGCGCTGATCCGCTGGCGTACGGTGTTTTCCTGGGCGATGACGACAGACAGTGCAGTCATGGTGTTCTCCAATAGGTGTGGGTTCAGTAGCCGCGCTGGGTGTCGACCAGGTTGTGCAGCGGTGCTTGTTCGCGGTAACGGGCGAAGTTGTCGAGAAACGCGTCGAGCAGGGCCGGGTAGCCGTCCTCGGAAATGGCCGAGGTGTGCGGAGACAGGAACACCCGAGGGTGCTGGTAGAGCGGGTGGCCCGCTGGTAGCGGTTCCGGATCGGTGACATCGAGGCTGGCGCGGCCGATCAGCCCGTTGTCCAGGGCTTCAAGCAGGGCGCCCTGGTCCAGCAGCCCGCCACGAGCGATGTTGATCAGGTGCAGCCCGGGTTTGGCCTGGGCCAGCACCTGGCGGTCGATCAGGCCACGGGTGGCGGGGGTGAGCGGGGCGGCGATGACCAGGTGATCGCTGCCGGCAAACAGCTGCTGCAGGTTGTCGACGCGCTGCACGCCCGGCACCTCGGCAATGGGTTGGCCTGGGCGGTTCAGCGCCAGTACCGGCATGCCCAGGGCGTTTGCCTTGCGTGCCAGGCTCTGGCCGATGCTGCCGAAGCCGAAGATGCCCAAGGTGCGGCCACGCACGGGGGCGAGCGGGGTCAGGCGCCAGTCGGCGTCCTTGACCCACAAGCCCGGCAGCTGTTTGGCCGCGGCAAACACCAGGGCCAGGGCGAATTCGGCCACCTGCTCGGCATTGGCGCCGCGGCCACTGGTGACCGGCGGGCCCTGAAACACCCAGTCGGGGTAGAAGTCGATGCCCGAGGACACTACCTGCACCCAGCGCAACGCCCACGGCCAGCCCGCTGGCGGGTTGTCCACGCGGTTACCGCGTACATTGATCGGGCGCACGATGAACACGTCGGCGGGGACGTCCAGGTGCAACTGGCCCGGGGCGATATCGATCACCTCGTGGTCGGGCAATCGGTCGCGCAGGTATTGGTTGGCCGGTGCGTCCAGCTGGCTGGCGATGATCGAGTGGCTCATGCCGCCACCTCCGCCAGGGCGGCACGGCCGACATGGCCGAGCACCACGTCGTCTTGAGGGGTGTGGATGCGGCTGCACAGCACATCACGGTAGTGCCGCTCCAGCGGGTTGCGCCGCGACAGGCCAGGATTGCCCGCAGCCTCGATGGCCAGTTCCACGGCCTGGATGGCGTTGCGGCTGACCAGGTGCTTGAGCTGCCCGGCGTGGCGCGGATCGACCTGCCCGGTCACGGCCGCGTTCAACAGGCTCTGGTTGGCGAACAGCAAGGTGTCGATACGCCCGACCACGTCCTGGAAACGCGGCAGGCTGGCCAGCGGTGCACCGAGGTTGGATGGCGCGCGCTGGTTCAGGAACTGCACCAGCCAGTCGCGTGCGGCCTGGGCCACCCCGTCGTACAGCGCAGGCAGCAACACTGCCATCCACAGCAGGCCGGTGCTGTCGAGCTCGGCGCGCGGTGCGCTGGCCGGGCTGACGCTGACGGCATGATCGAGCGGGATCAGCACCTCGTCGAACTGCACTTCATGGCTGCAGGTGGCGCGCATGCCCAGGTGGTCCCAGTCTTCGACGATACGGATGCCCGGGGTGTCCTTGTGCACCAGGAAGCCGCCCACCAGTGGGTCTTGGTCGTCGCTGCGGGCCCATACCAGGTACCAGGTCAGGCCATGGCTGCCGGTGGAGTAGATCTTGCGCCCGGACAACCGCCAGCCCTCGGCGGTGCGCCGGGCGACGGTGGCCGGCAGGCCGCCGCGGGCGGGTGTGCCCAGTTCGGGTTCAACGCGAAACGCGTTGATCAGCGCGCCGTCGGCCACCGCGTCGCGGGCCACCTGCAGGCGCAGGTGCTCGGGCCAGCGGTCTTCGTCCTGCAGGCGAAAGTGCTGCAGATACTGCATTACGAGGATCAGTGCGGTGGACGGGCAACCTTTGCCGACCGCGGCGATGACCTGGCGCGCACTGGCCAGGTCGGCGCCACCGCCACCCAAGTCGCGGGGCACGGTGAAACCCAGCAGGCCGTGGCGGTGCAGCAGGTCGAAGTTGTCGGCGGGGAACCGGCCGCTGCGGTCGTAGCGTTCGGCGTTGGCGGCCAGGGCCTGGGTGAGTTCGGCAAGGGCGCTGGCGGAAGGGGGGTGACTCATGGGTATTCATCCCTGGAACACGGTGGGTTTCTAAGACCGTATTCGTATGGATGATCGCTGTAAAAGTCTTTTTTGTTCTATGCTAATTATTAACTTAAAGAATTAAAACTGTATTTAGTTATGCGAGTTGGTTATTTTATTGACAATGGAATGATAGGGCTGCTACGCAACCCAATCGCGACGCAAGGTCGCTCCCACAGTGACCGCGCAAACTCTTGGATTTTGATCAACGCAGTTGCTCTCATAAGGGATTGCGCTTTCAGCTCACCCGCACAGTTGCTGACCGGCCACCCGGCCAAACAGCTCGACCGGCTCCTGAAGGTTGCCCAGGTAGCGTGGGTGGAACAGCCACAAATCCACCTGCGGCTTGAAGTCCGTCACACTGACCACGTCCAGCGCATCGCGGTGGCGGCTGTTCTGCAACAAGGGCTCGGGCACCAGCCCGAGCCCCTGCCCATTGGCCACCAGCCCCAGTTGCAGCTCGGTGCCAAAGGTCTCCAGGTTGATCGACAGCCTCAGCCCCTGTTCGCTCAGGGCGCGCTGCAACCCTGCGCGAAAGCCGCAACCATCGGGGTTGAGCACCCAGCCACGGGTGTAGCAGTCCTTGAGCTTTAGGCTGCGCTTGCCGGTACTGCCCTTGGCCGCTACCACCCGCAGCGGCATGCGGGCGATCGACTGGCTGGCGATGCCCTCGGGGAAGATCTTGCCGGGCGGGAACAGTGCCGCGGCGGCATCCAGCTCGCCGTTTTCCATGCGTGCGATCAGGCTGCTGCCCCAGCCACTGGTGACCTGGGTGCGCAGGTCGGGGTAGGTTTCACGAATCTGTGCCAACGCATCGAGCAGCACCACATCGCCAAGGGTTTGCGGCACGCCCAGGCGCAGGGTGCCGGACGGGGCCCCGTCGTTCGCCACCAGCTCGCGCAGCGAGTCGATCTCACGCAAGATCGCCTTGCACTGCTCGTACACCCGCAGGCCCATGGGCGTCGGTTTCAGCGGCTTGGTATTGCGGTCGAGCAGGGTGGCGCCCAGGTCTTCCTCGAAGTTCTGCACGCGGCGGGTGATGGCCGGCTGGGTCAGTTGCAGGGCCTCGGCGGCCAGGTTGGTCGACTGGCAACGGATGACCGCCACGAAGGCGTCCATGTCATCGATTTTCATATTCGGCGCTCACATATTGGGGCGGTGGGACATACCAGAGGAGAATAATCCTCAATGGCCGGATTGTCACAGCACCTGTGCACCTCACGCGCTTTCGCGGGCAATCAACTCACACGCCAACAGGTTCAGCCGCTGCACTTCCCCCTCACGCGCCACCACACCCAGGTGCTGCAACACCCGCAACGCCGCCACTTCGCCTATTTCCCGCGAGGGCGGGCGCAGGGTGGTGAGGCTGGGCAGCAGCATGTTGGCGAAGGGATAGTCGCCAAAGCCGACGATGGCCATGTCTTCCGGCAGGCGCAAACCGGCGCGTTGCCCGGCCAGCAGAGCACCGGCCGCCAGGTTGTCATTGGCGAAGATGATCGCCTCGGGCCGTGGGGTGCGGCGGATCAACGCTTCCATGGCCTGCTTGCCCGCCTCGAACGGCGCGCAGTCGGCCGAGGGCACGAATACCCAAGGCTCCAGCCCGGCTACCCGCAACGCCTCGATATAGCCATCGCGCCGCTCCAGCGCACTCAGGTCGCCGGCCGCGCTGTTCTGTACGAAAGCGATGCGCCGGTGGCCCTTGTCCAGCAGATAGCGGCAGGCCTGTACGCCCACCTGGTGATGAAGGAAACCCACTTGCAAGGGCGACCGCTCAGGGCGGTAGTCCCATATTTCCACGACTGGCACGTCTGCGTTGGCCAGCATCTTTTCTGTGGCCGGGCTGTGGAAATGGCTGGTCACCACCAACGCTGCCGGCGACCAGCCGAGAAACGCCCGCACCGCGCTTTCTTCCTGCGCTTCGCTGAAGTAACTGGACGCCAGCAACAACTGGTAGCCATGGCGGCTGAGGGTATCGCTGAACGCCTGGATAGTCTGGGCGAAGATCGGCCCGGAGATATTAGGGATCACCATGCCGACGATGCGCCCACGGGCCGACGCCAGCCCCCCGGCCACCAGGTTAGGCACATAGCCCAATGCCTGCACGGCAGCTTCGATACGCTCGCGCAAAGGTGTCGACACCTGATCTGGCTGGTTGAAGTAGCGCGACACGCTGATGGCCGAAACCTCAGCGGCCCGAGCCACCTCGGCAAGGGTGACACGGCCTGCGCCGCGGCGCTTGCGGGGGGGATCCTTGGCCTGGCTCACCGGGCTGCCTCCTGGGGAAATGGCGCGATGGTAGCGCTAACGGGAAGGCGCTTGGCAAATAGCTTTATTGCATATCAATCTGACTTTTAAGTATTTGACGTGCTAAGCGAAGCCCTCTGATACTTGCGGATGTTAGCGCTAACAAGCGCAGCTGTTGGCAAGCGCCTGCCACTCGCACGAGCGAGACCAGACAACCACAGCAACTCCGTGTCGGCCCCGCCTGAAGGGGCCTGGTCTGGTTTCCCGAGGCAGTGAGCACCATGCAGAAAAGCCGTACACCATTCCCCGCTACGCAACGTCGGCCGCTGGCCGCAGCCATCCTGCTGGCCGCTTTTGGCCAAGCTGCCCAGGCAGCCGAGCCGGCCGAAGCAGCGGCTCCGCAGGCCACTGCATTGGGCGCCGTCACCGTGACCGCCACGCGCCGCGAAGCTACGCTGCAGGAAGTGCCGGTGGCAGTGTCGGTGATCGACGGCGAACAGTTGGAGCGAGACAACCGCAACAACGTTGCCAGCATCGTCCAGCAGGTGCCTACCCTCAATTACCGCGCCGGCGCCTCGAACAAGGACACTTCGTTGTTCATCCGCGGCGTGGGCACCATTTCGACCTCGCCCGGCGTCGAGCCAACCGTGGCGACGGTGGTCGACGGCGTGGTGTTCGGCCGCCCGGGCCAGTCCACCCTCGACCTGCTCGACCTTGAACGCATCGAGGTACTGCGCGGGCCGCAGGGCACCCTGTTTGGCAAGAACGCCTCGGCGGGTGTACTCAACGTGGTCAGCAAGGCCATCCCCGAGCAGACCCAGGGTTATGTGGACTATTCGCACTTTGGCGGTGGCGACGAGAACCGCCTGCGCTTTGGTATTGGCGGGCGCCTGAGCGAGCAGTTCAAGGGGTCGTTGAGCACCTTGTGGGGCGACTACGATGGCAATGTCGAAAACGTTGCCAATGGCCACGACGTCAATGGTTACGAACGCAAAGGCGCCCGCGGCAAGCTGGAGTTCGAGCCCAACGAAGACGTGCGCCTGACCCTGATTGCCGACTACATGAAGGGCGAGGACACCTTGCCCAGCGGCGTGATCACCAGCGCCAGCGCCGCATTCGCCAGCCAGTTGCGCCCGGTGACGCCAAGCGCCCACAACCGCGACATCAACAGCGACTTCAAAACCCACGTCGAAGACGAGAACCAAGGGCTCTCGGCCCAGCTGGACTGGCAGCTGGGCGACTACACCCTGACATCGATCAGCGCCTGGCGGGGTTGGGACAATACCCAGTACCAGGACGGCGACCGCCGCGCCTTGCTGCCGGTGACGGCGTCCCATGACAAGGGCACGGTGGACTATGACCAGTACAGCCAGGAGTTTCGCCTGACGTCGCCCAAAGGGCAGTTCAACGAATACGTGCTGGGCGCCTTCTACATGCATGGCACGTCCAGCGAGACCTACCAGCGCCTGTCGGTCAATGGCGGCGTGGCCAACACTGGCCGCGCCGACTATTCCACCACCAACGACAGTGTCGCGCTGTTCGGTGAGAACACCTTCAACTTCACCGATGACTTGCGCGCCATTTTCGGCCTGCGCTGGACCCACGACGACCTTGAGTACGACCACCGCCGGGTCTCCACCTCGGCCACCGCAGTGACCGGTATCCAGCCCTCGACTGCAAGTTCCGGCTCGGTGGACGAGGACGGCTGGAGCGGGCGGACCGGCTTGCAATACGACTTCAACGACAACCTGACGGGCTACGTCACCTATTCGCGCGGCTATAAAGGGCCGGCCTACAACGTGTTCTTCAACATGCAGCCGCGCGACACCGGGGCACTCAAGCCCGAAACCTCGGATGCCTACGAAATCGGCTTGAAAAGCACGGCGCTGGACAATCGCCTGACCGCCAACCTGGCTGTGTTCCACACCGACTACGACAACTACCAGGCCAACTTCTTCGACACCGTGGCCAACCAGGTGGTAACCCGCCTGGTGAATGCCGGCAAGGTCAAGACCCAGGGTGTGGAGCTGGATGCCAGCTTCCAGGCCACCTCGCGGCTGAAGCTGTCGACGGCCGTGGCCTACACCAAGGCCCGTGTCGATCACTTCAACTGCCCGGCGGGTGCGGCGGCCAACTGCAACATCGATGGCGGCCGCCTGCCGTTCACGCCGGACTGGAAGACCTACCTGCGCGCCGATTACGTGATCCCGCTGGACAACGGCCTGGATGTGGAACTGAGTAGCGACTACAGCTGGCAGGACGCCGTGCAGTTCAGCCTCGACCAGAATCCGGACACCGTGCAGGGCGCCTATGGCATCTGGAACGCCAGCATTGCCCTGGCCGACTACAACGACGGCTGGCGCGTAGCCCTGTTGGGCAAGAACCTGGGCGACAAATCGTATGCGCAGATGCTGGCCAGTGGCGGCGACTACATCTACCGCTCAGTACCGCGGGATGACGGGCGCTACTTCGGCGTACAACTGCGCAAGGATTTCTAAGCCTGCGCACGATCCCTGTAGGAGCGGCCTTGTGTCGCGATCGGGCCGCACAGCGGCCCCAGATTTCAGCTTCGCCACTTAAATCGCCGGGGCCGCTTTGCGGCCCGATCGCGACACAAGGCCGCTCCTACAAAAAGCGACCTGGTTTTAAAGGAGATCTCAATGCCCCGCCAAATGAATCTGGGCGCCTTCCTCATGGCGACCGGTCACCACGTGGCCGCCTGGCGCCACCCGGAGGTACCGGCCGACCCGCTGGATTTCGCCACCTACAAGCGCACCGCACAAATCGCCGAAGCCGCGTGCTTCGATGCCTTGTTCGTCGCCGACAGCGTCGCCGCCCCCAACGACCCCCTGGCCAGCCACAGTGCCCGCTCGGTGTACTACGAACCACTGACCCTGTTGTCGGCGCTGAGTGCAGTCACCGACCGCATCGGCCTGATCGCCACCGCCACCACCAGCTACAACGAGCCTTACCATGTGGCACGCAAGTTCGCCTCGCTGGATCACCTGTCCGCAGGCCGTGCCGGCTGGAACCTGGTCACCTCCGACGCTGCCGCTGAGGCCGGCAACTTTGGCCGGCAGGCGCATATCCCGCATGCCGAGCGTTACGCCCGCGCCCGTGAATTCCAGCAGGTGGTGCAAGGGCTTTGGGACAGCTGGGCCGATGACGCGTTCTTGCGCGACAAGGCCAGTGGCCTGTTCCACCACCCGCAGGCCGTGCGTGCCCTCGACCATGTGGGCGAGCACTTTCGCGTCAAAGGTCCGCTCAATGTTGCCCGCTCGCCACAGGGGCGACCGGTGCTGGTGCAGGCCGGCTCGTCCGAAACCGGCCGCGAGCTGGCCGCACAAAGTGCCGAGGTGGTGTTCACCGCCCAGCCGAGTCTGGCCCGCGCACAGGCTTTTTACACCGACCTCAAGGGTCGCCTGGCCCGCCACGGGCGAGATGAGGATTCGCTGAAGATCATGCCCGGCGTGTTCGTGGTGGTGGGGCAAAGCCAGGCGCAGGCCGAGGACAAGTACGAACAGTTTCAGGCGCTGGTCGACCCGCGTGTCGGCGTTGGCTTGCTCGGGCGCATGCTCGGCAACTTCGACCTTTCCGGCTACCCGCTGGATGGCCCGCTCCCAGAGTTGCCGCCCACCGAGGATGGCCAGCGCAGCCGCCAGCTACTGCTGACCGAACTGGCCGGCACTGAACAGCTGACCCTGGCCCAGCTGGGGCGGCGCATCGCCGGTGGGCGAGGGCACTACAGCCTGGTGGGTACCCCGACGCAGATCGCCGAGGAGCTGCAAGCCTGGTTCGAAGGCGGCGCCGCCGATGGCTTCAACGTGCTGGTGCCGCACCTGCCCCTGGGGCTGGAAGACTTCGCTGTGCACGTGGTGCCCGAGCTGCAGCGTCGCGGCCTGTTCCGCCGTCAGTACCAGGGCCACACCCTGCGCGAGCATCTGGGCCTGCAACGCCCAGCCAACCCATACTTTGCCGAACGAGGCCAACCATGAGCTACACCGCCAACCCCGAGCGCTATGCGCGCATGCCTTACCGTCGCGTCGGTCGCAGCGGCCTGGTGCTGCCGGCCCTGTCCCTGGGCCTGTGGCACAACTTTGGCGATGCCACGCCCATCACCACCCAGCGCGCCTTGCTGCACACGGCGTTCGATGCCGGTATCAACCATTTTGACCTGGCCAACAACTACGGCCCGCCCTATGGCAGTGCCGAGACCAACTTCGGCCGGCTGCTGCGCGAGGACCTGCGCAGCTACCGCGACGAGCTGATCATTTCCAGCAAGGCCGGCTGGGACATGTGGCCGGGACCTTACGGGCAGGGCGGCAGCTCGCGCAAGTACCTCATCGCCAGCCTGGACCAGAGCCTGGCGCGCCTGGGTCTGGATTACGTCGACATCTTCTATTCGCACCGTTTCGATGCCGACACCCCACTGGAAGAAACGGCCATCGCACTGGCCGACATCGTGCGCCAGGGCAAGGCGCTGTACATCGGCATCTCGTCCTATTCAGCCGGCAAGACCGCAGAAATCGCGGCGTTGCTGCAAGCATTGAAGGTGCCGCTGCTGATCCACCAGCCGTCGTACAACCTGTTCAACCGTTGGATCGAACGGGACCTGCTCGACACCACCGATGCCTTGGGTGCCGGGGTGATCGTGTTCACTGCGCTGGCCCAGGGCCTGCTCAGCGATAAATACCTCAATGGCATCCCGGCTGATGCCCGTGTGAACCGTGCGGGTGGCGGCTCGCTGCTACCCCAGCATTTGTCGCAAGCCAACATCGCCCGCGCACGCGCCTTGAATGAGATTGCCCGTCAGCGTGGCCAGAGCCTGGCCCAACTGGCGCTGGCCTGGACCCTGCGCGACCCACGGGTGAGCTCCGCGCTGATCGGCGCCAGCCGGCCCGAGCAGATCACCGAGAATGTGGCCGCGCTCGACAACCTGGCCTTTACCGCCGAAGAGCTGGCCGCCATCGACCAGTACGCCGTGGAAGGGGGGATCAACCTGTGGGAAAAACCCTCGACCGACTGGAAGGAGTGACCCATGCGCATGCTACGCCTTGCCATGCTGGTGTTGCTGGCCCTGGCCAGCGCGGCCCAGGCCGCAGACCCGGCTACCTTGCGTATTGGCTACCAGAAGGGCTCGATCAGCCTGGTCCTGGCCAAGCAGCATCAGCTGCTGGAGCAACGTTTTACCAATACGCGCGTGCAATGGATCGAGTTCCCCGCCGGCCCGCAGATGCTTGAAGCGTTGAACATCGGCAGCCTCGATATCGGCTCGACCGGTGACATTCCGCCGATCTTTGCCCAGGCCGCCGGCGCCGACCTGTTGTACATCGGTGCCGAGCCGCCCAAGCCCCAGGCTGAAGTGATCCTGGTGCCGAAAGACAGCCCGATCAGCGCTGTGGGTGAACTCAAGGGCAAGCGCATTGCCCTGCAGAAGGGCTCCAGCGCGCACAACCTGCTGTTGCGTGCCCTGGCCAAGGCCGGGCTGAGCATTGGCGATGTTCAGCCGGTGTACCTGGCACCTGCCGATGCCCGGGCGGCTTTCGAGCGGGGCAGCGTGGACGCCTGGGCAATCTGGGACCCGTTCTACTCGGCTATCGACCTGGAGGGCAAGGCGCGGCTGCTGGCCGACGGCCAAGGGCTGGGGCTGATCGGGCCATTCATGCTGGGTTCACGCACCTATGTCGAAGCCCATGGCGCCTTTGTCGGGCAATTGTTGGAAGAAATCAGCCGGGCCGAGGCACTTACCCGCAGCGACCAGGCTGGGAGCATCCGCTTGCTGGCACAGTTCATGGGCTTGCCAGAAGAAGTGGTAAAGCGCAGTTTCAGCCACCGGCCGGCGTCACCGGTGCTGCCGGTAAGTGATGAGATCGTGGCGGCGCAGCAGCGTACGGCGCAGCTGTTCTTCGACAACAAGGTAGTGCCCAAGCGGGTCGACATTGCCGGGGCAGTGTGGCGGCGGCAGTAACTTTACCTTCGGGCTCACATCGGTCCCTGTACTATCGGCCTTGTGCCGCGATCGGGCTGCATAGCAGCCCCGGCAATGTGTGCATATGCGCAGAAACCTGGGGCCGCTTCGCAGCCCGTTCGCGGCACAAGGCCGCTCCTACAAATGACCGCGTAAACCCGGCGGTCACCCGCGGGCGAATGCCGCCAGCTTCTCGCCATCCAGCCGGTAGCGCACCCACTCATCCTGCGCCTCGGCCCCCAGCTTCTGATAGAAGCCGATCGCCGGCTCGTTCCAGTCCAGCACGCTCCATTCCAGGCGCCCGCAATTGTTCGCCACTGCCTCACGGGCAATATGTCGCAGCAGTTGCCGGCCAGCACCGTCGCCACGCTGTTCAGGCGTGACGTACAGGTCTTCCAGGTAAATACCGTTGCGCCCAAGCCAGGTCGAGTAGCTGTAGAAATACACGGCAAAACCGACTGCCCGGCCATCGCGTTCGCACATCAGGCTACGCACCGTGCTCCCCTCGTCGAACAGGCTGTGCTCGATGTCGGCAAGGGTGGCGACCACCTCGTGGCGGGCGCGCTCGTACTCGGCCAGTTCGGTGATGAAGGCCAGGATCTGCTCGGCATCGGTGCGAACGGCAGGGCGAATGGTGAGGCTCATGGTGACGGCTTCCTTGGTCCGGGTTAGCGGTACAGTGATGTGTATCTGAATAATTTAATATAACTGTATCGGTCGCTGGAGTGGGCGACTCCGTTAGTGTGACAGCACCTATAACGAAAGTGGAATGCCCGCCATGCTTGCCTCTGCCGACCTGCTGACCGCTTTCGTGCTGTTTGCCTTCGTATCCTCCATCACCCCCGGCCCCAACAACACCATGCTGCTGGCCTCGGGGGTGAACTTCGGCGTGCGTCGCTCCATCCCTCACGCCCTGGGCATCAGTGTCGGTTTCATGGTCATGGTGCTGGCCGTCGGCCTGGGCCTGGGTGAGGTATTCAAGGCCTGGCCACCGCTGTACACGGTACTGCGCTACACCGGGGCCGCCTACCTGCTGTATCTGGCCTGGAAGATCGCCACTGCCGGGCCGGTTGGCACGGCCTCGTCCAGCGTCCGTAAACCCCTTGGTTTCTGGGGTGCGGCGGCGTTCCAGTGGGTCAACCCCAAGGCCTGGGTGATGGCGGTGGGTGCGATTACCACCTACACACCGGCGCAAGGCTATGTGACCAACGTGATCGTGATCGCCGCCTTGTTCGCCCTGGTCAACCTGCCCAGCGTCGGTGTGTGGGTCATGTTTGGCAGCGCTCTGCGCAACATATTGCAAAACCCGCGCTGGCTGATGCTGTTCAATGTCCTGATGGCCTTGTTGCTGGTGATTTCCCTCTACCCGCTGCTGTTTGTAGAATCGGCGTTTTCCTAGCCCCGCGAGTACAGCAAGCCGATGCAGTTGATCCCCTGGTCCCATGAATGCGCCGAAGGTTTTACCCTGCGGGGTTGGCGAACCCCGGCCAGTGGCAAGCCGTTGCTGCATTTTTTGCACGGCAATGGCTTCTGTTGCCTGGCCTACCAACCGCTGCTGATGCGCCTGGGCGAACATTTCGACCTGTGGCTTTGCGACGTCCAGGGGCATGGCGACACTGACCATGGTGGCGTGTTTCGGGGGTGGAACCGCACTGCCGAGCTGGCAGTGGAAGCCTTTCAGGCCGGGCGTGGCGAGTACGGCGATGTGCCGCGGTTTGCCGTGGGACACAGCTTTGGCGGCGTGCTTACGGGCCTGATCCTGGCCGCTGAACCTGCGCTGTTCGAGCGTGCGGTGTTGCTTGACCCCGTGTTGTTCAGCCGTCGCATGCTGGGTGTGATGGGCGCGGCAGCACTGGTTGGCCTGCACCGGCGTCATGCTCTGGCGCGCAAGGCCGCCAGCCGCCGCAGCCACTGGCCTGATCGCGAGGCAGCGCTGGCCTCGCTGCAAGGGCGGGGCATCTTCAAGGGCTGGACCGATGCGGCGCTGCAGGCTTATGTCGAACACGCCATCGGCGATTGTGGCGATGCAGTGGTGCTCAAGTGCCGGCCCAGCCGGGAAGTGGAAATCTTCAGTTCATTCCCCAAACGCATGTGGGCGCGCCTTGCAGCGATCAGCACGCCGACACGGATTCTGTATGGCGAACAGACTTATCCCTTCGTGCCACATTCGGTGAACCGCCTGGCGGGGCTCAACCGGCATGTAACCGCCCGGCAAGTTGCCGGTGGGCACTGCTTCATGCAGGAGGACCCGGCCATGGCGGCCGAGCAGGTGCTCGCTTTCTTGCAGGGTTGACTGTTCCATAGGTGGAACGATGCATGCCGAATAACCCGTCTACCGCCTGATTGGTATCATTGATAAGGTTATCCCAGCCAAGAGAGGAGCCTTCTCATGAAAAACATTCTGGGTATCCACCGCAGCCCACACGCCCATTGGGTAGGTGATGGCTTTCCCGTTCGCAGCCTGTTCACTTACGACAACCTGGCCAGCCGGATCAGCCCGTTCCTGCTGCTGGACTACGCTGGCCCCCATGACTTCACCCCGACCACTGCGCGGCGCGGCGTTGGACAGCACCCGCACCGCGGTTTCGAGACCGTGACCATCGTCTACCAGGGTGAGCTGGAGCACCGTGACTCCACGGGCGCTGGCGGCCTGATCGGGCCAGGTGATGTGCAGTGGATGACCGCCGCCAACGGCATCATCCATGAAGAGTTTCATTCCCCGTCCTTTGCCCGCAGTGGCGGTACGCTGGAAATGGTCCAGCTGTGGGTCAATTTGCCAGCGCGTGACAAGCGTGCAGCCGCCGGTTATCAGACGCTGCTGAGCAGCGATATCCCGGTGGTGGCGCTGGATGGAGACGCCGGTAGCTTGCGGGTGATTGCCGGTGACTACCGTGGGCACCAGGGGCCTGCCCGGACCTTTACCGCCATGGATGTGTGGGACCTGCGGCTGAATGCCGGCGCGTCCTTGCAGCTGCCAGTTGCTGCCGGTCGAAACGCTGCGCTGGTGGTGCTGCGCGGTAACGTGCGAATCAACGGCGAGCGTGAAGCGGGCCCGTCCAGCCTGGTCCTGCTGGACCGTCAGGGTGAGGATGTCACCGTCGAGGCGTTGGAAGGTGCCAGTGTGCTGCTGCTCAGTGGCGAGCCGATCGATGAGCCGATTGTCGGCTATGGCCCTTTCGTGATGAACAGCCAGGCGGAGATTGCCGAGTCGTTCGACGATTTCCATGCCGGGCGGTTCGGGCAGATGCAGGATGAGCGCGAAGGTGCTCAGCACTGAGTCTTGGCTGAAAAGCTGGGGTGCGAAGCGCCCCCGGCTTTCGTGTGCCCCAAGGCTGGGATGCCTGCGAACAAGCCATGCGTACTGTGCTGGGCCAGCAAATCAGCGTGGCCGGCGCCATGACCCTGGCCGGCCGGCTGGTACAACGTCACGGCACAGCGCTGCGTCTGCCGGTCGCGGGCCTGAGCCATGTGTTCCCGGCTTTGCCGGCATTGGCCAATGCGCAGTTCGAAGACATGGGCATGCCGCGAGCGCGCGCCATCACCCTCGGCACCTTGGCCAATGCACTACTGGCTGAACCCGGGTTGCTGCGTCGCGGCCAAGCGCTGGATGAGCTGCTGCGCAACCTGTGCCGGCTAAAAGGCATTGGGCCGTGGAGTGCGCACTACCTGGCGCTGCGCCAGGCCGGCGCTGCTGATGCCTTGCCGTTGGGCGATGTGGCGTTGATCAAGGCATTGCGCCTGCTTGAGGGCGATGACGCGAAACTGGTCGAACGGGCGCTGGCCTGGCGACCGTGGCGGGCCTACGCGGCGCAGCACCTGTGGGCATCGCTGGGGTCGGCAGGGACCGCTCGTCGTTAAGTCGGCCAATGCATCCGAACACTCGGCCCATGCCTGCAATCTTCCACTAAGGTGCTAGAGGATTCCCCGCATGATCATTGCCCCCGCGCATGGACGCCTGCCCGGGCATGCGCAATATCAATTGGCGCCCCGCCCGATAAAGGCGTACTCACTCACAACAGGCCATCGCACAGAGAGGGTCGTACCATGTCGTTGATAGGAGTTTCGATGCTGGAAATGCGGCAGATGATCGAGCAGGCCTGCTTGCCTGATCGCTGTGAAGTCAGCTGCCTGGATGGCGCCAACCTGACCATCCGCCTGGGTCAGGGTCAGAGTCTGGACGAGGGCGTGACCCTGAACGGGGTCCCGCTGCAAAGCCTTAACAGCTGCCGTGATCTGGTCCACCTGGTGGGGCAGCTGCACGCGCTGCGTGACAGCCGCCCGGCGCGAATCAGGTCGATTGCCTGAGTGCGCCCGTCGTGCCCCGGTCAGCCCAGGCTGGCCGGGCGTACGTATTCCGGCATCAGGCCGTTGAACCAGAACAGGATCATTGCCACCAGCATGGTCACCAAGAGTAGAAGCCCCACACCCCAGACGCATGTCGCAAACAGCATCGCCTGTTCCTTCTTCAACCGCAGGAATGTCTGCAACCCGCCATACAGCAATACGCTGGCATAAGCCGAGGCGGCGAGTAGTGCGGCGAAGGCCAGCCAGCGGATCGGCACCAGCCCGACCACGCCGGCAAAGAACCACGGCGTGGCACAGTAGGCGGCAAAACCAATGCATTGGTTGAGGCTGGGCTGCGCATCGAACCCTCGCGACATCCAACGTATCATCACCCCCATCAGCATCACGCCCACGACGGTAGTGGCATACAGCAGCCCTGCCAGTTGCGCGGCGCTGCCCATGCTCAGGCGTACCCGCTCCTCGGCTGCGAGGCTCCAGCCGAAGGTGGTAGTACCGACAAACAGGCACACAGCGGGTATCAATGCCAGGGCCAGCAGGCGCGGCAGGTATTGCTGTGGGTGGTCCTCTTCGGCCCGGCGGATATCCAGCCAGGCGTCGGCGGGGTGGGTGAAGAGCTTGAGTAATGGACTGTTCATGGCGTTCTCCGGCAGGCACGGGCCCTTTTGCTATGGAGATACGCCGCGCCGGGCCGGTTCAGCCGGTTTGGCCGCCGTTGATCGGCTTATTGCAGTTCCAGTAGCAGGTTCAGGCCGCCATCGCCGCACTTGCCCTTGTCGCGGACTACGCCGTGGTAACTGCGCCCATCCCAGACAAAGGCCACGCTATGAGCACGGTCGACCTTGTCAGGCAGTGGCGGGCAGATGTGCAGGCGCAGCCCCGGTCGGCCCTGCAGGTTGAGGGCGGCGAGCTGGCACTGGCATTCCACGCTTTGCGCCACCGGGCCGAACAGGGTGTCGCGTACGTAATCGAGCTGCAGCGAGGCATTGGGTGCGCGGCCAGGCATCTTCATCGGTACGTGGCTCCATCGCAACGGCTTGAAGGGCAGGGCGGGTTCGGCATGGCAGGCTCCAGGCAAAAGAAGGCGGCTTAATGTTTGAAGCTTGCCTGGCCAAGATGTTCAACGTGTTTCATGTGCATTCATCTTGTTCGCGCCGGGTGGCAGAAGGCAGGCCTGTTCAGGGGCCGGCCTTGCGCAAGGTCAGGTTGATCCGCCGCTCGCCCATGCGCGGATGCACGCCAGGTTTTATAGGCAGCACGCCATGAAAGCGCAAGCGGTCCTCACCACCCCAGACCAACACATCGCCGTGGCTCAGCGGGATGCGACGGGCCTTGTCGGCGCGCTGCAGGCCGCCGAACAGGAACACCGCCGGGAGGCCCAGCGATACCGACACGATCGGCTGGCCGAAGTCTTGCTCGTCGCGGTCCTGGTGCAGGCTTAGGCGTGTGCCTGGCAGGTAATGGTTGACCAGGCAGGCATCCGGCACGAAACCCTCGAAGCCGGCCAGGGCCGCAGCGCGGGTGGCGAGGGCGAGCAGCACCGGGGGCAGCGCGGGCCAGGGCTTGCCGCTGAGCGGGTCGCTGGGGCTGTAGCGGTAACCGTGTTCGTCACTCACCCAACCCAGCGTACCGCAGTTGGTCAGGCCTACAGCCATGCGCAGGCCACCCGGCGTGTGCATGTGCCGAAAGGGCGCTGCACGCAGCACCGGGCGCAGGGCATCGAGCAGGGCCTCGGTTTCTGCCAGGGCGAAACCGGGCAGCAGTAGGGTGTGGCTGGCCAGGCGCTGCGGCTGGTGGCCGAACAGGTCTAGGTCGGACTGGATCATGGCACCGCACATGTTCGAGGGATTGGATATTGTATCCCTGCAATTGCAATCCCTGTAGGAGCAGCCTTGTGCTGCAAAGAGGCCGGTATGCCTCCCAAAGATGTGCCGGTGCTGCAGGCCCTTTCGCAGCACAAGGCTGCTCCTACTGGGAATGCATATACCCGGCAGTATGAGAAGTTGCATAGGGTGTGAGCGAAAAAGGAACCGCGGCACCAGGGAGAGGAGTGCCGCGATTCAAGGGGGGAGAGGTTTACTTCTGGGTCACAGTGGCCAGGTTCGCGCTGCCCAGCTGGGTGATGGTGGCGGTTTGGGCGATACCGCTCTGGTCGACGAACGCCTTGTTGCCCTGGCCTCCCTGGGTCACGTAGGCGACGTTGATGCTGTCAGTCTGTTTGATGGTGGCTTCGTTGCCGCTACCGTACAGCTGGTTGGTATAGCTCTGGTTGCTGTAGCCGGACTGGTCCAGGGTGATGGAGTTACCGGTGCCCTGGCTGTTGCCGTAGGCATAGTTGTCGGTACCGCGCTGGTCGGCGATCAGGATGTTGTCGGTGCCGTTCTGCTCGAAATACAGCTCGTTGTTGACGTCGTCCTGCTTGGTCGACATCTGGTTGCCTTTACCGGTCTGGTTTAGCGTGGCCACTTGGTCAGCGCCTTTCTGGGTCAGGTTGACGCCGTTGCCATTGCCGTTCTGGTTGATGGTGGCGTTCTGGTTGGTACCGAACTGGCCGCCCATCTTGGCGCCTTTCCAGTTGCTGGCGGTGATGCTGTTGCCATTGCCCTTGGTGTTGATGGTCAGGTTGAGGTTTTCACCATTCTGATAGGTGAAAAACAGGTTGTTGTTGCCGGTCTGGGTGATGGTGGCGGTGGCGTTGTTGGTCTCGAACTGGTCCGACCAGCTGGCGTTGGCATTGCCTTGCTGCGACAGGCTGACCTTGTTGGCGGCACCGAAGCTCTGGTCGATATAGCCTTCGTTAGTCTGGCCGGTCTGCACCACGGAGGCCTGGCTACCGACCTGGGTGTCCTGCCACACTTCCACCGAGTTGCCGCCACCGTACTGGCCAATGCCAATGGTGCCACCGGTGCCTTCGCGCTGGTCGCCGTAGGCCCAGTTGTCGTGGCCATCCTGGTACACCTGGATGTCGCCATCGACGTGGTTCAAGTGCTCGGCGGCGGCGTAGTTGTCCTGGCCGGTCTGGTTGACGGTACTGCGGTTGTTGGTGCCACCGAAGGTCTGCTCAATGAAGGCTTCGTTGCGCTGGCCGGATTGCCAGGTGGTGGCTTTGCTGCCTTCCTGGGTGTCCTGCCACACGGTGGATTTGTTGCCGACACCTTGCTGGGTTTGCAGCGATTCGTTGTTCAGCCCTACCGACTGGCTGGCGAAGGCATCGTTGTAGCTGCCCCCGGCACGCTGGGTGATCTTGCTGCCGTTCTCGAACAGTTGCTCGGCGTAGCCGGCGTTGTACTGGCCGGTGGCGCTCTGCTGGATATCGCTGGTGCTCTCGGTCTGCACCGCCATATGGTTGTGGCCCTTGCCCGTCTGGTTCTGGGTGGCCGAGGCGAAGGATGCTTGGGTCTGCGAGACTTCGGCGATGTTTTCCTTGCCGTCCTGGGTCTGGGACGAGGTGCTGTCAGCAGCCATGGCCTGACCTGCGAGGGCCAGGACGATAGCGGCACTTAAAGGGGCGAGCTTGTACATGGTGGTGCCTCCAGGTCTATCGATATTGGGTGATCTGAACATGCTGGCCATTGCCGGTCTGGGTCACGGAGCTGTTGAGGCCCGAGCCGGACTGCACGATGCTGGCGCTGTTGTCGTTGCCGATCTGCTCGATGGCTGCGCTGTTGCTGCTGCCGCTCTGGCGGATCGACGCGCTGTTGCCATTTCCCTGTTGGCTGATGCTGGCCATCAGGTCACTGCCTTCCTGCAAGATGTAAGCTTCCTGCGCACCGCCAGACTGGACGATACGGCCCAGCAGGGCCTGACCGTTCTGGTCGAGCGCGGCGCGGTTGCCTGACCCCTGCTGCTCGATCACCGCAGCCTGGCCGGCACCGACCGGCAGCAGGCGGATGATCACCGGTTCACCGAGGTCGTTGCCGGGCGCGAGGTCGGCATTGTCCATCAGGTCGTCGGCCCAGCTGGCCTGGCCCGCCAGGGCCAGGCTGAACAGCAGTGGATACAAGCGTTTCATGGCGTTTCCCCGCCTTTACTGCACAACCACATTGACGGTGCGGGTGGTACCCGGGCTGGTGGTGATGGTTGCCGTCGGCGCGGCGGTCGGGATGATCGTGGTGCTGTTGCTCACTGCCAGCCGCCAGCGCCCGGTCACTGGCACCGTGGCCGTGCCCAACGTCTGCACCCCGGTGGTGGTGGTGACCCGGACGGTGACAACGTTGCCCGTGGTTACCGACGAAGTACCGCTGATGTCCCAGTTGTAACGGTTGTTGGAGCGCGCCGTGACGGTGGCTGCCGTGACCGCGAAGGTTTCGGCGGCGGGCCGTGGCGACACGTTGACGGTGACCGTACCCGGGGTGGACAACGCCCCCAGCGAGTCACGTGCCTGGTAGGTGAAGGTGGTGGTGAAGGCCGCCGTAACCGTGGCCGGTGGGGTATAGGTCACGGTGGCGCCGTCGGTGCTGACCGTGCCGCGGCCGGCAGCCGGTTGGGTGACGGCAGCAACAGCCAGCGGCACATTGCCTTCCGGATCGGTGTCGTTGGCCAGCACGTTGATGGTCAATGGCACACCCAGGGTGGCGACGGTTTCCGGGTTGGCGACTGGTGGCCGGTTAGGCGCCACGTTGATGGTGACCGTGGCCGGTTCCGATTTCAGGCCCTTGGCATCCACCGCCCGGTAGCTGAAGGTGGCCACCAATGGTTGCGTAGCGCCGGGCGGCGGGGTGTAGGTAACCGAGGTGGTACCGTTGAGCACTACACCGCCCAGGCCGGTACCCGGTTGGGTGAGGTCACTGATGGTCAGCGGCACATTGCCGTCCGGGTCGCTGTCGTTTTGCAGCAGGTTGAGGGTGATCGGCACACCAACGCTGGTGCTGCCGACATCTGCCTGGGCCAGCGGTGGCTGGTTGGCCGCCTCGACGGGTGCGTTGCCGACCACGATCACGGGTTCCACGTCAGTACCACCATGGGCAGACTTGACCGTGACGGTAGCTGGCGGTTGTGCCACGTCGCTGACTGTGATGCTTTGCAGCGTGCCGGATTTCGACAGGCGGCCATAGCCCTGCGCGAGCATGTCGGGGATAGCGACTTCGTCACTGGACCTGGCCTCGATCAGCAGGCGCTTGTTGGCCCAGTCGTAGCGTGCGGTGCTGACCTTGACCACGTCGGTCAGCTTGCTGGACAGTGCGGTTGGCTGGGTGCCGCCAATATTGTTGCTGGCGGTGACCACCACGATTGCAGGTGGTGCGTCCTGGCCGAACTGCTGATGGAAGAACAGCCCGTTGTTGTCGGCGGTGAGTGTGAACTGGCACGGTGAAGGCGGGGTGCCGACCAATGCCAGGCCATTGCGCATGCACAAGCTGGCCTCTATGGGCGCCTTGGCGAATACTTCCGTACGGGTGCCGGTGGCATTGCGTGAGTAGGTGGCGCGCTCCAGGGTTACCGGGGTCTGCGCACGTTGGTCCAGCACCTTGCCAGAGACTGTGAATGCGTTGGTCTGGATGATGCCGGCGGGCCCATCAATGCGTACGAAGTTGGTATTGAACGGGCTACCGGTTACCGCTTCGGTGATGTTGGGGTCACCGATGTAGGTTTCGGTGGAGCCAGTGTCAGGATTGACCTCGGTATAAGGCCCGCCAACCCCCTTCAGCCAAGGGCCGATCGCACCCGCCAGCGCCCCCTGGAAGTTGCCCGGAGCGCCAATGCCTATGTCCCGGGTAATGTTGATCGCTCGGCGACCTGCCGTGGTCACGTTGACCGTTTCCACCCCGTAAGGATGCGTGATGGTGTAGGTACCGGTGCGTGGAACCGAAGCGCGGATACGGATGCGGGCGAAACTTTGCTGATCACCGTCTACCGGGTTTTCAGCAGCGAAGGCTGCCTCTATACCCGCAACGTAGACCTCCAGCTCATAACCGCTGTTGCCCACTTGTGGTATCGAGGTTTCGGCCAGGAACCAGAACATCTCTGGTGGCCAGTTATCTGGAAATACCAGCGGCAGGGCGTCGTCATAGATACCGGGCTCGGGCAGCAAGGTGCACATGTAGGCCGGCGCCCCTGGTGCGCCTGGCGCGCGGGTGCTGGTGGCACGTGACTGGCACAGTTCCAGGGACTGGTTGAGGCTGTCCTTGTACCACATCGGGTAGCCGCCCGTGGCGAAGGTGTAGGGCCCCGGGTCGACATCAGACAACGCGGCAAAGGCGGCGCTGGTAACGGTGAGGGAAAAACCGGCGGCGAACAGCGCACGGCGCGACCAAGTGTTCATGCGGCCTCCTTGAAGGCTGAGCCTTTGTCTGTTCATGGCACCAGCACCACGTCTTCGGTGTCGCTACCGCCATTGGCACTGGTGACCTGCACCTTGGCCGGCGGGATGGGCGAGAAGGACATGCTCAACGTCTTCACGGCGCCGGTGCCGCCCAGGTTGCCGATCAACGTGCCGTTGCCGGTATGGGCGGTGAGCACTGGCGGGGTGGTTTCGTCGCTGGTGCTGGCCACCAGGGTCAGCTCGCCGGTGGACAGGCGGTACTGGGCCTGGGTGATGGTGACCAGGTCAGTCAGCGGCACGTTGCGGGTGGTCAGGCTGCTGGTCGGGATGGCCACGCTGTTGTCGGCGGTCAGGGTCACGATGGTACCGGCCGCCGGGTTGAGGGCCGACTGGGCGTACCAGGCGCCAGTGGCGTTGGCCTCGGTCAGGCTCAGGTTGGGCGTCTGGCTGGTCAGGGTGACGCTGGCCGGTGGCGGTGGGGCCATCACGAAGATGTCTTGCTGGGCACGCAGGTCGCCGTTCTCGGTGTGGCGTGAGTAGGTGCTGCGCTGAGGCATCAGCGGGGTTGGCAGGGCCACTTCGGAAAGCTTGCCCGAGATCGCGAACAGTTCGGTGCGCAGGTCGATGCCGCCTGGGCCTTCGATGCGCACGAAATTGGTGTTGAACGGGCTGCCGGTTACTCGCTCTTCAAGGTTCGGGTCGCCGACGAAGCGTTCGTTGCCTTCGGTATAAGGGCCGTTGACACTGCGCAGGAACGGCCCGACATCGCCTTTCAGCGCACCGGTGAAATCGCCTGCCCCGGCAATGCCGATGTCGCGGGTCATGTTGATCGCCCTACGCCCTGCGGCGGGGACATCGAACACTTCCACGCCATAGGGGTGGGTGACCACGTAGGTGCCAGCGGTGGGGACATCGACCCGGATACGTACCCGGGCGAAGCTGACCTGGTCACCCTCGACCGGTTCTTCGGCGGCGAATGCCGCTTCGATCGCGGTGCCGTAGCTGAGGTCGATGCCACGCGCGACGTCGACGATGGCAGCGTCGGCGGTGAACCAGAACGCTTCGTCAGGGAAGTTGGTGGGGAAGACGATGGGTTGGGTATCGTCGAACACGCCGGGCGTGGGCAGCAGCGTGCACATGTAAGACGGTGCGCCGGGTGCGCCGGCAACCCTGGAGCTGACCGCCTTGGTCAGGCACAGGTCGAGGGTACGACCGTGACTGTCCTGGTACCAGGCGGGGAAGCCGCCGTTGGCGGGCACGTAGGCGCCCGGATCGACAGCATTCAAGGCAGCCTGCGCCGGGAGCTGGAGCATGCCGGCGAAAATCGCCACTGCCAGCGGGTGGGGTATCGGTCGGTGCATGAGTCAATTCCTCCTGCAAACGGGCCCATGGACTTGGGGCGTCTGGGAGGAGATCGGCAAGAGCTGTGCCACAATCTGGAAATAACGTTGCAGCCCTTGTGCGGCAAGGGAGCGAGCCTTTCAGCGGAGCATTTTGCGAGCAGCTGGCAGTGGGCTGCGTTCCCCCAAGGTTGGGGATTGGGGGCAGGTAATTTAAACCCGGTTTTCGAAGCAAATGCGGTTTTGCTACATTGCATCGGCGGTCCCATTTCCCTGCCGAGCCAAGCGATGCAACCCCTCGACCACCTTTCCCTGAACCTGTTCATCGTCGTCTGCGAAGAAGGCACCATCGCCCGCGCTGGCGAGCGCGCGTTCATGGCGCCCTCCGCTGTCAGCAAACGTATTTCAGACATCGAGGCGCGCTTTGGCACCGCCTTGCTCAAGCGCAGCAAGCGTGGCGTGGAGCCCACCCCAGCGGGCCTGGCCCTGCTGCGCCATGCCCGGGAAATGACCCGTGCCATGGAACGCCTGGACAGCGAGCTGAGCGAATACGCCGAAGGCGCGCGCGGCCATGTGCGGGTGCTGGCCAATGTGTCGTCGATCATGGAGTTCCTGCCCGAGGAACTGACGGCGTTCATGCTGGAGAATCCACTGATTCAGGCCGATATCGAGGAGCGCTTCAGCACCGATGTCGTTCGTGGTGTGGCCGAGGGCAATGCAGACCTCGGCATCTGCCGCAAATCCATGGCGGTGGGTGACCTGGAGTTCGTAGCGTACCGGCAGGATCACCTGGCCGTTGTCGTTGCTGCTGATCACCCGTTGGCCGGCCGCAGCCAGATTGCTTTCGAGGAAACCCTGGGTTACGACCACCTGGGCCTGTCGGCCTTCGCCACCTTGAACGCCTTCATGCGTAAAAGCGCCGAACAGGCCGGCAAAGAATTGCGTTTTCGTTCGTACGTGTCGTCGTTTGACGCGGCATACCGCCTGGTGCAATTCGGGCTTGGCCTGGCGGTGTTCCCGCAAGAGGCCGTGGCCCGCTATGCGGCATTGTTCGACCTGCGGGTCATCCCGCTGACGGACGACTGGGCGCTTGGCGAGTTCGTCATCTGCATGCGCGACCGGCACACGCTGTCGCTGTCCGCACGGCGCCTGCTGGACCACCTGTTGCTGCGTGCACCGGCCTGGCAGGTCGCCGGCTGATCCATCGTGGCTGACGATGGATCAGCCCGTGAAACACGTCTTTTCTGCCCGTCATCCAGCTCTTAGTCTGGCGCAACGCTTCAGACAGAGAGATCGTGATGACAACAATAACAATCAACGAAGTCGGCATGCGCGATGGCCTGCAGAGCCTGCAGACAACCCTGCCAACCGCCGCCAAACGCCGCTGGATCGACGCCGCCTACGCCGCTGGCGTGCGCCACATGGAGGTTGCTTCGTTCGTACCGCCACGCTTGCTGCCGCAAATGGCCGATGCCCGCGAGGTGGTGGCCCACGCCCTCACATACCCGGGCCTGCAGGTAACCGTGTTGGCCCCGAACCTGCGCGGCGCCAGGGACGCACTTGAGTCTGGCGCCCATCGCATCGTCGCCCCGGTATCGGTCAGCATGGCGCACAGCCTGGCCAACGTGCGCCGCACGCCCATGGAAATGGTCGAGGAACTGGGGCGCATGTGCCAAGTGCGTACTGAAATGGGCCTGCATGAGGTGCAGGTCATTGCCGGCATGTCGGTCGCTTTTGGCTGCACGCGCCAGGGTGAAGTGCCGCTGGCCGACCTTTGCGCACTGACCCGCCAGGTGATCGAAGCCGGTTGCGACCTTGTCTCGCTGGGTGACACCACTGGCTACGCCAACCCGGGCCAGGTGGCAACGGTGCTCCAGGCGGTGCGGGCGATTGCCGGTGACCGCCTCAAGGCCGCGCACTTCCATGACACCCGTGGCCTCGCCCTGGCCAACAGCCTGGTCGCTGTACAGCAGGGTATTCGCGAGCTGGACGCCTCCCTGGCTGGCCTGGGGGGCTGCCCGTTCGCCCCGGGCGCGTCGGGCAATACCGTCACCGAAGACTTGGTGTTCATGCTGCAGAGCATGGGCTACGCCACCGGTATCAACCTGCCTGCACTGATCGAGTCGCGCCAGGTGCTGAGCGAGGCGCTGCCGGGCGAGCCTCTTTACGGCTGCATCGCCCGCGCCGGTTTACCGCTGAACTTCGCCGACGCTGCCGGCCACGCCTGACCTGCCTGAACGAGGAATACCACGATGTCCAGACTTCCCTTGGACGGCATCCGTGTCGTCGAAATTTCCCACATGGTGATGGGCCCGACCTGCGGCATGATCCTCGGCGACCTTGGCGCCGAAGTGATCAAGATCGAACCTGTGCGCGGCGACGGCACGCGCCGGCTGCTGGGCGCGGGGGCGGGCTTCTTCCGCACCTTCAACCGTAACAAGCAATGCATCGCAGTGGATGTCGAATCGGCCGAGGGCCGCGAGGCCGTGCTGCAACTGATCGACACTGCCGACGTGTTTATCGAAAACTTCAAACCTGGTCGGATGCACAAGCTGGGCCTGGGCTACGCCGCGCTGCGCCAGCGCAACCCGCGGCTGATCTATGCCTCGCACAAAGGCTTTCTCAACGGGCCCTATGACAACCGCCTGGCGCTGGACGAGGTGGTGCAGATGATGGCCGGCCTGGCCTACATGACCGGGCCGGTGGGCCGCCCGTTGCGTGCGGGCAGCTCGGTGAACGACATCATGGGCGGCATGTTCGGCGCCATTGGCGTACTGGCGGCGCTCAACGACCGCCACACCACCGGCAGCGGCCGCGAGGTGCAAAGTGCCCTGTACGAGAACTGCGTGTTGCTGGCCGCCCAGCACATGCAGCAGTACGTAGTCACCGGCGAGGCTGCAGCGCCGATGCCAAACCGCATCAGTGCCTGGGCGATCTATGACGTGTTCACCTTCGCCGGTGGCGAGCAGATGTTTGTCGCCGCCACCGGCGAAGGGCAGTGGCATGCGCTGTGCCAGGTGCTGGGGCAGACCGCCTTGCTCGATGACCCGACACTGGCCAGCAACAACGACCGTGTGTTGCAACGGCCACGGCTGCTGGCGCACCTGGCCGAGGTGTTCGCGCCACTGGATGCGGGGCAACTGGCGCTGCAGCTGGAGGCCAACGGCATCCCGTTTGCGCCGATCCGCCGCCCGGAAGAGTTGTTCGACGACCCCCACCTGCAGCAGAGCGGCGGTATGGCCGACCTGCAACTTGAAGACGGCAGCCACACACCCATGCCGTTGCTGCCGCTGTCACTGGACGGGCAGCGCCTACAGCCGCGCCGTGCGATAGCACGGATTGGCGAGCACACCCGCCAGGTGATGCGTGAACTGGGTTACAGCGATGCGCACATTGCCGAGCTGTGCGCGGCCGGCGTGCTGAAAACCGACGACGCAGCTTGAGGAGGGTTTGAGATGGCGATTTACCAATACGACACCCTGGCCCCCAACCTGCACCCGGAAGCGTACGTGGCAGAGGATGCCACCGTGATCGGCGATGTAACCCTCGAACAAGGCGTCAGCGTATGGCCGCAGGCCGTGCTAAGGGGCGACAACGAACCGATCCGCATCGGCCAGCGCAGCAATGTGCAGGAAGGCGCAGTGCTGCATGCCGACCCCGGCTTTGCGTTGACGGTGGGGCAGGGCGTCACCATCGGCCACCAGGCCATGCTGCACGGCTGCACCATCGGTGATGGCGCGCTGATCGGCATCCAGGCGGTGGTGCTCAACGGCGCGGTCATCGGCAACAACTGCCTGGTCGGGGCTGGCGCCATCGTCACCGAAGGCAAGGTGTTCCCCGATAACTCGCTGATCCTGGGTGCGCCTGCCAAGCTGGTGCGCGAACTGACGGCCGAAGCCATCGCCAGCATGCAGCGCAACGCCGTCGAGTACGTCGCAAAAGGCCAGAGCTTCAAGGAAAAACTGATCCGTATCCGCTGAAAACCCGCTGGCGACGCCCATGAAGGCGTCGCTGCTCTCCAATAATTACAAGAATGGAGATCCACCATGGTTGCCATGACCGGCGAACTGGCGCGTGAGCGCAACGACAGCCACATCAATGAACTGCTGCTGTACCGCCGCGTGGCCTGGCGCATCATGCCGCTGGCCATCATCTGCTTCCTGTTTTCGTACTTCGACCGCATCAACATCAGTTTCGCAAAAGCCCAGATGCAGCAGGAACTGGGCCTCAGCGACGCCGCCTACGGCCTGGCCGCGAGCATGTTCTTCGTGGGATATGTACTGTTCGAAGTACCTAGCAGTCTGGGCCTGAAGCGCTACGGGGCACCGGCCTGGATCTGCCGGATCATGGTGTCGTGGGGCCTGGCGACGGCGACGCTGGTATTTGCCTATACCCAGTACACCCTGTATTTCCTGCGCTTTCTGATCGGGGTGATGGAGGCCGGCTTCGGCCCGGCGATTCTTTTCTACCTCGCATGCTGGTTCCCGCGCAAGCACCTGGCGAAGATGAATGGCCTGTGGTTTCTGGCCGTGCCGCTGGCCGGTGCGGTGGGTGGCCCGGCAGCAGGTGTCTTGTTGGGGACCATGGATGGTGTGCTAGGCCTTGCCGGTTGGCACTGGCTGTTCCTGATGTCCGGTTTGCCCTGCGTGGTGCTGGGCCTGCTAGTGCTGTGGAAGCTGGACCGGGACATCGAAGCGGCAAAATGGCTGAGCCGTGAGGAGAAGGACCTGCTGGCGGAAAACCTGGCCCAGGACAAACGCGCCGAAAAGCCGGTTCTCGGCTCGATCTGGCGGGTGTTGCTGACCCGTGAAGTGGCGATCATGGCGTTCATCTACTACGTGATCAAAACCGCGTCCTATGGCCTTAACTTCTGGATGCCGCACCTGATCAAGTCATCAGGTGTGCAGGACATGCTCTGGGTGGTGTGCTGTCGGCATTGCCGTACGCGGTGGCCTGCATCGGCATGGTGCTGCTGACCCGTCGCTCCGACCGTACCGGCGAGCGCAAGCGCTACCTGGTGTACTGCCTGCTGGCGGCAGCTGTGGGCTACCTGCTGGCGTGCCTGTATTCCGACTCGTCGCTGGCGATGATGGCCGCGCTGGTGCTGGCCACCGCAGGTACGTTCATCGCCATCCCGATCTTCTGGACCATTCCACAGTCGACCTTCTCGGGCCTGGCAATTGCCACCGGTACTGCGGCGATCAACTCGGTCGGGCAGCTAAGCGGCATCGTCGCACCGGTGATGGTGGGCAAGATCAATGACCTCACCGGCAGCGACTCCATGGGCATGCTGTCCATCGCCCCGCTGATCCTGATCGCCTGCCTGGTGGTGATGCGCTACGTGCGCAACCCCCGAAGCTGATTGGCGCTGAGTCTTCAAACAACAACAAGAACCAGGCACACCCATGATCAATCTTTCCCGGCGAGCATCGCTGATGCTCGGGGCGCTTTGCTGCGCCTGTCAAAACGCGCAGGCCGGCTTCATCGATGACGCCAGCGGCAGCATGGAACTGCGCAATTTCTATTTCGACCGCGACTTTCACGGTGACAGCGCCACGCAATCGCGGCGCGGTGAATGGGGCCAGGGCTTCATGCTGCGCCTGCAGTCTGGCTACACCGACGGTCTGGTCGGCTTTGGCCTGGATGCAGCCGGCATGCTGGGGCTCAAGCTGGATTCCTCACCCGACCGTAGCGGCACCGGCCTGTTGCCACGTGGCAGCGACAAACGCGCCGCGGACGACTATGCCAAGGCGGTGGCCACCTTCAAGGCCAGGCTGGCGCAGAGCGAGTTGAAACTCGGCGGCCTGAGCCCGCAACTGCCCTTGCTGGCGTCCAACAACAGCCGCTTGTTCCCCCAGTGGTTCAACGGTGCGCAACTGGTGAGCAAGGACCTGGACCGGTTTACGTTCACCCTGCTGCAGGTGGATGCCACCAAGTTGCGCGACTCCACCAACTATGAGGACCTGACCGCCATGGCGCAGCAAGGGGCCTACTCGGCGACGGTAACCAGTGACCGGCTTTACTACGGCGGTGTCGACTACCAGCCGCTGAACAACCTGACCCTCAGCCTTCACACCAGCACGCTCGAAGACCTGTTCCGGCGTGATTTTGCCGGGTTCAAGTTCAAGACGCGCCTAGGGCCCGGGGATGTGTTTACCGAGTGGCGCTGGTTCAACGCACGCGAGCAGGGCCGGGCTTTGCTGGGTGAAGTCGACAACCAGACCCTCAGTACCAACTTCGGGTACAGCGTTCAGGGCCATACGTTCAGCGGTGGCTACCAGAAATTGCGCGGCGATACGGCATATGCCTACGTGGGTGGCACCGATACCTACCTGTTCAGCGAACAGCAGGTCAGCACCTTTGCCCTGGCCAATGAACGGGCGTGGATGCTGCGATACGACTACAACTTCGCTGCGCTGGGTATCCCAGGGCTCACGTTCAATGTGCGCTATGTGAAGGGCGACCATGTGGACCCGCAGCGCATCGCCAGCGCCAAGGGCAGGGCGCTGGCGGCTGGCGACGGAGAAGGGCGGGAGTGGGAGCGGACCACGGACATCACCTATGTGGTGCAGTCGGGGGCGCTCCGGAATGTGTCGCTGCGTTGGCGCAATGCGAGCATGCGCTCGAATTTTGCCGATGCAGCGGATGAGAACCGCGTGATCGTGGGGTACACGGTCGAATTCTGAATGCAGACACAATCATTCTGTGGGTGCAGCCGGTTCCTCTTTCGACCTGGATCTGCGCGGTTTTCGTGGTTTTTTCTCAGGCCGTTTGCCGGGTTTGAGCTGCCAGCGGTAGGCATTGGCGAGCAGGCGCTCCTGGATTGCGGGTGGGTAGTCGCTGAGGGTGGTCACGGGTGGTCACGGGTGGTACGGGCTTGCCGGGCAAGCCGGCCTCGCGGATTACTTTCGGCCAGCGCGGTCGCCAGCACAGCAGCAGGCTGAGCCAGTGGCCGGTGCCAACAATGACGAAAGCGGGCCAGACGAACAGCAGGATAACTTTGAACAACCAGCTGCTTTTGCGGAAGATACGCCCAAGCCCCTCGAACTGGGCGCTGAAGGCCTGGATGGGTGATGGTAGTTGTGTGCTCAGGCGGGGGCGGGGGACGGCGTGTGGGCCTTCTTCCATGTAGCGGCGGATGAACTCCCACTCGTCACGGAGTTCGCTGCCGCCTTGGCCTTGTTTGCCGAGTAGGGCCATTTCCATGTGGGGGAGGCCGGTGCGGCTGGGGTGCCAGACTAGCCCTAGTCGCATGCCCACGCTGAGTGGGTCATCTTCTGGGTCGATGGCTGTGCTTCCGGTTGTTTTCCACGGGAAAGTGACGATGCCGCCGCAGTATTTCGGTCGATGTAGGTGAACTTGTTGGGTTACACGATTGAAACGAATGAGCAAGTGACGGCTAGTCAGCATTTCTAGTCGGGTTAAGTGAATTCCATACTTTGAATAAAGATACACTAAGGTCGAGCTGACTGAGAGCATTATAAGTGTTGTAAGAATCGTGATTATGGAGCGACCCTCAGGGTCGGTGATGTCCATCCATAAAAATCCAGTGGTGGTGATTAGTCCAACAGCAATGGCCGGGGCGATAGCGCCGAGCGTTGCGAGCGTAATCAGCCCGCGCTTTTCTTCTGAACCACCACAGCGAATATCTAAGAAGATGTCGTTAAAAGCGAATACAGGGCCTCTTGTGCGCGGGTTTTCACTCACAGGTTGAAAGTGCATTTCTTCAGCCAGCTCGTCCTCATACAAATCCTGACGTTTTTCTTTCGGTGTCAGCTCTGCTTCATAGGCTTTTCGCGCAGCTTCGGATTCAGTAGCCATTTGCCAGAAACCCCATTCGATCAGATACATCACAATACCTCGCTGAATGCGGAGTGCAGGGTCTTCAGTTCTTCTTGTTCTTCAAACGTTTTGAGTTTTTTGCAAGGCGGAAGCTGCTGCGTTTGCACCACTTCTCCAAAGCGTCGTCTTCAAATATGTAAATTATCACTGTCAGGACTAGGCCAATCCAGAAAGCGCCAAGAATAAGGCGGGCAAGTAATAACCGAGCGGCCTGCGTTCCGAGCTTTGTTGCAAGTGCTCCAAAGGACGTGGATAGCGTCCTGGCCAGCTTGGTCTTGGCATTTTGAGAAAGGTAGTCGAAGAAAGGTTTTGCAACAGCAATGGCCGTTCCTATTTCGGCCAGCGATAGGGTTATTGTCGCCATTCCTCTTACAAGGTACGTAGTGGCCAAAAGCCTGGATTTTTTTTGAGTCTGTTTGGTGTGTCCAGCGTGACTGTCGTTGAAATGTTCAAGCCAATCTGTGAAATCCCACCACGCCAGCAGCGAACCTCCAACGCCAGCCAATCCAGCCCCCCAGAGCTTTAACCTTCCTAAGGTGGCCGCTGCACCTCTCCCGGTCACACTGTTAGCGCCGTATCGTGTCACCACTTGGTCCACATAACTTGCCCCAATCTCGAAGCCCGCCGCAGCCGTGGTCATTGCGGCAGCCAAGAGTTCAGTCTTGATACGTGTGTCACTGTCACGCAGCTCGCGAGCCTTGAAAGCCATCAGCATGCCTTCGATGAGGCATATCAGGCCGGCAGCACGAACTTTATAGAAGTCGCTTTGCTTGTTATCAGCCTGCATTAGCCCTTCGGCCCAGGCCTGATCCAGGTACCGTGCAATCTGGCCACCGCTGCGTTGCGGATTGATTGGCTGCCCACTTCGTGCAGCTTCACTCACGCGTATTTCGACAGCCGTTTCATGTACCGAAGCAAACAACGCCAGGCGTAGACCGTGGTGCATCGCTCGGTCTGCGCTGCTCGGTGCCCCGGTTCTCAGTACCTGTCGCCGAATGACCAGTCCGAACAGCGGGCTTGCCGCGTCGAGCATCAGGTTTTCGAAGCCGCCACGCAGCTGGAACTCCGGGTCGGCGGGGTAACCGGATAGATCCGTTGCGAGTTGAGGATCAGCGCCTGTACGGAACTGTTGGGTTTCCTCGATATCCTCAAGCAGGACTGGCTTTTTCTTGACCGGCACCGGTTTGTCAGTGCCATCGGACAGTCTGGACATCCTTAATCCTCGTCAATTAGCAGGGCAACTCACGCAATGGCCGCGGACTCCCCATGTGATCGGGCGCAAGCAATTTGCGAAGGCCTGAAGACTAACGAGGAATCAATTTCTATGGGAGATTGAAACTTCCTAAAGAGCTGTAGGAAGTTTCGCTACAGATTATTTTTAAAGTATTATTCGCAGGCAACGGGTCGGTGCTTTGGTATATGTTGCGGTTGTTTCTGGTGGCTGCTGGTGCCTCTGCTACGAGGGCCACGGCACAGCAGCGGCCAGTAGTGCAAGGCTGTTTTCAGGTGCCAACGCAACGCGTATATATGAAGAACCACCTGTGAACTTGATCGACTGACTACTGCACTTCCTCGTGCTTCGCAAAACGCAGCGATACTGATCGAATCACTGTTCTTGAGGGAGTGCTCTAGTTTCAGCATCACCTTTCACAGATTCATCACGGTTCTGGGATCGACTTTCCCATTTTGCCACTACCAAGGGGGCCAGCGCGTTGCCTAGCACATTCAGTGCAGTAACCGGCATATCCATTAGCCTGTACACGCCCGCGATCAAGGCAACACCCTCTAACGGCAACCCGGCGGCGGTGAGCGTGGCAGTGAGGATGACGAACATGAACCCCGGTACGCCCGCCGCGCCCTTGGAGGTTAGGACCATGATGAAAACAAGCATGATCTGGTCTGCCAGGGCGAGCTCAATATTGTAAACCTGGGCAATAAAGAGTGTCCCTAACCCTGCAAACAAAGAGGCACCATCAAGGTTGAACGAATATCCCAGCGGTATGACAAGCGTGGTGATGTTGCGTGGCACGCCTCTCACTTCGCTCTTGGCCATCAGTTGAGGCATGACCGTCGCGGAGCTGGCGCTACTGAATGCCAGCAATAATTCATCCTTGAAAGCCTTGATGATTTCAAAAATATTTTCGCCGACCAGCTTTGCAATGAAGCCGAGCACCACGATAGCAAAGACTATAACCGCCAGGTATGTCACGCCGATCAGCTTCGCCAGCGGCAGCAGGGCGTGAATACCAAAGCTGGATACTGTTACTGCAATCAGGGCAAAAATACCGATCGGAGAATACGCCATCACCATGTGCGTTACTTTGAACATGGTGTCGGCAACGGCTTGTAATGCACCTACCAAGGGAAGTCGCTTTTGCGGTTCCAGATTAGAAAGCGCAACCCCAAAAATTATCGCAAAAAACAGTACGGAAAGTAGCTTGGCTTCAGCCATCGCCGCGATGATGTTATCAGGGATAATCCCCAGGAGCACATTGCCTAACCCCTGTGAAGCACCCTGCATAGGGGCTTGCACTGTGGTGGTTGCTGCGCTGGAAAAGTCAGCACCAACGCCAGGCTGGAAAATATTACCCACTAATAATCCGAAAACAATTGCCAGGCCGGTAACCGAAAAAAAGTAGACCAAGGCCTTTGTGCCCACTCGCCCGAGAGAACGGCCCCCAGATCCCGCAATCCCCACTACCATACAGGAGAAAACCAGCGGGACGATGATCATTTTCATCAGCTTGATGAAGGCATCGCCCGCCGGCTGAAGGACCTGCGCTACCAACCAGCCTTTTTGATCGGGAAAGTAGTTGAGCAGTAGCCCGACAATAACCCCTGAAAATAAGCCGATTGCAATCTGGGTGATCAAGCTGATCTTTTTTTTCGCAGCCATGGTGTTGAGTCTCTTGTTATTATTTAGATGTATCAAGAAGCGAAGACGGCGGGGAGATTCCTAAAGCCTTTGACTTCAATTGGATTGCCACTCGGATCCAGGAAGAACATCGTACATTGCTCCCCGGGCTCCCCTCTGAACCGAACGACTGGGGGGATCTCAAACACGATGCCTTTGGCCTCTAACCGCTGAGCAAGCGCTAGCCAGCGATCAAGCGGCAGCACCACCCCAATACGGGGCATCAGCACCATGTGCTGGCCCACTTTGCCTGTACGGGTAGTCTTGAATGGTTCACCAAGATGAAGGGAGATCTGATGCCCGAAAAAGTCAAAATCTACCCAGGTGTCAGTACTTCGCCCCTCGATACATCCCAAGTATTCTTTATAGAATTTTCGGGATTCTTCAAGGCTGGTAACATGGTAGGCGATATGGAAAGGATTAAACATGGCGACTCTCCTCAGCAGGGGGAGGAAAGCTTTTCAGAGCGCGCGATTCATGTACACCCACCAATGCTTGGTCTGAGCATAAGGAATCGGTATGGACATCAGAACGCTTGAGGCAGTTATATCTGTCATTGACCACGGGTCAATCGCGAGTGCTGCAAAAAAGTCGAGTGTGTCATCGACGGCCATCAGCTTGCGAATTCAAAGCCTCGAAAAAGAACTGGAGTGCGAGCTTTTCAATCGAGATGCCCATTCGATAAGGCCCAACCAGAGGCTGATTGCAGTGATACAAAAAATTCGTGACATCATACTACAAGCCAATGAATTGAAATTCGATTTGCAACTTGATGGCTTGCGAGGGGACCTTAGTCTTGGCGCTATATCCACCGCGTTAACGGGGATCATACCGTCAGCCATCGAACAGTTTTCGGTATGCGCACCTGACGTGAAGCTGAAGATTACCCCAGGCGATTCAAGGCTCCTGTACGATAAACTTGTCGGTGGCGATCTGGACGCGGCCATTCTCGTTGAGCCACCGTTCAAGCTACCTAAGTCTTTAAGGCTATATTTGCTCCGCTCCGAGCCGCTTGGGCTGCTAAGCGGTACGCCGGTCACCGCAGAAGCAGTTTCATCCGCCCTGCAATCTCAGGCCTTCATACGCTACGACGTCAACTCATGGGGCGGGTCATTGGCTCAACGTTACCTTGATGATCGTGACATTGATGTAAGGGTGGCTTGCGATATCGATTCACTGGAAGCCATTGATTTGCTGGTGTCCTGTGGGCAGGGGGTGTCACTGGTACCTCAGTGGCTCACGATAGGGTCGTTCAGTTCTCACTATATTCCCGTAAGTCAGGATTCCCGTTACAGCCGGAACATCGTATTGGCTTATAGTGAGTCAAATCGTAACTTGCCAGCCCTTCAGCGCCTTCGGGATCTTCTCACCGCCGTTTAGGGAGTGAGTGATGCCTTGGAGCAAGGGTATCAGCTCCATGGTGGGCCTGCGCTCACGTTCAATGGCAAGAATGTAATCGTCGCCCAGGCTGTCATCTGGCCGGGGGCACAGGCGATTTCAGCCTGATCGAGGTTAGCCTTGGGTCTGCGGTGCCTGCGGGATCGAGCGCCGCCCGCGCGGCGCATAGCGAGCTGCGCTTGCTCCTACGTTTGTTTCGGTCCAGTAGCGCCTGTGAGAGGCGCGCGCGACGACACTGTAGGTAGCGGCATATCCGCAGAGAGTGAGACAGATGGAAAAGGCCTTGACCGACCGGCAGTGTCGGGGCGGCTCAGCGGGTTATTGTCAAGCATGAAACCGGTTTCAAAACATTTCTGAACGCGCTAGATTATTCGGCTGTCTTCTTGATGGCCTATCAAGATCACCTCCCACAGAAAATCAGATGGCGCTTATCAAGGCCGCCGCACAGCCGATGAGGATTCGCAATGCCTGAGCATGCCCCAGACAACCCGCGCAGGGACTTTCTGCGCAAGACCTTGACCCTGATCCCCGTGGTTACCGTGGCCAGCACAGGGCTTGGCGTGGGCGCCAGCCAGCTGCTTGCGGCCCCGCAACCGCATCAGCAACCGAACGTGCCGGCCACGCCGCCTGCGGGCAACTATCAACCGACGTTCTTCAGCGCCGAAGAGTGGGCGTTTGTACAAGCTGCGGTATCGCGCATCATCCCGGCCGATGAGCTTGGCCCCGGCGCACTCGAAGCCGGCGCCGCCGAGTTCATCGACCGTCAGATGAACACCCCCTACGCGACTGGCGCGCAGTGGTACATGCAAGGCCCGTTCAACGCCGACGCCGCGCCCGAGCTTGGCTACCAGTTGCAGCTCAGCCCGCAACAAATCTATCGCCTGGGCATCGCGGCCGTGGACGGCTGGTGCAAAGCCAACGGCGGGCAAGTTTTTGCCGCGCAAGATAGCGCTACCCGAGACCGTATTCTCAGCAAGGTCGAAGCAGGAGAACTGGTGTTCGACGCCGTCCCGGCGAAGGTGTTCTTCAGCCTGTTGGTGCAGAACACCCGTGAGGGGTTCTTCTGCGACCCGATTCATGGCGGCAACAAAGGCATGGTCGGCTGGACCCAGATTGGCTTCCCCGGTGCCCGCGCCGACTTCATGGACTGGGTCGAGCGTAACGAGCCTTACCCGTTCCCGGCTGTATCGATCCGCGGCGAGAGGGCCTGAGGCATGGCGACTGTGTTGAACAAAGTGGATGCGGTCATCGTCGGCTTCGGTTGGGCTGGCGCGATCATGGCCAAGGAGCTGACCGAGGCCGGGCTGCACGTGGTGGCCCTGGAGCGGGGGCCGATGCAGGATACCTACCCGGAAGGCAGCTACCCGCAAGTGATCGATGAGCTGACCTACAGCGTGCGCAAGAAGCTGTTCGTGGATGTGTCGAAAGAAACCGTCACTATTCGCCATAGCGTGAATGACGTGGCACTGCCCAATCGCCAGCTCGGTGCGTTCCTGCCGGGCAAGGGCGTGGGCGGTGCGGGCCTGCACTGGTCGGGTGTGCACTTTCGGGTCGACCCGGTGGAGTTGCGCCTGCGCAGCCACTACGAAGAGCGCTACGGGCGCAAGTTCATTCCCGAAGGCATGACCATCCAGGACTTTGGCGTCAGTTACGAAGAACTGGAACCGTATTTCGACTTTGCCGAAAAGGTCTTTGGCACCTCTGGTCAGGCTTGGACCGTCAACGGCCAGGTGGTCGGTGAAGGGAAGGGCGGCAACCCCTACGCGCCGGACCGTTCCAACCCGTTCCCGCTGCCCGCGCAGAAGAACGTGGTGTCGGCCAGGCTGTTCGAAAAAGCCGCCACCAGCCTGGGCTACAAACCCTACAACCTCCCATCGGCAAACACCTCCGGGCCTTACACCAACCCGTACGGGGCGCAGATGGGGCCGTGCAACTTCTGTGGTTTCTGCAGCGGCTACGTGTGCTACATGTACTCCAAGGCCTCGCCCAACGTGAACATTCTGCCGGCGCTGCGCCAGGTGCCTAACTTCGAGTTGCGGCCCAATGCCCATGTGCTGCGGGTAAACCTGGACGACAGCAAGCGCAAGGCCACTGGCGTGACCTACATCGATGCGCAGGGGCGCGAGGTGGAGCAGCCGGCGGAGCTGGTGATCCTGGCGGCGTTCCAGTTCAACAACGTGCGCCTGATGCTGCTTTCCGGCATCGGCAAGCCCTATGACCCAGTCAAGAACGAAGGTGTGGTCGGGCGTAACTTCGCCTACCAGAACATGGGCACGGTCAAGGCGTTCTTCGACAAAAACACCTACACCAACAACTTCATCGGCGCAGGTGGCAACGGCATTGCCATCGACGATTTCAATGCCGACAACTTCGACCATGGCCCCCACGGCTTTGTCGGGGGCTCGCCGATGTGGGTGAACCAGGCCGGTAGCCGGCCGATTGCCGGCACCTCCAACCCGCCGGGTACGCCGGCCTGGGGCAGTGCCTGGAAGAAAGCCACGGCCGACTACTACACCCACCAGGTGTCGATGGACGCCCATGGCGCCCACCAGTCCTACCGTGCCAATTACCTGGACCTGGACCCCACCTACCGCGACGCCTACGGCCAGCCGCTGTTGCGCATGACCTTCGACTGGCAGGAAAACGACATCAAGATGAACCAGTTCATGGTCGACAAGCTGAGCAAGATCGCTCAGGCGATGAACCCCAAGGCCATTGCCGTGCTGGGCAAGCAGGTCAAGGACCACTTCAACACCGCCAGCTACCAGACTACCCACCTGAACGGCGGTGCGATCATGGGCACCGACCCCAAGACCAGTGCACTGAACCGCTACCTGCAAAGCTGGGACGTGCATAACGTGTTCGTGCCGGGGGCTTCGGCGTTCCCGCAGGGCTTGGGTTACAACCCGACCGGGCTGGTGGCCGCGCTGACCTATTGGTCGGCACGCGCGATCCGCGAGCAGTACCTGAAAAACCCCGGCCCGCTGGTCCAGGCCTGAGGAGCGATGAGCATGAAGACAATGTTGATCGCAACCCTGCTGCTCGGTGCCACTACGGCCTTACAGGCCGTGGCGAATGACGATGCGCAGGTGCGCCAGGGCGAGTACCTGGCCCGCGCCGGTGATTGTGTGGCCTGCCACACCGCCAAGGGCGGCAAGGCCTTTGCCGGCGGCCTGCCGATGGAAACGCCAATCGGCACGGTGTACTCCACCAACATCACCCCGGCGGCCAGCGGCATCGGCAATTACAGCTTCGAAGACTTCGACCAGGCGGTACGCAAGGGCATTGGCAAGGATGGCAGCACCTTGTACCCGGCCATGCCATACCCGTCGTATGCGCGGGTCAGCGAGCAGGACATGCAGGCGCTGTACACCTACTTCATGAAGGGTGTGGAGCCGGTCGAGCAGGCGAACCAGGCCACTGACATTCCCTGGCCGCTGAGCATGCGTTGGCCGCTGGCAATCTGGCGTGGTCTGTTTGCGCCCGAGGCCAAGCCCTGGCAGGCATCGGCTGCAGCCGACCCGGTGGTGAACCGTGGTGCTTACCTGGTCGAAGGCCTTGGGCATTGTGGCGCCTGCCATACACCGCGTGCGCTGACCATGCAGGAAAAGGCGCTGAGCCCTGCAGATGGCGAGCAGTTCCTGGCCGGCAGCGCACCGCTGGAAGGCTGGATTGCGAAAAACCTGCGTGGCGATCACAAGGACGGCCTGGGCAGCTGGACCGAAGCGCAGCTGGTTCAGTTTTTGAAGACCGGGCGTAGCGATCGCAGCGCGGTGTTCGGCGGCATGAGCGATGTGGTCGAACACAGCATGCAGCACATGAGTGACGCCGACCTTAGCGCAATCGCCCGTTACCTGAAGACCCTTCCGTCAAGCAATCCGAATGACCAGCCGCACGTCTACGACAAGCAGGTCGCGGATGCGCTGTGGAAGGGCGACGACAGCAAACCCGGGGCGGCGGTGTACATCGACAACTGCGCGGCCTGCCACCGGACCGATGGCCAAGGCTACACCCGCGTGTTCCCCGCGTTGGCTGGCAACCCGGTGGTACAGACCGCAGATGCCACATCGCTGATTCACGTGGTGCTGGCGGGGGGTACGGTGCCGGCGACGCACACCGCGCCCTCGAACTTCACCATGCCGGCATTCGGCTGGCGCCTGAGTGACCAGGAGGTTGCCGAGGTGGTGAACTTCATCAGAAGCAGCTGGGGTAACCAGGGCAGCGCCGTTACGGCGGGTGATGTGAAGTCGCTTCGCTGACCTCTCCAGCTGCACCCTGATCCACTGCGGGAGCGGGCCTACCCGCGAATGCGATGTCGAATCTACCGACGCATTCGCGGGTGAACCGCTCCCACATTGTTTTTGGGTGAAATTGTATTTGCATCAATTATTTAATTTGCTTATCTAATCTTGAATATCATCTTTGTTTCAACATTGCCGACCAACGGCAGGTTGACGAACTGCCGCAGTTTTGCTGTATTGAAACCGGTTTCATCGCTATCACAATAATCATAAGGACCGCCCATGACCGACGCGCCTGCCCATGCCCGCGAACGGGTCACCATCAGCGAAGTAGCGCGTGTCGCTGGTGTTTCCAAGGCCACCGTCTCCCGTTACATCGGGGGCGATCGCCAATTGTTGGCCGAAGCCACGGCCAAGCGTCTGGAACAGGTCATCGAACGCCTCGGCTACCGCCCCAACCAGATGGCCCGCGGCCTCAAGCGCGGCCAGACGCGACTGATCGGCATGCTGGTGGCCGATATTCTCAACCCCTATTCAGTGGCCGTGATGCATGGTTTGGAAACCGCCTGCCGTCAGCACGGTTACAGCCTTGTGGTGTGCAACACCAACCGCGACGACGAGCAGGAGCGTCACCACCTGGTGGCCCTGCAGAGTTACAACGTCGAAGGGTTGATCGTGAACACGCTCGGGCATCACCCCGGCGAACTGCTCAACCTGCAGCGTGACATCCCCATGGTGCTGGTCGACCGCCAATTGCCCGAGCTGAATGTCGACCTGGTAGGCCTGGACAATGCCGACGCCGTCGAGCAGGCCCTCGACCACCTGCAGGCCCAGGGCTACCGCGACATCCTGGCGGTCAGCGAACCCCTCGATGGCACCAGCTCACGCCTGGAGCGGGTGCAGGCATTCGGCGCGTCGGTCAGCCGCCGGCCCGGCATGCGCCAGCAGGTACTGGAAATCAGCGCCGGGCTGCAGGGCCAACTTGCTACGTTTCTTGCCAGCCGCGGCCATGGCCCGCAAGCCATCTTCACCTTCAACGGCGTTGCCACCTTGGCGGTGACCCGGGCCCTGCACGAGGCCGGGTGCAACCTGTTCGCCGATGTCGGGCTGATCGCCCTCGACGACCTCGACTGGTACCCCTTGGTTGGCAAAGGCATCACTGCGCTGGCCCAACCCACCGAGCGTATCGGTGTGGCGGCATTCGAAAGCCTGCTCGGTCGCCTGCGCGGCGACAACGGGGCAGCCCGGCGCATCGACTTCAAGGCCAACCTCATCATCCGCGGTTCAACCCAACCCCAGTAAGCAACGGCAGGCCCGCGCCTGCTGCTGCCGACTTAAAATGAAACCGGTTTCATAAGGATAAAAACAATGCACCCGAACCCCGTTTCCATCAGCCTCTCAAGCTACGGTGCCGACTTTGTGCGGCAGCGTGGCCAGGAGCAGTTCCTGGACATGCTGGCGGCCGCTGGCGTCAGCCGAGTGGAATTGCGCGAAGAGTTGTTCGCCAGTGCACCGGACGCGGCTGCACTCGGTGCGGTCATCGCCGCACTGCGCCTGGAGTGCCTGTACTCGACACCTCTTGAACTGTGGACCGCGCAAGGCGTGCCTGACCCGCTACTGGTCCGCAAGCTGGAAACTGCCCGGGCGCTTGGCGCTGTAGCGCTGAAGGTTTCCCTGGGGCACTTCGATGCGCACTGCGATGTAACCGCCCTGGCAGCGCTGCTGCCTGCGCAGGGGCCGCTGCTGCTGGTGGAAAACGATCAAACCGCACACGGTGGCAGGATCGAACCGCTGCTGCAGTTCTTCCAGCGTGCCGACACGCTTGGGCTGCGTCTGGGCATGACCTTCGACATCGGCAACTGGCAGTGGCAAGGCGAGCCTGCGCGGCAAGCCGCACGGCAACTGGGCCGTTGGGTGCGCTATGTGCATTGCAAGGCTGTGCAGCGCCGGGCCGATGGTCGCCTGGTTGCCATACCGCCCCAAGCGGCGGACCTGCAGGCGTGGGCAGCGCTGATGACCGAGTTCACCCCCGGCGTGATGCGCGCCGTCGAATACCCCCTGGTTGGCGAAGACTTGCTGGCGCTTACCCGTGCCCAGGTACGCAGCCTGTCTGCATTGGGCGCGAGGGTGGAGGTGGCCCATGCATGAGCATGACGTGCTGTGCTTCGGCGAGACCATGGCCATGTTCGTCGCCGAGCAAACAGGTGACCTGGCCAGTGTCGGTCAGTTCGGCAAACGCATAGCCGGCGCCGACAGCAACGTGGCCATCGGCTTGGCACGCCTGGGCTTCAAGGTGCGCTGGCTGAGCCGGGTAGGCGACGACTCGCTCGGCCGTTTCGTGCTCGACAGCTTGCGCCGCGAAGGCCTTGACTGTTCCGGTGTCGAGGTGGATGCCAGTTACCCGACGGGTTTTCAGCTCAAGGCGCGTTGCGATGATGGCAGCGACCCGGCAGTGGAGTACTTTCGCCGCGGTTCGGCAGCCAGCAGGCTGTCGCCCGTACTGCTGAACCCTGCCTGCCTGCAGGCTCGCCACCTGCACGCCACCGGCATCCCGCTGGCGCTGTCCGACAGCTGCCGTGCGCTGTCCCACGCGCTGGTGGACGCCATGCGCGCAGCCGGGCGCAGCATATCGTTCGACCCCAACCTGCGCCCCTCGCTGTGGCCGGATCAAAACAGCATGGTGCGCGAAACCAATGCCCTGGCGGCCAAGGCCGACTGGGTGCTACCGGGCCTGGAAGAGGGGCGGTTGCTGACCGGCCAGCATACCCCGGCGGACATCGCCGCGTTCTACCTCGACCAAGGGGTGGAACTGGTGGTGATCAAGCTGGGCGATGCCGGCGCCTACTTCCGCAGCGCCAAGGGCGAAGGGCAGGTAGCACCCGTGCCGGTCAGCAGAGTGGTGGACACCGTCGGTGCGGGTGATGCCTTCGCCGTCGGCGTGCTCAGCGCGTTGCTGGAGGGCCGCGCCGTGCCCGCAGCAGTGGCGCGTGGCAACTGGTGCGGCAGCCGCGCCGTGCAGTCGCGCGGCGACATGGAAGGGCTGCCGTTGCGCCACGAGCTGGAGGCCTACTACCTGCGCAGAAGCGCGTGAGCCAGCCAACCCCGAATCACCTGTTGCAACAAAAAAAACAAGCTCAGGAGAACCAAACCATGCAAAGCCAAAGCCTGGCACCTCGCCGCTGGTGGTACGTCATCCCGATTGTGTTCGTCACTTACAGCCTGGCGTACCTGGACCGCGCCAATTACGGCTTCGCCGCCGCCTCCGGCATGGCCGAAGACCTGCACATCACCCCGGTGCTGTCTTCGCTGTTGGGTGCGCTGTTCTTTCTCGGTTATTTCTTCTTCCAGGTGCCCGGCGCCATCTACGCCGAAAAGCGCAGCGTGAAGAAGCTGATCTTCGTCTGCCTGATCCTGTGGGGCGGCCTTGCCACGCTCACCGGCATGGTCAGCAACGTCTACATGCTGATAGGTATCCGCTTTCTGCTCGGGGTGGTAGAGGCCGCCGTCATGCCGGCCATGCTGGTGTACCTGTGCCACTGGTTCACCCGTGCCGAGCGCTCGCGTGCCAATACCTTCCTGATGCTCGGCAACCCGGTGACCATCCTGTGGATGTCGGTGGTTTCGGGGTACCTGATCAAGCATTACGACTGGCGCTGGATGTTTATCATCGAAGGCCTGCCTGCCGTGATCTGGGCGTTCTTCTGGTGGCGCCTGGTGGATGATCGCCCGGCCCAGGTGAAGTGGCTGAGCGATCAGGAGAAGGCGGCCCTGGCGCAGGCACTGGCCGCCGAGCAACAGGGTATCAAGCCCGTGAAGAACTACCGCGAGGCGTTCCGCTCGCCGCAGGTGATCATCCTGGCGCTGCAGTACTTCTGCTGGAGCATTGGCGTGTATGGCTTCGTGCTGTGGCTGCCGTCGATTCTCAAGGAGGCCGCGAATGTGGATATCGTGCAGGCCGGCTGGCTGGCCTCGGTGCCGTACCTGGCGGCGGTGCTGGCGATGGTCGGTGTGTCCTGGGCGTCCGACCGCCTGCAAAAGCGAAAGCGCTTCGTCTGGCCACCACTGTTGATTGCCGCCGTGGCGTTCTATGGCTCGTACGCGTTGGGCAGCGAGCATTTCTGGCTGTCGTACGCGTTGCTGGTGGTTGCCGGTGCCTGCATGTACGCACCCTATGGCCCGTTCTTCGCGATCGTGCCCGAGATCCTGCCGGCCAACGTCGCAGGCGGGGCCATGGCGCTGATCAACAGCATGGGCGCGCTGGGCTCGTTCGGCGGCTCGTGGCTGGTGGGTTACCTGAATGGCGCTACGGGCGGGCCAGGGGCCTCTTACCTGTTTATGTGCGGCGCGCTGCTGACCGCAGTGGCACTTACCGCCGCACTCAATACATCCCAGACGAAGCGCGGTAGCTCGCGGCTGGCCATGAACTCATAGGAAAACTGCAATGAAGAAGCGAATCGTGCTGTACAAACGCCTGTCCGACGACTTGATGGCACGCCTGCAAGAGCGCGTCGAGGTGACCTGGGTGGATACCTCCCAGCCCGATGGCCTGGCCCGCCTGCGCGATGCGTTGCCGGGTGCTCACGGGTTGCTGGGGGCCAGCCTGCGCCTGGATGCCAGCCTGCTGGACCTGGCGCCACAGCTGGAAGTGGTGTCCAGCGTTTCGGTGGGCGTGGACAACTACGATGTTGCCGAACTCAGCCGGCGTGGGGTGATGCTGACCAACACACCTGACGTGCTCACCGAAACCACTGCCGACACCGGCTTTGCTTTGATTCTGGCTACAGCCAGGCGGGTGGTGGAGCTGGCGAACTGGGTGCGTGACGGCCATTGGCAGGCCAACCTGGGGCCGGCGCATTTTGGCTGTGACGTGCATGGCAAGACCTTGGGCATCGTTGGCATGGGCCGCATCGGCGAAGCCTTGGCCCGGCGCGCGGCAGCTGGCTTTGGCATGCGTGTGCTGTACCACAGCCAGCGCGCCAAGCCCGAGGTGGAGGCGCGCCATGCGGCACGCCAGTGCAGCCTGGATGAGTTGTTGCAGCAGGCGGATTTCGTTTGCCTGACGGTGCCGCTGAGCGCCAGCACCGAAGGCCTGATCGGCGCACGGGAGCTGGCGTTGATGAAGCCTGAGGCGATCCTGGTGAACATCTCACGCGGGCGCGTGGTGGATGAGCAGGCGCTAGTCGAAGCGTTGCGGGCCAGGCGCATACGCGGTGCGGGGCTGGATGTGTTTGTGCAGGAGCCGCTATCAGTAGACTCGCCGCTGTTGCAGCTCGATAACGTGGTAGCGACACCGCATATCGGCTCCGCGACCGAGGAAACCCGCCAGGCCATGGCGCGTTGCGCGGTAGACAACCTGCTCAGCGCGCTGGCCGGCGAGCGGCCGGCGAATTTGGTGAATGAGGAGTGCAGGACCTGAGAACAAGGGGCTGCACAGCAGCCCCCGTACAATACAGGTCTATCGGCAGTTACCTGCCTTGCGATAGCCCGCTGCCTGCGCCTCACCCTCGTTAGCGAAGGTAACCTGGTTCTTGGCGGCAACCTGGTTATAGCCCGGGCAGCCAGCAGACAGGTGATAAACGTGGCTGTTGCGGTTGCCAAGCACGGCCCCGACTGACTGGACAGTGGCCAGGCTCGGCTTGGCCTCTGCCTTGCTGGCTTTCACCGGCACCGCTTGCGCCACGCCACTGCCAACTGGCTTGTAGTCAGCCGTCCACTTGCGTTCCCCGCTCACGAACGGGTTGGCGTGCCCCATGATCGCGGCAATGCGCCGGTCGCGCTCTTTCTCCCAGGCCGACACCGGGTGCTGTTTGTCCCAGGCCATCAGCAGCTGTTGCTGCTGGCGCGACATGCTCAGTTGGTAACGGTCGAACATGTAGAACGTGGTACGGGCCACCAGGCCTTTGACTTCATCGCGCGGTTCGGCGGCGCGCTGGACGAAGTCGACCTTGGTGGTGCACTGGCCATACTCGCCGGCATTGCCCGCGACCATGCCGTAGTTGAAGTTGCTGCGGTCGCCGTTGACCTCGCCCACGGCCGGGTAGAGGTTGAACAGGTCGGCTTCCATGGCGCGGAACACCGGGTCGTTGTCCACGCAGTGCTCGCGGCCGCCGTTCTTCCAGCACTGGCGCTGGTTGCCGAAGGTGTAGGCGGGCACGATGTGTTCCCACTCGGTGCGCTCGGCGCGGTTCTGTTGCTTGCGGGTCTGGTAGCCGCACGAAGCCGCATCGATGCGGCCGCCGGACTTGCCCACCCAGGTCCACTTGCAGCCGCAGTACAGGTCGCCCATGGCACTGCTGGCCTGGTCCAGGTACACCTTCTGCTTGGCCACCACCTTGGCCTCGGTGAACGTGGCTGGCGGGTTGGCCAAGGCAGGGAGGGTGAAGGAAAACACTAAGGTTACGGCGTAAAGCAGTGATTTCATGGGAAAAACATATTTCAGATTGGGGGGCGCATTGTAATGCTTTCCCGGTCGCTGGCCAGCTCGCTGAGCCATACCAGCGGTCGGCCCGGGTCGTCGCCGGCCATGCGGTCGAACGTGGCTGAGTCGAGCATATCCCTGACCTGAGCGCCCATGCGCAGCAGCCGCTCGATGAAACCGGCACCGACGTCGCCAGAGTCCTCAAGTGAAACGCCGCTCTGGTTGTGCTGGATTGCCAAGTGGTAATGACTGACCCCGGCGCCATTGCCACTGCCGCCCAGCACCACGGTAAAGCGTGGGCCCAGCAGGCCGGCCAGGCGTTGCTGGACCAGGTCGAGCAGTGCGATCGGTACTTCATCGTGGCGCAGTGATGTCGGGAAACAGGGTGTGAACGGAGGCATGAGGGTGTCCTGCTGGGCGGGTTCGGGTGTTGGCCAGCTTAGGCAAGGTGACTGTCAACTTGGGTTAAGCGGGGGTAAAAGCGGGTAATACTCAAACAGGCCCTACGCGGTCCCTGTAGGAGCGGCCTTGTGCCGCGATGGGCTGCGCAGCAGCCCCGGGATTTCAGCGTCATGGCAACAACTTATGGGGCTGCTGCGCAGCCCATCGCGGCACAAGGCCGCTCCTACAGGGGCCGTGCATGGCTGGTGTATCAGAACGTCTGCCCCAGCGAGAACTGGAAGATCTGTGTCTCGCCGTTATCCGGCTTTTTCAATGGCGCCGCCAGGCTGAAGCTCAGTGGCCCCATCGGGCTGTACCAGGTCACACCAACCCCCAGCGACACGGCCATCTGCGCCAGGTCGACGCTGCCGCAGCCCTGGGTGGTCGAGAGGTAGCAGGTGTCGGCATAAACGTTGCCGGCGTCGACGAACAGAGAGCTGCGCAGCTGGCTCTGGTCCTTCACGAACGGCAACGGGAAGATGTATTCGGCGCCGCCGGTAATCAGGATGTTGCCCCCCAGCACGTCGGTGTCGCGGTCGGAATAGTAAGCCTGACCGGCGCTGGCGTAGGTGCCGGTGGCCGGGGTATTGCGCGGGCCGAGGGTGCCGTCCTTGAACCCGCGCACCGAACCCTGGCCCCCTGCGGTGTAGCTTTCATAGAACGGCAAGCCGTCGGTGGACCCGTAGCCATTGCCATAGCCCAGCTCGGTGTGCAGGCGCAGCGAGGTGTTGTTGGTCACCGGCAGGAAGGCCTGGCCGTTGTAGTCCAGTTTGTAGAACGACAGGTCGCTGCCAGGGGTTGTGGCCATCAGCGTGAGGCTTTGCGAGTGGCCACGGGTGGCCAACACGCCTTTGTTGAGGGTGGATTCCGACCAACCGATCGACGCCTTGAGGTTGTTGAAACTCTTGCCCTCACGGGAGATGAAGTCGTAGATCTCGTCGGCGCTGTAGGTACCCGGCGAAATGTCGTCATGCTGCAGGGTCAGGCCGTAGGTCAGGCGCGAGGTTTCGTTGATCGGGTAGCCAAAGCTGACCCCGGCGCCGTAGCTGTTGATCGCATAGTACGAAACGCCATCGTCGTAGTAATCGCTGTAGTCGGTGGTGTTGTAGAACAGGTTGTAGCCCAGGCTGACACCGTCGGCGGTGAAGTAGGGGTCGACGAAGCCGAAGTTGTACTTGGTCTGGTATTCGCTGCGAGTCAGGCCGATGGACACCTTGTTACCGGTACCCAGGAAGTTGCTCTGGCTGATCGAACCACCGAGGATCAGGCCGGCGCTCTGGGCGAAACCGACGCTGGCGGTGATCGAGCCGGAGGCTTGCTCTTCAACGCTGTAGTTGACGTCGACCTGGTCGTCAGTGCCTGGCACCGGCGGAGTCTCGACGTTGACTTCCTTGAAGAAGCCCAGGCGCTCCAGACGGGTCTTGGACTGGTCGATCAGGTAGGTCGAAGCCCAGCCGCCTTCCATCTGGCGCATTTCGCGACGCAGCACTTCGTCTTCGGTCTTGGTGTTGCCGCGGTAGTTGATGCGGTTGACGTAGGCACGCTTGCCCGGGTCGACCACGAACATGATGTCGACTGTGTGGTCCTGGTCGTTCGGCTGTGGCACGCCGTTGACGTTGGCGAAGGTGTAGCCTTCGTTGCCCAGACGACGGGT